>NZ_JACAPL010000011.1:23908-143470 GCF_013385735.1 Pseudomonas sp. D2002 | reverse complement strand
GGGAGCACCTGAACATGCGTATCGCCTTAGACCCCTACATGTACCGCCACCTGCCCCTTGGCCAGATGGTCGACAAGGCCGCCGAGCTTGGCTATCAGCACATCGAGCTTTCCCCCCGCGAAGACTTCCTGCCGTTCTACAAAGCCGCCCGCGTCGACCGTGCGCGCATCAAGGAATTTCGCAAGGCCTTGAGCGATGCCGGTGTGCAGCTCTCGTCGTTGTTGCCGATGTACCACTGGGCCGCCGCCGATGAAGGCTTGCGCGTGGCTGCCGTGCGCAACTGGAAACGCGCGATCCAGATTGCCGTGGAAATGGACTGCGAACTGGTCAATACCGAGTTCACCGGCCAGTCCGATAACCCGCTGGTGTGCGAAAACCAGTTCATGCGCTCCATGGACGAACTGATCCCGGAGTTCGAGCGCGAAGGCGTCAAGCTGGATATCCAGGCGCACCCGTATGACTTCTGCGAGCGTAACAACGAGTCGGTGGACATCATTCGCGGCCTCGACCGCGACTGGATCAACTACCTCTACGCCGCGCCGCACACCTTCTTTTATGACGACGGCAAAGGCGATATTGCCTCGATGCTCAAGTACGCGGGTTCCAAGCTCAGCCATTTGATCATTGCCGACACCTACAACCACCGTGCGTCGTCCAACCTGCGCTACATCGTCAACCCGCCGGGCGTGACCGCCACCGTGCACCAGCACCTGGATATCGGCCAGGGCGAAGTCAACTGGGAGGCGTTTTTCGGCACCTTGCGCGAGCTCAAGTTCGACGGCATCGCCACGGTCTCGGTGTTTGCCTGGGAAGACCGGCCGGATGAGTCGAGCCGCATGATGCTGGAGCGGGTGACCCGCGAGCTGTGCCAATAAGCATTCGATCGTTCGATCGTTCCCACGCTCCGCGTGGGAACGCCTCACTGGACGCTCTGCGTCCGCGCTTGTGACGCAGAGCGTCACGGGCTGCATTCCCACGCAGAGCGTGGGAACGATCAAGAAGGAGTGTATGTATGCGAATCGGACTAGTCGGCTACGGCCATGGCGGCCGCTTCTTTCACGCGCCGTTGATTGCAACGCTGCCCGGCGCAACCTTCGTCGGCGTGGTGACGCGTTCCCCGGAGCGCCGCCAGCAACTGGCGACTGACCATCCCGGCCTCAAGGCCTACGATTCCATCGGCCAGATCGTCGAGGCCGGTGTGGATGCGCTGGTTATTTCCACCACCCTCAAAGGCCGCCCGGCCCTGGTGCTGGAAGCCATCGAACATGGCGTTGCGGTGGTCAGCGACAAACCCTTCGCCAGCAATGCCGAACAGGCCCAGGCGCTGATCACTGCCGCCGAACGCCAAGGTGTGTTGCTGAGCGTCTACCAGAACCGGCGCTGGGATTCGGATTTCCTCACCTTGCGCAAATTGATCGACACCGGCGCCCTGGGCGAGGTCACCCGGTTTGAATCCTGTGTGGAGCGCTACAACCCGCAATCGGTGGGCAATGCCAGCGGCGGCGGTTGGTTGCGCGACCTCGGCAGCCACTTGGTGGACCAGGCACTGCAACTGTTCGGCCCGGTGGATCGGGTGTTCGCGCAATTGCACTTCAGCGCGCAATACCCAACGCTGGATCACGGCTTTTTTGTCTCGCTGACCCACGCCAACGGGGTGATTTCCCACCTGCGGGGCAGTGCCCTGCAAAACAGCCAGGCCCCGCGTTTTCGTGTCAGCGGCACGCTGGGTTGCTACACCGTCGACGGCCTGGACGGCCAGGAAGAAGCGCTGATGGCCGGCAAGTCGCCAAAAACCGAAGGCGAGCACTGGGGCGCGGAGGAACATCGACGCTGGGGCTGGTTTGAACAAGGCGCTGAGCGCGAACGAGTGCCGTCGGAAAAAGGCTGCTGGACGCAGTTCTATCGCCAGTTGCAGAGTGCTGTGCAAGGGCAGGGGCCGTTGCCGGTAAGCGCCTATGACGCGCTGGAAACCACCCGTATATTGGACGCCGCACGCCTCAGCAACGAGCGCCAGCAGGTGGTTTCAATAAAAATAGAATGAAATTCTAAAAATGGTTGATATGGAAATTATTTTCCAATAGAGTCTTTTCCAGGTTGCAAAAAGTACGTCTCGGGCACGATCCGGGCGACTCAACAAAAACAAGATCAAAAACAACCAGGTACCGTCAGATGAAAATCTTCAACGCTGTACTGCGAGTTTTACGCCCTGCCCAGCAAGCGCCACGCGATCTGCCTCGCGCCCGGCCGTTTTATTTCTCCTTCCTTAATGTGCTGTGCGTCGAAAACAAAGGCGCCCTGGTGTGCTGCATCCCGGGAGCACCGATCGTTCGACTGCCCACATCCTCGCTCTGAAAAACGCAACGTCCACAAAACCAACAAGAAATTGGAGACAGACCGTTCATGAAGACCCCGATCCGTTTTACCGCGCTGGCCTTGTCCATGTTGCTTGCCAGCGGCTTTGCCACAGCGGCCGATCTCAAGATCGGCGTGAGCATGTCCGCCTTTGATGACACCTTCCTGACTTACCTGCGCGAAGACATGGACAAGCAAGCCAAGTCCTATCCCAAGGGCGACGGCGTACAGTTGCAGTTCGAAGACGCCCGCGCTGATGTGGTCAAGCAGCTGAGCCAGGTGGAGAACTTTATCAGCCAGAAGGTCGACGCGATTATCGTCAACCCGGTGGACACCGCGTCGACCAAGAACATCATCAGTGCGGCGACCAAGGCGGGCATTCCACTGGTGTTCGTCAACCGCCGTCCTGACCAGAAGGATCTGCCCAAGGATGTTGTCGCCGTGACCTCCGATGACGTAGAGGCCGGTCGCCTGCAAATGCAGTACATCGCCGAAAAGCTCGGTGGCAAAGGCAAGATCGTGATTCTGTTGGGCGACCTGGCCAACAACTCCACCACCAACCGCACCAAAGGCGTGAAAGAGGTCCTGGCCAAATACCCCGGTATCACCATCGAACAGGAACAGACCGGTACCTGGCTGCGTGACCGTGGCATGACGCTGGTCAACGACTGGCTGACCCAGGGCCGCGAGTTCAATGCGGTGCTGGCCAACAACGATGAGATGGCCATCGGTGCGTCCATGGCTTTGAAGTCGGCGGGCGCCAAGCCGGGCAGCGTGTTGATCGCCGGGGTTGATGGAACACCGGACGGCTTGAACGCGATTACCAAGGGCGACATGGCCGCGTCGGCATTCCAGGATGCCAAGGGCCAGGCGGTGGGTTCGGTGGAAGCGGCGCGCAAGATGGCCAAGCACGAGCCGGTCGAGCAGAACGTGATCATCCCGTTCAAGCTGATCACCCCCGACAACGTCAAAGACTTCAAGTAGCCCTTCATAACAACAATAAGCGAGCAGGGCGGCCACGGTCGCCCTGCTGATGGAGTACCCGATATGCTTGCTCAAGCGGTTGTCTCGCAGCCTCCCGGTATCCAGCCCCTGGCGCCGGAAGAACCCTACCTGCTGGAAATTCTCAATATCAGCAAAGGCTTTCCCGGCGTCGTGGCCCTGGCCGATGTGCAACTGCGCGTACGCCCAGGTTCGGTGTTGGCGTTGATGGGCGAGAACGGTGCGGGCAAGTCGACGCTGATGAAGATCATCGCCGGCATCTACCAGCCCGACGCCGGGGAGATTCGCCTGCGTGGCAAGCCGATCGTGTTTGAAACGCCGCTGGCGGCGCAGAAGGCCGGGATCGCGATGATCCACCAGGAACTCAACCTGATGCCGCATATGAGCATCGCCGAGAACATCTGGATCGGCCGCGAGCAGCTCAACAGCCTGCACATGGTCAACCACCGCGAAATGCACCGCTGCACCGCCGAGTTGCTGGCGCGCTTGCGCATCAACCTGGACCCGGAAGAACACGTCGGCAACCTGAGCATCGCCGAACGGCAGATGGTCGAGATTGCCAAGGCGGTGTCCTACGACTCCGACATTCTGATCATGGATGAACCGACTTCGGCCATTACCGAAAAGGAAGTGGCTCACCTGTTTTCGATCATTGCCGACCTCAAGTCCCAAGGCAAAGGCATCGTCTACATCACGCATAAAATGAACGAAGTGTTCGCCATCGCCGATGAAGTCGCGGTGTTCCGCGACGGCCACTATATCGGCCTGCAGCGCGCCGACAGCATGAACAGCGACAGCCTGATTTCGATGATGGTCGGGCGTGAACTGAGCCAGCTGTTCCCGGTGCGCGAGACACCCATCGGCGAGCTGCTGCTGTCGGTGCGCGACCTGCGCCTGGACGGCGTGTTCAAGGACGTGTCGTTCGACCTGCACGCCGGTGAAATCCTCGGCATCGCCGGGCTGATGGGCTCGGGCCGCACCAATGTGGCGGAAACCCTGTTTGGTATCACCCCAAGCAGTGGCGGGCAGATCACCCTCGACGGCAAACCGATACGCATCACTGACCCGCACATGGCCATCGAGAACGGTTTTGCGTTGTTGACCGAAGACCGCAAGCTCAGCGGGCTGTTCCCGTGCCTGTCGGTGCTGGAAAACATGGAAATGGCCGTGCTGCCGCATTACTCGGGCAAAGGGTTTATCCAGCAAAAAGCCTTGCGCGCGTTGTGTGAAGACATGTGCAAGAAGTTGCGGGTGAAAACCCCATCGCTGGAGCAGTGCATCGACACCCTGTCCGGCGGTAACCAACAGAAAGCTTTGCTGGCGCGCTGGCTGATGACCAACCCACGCCTGTTGATTCTCGATGAACCGACCCGCGGCATCGACGTCGGCGCCAAGGCCGAGATTTACCGCTTGATCTCCTTCCTCGCCAGTGAAGGCATGGCGGTGATCATGATTTCCTCCGAGCTGCCTGAAGTGCTGGGCATGAGCGACCGGGTGATGGTGATGCACGAGGGCGACCTGATGGGCACCCTCGACCGTAGCGACGCGACCCAGGAAAAAGTCATGCAGTTGGCTTCGGGTATGACCGTAGTCCACTGACGAACAGCAGCGTAGGCCCGCGTTTGGCCTGTGCCACAGAATAAGAAGGTGATTGGCTATGAACGCAATAACAGACAACAAGCCCGCCACGGCACCGGTCAAGCACCGCAGGCGTTTGCCCACCGAGCTGAGCATCTTCCTGGTGCTGATCGGTATCGGCCTGGTGTTTGAACTGTTCGGCTGGATCGTGCGCGACCAGAGTTTCCTGATGAACTCCCAGCGCCTGGTGTTGATGATCCTGCAAGTGTCGATCATCGGCCTGCTGGCGATTGGCGTAACGCAGGTGATCATTACCACCGGTATTGACCTGTCTTCGGGCTCGGTGCTGGCGTTATCGGCGATGATCGCCGCCAGTCTGGCGCAGACTTCCGATTTCTCCCGTGCGGTGTTTCCCAGCCTGACGGATTTGCCGGTGTGGATCCCGGTGGCGATGGGCTTGGGCGTCGGGCTGCTGGCGGGGGCGATTAACGGCAGCATCATTGCCGTCACCGGTATCCCGCCCTTTATCGCGACCCTGGGCATGATGGTCTCGGCCCGTGGCCTGGCGCGGTATTACACCGAAGGCCAGCCGGTGAGCATGCTCTCGGATTCCTACACCGCCATTGGTCACGGGGCGATGCCGGTGATCATCTTCCTGGTGGTGGCGGTGATCTTCCATATTGCCCTGCGCTACACCAAGTACGGCAAGTACACCTACGCCATCGGCGGCAATATGCAGGCGGCGCGGACGTCGGGGATCAACGTCAAGCGCCACTTGATCATCGTCTATAGCATCGCCGGGCTGCTGGCGGGCCTGGCGGGTGTGGTCGCCTCGGCACGTGCCGCGACCGGCCAGGCCGGCATGGGCATGTCTTATGAGCTGGATGCGATTGCGGCGGCGGTCATCGGCGGCACCAGCCTGGCGGGCGGGGTAGGGCGCATCACCGGCACCGTGATCGGCGCGTTGATCCTGGGGGTGATGGCCAGCGGGTTTACCTTTGTTGGGGTGGATGCATACATCCAGGACATCATCAAGGGGCTGATCATCGTGATCGCGGTGGTGATCGACCAGTATCGCAACAAGCGCAAACTCAAACGATAAATGAATCAAGGCTTGGCGCGGAAGCCAATGTGGGAGCGGGCTTGCTCGCGAATGCGGTGTATCAGTGCCAGATGTATTGACTGACACTGCGCATTCGCGAGCAAGCCCGCTCCCACATTTGAACCTTCTCCAGCCAGTTTCAACCGTCTGTCTTCTATATAGCTCCACACCACTGAATTTCTTGCTATAAACGCACTCCGATGACCATTCGCCAAGCCCGTCCTGGTGCCTTTGGGGGTTAATTGGGAAAAAATGCCTGTCATTTCAGTTGCTGAGCCCTCAAGTCGGCCTTAGACTGCCGCCCCTCGTAAATTGAGTGCCGGGTGGCGCTTGAAATGAACGGCGCCTTTCCGAGGCCTGCAGAGGTCTGCCGGAACGCTCCCTTATTCGCCTTAATGCACGTATTTTTTATAGAGAAATCAATGACAAAGGAAAAGTTGCTGGCCATGCCGGCGGATGACTACATGAATGCCGAACAGCACGCTTTTTTTGAGCAGTTGCTGCAGGACATGAAAGTGGAACACCACGAGCGCATTGAACAGAACCGCATCGCCATTGAAAGCCTGGATACCCCGGCTGACCCGGCTGACGCCGCTTCCGTTGAAGAAGAGCGCACCTGGCTGGTGAATGCCATCGACCGCGACCAGCGTATGCTGCCGCAGCTTGAGCGTGCACTGGAACGCATCAAGGAAGATTCCTTTGGCTGGTGCGACGACAGCGGTGAGCCTATCGGCCTCAAGCGCCTGCTGATCAGCCCGACCACCAAGTACTGCATCGAAGCGCAAGAGCGTCACGAGCAGATCGACAAGCACCAGCGTCAAGCGTGATGTGCTGAAGTTGGGCGCTGCTGACGTGGCGCCCAAGCGAAATACAGGTTACGCCCCTGTCTATTGATCTGTTGCAAACTCCCCCACTAAAGGCTCATGGATAATGGCCCGATAGTGGCGTTTAATGCAGCAACAATAACGACAAAGCAGTGGGGTAACGACGATGGCTGGAGACGGATCTCTGATGGGCGCAGCAGTGCCACCGCACACGGTGGCGCGCGTGCTGCCCGGCTGGCTGACGCCGCTCCTGCAGAGCACCTCTCTGGTGCTGGTACTGCTGGGCCTGGCGTTTGCCGGCTTGCCGTTCTACCTGTGCCTGCCCCTGGTCTTGCTGGTGGTCTGGCTACCGCGCTTTAAAACCCGAAAGCCCGTGCGCGCAGACTCCGCCGCGTCCGATGCGATGGGTGAACTGACCCGCGACCTCTCCTACACCACCAGTCATAACGCGCTTTCGGCTGCCGGCGTGGCCTATTCGGTCAAGCAACTGGCGGCCCGTTTGCAGTCGCAGTTGAGCGCGGCCAAGCAAATTGTCAGCAGCGCCGAAGTCATGATCGGCACTGAAAAGGTCACCTCGCAACTCAGCCGACAGGCCCTCGGCGCGGCCAGCCAGGCCCACCAGCGCAGCACCGAAGGCCGCGAAGTGTTGGCCCAGTCGATCACCCGCATGCACCAACTCAGCCAGCGCGCGAATGCCAGCCGCGAGCTGATCGAGGCCTTGAGCCAGCGCAGCGAAGAGATTCAACGCGTAACCCTGGTGATTCAGTCCATCGCCAGCCAGACCAACCTGCTCGCGTTAAACGCGGCCATTGAAGCGGCGCGCGCCGGTGAGCACGGGCGCGGGTTTGCCGTGGTGGCCGATGAGGTGCGCGGCCTGGCCGGGCGCACCGCCACGGCCACCGATGAGGTGGGGGTGATGGTCGCCGATATCCAGCAACGCACGGCGCAGGTCGTGGAGCAGATTCGCCAGTTGTCGGCGGACTTGCACACCGGCGTCGAGCAAGTGGAGCACGCCGGGGCGCAGCTGGAGAGCATCGCCAGCCTGGCGGCGGATGTGGAAGGGCAGGTCAACGAAATCGCCCAGGGCACCGACACCAACCGCGTGCAACTCGACAGCCTGTTCCATGCCGTGGAGCAAATGCGTAGCGACCTGAGCGTGAGCGACCAGCAAACCCGCCAACTGGCCGACGCCGCCGTGCAAATGGAAGGGCAGGCCGAAACCATCAGCGAGCGCCTGGCCGAAGTCGGGCTGGATGACTATCACCAGCGCATCTACGACCTGGCCCGTGAAGGCGCGAACCGCATTGCCGAGCAGTTCGAAGCAGACGTACTGCAAAACCGTATCAGCCTGCAGGACCTGTTTGACCGCAGCTACACGCCGATCCCGAATACCAGCCCAAGCAAGTACCACACGCGTTTTGACGGCTACACCGATCAGGTCTTGCCGGCGATCCAGGAAGCGCTGCTGCCGCGCCATGAAGGCTTGGTATTCGCCATCGCCTGCACGCCTCAAGGCTATGTGCCGACGCACAACAAGGCGTTTTCTCAAGCGCTTACGGGCGATCCACAGGTCGACGCGCTGCAGAACCGTACCAAGCGCAAGTTCGAAGACCGCACGGGTATTCGTTGCGGCAGCCATCAACAAGCGGTGCTGTTGCAGACCTACACCCGTGATACCGGTGAGTTGATGCACGATTTGTCAGTGCCCATCATGGTCAACGGGCGGCATTGGGGCGGGCTGCGGTTGGGCTATAAGCCGGAGACGGCCAAGCCCCCGCGCTAGGGATTGTTGCTGTTTATGCAATGGAGCTATTCCGGGGATAGCTTTTTCCAACTGGCAGAAAACCGTAGCATGGCGAACATTGTTAGCCAGCTAACTAATGCTGCGGAGAAGCACCATGCAAAACAAAGTCGATGTCGCCGTGATGATCGGCAGTGGCGTACCCGAAACCCTGCGTGCGCTGGGCCAGAAGGCTTGCTGGGTGGTGTTGCTCAATGGCGAGCAACGCGGCACGGCGTTTGCCAGCCGCGATGAGGCGCAGGAGTGCAGGGCTGCCTGGCAGGCGCTGTTGCGCCTGGAACAGTCAGACAGCCTGCATTGAGTTATCGCGGTTGATGCAGGCGCTGGTTCAACTCATCCACGGCGATCGCCCATTCGGCATCATCACGCAATTCTTCCTTGAGAAACGCCGCCTGTTGCGGCGTCCAGAAAGGTGCGTCGATCAGCTTCACGTCTTCGGTCAGCGGATGTTCATCGATGAATGCGTCGATTGCTTCGGGGGTTGATTCCAGGCCGAGTTGTTCAAACAAGGTTTCAAGCGTTGGGATTGGCGCGTCCATATTTCGTTCTCCATGCAAGGTGATGGTCTTGTGCATGTGAGGCGCTGGAGGCGGCAGAGTTCTATCGGATTATCAGGAATTGAGTGCGCCTGAATCCACAGCGGTTTTCAGGGCTTTGGCGGCATCTTTTGCGGCAATGGCGGCGGCGTCGACAGTTTTGAACCAGCGATCTTTTTCCACTTGGTGCGTGGTCACGGTCGTCAGCGGAGGTTTGGCCCGCATGATGATTACCGCTTGGAACTCACCGTCTACTTCTCGCACATCGCCATGGATGAAAAATTCGCCAATATCAAATTCCGTCACGTATAGCCTTCCCTTCAAGGTAACCGCACTGATGAAACCTGACCCGCAGGGGGCAAACTTCATGGACGGGTCAGTATGGCAGTTGTTGAGGGGCGGCGGCGCAGTAAAGTCATCCGGATGACGAAACGATCCCGCCGTGAACGGTGTGCAAGCTGGTTTCGAGTTTTTTCGCCAGTTCACAGGCCCGAATGTGGTTGCTGCGAAAGCCTCTGATTCGGCCGCTGGTCACTTCCAGGATATGAAAGAAATTCCGTCCGGCAGGTACAACTCGGTAAAGAACGGAATTGGAGTACCCGTTGGGGTCAGGCAAGCAGTAGTATTGGCGCTCGTCTTGACATGATGAACGAGTGCGGGAAGACATGGCGTCGTGTTGGCGTGGTTGCATGCTCAGCTCCTGTCGAACGATCTTGTTGACCCTCCAGCAACGTTTCGGGTGGTTTTGACCCGTGTTGCTGTTTTAGTATTGTCGTCGGCAGCCAATGCTTGGTTCCACGCCAGGTAGTTTTTTATGTGTGTGTTGTCGGAAACAGCGCTTTTAATTGAGTTATTCTCTGAAGCTGGTCGGCCCGTGTTCTCGGGCGGTTGAACCTGTGATTTCCTGAGGTGCCTGATGACCTGCGTAAGGTCTATCGCGCATGCCTGTACTAGTCTTGCGGCGCAGCAGCGGGTTCTCTTCAGTTTCTTAACAAATGTGTGATCGTGCCCCAGGGCCGTTTTTTTGTGCTGCCCGCTCCGGCAGGTAGCAGTAATTTTGATGTGGGGGCGTTTCCTTGGCAGTCAGTAATCTGGATATGCACGCGTTATTCGTGCTGGGTGATTTGCGCGCAAAGTTGGTCAAGCAGTTTCAATCGCGTTTCGTCTACATCACCGAACAAACGCCGGAAGGCATCTATATCGCCGAAATCGATACCGAATCGGCGATGGTGGTGGATGACAAACAGCGTCTGGAGCTCAAGGTGGGCGACCATTTTCGCGCGGCCGTGTTGCCGAGTCGCGAGGGTGGCAAGTTCGAGTTGAAGTTCCGCGACATCAAGTTGACCGTGTATGGCCTGGGCGATTACGCCTTTGTGACTTCGACCGAAGGCCAGGGCATCGTGTTCAAGGAAGGCCACAACGTCATGCTGGTGTTTGCCGCCAACGAGCAATTGCAGGAAGGCCTGACCAAAACCCTCAAGGCCGTGACCGGCAAGGCCGCCAAGTGGCGCAAGGGTGAGCTGGTAACGTTCAAGGCCAGTGAGTAGTCGATAAACGTCGCGTGTATTCTTGCTCTCCCGGAACCTCTACTACAGTTGAGTTGACTTAACTATTCAGAGGCTTCGCGCATTGGCAGCAAAGCCGTCCGCTATTGCTGCGAAAACGCGAGGTGCAAAGGCATGAAAGGATTTAAAACCCTATTGGCAGCGTCCCTGACGGCCTTGAGTCTGTCAGTGGCTTCAGTGCCGGTTTCGGCCGCCCAGGCACCGGTGCATTTCGCCGACCTGAACTGGGAAAGCGGCAGCCTGATCACCGAAGTACTGCGCTTTATCGTCGAGAAAGGCTATGACCTGCCCACCGACACGTTGCCCGGCACCACCATCACCCTGGAAACCGCGCTGGCGAAAAATGACATCCAGGTGATTGGCGAGGAGTGGGCCGGCCGCAGTCCGGTTTGGATCAAGGCCGAGGCCGAAGGCAAAGTGGTGGGCCTGGGCGATACCGTCAAGGGCGCCACCGAAGGCTGGTGGGTGCCGGAATACGTGGTCAAGGGCGACCCCGCCAAAGGCCTCAAGCCGCTGGCGCCGGACCTCAAGAGCGTTACGGACCTGGCGCGTTACAAGGACGTGTTCAAGGACCCCGAATCTCCAGGCAAGGGGCGCTTTCTCAACAGCCCCATCGGCTGGACCTCGGAAGTGGTCAACAAGCAAAAGCTCAAGGCCTATGGCCTCGACGACAGTTATGTGAACTTTCGCAGCGGCTCGGGTGCAGCCCTGGATGCGGAAATCGCCTCGTCAATCCGTCGTGGCAAGCCGGTGTTGTTCTACTACTGGTCGCCGACGCCATTGATGGGGCGGTACAAACTGATCCAACTGGAAGAACCACCGTTTGACGCCGACGCCTGGAAGACACTGACCGATGCGGATAACCCCAACCCGAGACCGACCCGCTCGTTGGCGTCCAAGTTGAGCATTGGTGTGTCGACGCCGTTCCAGCAGGAACATCCGCAGATCGCCGAGTTTTTTACCAAGGTGCAATTTCCTATCGAGCCGCTGAATAAAGCGTTGGCGACGATGAGCGAGAACCATACAGCGCCACGCGAAGTGGCCCAGGCGTTTCTCAAGGAGCACCCTGAGGTGTGGAAGGCGTGGTTGACGGAGGATGTGGCGCAGAAGGTTGAGGCGGGTTTGAAGTAAGCCGATAATCTTTCTATTGGATGCAGATCCAAATGTGGGAGCGGGCTTGCTCGCGAAGGCAGTGTGCCAGTCACTGAATATATTGGCTGAACTACCGCATTCGCGAGCAAGCCCGCTCCCACATTTTTAAGTGTATTTCAGGCTTAGAACCTGGTTTGAACGGCCACCTCGAAGGTCCTTGGCGAACCTAAATAATAAGCCGGCGACACATGCGCAAACTCCGCATAAACCTCATTCGTCAAGTTGCGCACCCGGCCGGTCACCGAGGTGTGCGAGTCGACCCGGTAGCGCAGGAATGTCCCGAACAACGTGTAGGCCGGCACCGTCAGGGTGTTGGCGTTGTCTGCATACACCTCTGCGACATACCGCGCATCCACGCCACCTTGCCAGTCCTGTGTGAAGTCATAAGTCAGCCACAGATTGCCTACACGCTTTGGCACGTTGGTCGGCGTATTGCCCTTGCGCGAGACCACCGCGCCGCTGGCGATTTTCTCGTTGAAGTCGTCGTACTCGGCATCCACCCAGGCAAAGTTGCCTTCTGCCAGCAACTTGGGCGTGATTCGCAGTGAACTGGCCAACTCAACCCCCTTTGAGGATTGTGCCCCCACCGGGATGCTGTTGTTCGGGTCCAGCGGGTCGGTAACGGCGAAATCCTTGCGCTCGATCTTGTAGGCCGCGACGGTGGCCGAACCGCGCCCGTCCAGGTAATCGAACTTGCTGCCCACTTCCCACTGCTTGCCGGTCGACACGTCGAACACTTGGGTGGTAGTCGACGGCTGCTCGGCCGCCGTGCTGTATTGCACGTACACATTGGCTGACGGGATGAACTGGTAGGTCAGGCCGACGCGCCCGGTGACCGGCTCCCAGCTGCGCTTGAAGTGACGCGGGTTGGTGGCCGTGACGGCTCTGTGGTTGGTGACATCCAGGTCGATAGCGTCGTAGCGCAAGCCGGTCAGCAGCGAGAGTTTGTCGGTGAGGCCCAGGCGGTTTTCCACGAACAAAGCCTTGGTGGTGACTTCGTTGGTTTTGTCCTTGATGAAGCCGGGCTTGGTGCCGGGTATAGCGTAGAAGTGTCCCGGGTTGTAGTTATTCGGGTCCACGGTGCTGTTGCCTGGCACGTTCAACGGGTTGTTTGTGGTGCTGTTGACCTTGTACTCGAAGCCACCGGACCAGGTCGTTGACAGGCCGAAGAACGTATCGTCATGGCGCAGCTCGAACTGGTTGCCGTTTTGTTCGCCTTGATGGCGGACCTGGTAGGCCGTCGAACGGTTCACCGCGCTGTTGTCGGCGTTGTATTGGTAGGTCTCCAGGTTGCGGTAGTCGCGCTGGCTGTCCAAGTGATAAAGGGTATTTTTCAGCGTGGTGCTGTCGTTGATCCGATAGTCGATGATCGAGCGCGCCCAGATCGTGCGCTGCTCGTAACGACCATCGGCGACGTTGTAGTTGTTGAAGCGGTTGTGCCGGTCAATTTTCAGCTCTCCGGCCTTTGGGTTGAGCACCGGCGTACCCCAATAAGGGCTGTCTTCATGCTCATCCTGGTATTCCAGCGCCAGGGTGTGGGACAAGTAGGGGGTCAGGTCGCTGAGCAGCGAAAACGCCACGCTCCAGGCATCCCGCTGGTCGCGGTCGATGTAGCTGTGGTTGGTGTTGCGGCTCACATCCAGGCGCGCGTAATGCTGCACCTCGGCGCCCGGTTCGGTCAGTGCGTGGTTGAGGCCGAAGGCCATGCCGGCGGTGTCGTAGCTGCCGTAGGTGAGTTGGCCTTCGGCCGCCTGTTCTTCGCGGGTTGCCAGTTTGGTCACGTAGTTCAGCGAACCGCCCACGGAGCCTGCGCCATTGATCAAGGAGGAGGGCCCGCCGACCAGTTCGACGCGGTCATAGACCCACGCATCCACTGGCCGGGCCAAACCGGTGGCGACGTTGATGCCGTTGAACATCTGGGTGATCTGGCTGCTGGTAAACCCACGATAGGACACGAACCCGCCAAACCCCGGCGGCGCGCTGGCGTTAACGCCGGGCAAGGTGTTGGCCGCATCGCGGAAGGTCTTGGCGCCATGGCGCTCAATATCATTGCGCGTGGCGATGGCCACCGACGCCGGCGTCTCGCGCACGCTTAAACCCAGCCGCGACGCCATGCCGCTGGATTGGTCGAGCGCCAGGCCGGGCTCGGCGGCTTGCTCACCATCAATAGTGGTGGGGGCCAACTCAAGCGCCCAGCCACAGACAGGCAGGCAGCCGAACAGGCCCGCCAACAGGGGTAAATGTTTCATGGTTGAATCCTGAAAAACTTGGCTTGAAAACAGCGCACAGCCGCGCGTATTCCCCAACGGGAACGTTTGGACGGTGCAGATCAGAAAGCGAAGGGATCAGGCGAAAGCGGGAGGCGCGCGCGGGTTGGCCGCAGGCCAGGTGAAGCGGGCAGGGATGTCAGCGGCAAGCACCACCGCCGGTGGTGGCGCATGGGGTTGTGGCAACACCGCCACATTCAGGCTGGAACTCAGTGCCGGGCCCATACCGCCGGTCGAACATAACGGGCAGCCGAACGCCTTGGACAGCGTCGGCAGGTTCTCATCCGTGGAATTGGTTTGCGCGGGCGCCTGGGTACGCGGGTCCACCGTACAGAACTGGCCGCCGATGCCGTTGAGCTGCATCCCCAGCATTTGCCCATGGCCAATACTGCACGCGAACACATTGAACAGGACGCAGCAGTAAAGCATCCAGGCAATGAGCGAGCGGTCGGCACGGGCGAATTTCATGGGGCGGCACTTTACCATCAGCCGCCGACGAAATGCCTACAAAAAATCTCAGGGCGACTATCATCATTCGCACATTTTCAGGGAGCGCCCGCCATGAGCTTTGTCATCGCGCGATGGATCGTCGGGGTTTTTACCTGCATCAGCATGGTGCACTTGTACTGGGCCGCCGGCGGCAAACTCGGCAGCCTCGCCGCCATCCCCCAACTGCCCGGCGAATTCGTCCACGGGCCGCGGCCAGCCTTCAAACCCTCGGCACTCGGCACGTTCCTCGTCGCGATGGGCTTG
Source organism: Pseudomonas sp. D2002 (assembly GCF_013385735.1). Classification (NCBI taxonomy): domain Bacteria; kingdom Pseudomonadati; phylum Pseudomonadota; class Gammaproteobacteria; order Pseudomonadales; family Pseudomonadaceae; genus Pseudomonas; species Pseudomonas sp. D2002. Next base: position 128,538 of record NZ_JACAPL010000011.1, on the reverse strand, counting down.
GTGGCGATTGCATTGCTCGTCTGCCTGCGGGCCGGGCTGTATTTCTCGCCGGTGTCCCATGGCGCGCTGCAGTGGGGGATCAGCGCGATTGCCGTGGTGATGTTTGCCAGGGCGATTGGCGATTCGGAGTTGGTGGGGTTTTTCAAGAAGGTGGGTGGGTCGAGGTTTGCCAGGTTGGATACGTATTTTTATTCGCCGTTGTGTTTGGTGTTGGGGGTGGGGTTGTTGGTGGTGGCGTGGGGGTGAGGGGGGCTGTGCGATGCTAAATGTAGCTAATTCACATCAGTTTTATCTTTTTTTTAGCTCCTAATTTAAGAGTTGATGAAGCAACAAACGTCTTCAGCGCTTATTTTTACGAGTGTTATTTTGTTCAGCGCTGTAATGACTTCGTTTTTATATTCGGTCGAAAATGAAAGCTGGGCTGCTGCGTGTGTTTCGCTGTCGTAAAACCTACACAGAATTATGGATGGATGTGCTTTTAAATAATCGTGGATTTTTACAGCGGTGATGCTGGTTTCAAAAATTGTCATGCTGGTCCAAAGATCACATATTTCTGAACTGGATTTTTGAAGCAATAAAATGACGTCATGCGAGCCTTGCAGAGCCTGATGATCTATTTTTCTCGGCTCGCTCGGTCGATTTTTGATAACAGAGTAAACCTTGCTTGCTTCATTTTTTTTGAAGAAATCTCCGCTTTTAAGTTCGTTGGATAAACTTTTCTTCAATAGATATTCTTCAGTTTTTGAATTGAATTCTGCTCCGTCTATCGATCTCCACTCTTGCTTAATAGGCCAATTTTTTGAAAGCCTTTCTGCAACCTCGCACCAGGAAATCCAAACGCTGATGAATTCGTGATCAATCAAAGTTATCGTAGTGAAAGCTGGGTCGTTTGTCTGGTCTCTACCTTCCCATGGTTTGACTCCAGGCTCGTCTATGTAGGCCGTTTTCATTTCTATCTCTTGAAGTAAGTGTGGGAGTCGTCGCCGATTTTCAAAGGAACTTTAACGTCACCCACTGTGTTTTTGGTGTTGAAATGTGGTCCATGGTTGCCTTCTGAGTGACCCAGCGAATGTTCAAGGATTTTGGTTTCGTGATTTTTTTTCAAACTGAAGACGTACACCCGCCCCATGGTATGCCGGTCTTGGTCACGAATTCGCTCCCGATAGATTTTTATCGGCTGAGTATTTTGTGGGATGCCTCCAATTTCTTTGGCCCTTCTAAACGCTCCGTTTCTCGAAAGTTTACTATCAAATCCCTTCGGCGGGCTTACATCACCTTCATTAACCTTGGCGGTTTTCGCCGGATCCTCGGTGTGATGTGACGGTTTACATCCGTCACCACCCGGACATGTGTTCAACCCTAACGGATCCACCCACCCTGTCGGATTGGGCACGTACTGGTAAACGTTGATCCCACCCGCCAGCTTCACCGGATCAGGCGTCAGATAGCGGCCAATATCTGGATTGTAGTAGCGATGGCGGTTGTAGTGCAGTCCGCTTTCCGGGTCGAAGTATTGGCCTTGGAAGCGCAGGGGGTTGTCGATTTTGTTGATGTCTAGGCGGTTGATCTGGCCGTAGGCGCGGTAGTGCGCGGACCAGACGATTTCGCCGTCGGGGGCGGTGAGTTCCTGCGGTGTGCCGAGGTGGTCGAGTTGGTAGTGGAAGGGCTGGGTGTCTTGAGGGCCAAAACCTTCCAACAGTACTAAGGGCCGAAAGCTGTCCGGCTCGTAGATGTAGCTGCGATGACGATCGGCGTGATGCTCCGCAACCAGCTTGTCGCCTTGCCAGAAAAACTCAGTGGTTATCCCATCAACGGTTTTGCTGATCCGCCGACCAAATGGGTCATAGCGGTAGCTGGCGGTTTGCCCGTTAGGTTGAGTAACGCCGATCAACCGATGCTGGCAGTCGTAGCGGTACTCGGTGACGAGTTGGTGCCCTTTACCGCGCCTTTGGCGGATCAGATTGCCGAACGCGTCATAGTCATAATGATGATCGCCCTGGATCACCAGCCGATTCCCCGCCACGATGTCCGGCCCTGGGCGGTCTTGCATGAGCAGGTTTCCAGCCGGGTCGTGGCCGAAGCGCTCCTGCTGGTCTTGCGAGTGATCGGCCCGAGTCAGGCGGGCGAGGGGGTCGTAGTGGTAGTGGTGTTCGCCTTTGCGGGTGTCGAGCAGGCGGGTGAGGTTGCCGGTTTTGTCGTAGTCGTAGTGGCGGCGGTAGAGCTTGTGTTCTTCCTGGGTCACTGCGTGGGCGTGCAGGCGGTTTTGCTCGTCGTAGTGGTAGTGGCTGAGCAGTTCGCCTTGCTGGCGCTGGCGCTCGCGGCCGGTTTTGAACAGGTGGGAGGTGAGGGTTTTGCCATTCAGTTCGACGGTGGCGAGGTGGCCGCCTTTGTCGTGGTTGAAGGTGAGGCGGTTGTTGTCCGGCAGGCGCAGGTTTTTCAGTTGGCCGCAGGTGTCGTAGCCGTAGCGCAGGGTGCCCCAGCCTTGGTGGTCGGCGGTGAGGCGGTTTTGGCTGTCGTATTCGTAGGCTAACGCCCAGTGGCCGTCGTCGACGCTGAGGAGGTTGCCCTGGCGGTCGTAGGTGTATTCAACAACGTTGGAATCGGGAAGGGTTTTTCGTACGAGCCGCCCGGAAGCGTCTCGCTCGTAGCGGGTGACTAGCTGACTGCCGTCATCGCCGTGTTCGGTCTTTTCCAGCAGGTAGCCGTTGAGGTCGTAGACGTAGGCCGTACGCTGGCCGTCAAAACCGATTTCTTGCTGGATCAGGCCGTTGGGGTGGTAATCAAGTTGGTAGGTCTCGCCGACTTCGTTTTCGATCTCGGTCAGCAATAACCGTACGTTGTCGTAGCGGTAGTTGACCTGGGTGCCATCGGGATTTTGGCGGCGGCTGATCAGGTGCAAACCATTGGCATATTCGTAACGGGTGACGTGGCCCAGTTCATCACGTTCAGAGGTGATTTTTCCGTACGGGTTGTAGCTGTATTCTCGCGCTGCGCCGCCAGGAAGTACGACACGAACCAACCGACCCACACCATCCCACTGATACTGGGTCAGCGCGCCATGCTCATCCTCACGCGCAACCTGTCGCCCAACATCGTCATAGCGATACCGCTTAACCCCACCATTCGGCAGCTGTTCCTCAACAAGCTGCCCACGCTCATTCCAAACCAGCCGATGACAACCGTTATCCGGATACCAAACCCCAACCAGTTGCCCATGTTTGTTGTAGGTGTAGTCCGTAACGTTGCCGTCAGGATCTGTCTGACGCGTAACGTCGCCCTGTTCATTACGCTCATACTTCCAAACCGCCTCACCGCGCCGCACAACCCGTACGAACCCGTTGTCATGCTCGTAGGATGTCGGCTCATCCTCCCCCGGAAATAACGCCACCAAACGCCCAGCGTCGTCGTACTGATACGCCGTCACCGCGCCCAGTGGATCCTGCTCGACCGTTAGCCGGCCCTTGTCGTCGTAGGATTTGAAGTGCTCAGCACCATCGGGATCAATCCGCTGCACCAGCCGCGCGCGCTGGTCATGGACATACACTTCCTGACTGCCATCAGCGTTATGAACCGTAACCCGACCGCCGTCCTCCCAGGCATACCGCGTGTCCATCTGCGAAAAACTGGCCCAGTGCCGAACACAGCGCGCCGCCTTACCAGCCCGTTCCCATTCCCAAAAAAAACTCGCCCCACCGGCCAATTGCCGCTCAAGAATGACGTGCTGATCGTCGTACCGATAAACCTCGCTTTCGCCTACGGCATTGGTCGCCGAAACCAGTCGCCCAGCCTCGTCATAGGCGTAGGAAACGACGTTCTGCTCCGTCACCCAGACGTAGGGCTCACGGCCTTTGGCGCGATGAACCTGATAGTCCACCGCCACAATGCGCCCAAGCTCATAGCGCAAAAACAAAGACCGGCCTACACCGTTATCCAGCCGCTCAATCCGGCCCAAACGATCACGAATAACCCGCAGCCGGTTGTCATACGCGTCGCTGATCGCTGTCAGCTGACCATCGCAAAAGTGATAAAAGCGCGATGCCTGAGCCAGTACCAACTCATCGGGCAGGGCACCCAAGTAGATCGCCGCTTCGGCCAAGCTGTTGGTAATCGCAGGTCGGGAAACGGTAGGCAACGGAAACTCAGTACTGCGATTCTCATGATCCGTCCAAACCACCGAATCACCCGAAACCACCAGCCTTTGCGCCAGCGAATGACTCCAGCCAAACCCCAACCCGCAATCCACTTCCACCGCACTGGTGCGGTACAGCCGCGTCCACTCAAACGGCAAAATCCCGTCCAGCGCGCCATCGGTGAGGGTGAGCAATTCTTCCCCGGTGACCATCGACACCGGGCAGCCATTGGTGGCGGTTTTATCCGCAGGGGCCGCCGCATCGCCCTGGGGATTTTTCGCCGACACGGGCGCATCATCCACACGCTCTTTCTGCTTCAGCACCGTGTTCTGCCGCGCCCGCCAGCGCATCTGCATCGTGCCTTGCTTCAGCCCACCGACTACGCCACGAACCGCCACCGCCTTGTAGCGATCCACCGCCAGCATGAACTTGGTCAGAATCCCGAGCAGGCCACGCACAAAGCCAACCGCGGCATTCAGTATCCGCGCGCCATACTTCACCAACCGCAAGCTCAGATACGCCACACCCGCCGCCGGCAGCGCGATCATCAACACCGCGCCAATCACCAGGTCGATCAACAGCGACACCACAAACCCCGCCGCCGCCTCAGCCATCTCACCGGGTGGCAACGCCTCCAGCCACAGCATCGCCGTGCGCACCATCAGGTACAGCGCCGCCTCGTCACTGGCCAGTAACATGGCTTTTTCCATGACCTGCGGCGCGTCGGTGGCCAGCTGCGCCAACTTGGCGGCCTCGGTGCCGAGTTGCTCGACGTACTTCAACGGGTCTTCAAGAATTGCCTGCACCAGCTTGATGCTGTCCCACACGTCCCGGATCGCCGCCCAACTGCCCGCCAGCACGCCGCTGCCAATTGCGCTGGCGGTGGATTGTTGCCAGGACGGTTTGAAGCCGTTCCATTGCTCGCGCAGCCATTGCTCCAGGTCTGTCGTCAGCCCGGCGTAGGAGGCGAACAACGCGTCTACCTGCTGCGCGGAAACGCCGCCCTGTACCCGCACCTGATAGCGCCCGCCGGCCACGCAGGTATGTGAGCCTTTGCCATGTTCATCCAGCATGACCACCGTAGAACTGCCGTCCTCCAGGCGAATCACCTCAACCGGGATTTCGCCGATCGGCACGTCGTACACCGACTCGAACTTGCTCTCGATCTTCAGCTCGCCACCCGCCGGGCAGCGCGCAACGGTGGAAAAATCCGCATCGGACATGCTGAAGGAACGTTGCGAATCCCCCACCCGCAGCACTCGGTCCATCCCCAGCAACGACGGCATGTCCGCTGCATGGCTGACCGTATCCAGCGCCCGCGCATACCAGGCGCCCATCTGCTGGCGATACTCCGCCAGGCTCTGATGGAAGCCATTGAGTTCATGTTCGATAAAGGCAATGTGGGCGGCGTGGGTCATCCGTGACGTCTCGGCAAAATGGCAAGGCGTCGGAGCATGCCGCAGGAAAAAGCGCCCGGATGAACGGCTGGAAAAATCAGAAAGGGACGACTGTAGGCGGGTAAAAACCGCGAAGAACTAGCCCGACGGCCTACACAAAAAAGCGACCTGGCTCATTGCATAAAACCTCAGCAAATAAAAACCACTCTCATCCTTGCCCGATTTTCCGACATGGCCGTCATGGTTAATAGAACCTCTATTACGCAGGATTTCCCATGTCGCGCCTTGCTCGTCCCTTGCATCCACTGGCCCTGTCAGTGGCGTTTGCCTTTGCCGCCGTGCCATTGCTGGCCGTCCAGTCCTCGTTCGCCGAAGAAAGCAGCAGCGCGTCGCGCCGGTTCTCGATTTCCGCCGGTGACCTCAGCCAGGCCCTCAACAGCCTGGCCGAACAGGCCGGCCTGGTATTGGCATTCGATGCAAGTTTGACTCGCGGCAAGCGCAGCAACGGTTTGAACGGGCAGTACGACACCGACGTGGCGCTGACTCAGTTGCTCGCCGGCAGCGGACTGCAGGCGCTGAAGATCTCCGCCGACCGCTACCGCCTGGAAGCCATACCGGATAACGGCGGCGCCATGGAGTTGCAGGCCACCACCATCAGCGGCACCTACCACAGCGAAAGCCCTACCGGGCCAGTCGCCGGTTATGTGGCCACCCGCAGCCTGTCGGGCACCAAGACCGACACTGCGCTGATCGAAACCCCGCAGTCGATCTCCGTGGTCACCAAGGACCAGATGCGCGCGCAGAACGCCGAAAGCCTCAACCAGATCCTGCGCTACAGCGCCGCCGTGGTCCCGGAAACCCGCGGCGCCACGGCCTCGCGTCTCGACCAGTTGACCATCCGCGGTTTCGCCCCGGCCACTTACCTTGATGGCCTGCGTATGCCGTCGAGTCGTGACGCGTTGCCGCAAAAAGACGCCTTTGACCTGGAGCGCGTCGAAGTGCTGCGCGGCCCGGCGTCGGTGCTGTACGGGCAGGGCACGCCGAGCGGGGTGATCAACATGGTCACCAAGCGCCCGTTGGACACGCCGTTTCATGAAGTCGGCGTCGAGTACGGCACCTTCAACAAGAAGCGCACCACCTTCGACCTCAGCGGCCCGCTGGATGATCAGGGCGTGTATGCCTACCGCGTAGCGGGGTTGTTCGATGATGCCGATGGCCAGGTCGAACACACCGAAACCCGTCGCCAGTCGCTGTCCAGCGCCTTCACTTGGCGCCCGGACGAGGACACCTCGCTGACCTTGCTCGGGCATTTCCAGAAGGACCCCAAAGGCGCGTCCTACGGTTCTATTCCCGCTTGGGGCTCGGTGTTGCGCAGCCCCACCGGGCGCAAGATCGACGTGGATTTCTACGACGGCGAAAAGAACTTCGAGAAGAGCGACCGCGAGTACTACTCCCTCGGCTACGCCTTCGAGCATCACTTCAACGATGTCTGGACCGTGCGCCAGAACGCGCGTTACCTGCGCGCCGAAGGCATCTACCGCAGCATTTACAACAGCAACCTGCAGGCCGATTACCGCACCTCCAACCGCTCGACCATCGCCACCGACGTCGACATGGACGCCTACACCCTCGACAACCAGCTGCAGGCCAAATTCGACACCGGGCCGCTGCAGCACACGCTGTTGATGGGCCTCGACTACCAGAACACCAGCACTGACACCAAGGCCGGTTACGGCAAGGGCCCGGACCTGGACATCTTCGACCCGGTGTACGGCGCGCCTGTGGTCACGCCGGCGTTCGCCACCGACGCCACCTCACGCAGCGAGCAGACCGGGGCGTACCTGCAAGAGCAAATGAAGTGGGATAAATGGGTGCTGTTGCTCGGTGGTCGTTATGACTGGGCCAGCACCGACAGCACCACCAAAACCATCAAAACCGGCGCCAAGAGCAAATCCTCGCTGGACAGCAAGGCGTTTACCGGCCGTGTCGGCCTGGTCTACCTGTTCGATAATGGCCTGGCGCCGTATGCCAGCTACGCGGAGTCGTTCAACCCGCAATCGGGCACCGGTTATGGCGGTTCAGTGTTCAAGCCGACCGAAGGCAAGCAGTATGAAGTCGGCATCAAGTACCAGCCGCCGGGCAGCAACAGCTTTATCACCGCGGCGATTTTCGACCTGCGCCAGAGCAACGTGCCGACCATGGACCCGGACCCAAGCCATCTGTGTGGCAACGGCCGGTGCAGCGTCCAGGACGGCGAGCAACAGTCGCGTGGCTTTGAACTGGAAGGCAAGGCCAGCCTCAACGATAACCTCGACATCACTGCGGCCTACGCCTACCTGGATAACCGCGCGAGCAAGTCCAACAGCACCGTGCAGTACGCGCCGCTCACCGATAAAGGCATAGGCCCGGCGATTCCGGTGGAAGGCACCACCACCTACGGCGTACCACGCCACACGGCGTCGGCGTGGGCCGACTACACCTTCCACGACGGCCAGCTCAAGGGCTTTGGCGTCGGCGCCGGTGCGCGCTATGTCGGTTCGTCCTGGGGCGATACCGCCAACACCCTGAAAGTGCCGGGCTACACCTTGGTCGATGCGGCGGTGCATTACGACATCCCCAACATCGCCAACCCCAAGGACAACCTGCGCCTGGCACTGAACGCGACTAACCTGGCGAACAAGGAATACGTGGCGTCCTGCTACTCCTATTCGTGGTGCTGGTATGGCTCGCAGCGCACGGTGCAGGCGAGTGCGACCTACCAGTGGTAAATCGGTAAGGACGCTGTGTGTGGCGAGCGAGCTTGCTCGCGCTGGGGCGCGCAGCGGCCCCTCATCAGCACACCCGTATCTGCCAGGGAGAATGCGGTGTTGGTGTTGGGGCCGCTTCGCAGCCCAGCGCGAGCAAGCTCGCTCGCCACAGGTGTGTTCGCTTAAGCAAATAAGGCAATTTAATGGCCCCTTTGTAACAAAATTCTCGCCAGAATCACTTTTATTTTCAGGTGGTTAGGTGAGGAAGCAAATGCGCACTGTTGGAATCATGCTGATCGCCTGCTCATTGGCGGGTGGCGCGGCTGCCGTGCAGGCACGGGAGCTGCGCGAGGGTGACAAGTACATGTGCAGTTGGGGCGCCGGCACGGCGGCCAGGGCTCAGGAGCTCAAGCTGTCGGGCGTGTCGTTGTACGCCGCGCGGCAAAAGATCCAGACCATCAAGTTCAACAAATCGTGGATGCGCATGATGGCCATGGGCATCACCGAACAGACTTACGACAGTCGCTCACGGCTCAAGCCCGAGGCGATTCGCCAGAGCTTTTACCAGGATTGCCTGCGCTACAAAGTGGCGCGTAAGTAAACGCGGGGGAGGCTCAGCGTGAGTGCGTCCCCACGCAAACACCGACCTGTGCAAAATCTGCGTAAGCCTGTCCAACTTTGCCGTGGCGCCGCTGGCCATACTGGCGCCAGGTAAACCAAGAGGCACAGGCCATGACCGACTACGTATTCACCCCTGAACAAATCCCGTCCCTGGCCATCCAGGGCAGCGCGGCGCGTTTCCCGTTGCGCCGCGTATTTTGCGTGGGCCGCAACTACAGTGAACACGCCCGCGAGATGGGGCATGACCCGGACCGCGAGCCGCCGTTCTTTTTCATGAAGCCCGCCGATGCGGTGGTGCCGGCCGAGGGCGTGATCGCCTACCCGCCGCTGACCGCCGACCTGCACCATGAAGTGGAATTGGTTGTCGCCATCGGCAAGGGCGGCGTGGACATCAACCCTGAAGACGCGCTTTCCCACGTCTGGGGTTACGGCGTGGGCATCGACTTGACTCGCCGCGACCTGCAAGCCGAGGCGAAAAAGCTCGCGCGCCCGTGGGAATGGGGCAAGGCCTTTGATCAGTCGGCACCCAGCACCGCGTTGCAGCCCGTGAGTGCGGTAGGTCACCCGTCCAGCGGCAAAATCTGGCTGAAGGTCAACGGCGAGCAACGCCAGGTCGGCGACTTGGCCGACCTGATCTGGTCCGTCAGCGAAATCATCAGCTACGCCTCAAAATCCGTAGCGCTCAAGGCTGGCGACCTGATCTTTACCGGCACCCCGGCAGGCGTCGGTGCGGTGCAGCCGGGGGACGTGCTCACCGCAGGCGTCGACGGCGTTGGCGAGCTGAGCTTCACCCTGAGCAAAGGTTGAGGCTAAAGTGGTGCCCAGGCCAATCGAGAGACTGTTATGCCAGGCACCCGCGTCACCACCTATGGCATGGAACAACGCAGCGACCGCCCCGACTTCTATATCCGCGACAAACGCGGGCGGGCGGCGCTGACCAGTCCACATCGGCATGAGTACTTCCAGATCCAGATCAACCTGGGCGGCGACACCGTGCAGCATATCGGCGGCGCGGTACGGCCGTTTCCGCACAAGGCCCTGGCGTTTATCCTGCCCCATCGCCTGCACGTGATTCCCCATCCTGAAGACGGCGAGTTCATGCTGATCAACTTCAGCCAGGCGTTTTTTTTGCCGCAACTGACCTGCGACCCGCTGGACCTGGAAGACATTCCCATCGGCCAGGCCCCGGAACTGTCGCCGTTTCGCTTTCAGGAACAGCTGGATTTCATTCTCGACGATGCGGCTTTCGACGAAGTGAAAACCTGGCTTACGCATATGCGCACCCTCGACGCCCAGCGCACCTTCGGCGCCCGTGAGCGGTTAAAAGGCTATCTCTTCCAACTGATCGGCCTGGTCTGCGAGCAGTACGCCGAACCCTTGCAGGCGTTTGCCGCCAACAATGCCACCCGGCGCAGGCGCAAAGACGCGTTAGCGCGGGTGCAAGGCTACATTCGCGAGCATGTGCACGAGCCGACCCTCAACCTGACCGACGCCGCTGCCGCCGCCTTTTTGTCACCCAACTACCTCACCCACCTGCTGCGCAAGGAAACCGGCAAACCGTTTTCCCAGTTGGTGTTGGACCGCCGTATGCAATTGGCGCGCACCTTATTGCTCAACAGTGCGCAGATGATCGGAGTGATCGCCCAGCGTTGCGGGTTTACCGATGAGGCGTACTTTTCGCGCTGCTTCCGCAAGGCCCATGGTGTGGCGCCGGGGCAGTTTCGTCGCCAGCAACAGGCCAACGCGGTCTAGTTAAGGTGGGCAGATTTGTCTGGGAGCAGCAGGCCCGGCTGTTTACAAATCCACGACAAACCTTATGTTTCTATATGCATACAATTGCATCCTTCAACAGGAGGCTTGTATGCAAATGCTTATTCGCCTGGCGACGCCGGGCGATATCGACACGCTCTTCGCCATTCGCACCTCGGTGGTGCAGAACCACCTGAGCCGCGAACAGATGAGCGACCTGGGGATTACCCCGCAGGTATTGGCGGACAGCATTCGCCAAGCGCCCTGTGTGTGGCTCGCCGAAGTGGAGGGTCACCCCGTGGCCTTCTCCATGGTCGACCTGAGTACCGGCGAGGTGTTTGCGATGTTCGTGTTGCCCGCCTACGAAGGTCTCGGCCTGGGTCGCCGCTTGATGGCGTTGGCTGAAGCGGCGTTGTTTGAACGGCATGAAACCCTGTTCCTGATCACCGACGGGCGCGACGAAATCCGCGCCAACGGCTTTTACCAACGGTTGGGTTGGTCAAAGGTCGGCCCGGTTGAGGGTGATGACGTTCGGTACCAGAAGAGCAGGGCGCCTTAATGCCATGAACCCACCAGAAGCCCCTTCGTCCTACAGCTTTCGCTACTTTGCGATTGGGATTCTGTGCGTCGCCGTGCTGCTCGGCGGCTATTTCGTACGGCTCAATGCCCAGGTCGACCGGGCGCGGGTCGAGGCGGCCGAACGTTTGGCGCTTTGCAGGCAAGTGGAACGCGTGGCCAGTGCCGCGTCGTCAACCAGTGTTGAACTTCGAGATACCTGTCGGCAATTAAACGGAGAGTCCACCGACAGTGCGGCACCGCTTTAATCAATAACCATTTTTAATATAAGGAGATATAAGCCTTACTTGCACCAAAAAGTGGCACTTATAACCTCGGCCACCCTAAAAAAGGTGTGGTTATTGAATGACTTACGACGCTTTTAATCCGACGAAAGGATTAAATTAATCTTGTTACAGCTTTTTACAATCGGTACTATAGCCGGGCGTTCACCTCCCACGGTTTATGCATTTTTAAATCCCAAGTTTCCATCAGCTACTTGGGATTTTTTTTGCCCGGAATTTGACCTCGGCGTCAAACTTCAATCTCGGCAAACTCTGCACGCATGCGTCCATTGCGTTTGGCCTGGTACAGCAACTTATCAACCGACTCGACGAACCCGAGCATGTCGCTGGTTGGCGTCACGATCTGCGTGCCGACGCCGAGGCTCAGGGTCAGCAGCTTCGACACCGCTGAAAAGCCATGTTCGATCTGCTGCTGGCAGACCAGGTGCAAGCAGCGCCGCGCCACCTGCCTTGCCGATGCGGCGTCAGTCTCCGGCAGCAACCACACAAACTCTTCGCCGCCGATGCGTGCAATAAAGTCCCGTGGCCGGTTGGCCGCCTGCGACAAGGTGCGCGCCACCTGGCGCAAGGCTTCGTCACCCTTGATATGGCCGTAGTGGTCGTTGTACTGCTTGAAAAAATCGATATCGAGGATGATCAACGACAGCGGCAACTGGCTGCGTTGGGCGCTGGCCCATTCACGCTCCAGCACGGTGTCGAACATGCGACGGTTGGCGATGCCCGTGAGGCCGTCCTGGAAGGAATATTCCTCCAGTTGTTTCTGCAGGCGGATCAGGTGTTCTTCAGTTTTCTTGCGCTCGCTGATATCAAACATAAAGCCGATCAACGCTTCGACCTCGTCACCCTTGCGCACCACATGCACCACGTCGCGGATCCACACATAGTCGCCGTTGACCGTCAGCGCGCGGTAATCGGCCTCGTGATCGACGCCGGCGCGCGATTGCGACACACAGAAATTCACCACGTATTCGCGGTCGTCCGGGTGCATGCGCTCGACCCAGTCGTCCACGCTCACCCAGCTTTGCGGGGTCCAGCCCAGCAACGCCTCGATCTGCGGGCCGATATAGCTGAACGTCATGGTCTGCCAATCGATGCGCCAAGGGATGGCTTTGGTCGATTCCAGCAGCGTTTTGTACACGTCACTATCGGGCTGGCTCGGAGGAATGAGGCTCATGGCGGGCTGCTCGGGATGATGGCAAAGAGCCAAGAGCGTCTTTTGAACGGCGCTCTGAGTCAAGCCTTCACCACAGCAGCAGACGAGAGGTCAGGTGCTGGGTTTCTGGCGTCAGCGCCCCAGCGTTTACGCTGCAAAATGCGGCACAGGTATCACTTTTGAATGAATTGTTCAGTGGCCGGCAAAAGCTTATCTAAGCTGGATGCATCACACCTGCAGGGTCGAACCCAGGGACGGGGGCTTGTCATGATGTCGATCACCGAACTCAACCGCATCATGGCCGTAGGCTTCCTGCCGCTTTCGTGTGATTGCAGCCTTAACAGCGATGGTTCGTTGCGCATCAGCGTATTTGAGCCGGCGTCCGGGCGTGTCGACTTGCTGTTGACGCGGGTGTCGCCCCAAGGCCTGGACAGCGTCCGTTCCGTCGCAAACCTTATTGGCGAACTGCGCACCGAGCTAAAAGCCGGGCGTCGAGGCTTTGCGGCCGTCAGTTAACTGTTGACGGTGCTGCTGGGCGCGGTGACGGCGCCGTAGTAGCGCCAGCAGCAATGCCGGTGTTCCGGCAGGATTACACAGCCGCTGAGGCTGGCGATCAGCAGGGCGGCGACAAGCAGAGTCAGGCGACGAGACATGGTTATTTCCTCATGGTGTGCATTGCGTTACACCTTGAACGCCGCCACTTGCACAAATCCGTCGGCATGCTTTCAAACATTTCATCAAGCGCCGCCATCCCCTGAGTAATACTCGCCTTAACCACCGTCGAGAAAAATTTAGTATTTCTCGCGACGGATTTTTCCTACCCCAGCGTTCAACCCATCAGCAGCGAACATTTTCGTCCGCCGTATGAAGGAGTTGCCATGAATCCACTGGCCAAATTGCGCTACGCCTTGCTGATCCCGATGGCCTTCGCCGCGCTTGTCAGCACCCCGACCTTCGCCCAGACCGAAGTGATCATTCGCCAGGCGCCGCCGGCGGAACGTGTCGAAGTGATCCCCGCCGAACGCCCAGGTTTTGTCTGGGACCGTGGCCACTGGCAGTGGGAGCGCGGCGCGTATGCCTGGGTGCCGGGCCACTGGCAGCCGGTGCAGCGTAATGCGCGCTGGGAACCTGGGCACTGGGAATCCCGTGGCCCCAACTGATACTGGCGTGAAGGCCACTGGGTCCGCTGAAACCTGAAACTTAGCCAGTGCATTGAGAACTACCCGATTGAAAGACACTGATCCGGACGTTGAGCTACTGGCACGTATCAGCAACAACGAGCCCGCCGCCGTCAACGAAATGGTGACGCGCAAGCTCCCGCGTTTGCTCGCGCTCGCCAGTCGGATCCTCGGGGATGCCGACGAGGCCAAGGACGTGGCCCAGGAAAGCTTCCTGCGCATCTGGCGCCAGGCGGCCAACTGGCGGCCTGGCGAAGCGCGTTTCGACACCTGGCTGCACCGCGTGGCACTCAACCTGTGCCACGACCGGTTGCGCCGGCGCAAGGAGCGCCCGTTGAACGAGGACGAGGTGCTGGAACTGGCCGACCACGCGCCGGCCCTTGATGAACAGTTGGAAACGGCCGACCGCAGTGCAAGGATGGCCGCCGCGTTGGCGACCTTGCCCGAGCGCCAGCGCGAAGCCATTGTGTTGCAGTACTACCAGGAGCTGTCGAACATCGACGCCGCGGCCCTGATGAACATCAGCGTCGAGGCACTGGAGAGCCTGCTGTCGCGGGCCCGACGCCAGTTGCGCAGTCAACTTGCCGACACACCCGGGCTCGCCCGCCCAGGAAGGGGAAAACCATGACACCTGAACGATTTGCGCACTTGGCTGACGCCTACGGGGCCAGCCTGCATCGCTGGCCCATCGCCGAGCGGGCGCCCGCCCAGGCGCTGCTCGACAGTGGTAACGCCAGCGCCCATGCGGCGTTGCGCGAGGTCAGTTGGCTGGATGCGCAGCTGGACAGCCACCAACTGGCATTCGCCGACCCGGCGCTGGCGCGGCAGATTCGCGACGCTGCACCGCGCCGTGAGTCGTTCTGGTCGCGCTACGCCAACTGGCTGTCACCGGCCGGGCTGGTCGGCGCGGGCCTTGCCGGCATCGCCGCCGGGGTGCTGGTGGCGTCGCTGAGCGTGCCGCTGCCGATGCTGTCATCCGACGTGCTGCCCAGCGTCTTCGATCAGGGCGATGCCGACATCGTCTTCACCGTCAACGCCGAGGAAACTGAGCAATGACCGCAAAATCCCTTAAACCGTGGTTGCTCGTCTCGGTGTTGCTCAACGTGTTTTTGATCGGCGGCGTGGGCGGTGGTCTCTACCACTTTATGGCGGCGGCCAAACCTGCCGAAGCGGTGGTCAACCAGCACGGCTTGCGCCAGGCCATGATCAAGTTGCCGGCTGAGCGCCGCAAGGAATTGCGCCAGTTGCTGCGCCAGAACCGTGCCGACAGCCAGCCGCTGATCATGGCCGGCCGCGAAGCGCGCCTGGGCGTGATCAAACAGCTCGAAGCGCCGACCCTGGACCGCGCAGTGCTGGTGACGGAACTGGCCAAGGCGCGCGAGGCCGACGTGGCACTGCGGGCGTTGGTGGATACCACACTGGCGCAGTTTGCGAGCAATTTGCCCCAGGATGAACGGCAGAAACTGGTCGAGGCGTTGTACCAGCGTGGGCAGGCCAAAAGCCGCGAGAAACTTCCCCAGGTCGCAGGGAATAAACCGCGCTCTTGAGCTGTTATGCACTCACGATCACCCTCGAGAGTTGCATATGCCGGCTGCTAAAAAGAAACAGGCTTTTGATTTTTCCTGTGGTGCTGCGTCCTTGCTGTGCGCCGCGGTGGTCAAGCCGTGAAGAGCTGTGTGTGAAGGCGAGCTTCCCGGTGATCCACGGCGCGCCCCCGCCGATGCCCGCCAATCGCCGGGCATTGTGTGTGGTGACCACGTTTGTGGTGGGGTTGCATTACGTGATGTTGCGTCCGGGTGGGGACTTCATGGACCCGGCGGACGGGGATAATCATGATAATTTCAAGACCATGAACACATGGTCGAAGGTCTATTCGCAGACGGGGTTTACGCTGGTGCTGGAGAAGGAAGTGGTGGTTTGGCTTTCGAGTTGATGCAGATCCACTGTGGTCAAAATCAAAACCAAAGCACTGAGTGGTTAGAGCAAAAGCGCTTTATTGCGGTGCGGCGGCGGATTGCAATCTCCCTGATACATCGAGATCCAAATGTGGGAGCGGGCTTGCCCGCGAAAGCGGTGTGTCAGCCACCGGATACATTGGCTGACCCACCGCGCTTTGTGGCGAGCGGGCTCGCCCCGCGTTGGGCTGCGAAGCAGCCCTGAAACCAGCCGACTCGGTCCACCTGAAAAATCGAGGTGACCTTATTGGGGCCGCTACGCAGCCCAACGCAGGACAAGCCTGCTCGCCACAAGGGCTACTCAGCGTGGCTGCACACACTCCACCGCACGATCCACCATCGCCCTCGCCATATCCACCAGATGCAGCACCGAAATCACCAGCGCCTGCGAAGTCCCCTCCAATCGATCACCGGCCTCCTGCGCCGTCGCCGCCGCACAGCGCAACAAACTGCTGGTATGCACCAACGCACTTTCAAAGCTGGTTTCAGCATCAACAGCGAACAGCATCGGTTCTACAGAATCGGGCGATGGAGCAGGGGAGAGATAGTGATCCAGCGCACGCTTATACGCGGCGTATTTTTGTGCTTGGTCGATCTTCACTGGCGGTTCGATCATCCTGACGGCCGCGTGTTTCTCATAGATATGCGCCACTGACCGGGGCAGCACTGCGATCAAATCCGAGCGTTCGATCATTGCAGGGCTGGAGAGGCTGCTGGTCCGCATCAGCCCGATCAGCTTGCAGATCGCGCGTGCCGACGGACGTGTCAGCAGCAGCGCGTTGGCCTTGAGCCTCGACTCGCTGCAAGAGCTTGGTTACCTTGAACACGGCGGCGTGTTGCCGTTTGTGATCCGCAAGACCGTGCAACGGACCCGACAAGGAGCGCTCAATGATTGACCCGCAAGTTCTGCAACAACTGGCCCCCAATGGCGTGCTGCGCGCCGCGATCAACTTAGGTAACCCGGTGTTGGCGCAACGCGGCGCGGGGGGCGAGCCCCAAGGCGTGTCGGTGGCATTGGCTCGGGCACTGGCCGAGGAGTTGGGCGTCGGCCTGGAACTGATCACCTTTGAGGCCGCCGGCAAGGTGTTTGCCGCCTTGGCTGATGACGTATGGCGCGTGGCGTTCCTGGCCATTGAGCCGGTGCGCGAACAGCAAATCGCCTTCAGCGCGCCTTATGTCGCGATCAAGGGCACGTACCTGGTGCCGACTGATTCGCCGCTGACACACGTCACGCAAGTGGATGCACCGGGCAAGCGTATCGCCGTCGGCCAGGGCGCGGCCTATGATCTGTACTTGAGCCGCACCGTGCAACATGCCGAGTTGGTGCGCGCGCCTACGTCAGCGGCAGCGGTGGACTGGTGTATCGAGCAAGGCCTGGACGCGGCGGCGGGTGTGCGGGATTTCTTGCAAACCAGGGTTTCTGACCAATGGCGGCTGGTGGACGACGACTTCATGACGATCCGCCAAGCGATGGCGGTGCCAGTGGCGCACGCAGCCGCTGCCGCGTTCGTCAAATCCTTTGTCGAACGGCAGAAAGCTAATGGTTTGGTGAAGCGAGGTTTGCTGGACAGCGGGCAGAGCGCGGAATTACAGGCGACGTAGGAAGGATTTGACGATGTGTCGCGTGGCGTCGGTGGTGTCCAGTTCGTCCAGGGCGCCATAGGCGTGCCAGCGGCAATCGACGATCTCGTTGCAAGGCCGCGCGTCGGCGATGTTCACCACTGAGGCTTCGAACACATGGTGCACGGTGTCGCGAGCCTTCAATTCCTGCAGATACAGCAAGCCGTCCACGTTCAGCCCGGTTTCTTCCTCCAACTCGCGCTCGGCCGCGCCGACCGGGCGTTCATTCCGCTCGACCTTGCCGCCGGGCAACGCCCATTTTGATCTGGCCTTGCGCACGAAGAGGATATGCCCCTCGTGTTCGCAAATGACCGTGGCCCTTATTTTCATCGTGTGTGCCCCCGCAGCGAGATGATTGTCATAAAAGTGTAATGCAATTGTCATGCTAAGTGCTTATGGCGTACACGGTTGGGGATGTGGATACTGACCGATTGATGAAAACGGACGAGGACAACAGATGACTACCGTACGTTGGGGCATGATCGGCTGTGGCAATGTCACTGAACTGAAGAGTGGACCCGCTTTCTACAAAGCGCCAGGTTCGGCCCTGGTTGCCGTGATGGGGCGCCGCGAGGAAGCGGTGCGCGATTATGCGTCACGCCATGGCATCGCGCGGTTCTACACCGACGCCCAGGCACTGATCGACGACCCCGAAGTGGACGCGGTGTACATCGCCACACCGCCCGACAGCCACCTCGAATACAGCCTGATGGTGGCCGCAGCCGGCAAGCATTGCTGCGTCGAAAAACCCATGTCGTTGAATGCCGAACAGAGCGCGTTGATGCAGCGCACGTTCGAGCGCGCCGGGCTGCATTTGTTTGTGTCTTACTACCGGCGCTCCTTGCCGCGCTTCCAAAAAGTGCGTGAGTGGCTGCAGGACGGACGCATCGGTGAATTGCGCCAAGTGATCTGGACCTTCAGCAAGCCGCCGAGCGCCGCCGATGCCAGCCCCGAGAACTGGCGTACCGACCCGGCGATTGCCGGTGGGGGCTACTTTGCCGACCTGGCCAGCCATGGGTTTGATCTGTTCCAGTACCTGGCCGGCGATATTGTCGAGGTCACCGGGTTTACGGCACGTCAGGCCGGGCAGTATGCGGCGGAAGATGCGGTGACGGCGTGCTGGACCTTCGGCTCCGGCGCATTGGGCATGGGCTGCTGGAACTTCGTTGCGCACTGCCGCGAAGACCGCGTCGAGCTGATCGGCAGCCGCGGTCGCATCACCTTTGCGGTGTTCGAGAACCAGCCGTTGCGCCTTGAGGGCGACGTCAACGAAGTGCTGGAAGTACTGCACCATGAACACATCCAGTGGCACCATGTGCTGGCCATGAACGCGCATATCCGTGGCGAAGCCGAGCACCCTTCGCTGGCCCTGGAGGCGTTGAAGACTGATCGGGTGCTGGACAAGGTGTTACAACGCAACCCCAATTTGCCGGGGTAATCGCGGTATACCTGCTTTTTCTCAAGGAATAGGCAAAATGAAATACTGGATGGTGGTGTGGCTGTTGCTGACCGCGCCTGTCATGGCGGCCCCGCGCAGCCAAGGCACGCCGGGGGAGTTTGATTTTTATGTGCTGTCGTTGTCGTGGTCACCGACGTTTTGCCTGACCAACCCCGGCAACGAGCAGTGCACAGGCAAAGGCTACGGGTTTGTGCTGCATGGGCTGTGGCCGCAGTACGCCAAAGGTGGCTGGCCGTCGTCATGCGATACACAATCGCGACTGTCGGCGGATGAGTTGGCCAAGGGCACGTTGATCTTCCCGACGCGCGCGTTGCTCAAGCATGAATGGACCAAGCACGGCACGTGCAGCGGGCTGGACGCTTCGCGTTATCTGGAGGCGACGGATACGGCCTTGGCGGCGGTGCAGATTCCCAAGCAATTGCAGCCGTTCAATGTGCCGAACTACATGCAGGCACGCGACATCGAGCAGCTGTTTCGCGAGAGCAACCCGGCCATGGGCGACCACGGCTTGGCGGTGATCTGCAAGGGCAAGGTGTTGTCCGAAGTGCGCGTGTGCCTGAGCAAGGAATTGCGTTTTGCCGGTTGCCCGCGAAGTGTGAAAACCCAGTGCAAGGGCGGCGATATCCGCATTCCGGTGCAGCGCTGATCAGTTGCCTGCGTGCAAGGCGATGGCCGCAGGCGCCGTCGAATTCGACGCGCCGGCGGCTGGCCCTCAAACCCTTCGCCGCGATGTTCGGCAAGGCCTGGGGCTATCCGCTGCTGGTGGTGGAATCCAAAGACCAGGCGTGGGCCTTGGCGCGGGATGTGCTGGATGAGCAGGTGTCCGACGTAGCGCACTTCTAAAATGCACCGCAAATACCCTGTGGGAGCTGGCTTGCCTGCGATAGCGGTGGGTCAGCCGCATTGATGCCGGCTGATACGGCCTCATCGCAGGCAAGCCAGCTCCCACAGGGATTTAGTGGTGCCCATTAGTCCGCGCGAACAACCCGGCTCACCGTGCTTGATGAGCAGATCCGCGACGTGGCGCATTTCTAAAATGCACGCGGTAAAAAAATGTGGGAGCGGGCTTGCTCGCGAATGCGGTGGGTCAGCTATACATCCGCTGACTGACACTCCGCCTTCGCGAGCAAGCCCGCTCCCACATTATTTAGGTGGTGCCCTTTAGTTCGCGTAAACCACTCGGCCCACGGTGCCTGATGAGCCGATCTCCAAGGTGGGAGCTGGCTTGCCTGCGATAGCGGTGGGTCAGCCACCGTGATGCCAACTGACACGGCCTCATCGCAGGCAAGCCAGCTCCCACAAGGATTTAGTGGTGCCCATTAGTCCGCGCGAACACCCCGGCTCGCCGTGCTTGATGAGCAGATCTGCGATGTGGCGCATTTCTAAAGTGCACGCGATAAAAAATGTGGGAGCGGGCTTGCTCGCGAATGCGGTGGGTCAGCTACACATCCGCTGACTGACACTCCGCCTTCGCGAGCAAGCCCGCTCCCACAGTGTTTAGGTGGTGCCCATTAGTTCGCGTAAACCAACCGGCCCACGGTGCCTGATGAGCCGATCTCCAAGGTGGGAGCTGGCTTGCCTGCGATAGCGGTGGGTCAGCCACCGTGATGCCAACTGACACGGCCTCATCGCAGGCAAGCCAGCTCCCACAGTGTTTAAGTGGTGCTATTTAGTCCACGCAAATCGCCCGGCCCAGCTTGCCTTTCTCTACCGTCGCCGAGCAGCCGAAGTGGCTGTTGTCCACCTGGCAGGTGCCCGCCACAGGGCCGTTGCCCGATTGCGTGGTCACGCTGGTCTGGCACTCGCCCTCACACTGGCTTGAATCGGTGCACGCCTTGCCCGCGTCCTTGTACGGCGTGATGCACTTCCAGCTCTGCAACTTGCCGACCTGCTTCATCGTGCCACCGCCCGCCAGGCAGGTGGAGGCGGCCGAGTCCTGTGCCGGCGCAGCGACGGGTGAGTGGGTCGAGCAGGCCGATACCAGCAACAGAGCGGCCAAGCCAATCATCAATTTCATGCAAAAGTCCTCGTGGAGTAAGCGCAGCGGTGCAGTGTATGAGCTATTGGACTACTTTGATTGACGAGCGATCCCTACCCGGAAGTGACCCATGCACACCTTATGGAAACGCTATGTCGCCCTGCTGGAAAACGACCTGAGCACGCAGATTTTCGACAACGTGAAAAACCTGCTGGTGTGCGCGCTGCTGTTTGCGGCGGGGACCAATACCTTGCTCGGGCAGCGTGAACTGTTTATCGGCGTGTTCGCTTCCAGCGTGGCGGGCTGGGGTTTGATCATTCTGTCGACGGTGTTGACGCTGCTGAACGTCAGCGACGGCATTCGCCGGCTGGCCAAGCTGCGGTATCACCTGGCGTTGCAACTGTTGCTGATCCTGGTTTACCTGGTGATTGCCGAGCGAGTGGTGGAGATAGTCTGGGGCTTTCGGGCGCATTGAAGTATCCTCCGCGCCCCGCTTATCACTGATTCAAAGAAACAATGACCGGACAAGACATGCAGGCGTTGCTCGAGTCGATCCTCGACGAAGTTCGTCCACTGATCGGCCTCGGCAAAGTCGCCGACTACATCCCCGCGTTGGCCGACGTGCCCGCCAACCAACTCGGCATCGCAGTGTACGGCAACGACGGCGCGGCCTATTGCGCCGGTGATGCCGACACGCTGTTTTCGGTGCAGAGCATTTCCAAGGTGTTCAGCCTGGTGCAGGCCATCGACCACGGCGGCGAAACCATCTGGGAACGCCTCGGCCATGAGCCGTCGGGGCAGCCGTTCAACTCCATGGTGCAGCTGGAATTCGAACGCGGCCGCCCGCGCAACCCGTTCATCAACGCCGGCGCGCTAGTGATCTGCGACATTAACCAATCGCGCTTTGCCGTGCCGATCCTGTCGATGCGCGACTTCGTGCGGCGCCTGTCGGGCAACCCGCAGATCCTGGTCAACAGCGTCGTCGCCGAGTCCGAAGCCCAACATGGCGCGCGCAACGCGGCCATGGCTTACCTGATGAAAGCCTTCGGCAACTTCCACAACGACGTCGACGCGGTGCTGCACAGCTACTTCAACTACTGCGCGCTGCAAATGAGCTGCCTGGACTTGGCCAAGGCCTTCAGCTTCCTCGCCAACCAAGGCACGAGTGCCCACAGCGGCGAGCAAATCCTCACCGCGCGCCAAACCAAGCAAGTCAACTCGATCATGGCCACCAGCGGGCTGTATGACGAGGCGGGGAATTTCGCCTATCGCGTGGGCTTGCCAGGCAAGAGCGGAGTCGGCGGCGGGATCGTCGCGGTGGTGCCGGGGCAATTTACAGTGTGCGTGTGGTCGCCGGAGCTGAACGCGGCGGGGAACTCGCTGGCGGGGATCAAGGCGTTGGAGTTGTTGAGTGAGCGCATTGGCTGGTCGGTGTTCTAAGGGCCAACGTTGATCGTTCCCACGCTCTGCGTGGGCATGCATCCGGTTGACGCTCCGCGTCACGTTGCGCAGGCCTGGAGTGCGGGGACGCAGAGCGTCCGGGGCGGCATTCCCACGCAGAGCGTGGGAACGATCTTAGGCTTTGCTCGGCTTCACGAACAGATCGAACATCAAGAACAACGCCCCGGCAGTAATTGCGATATCAGCAATATTAAACACGCCGGTATGCGTCGGCCCCACGTTCAGCACCATGTAATCCACCACATGCCCGTCGCGAAAAACACGGTCGATCAAGTTGGCGATACCGCCCAAGGCAATCGCGTAAAGCGGCAACACCTTGCGCAATGGCTGGCTCCAGTTGGCGAGCGACCAGCCCATCGCCCACGCCACTACGATGGCCACACCGACGATAAAGATGAGTTGTTTGACCTGCGGCGGCAACGCGGCGCCCAGGCTGAGGAAAGCGCCTGGGTTCAAGCTCAGTTCCAGTGCCAGGTTGATCGGGTTAGAGCCGATTTTGAAGCTGTTGGCGTGCAGTGAAACCAGGGCCAGCAGTTTGACGAGTTGGTCCACGGCGATAAAAGCGAGGCCAGCGAGGAGGGCGAAGGTGCGGCCTCGCAGTAGGGGCGACGTGCTCAAGCGGTAACTTCCTGTTTCGGGCTTTCGATAGAGCGCCCGAAGATAGCTCAGGCGCTGTATCGCGTCCATCTCTGGCCTCCAGGCTGATCGTTCCCACGCTCTGCGTGGGCATGCATCCGGTGACGCTCCGCGTCACGTTGCGCAGGCCTTGAGTGCGGCAGACGCAGAGCGTCCGGGGCGGCATTCCCACGCAGAGCGTGGGAACGATCTTTATGCGGCCGGGTGGGCCACGTTCAGTGCCTTGTCCACCAGCAGTTGCACTCCTTCGAGCATCCGGCAGATGCCCAGCGCGACGTTGCGCTGGGAACCGTCGATTTCAAAGGCCATATGGTTGGCGATGTCGCAGATGGACGCCAGGTCCTGGGAGGCATTGACCAGCAAGGTTTCGGTGCCCAGGTCGGCACGCACGGTGAAGAGGCCATCGCTGGGTTCGGGGCTGGGTTTGCCGGGGTTGAGGTAGTGGTTGATCGCGCGGTAGGCCACTTCGTGCAGGGTGCTGATGTCGAAGTCTGGATGGCTTGGGGGATTTGGGCTGTCTTTAATCATGGTGAAGCTCCTTTATAAATGGAACTGCCACGATTCGCGGTCAAACGAAAGAGGGTGGCAGCTATACGCGGGTTGACCGACCGGCCAAAAGGAGCAAAACCGGCATACCCGAAGGTATCCCGCGCACAGCTGCCGCGACACGATACCTCAGACGTAAAAAACGCCCAATATCGGTGTTAGCGCATTTGCTCTTTTGAAGTCGGACGGTCAAATCCGGCCGCTGAATTGGCAGCGACGACTAGAGGTTAGTCAGCCCTTTTCCGAGCCACAACCTGAAACCCTTGTCGGAAACTTCCGAGAGCCGCAAAGCCTGCGCACTACGATCGTTCCCACGCTCTGCGTGGGAACGCATCCGGTGACGCTCCGCGTCACGACCTCAAGAGCAGACGCAGAGCGTCCGGGGCGGCATTCCCACGCAGAGCGTGGGAACGATCTTTGAGCGCGTCTTGAAACCCTTATACACACCACCGCATCCAGCCCACCCCCAACAGCATAAGCACGGCGACGCCCAGCAATAGGGCGTGCGCCGGCCGTACACGGCGAATGCGGTCTTGCAGTAAACCGATGCCGCAGAGCGCGATCAGCGCCGCGAACGCCCAGCGAGGCAGGCGGGCGGTGATGCCCAAGCGGTTGCGTCTATTGGGTTTGATAGGCGAAGTGTTGCGGTTTGAGGTGTGGTGGGACGTCATGGACGAATCCTTTCGCACATGGTGAATGGGTAAGCCAATCGATGATTGAGCGCTCGACTGGCTAAGCTAACGGATTTTGCGGGTTCCGCAACCTGTGAGAATTGACAGTTTTTTAGACTGTTTGGGCCGTCAACTGATGTTCAACCTGTCCAGCAAGCTATACCAGGGCACACCGATGCCTGTTTAGAGCTGCTGTATCCCCTGCAATAACGAGATCTGGAGTCAGTCAGAAATAGATTCGATGGAGCAGTTAGGAAAAAAGCACTTTGTCTTCAGTTAAAACTGAATGAAGCGCGTGGCCCTTCACATTCTTCAGGCGTTGCTCGACAATGCGCGTTCTGTTCCGGAGTAGTTCAGCGGTAGAACACTCGGCTCTTAACCGGGTGGGCGCTGGTTCGAATCCAGCCTCCGGACCCATCGCACATACACCAATCTGGACATCTCTCCAGATCACATGGAGTGACTGGCATGGACGCAGGTTATGCAGTCTTCCAACTGTCGAAAGCGCTGCTTGCGCACGATTTGGATTGCGGTCCAGTCGCTCGCTTTAACGCCCGCAAACGTATTTCACGCTGGCAGCAGGTCATCGGGAACCTGCTGCAAGGCACGGTCGAGTATGGCTCGCGCACACCCATTGCTGAGGTTCCAGCCTGGGTTACGCTGGAGGTCGTTACGGGCGGCTTTGCGACCGGCAATCTGTTGGCTGGTGGCGAACTGACGGACTATGAACGTGAACTGGCCGCCTCTATCCCAGGTATTCGTCCAGGCTTTGAACGGCTCGATATCAATGCCTGGCATCTTACGGATGACGGCCTTGAGACCTTGCACTCACGTTTAGCCCGCTGTGATTATGCGGTCGATGTGCCGGAGGAGGCCGCGTTACTGACAGTAGCCTGGCTAGTCGGGCAGCAGCGCACCGAGCAGGCTCGGGCGCTGATAGACGTGATTGGGCCGTTCTTTGACCGATTGCGTTTCTTCCCGTCGGCCTCTACGCAGCTGCCGATCTCAGCCGCGCAGGTGCACATTGTGGACGCTGGCGAGATCAAGCAGTTGCTTTCAACCTTGCCGCCTCAGGCTCGGGTCACTGTGCAGAAACAGACAATCGAAACGCGTTTGCCGCTTTATGATTCAGCTGTTTCGCATTTCCTCCTGACCTATGAGGCTGGCTGGCCGTGCCGTCATTACCCGAGTGGGTGGCGCGAGCGGGCGGCCGAGTTAACGGTGGATTTTAAGCGGTCGGGTAGGGACAGGCGCTCTTCGAATCGCGTGGAGGAACTGTTTTCTTTACTTGGGCAATGTTCCCGCGACGCGCAATCGCTCACCGGGCGTCAAGTCGGTCGCATACGGCAAATCGTCGATGATTTTGTGCGCAAGCATGGCGATCCGGGTTCAGTCTCTCACCGTGCGTTGCGTGCGAATCAACTTAGTCAGGTGGCGGGGCCGGAGCATCACCTCATTGCCCGTATGGTGGCGAACCGGCTCTCAACATATCCCGCGCAAGGTGGTCTCTCGGATTTTGCTGATTTGATAGCGCCAATCACCGCTGAGGAGGCATTGACGTTTGGGCAGGGCGAGGGCGTTGCCATTCCACCAGCGATCCAGCGCCGTCTTCTGCGATGTCGGAGTGGGACGATTAGCGAATTGATCGAGGATGGGCTGATTACTTCAGGCGATACCGTCGCGCGGGTGTTGCCCGCGATGACTGCGCAACTGAGTAGCTCGGGGTTGCGCGATGAAGCGCTAAGAATGGTATACGCCTCTACCTATCGCGCGTTCCGGCGGCGGCGTTCGTTATTGCTGCTGAACCTTCAACGTCAGGTTGGCCTCAGTGAGTTGCCTTGGGTTGCCGTCATTGAAGGCGACCGCCAGCCCGGTGCTGTGGTGGCGGGCGCTGCCAAGCAGGCGCTGGTTGAGTCATCGGCGTTGACGCTTTCTGCTTTTCCATACGCCATCTTGCCTAACAAGCTTCTCCAGGAATTTTCAGCACTAGCGGACACCGCGGAACTGGACCTGCCCTTTGTTGAAGAGGTCGCTGCAGATATCTTCATGGGTAAGTTTTCCGATAAGTTTGCCGATGCTGCCAGGCGAGCAGGCCGGGTGCTGGAAGGCTCCCTTTACGCACGTTATTACGACATTGATACCGATGAGCTGGCGGGCCTTGTTACCCGCGGGCGGCGACGTGCGCGCGTAGCAAGCGATGTCTTCGCGACGCTCTGCGCAAGGCGTGCAGGAGCTGAGCTGGGCACGTGGCACCCGGCAACCAATGGCACCATTCTTGAGCAACAGCAAATTTTAACCACGCAAAACCTCGCGTTACTGTTTGAAGAACTTGGGTTGAAGGTTTTGCTGCAGCCGAGACTGAGCAGCATGGTGCGAGCGTGTTTTGAGTGGATCTGCAAACGGCATCAGATGCGGGTTGAGCACTATCATGCTCGGTTGATAATGCTCAAAAATACCGCTTATGCCTGGCGCCAGATGGTGTTCTACCTGGCGATGCTCGATGAGTGTGAGCGCACAGATGCCTTGGCGTCAGTCGAGGCTTATTTCTCCACACAGCCATTGGCTTTTCGAGAAAAATTTCTTCCGCTGATGAGGGGGTTGCGCAGGGCTTGTGGCGGCGAGGTGTTGCCTCAGCACGCTCCCGCTGAGGATGGCGCGAGAGTCTTTTTGGGATGGACAACCACGCGGCATTGGTTGCTACCGCCGCAGGACGTGGCTTCATGCCGGGCGGGTGAGCAGTAATGACACTGACGATTCAAGTGTGGGAGCGGGCTTGCTCGCGAAAGCGGAGTGTCAGTGCCGAATATGTTGACTGACACCCTGCATTCGCGAGCAAGCCCGCTCCCACATTTGAATCTTCTTTGGATTTTGGAGCTGTATTGCCCAAACAAAAAATGCGCCCCTAAGGGCGCATTTTTTTGTTCGGTCAGCTACCGCCTATTCAGGCAATCGCATCCCAAGCCCGATCACCGTGCTCGTCTTTAATCCGAGTCGGCAGGCCCATCACGTCCAGCGCCTTGAGGAACGGCTCAGCCGGCAATTCTTCAACGTTGGCCATGTGCTTCACATCCCATTCACCACGCGCAACCAGCAGCGCAGCGGCCACCGGAGGCACGCCTGCGGTGTAGGAGATGCCCTGGCTGTCAGTTTCAGCAAAGGCTTCTTCATGGCAGGCCACGTTGTAGATGAACAGCTCGCGTGGCTGGCCATCCTTGGTGCCCTTGACCAGGTCACCGATGCAGGTTTTGCCGGTGTAGCCTGGGGCGAGCGAAGACGGGTCGGGCAGTACGGCCTTGACCAGTTTCAGCGGCACGACTTCCAGGCCTTCGGCGGTGGTGACCGGTTTTTCGGAGAGCAGGCCGAGGTTTTTCAGTACGGTGAACACGTTGATGTAGTGTTCGCCGAAGCTCATCCAGAAACGCACGTTGGGCACGTCGAGGTTTTTCGACAGCGAGTGCACTTCATCGTGGCCGGTCAGGTACAGGTTTTGCGAACCGACTACCGGCAGGTCGTCGGTGCGTTTGACTTCGAACATGGTGTTGCTGGTCCACTGGCTGTTCTGCCAGCTCCACACCTGCCCGGTGAATTCGCGGAAGTTGATTTCCGGGTCGAAGTTGGTGGCGAAGTATTTGCCATGGCTGCCGGCATTGACGTCGAGAATGTCGATCGAATCAATGCGGTCGAAATGCTGTTGCTGTGCCAACGCGGCATACGCGTTGACCACACCCGGGTCGAAGCCCACGCCAAGGATGGCGGTGATGTTCTTCTGTTTGCACTCTTCCAGGTGGTTCCATTCGTAGTTGCCGTACCACGGCGGGGTCTCGCAGACCTTGCCCGGCTCTTCGTGGATGGCGGTGTCGAGGTACGCAACGCCGGTGTCGATGCAGGCGCGCAGTACCGACATGTTGAGGAAGGCGGAGCCTACGTTGATGACGATCTGCGAGTCGGTCTCGCGGATCAGGGCCTTGGTCGCTTCCACGTCCAGGGCGTTCAGCGCGAAGGCCTGGATGTCGGCGGGCACCTTGAGGCTACCCTTGGCCTTGACGCTGTCGATGATGGCCTGGCATTTGGAGATGTTGCGCGACGCGATAGCAATACGACCGAGTTCGTCGTTGTGCTGCGCGCACTTGTGGGCCACCACCTTGGCGACACCTCCTGCACCAATGATAAGAACGTTCTTTTTCAATTGCTTTATCTCTCCTTTATCCGCCAGCTTACGAAAGGCTGGACAGGTAGTCGTCGTAACCAAATTCACGAACCACCTCGACTGTACCGTCGAGTTGTTTCACTACGATGGACGGCATTTTCAGGCCGTTGAACCAGTTTTTCTTGACCATGGTGTAGCCTGCGGTGTCGATGAACGACAGCCGATCGCCGATGGCCAGCGGACGATCAAATTGGTATTCGCCGAAAATGTCCCCGGCCAGGCAGGATTTGCCGCACACCATGACGGTGTGTTCACCCTCGCTTGGCGCCAACTTGGCGTTGAGGCGGTAGATCAGCAGGTCCAGCAGGTGAGCTTCGATGGAACTGTCGACCACGGCGAGGTTTTTGCCGTTGTAGAGAGTGTCGAGCACGGTGACTTCCAGCGAGGCGCTGTTGGTGATCGCCGCTTCGCCGGGTTCCAGGTACACCTGCACGCCGTACTTCTCGGAGAACGCCTTCAACCGCGCGCAGAACGCGTCGATGGCATAGTCTTCACCGGTGAAGTGAATGCCGCCGCCGAGGCTGACCCACTTGACCTTGTGCAGCAGTGCACCGAAGCGCTCTTCGATGGTGCCGAGCATTTTGTCGAACAGGCTGAAGTCGCCGTTCTCGCAGTTGTTGTGGAACATGAAGCCTGTGATTTGCTCGATCACGCCTTCGATCTTCACCGGGTCCCATTCGCCCAAACGGCTGAACGGGCGCGCCGGGTCGGCCAGCAGGTAGTCGGAGCTGCTCACCTGCGGGTTCACGCGCAGGCCACGGGTCTTGCCCTCGGAACGCTCGGCAAAACGCTGCAGCTGGCTGATCGAGTTGAAGATGATCTTGTCGCAGTTATCCAGCATCTCTTCGATTTCATCGTCAGCCCAGGCCACGCTGTAGGCGTGTGCTTCACCTTCGAACTTCTGGCGGCCGAGCTTCAACTCATACAGCGACGACGAGGTGGTGCCGTCCATGTATTGCTGCATCAGGTCGAACACCGACCAGGTGGCGAAGCACTTGAGCGCCAGCAGAGCCTTGGCGCCGGACTGTTCGCGCACGTAAGCAATCTTCTGCATGTTGACCAGAAGTTTCTGTTTATCGATGAGGTAGTACGGCGTTTTGATCATTTTTGAGAGCCTGCGGCGGTGCCTGCCAAAAAAGGACACGCATTGTGCCCGCACTTGGATCAGATCGAAAGGTTCGTGGGCGGATTTTGCTGCGCCCGATTTTTAATCGTAGCGGCGAAGTATGACTATCTATGGGTATATCCCGGATCAGTGTGGGAGCGGGCTTGCTCGCGAAGGCGGTGTGTCAGTCACAGGTTTTTTTACTGCACCGCCGCATTCGCGAGCAAGCCCGCTTCCACATTTGGAGCTGTGTATCCGCGGACATAGCGCCAATAACTGCCGTAAAACTGTCATCACCTTACCACTGGAATGCCATATTTGATCGCTACTGTCCTCGCCAATGAGATCGATCTCAAAGCGAGTGACAATGACCGACCTGAAAGACGTTGCGCAGCTGGCCGGGGTATCCCGTGCCACTGCCGCCCGCACCTTTGCCTCCCCCGACCAAGTGCGCCCGGCCACCCGTGAACAGGTGTTCGCCGCCGCCCGCGAGTTGGGCTTTCGGCCTAACTTGCTCGGCCGCCAGCTGCGCCTGCAAACCACCAACCTGATCGGCGTGGTGGTGCCCAACCTGCTCAACCCGGTGTTCGCCGAGCAGTTCCAGGCCATGGAGCGAGCCGCCCGACTGCGCGGCTACAGCCTGTTGCTGGCGACCACCGACTACAGCAGCGAGCGCGAAAGCATCGTGGTGGAAGAATTGCTGCGCCAGCGTGTCGATGGCCTGGTGCTGACGGTCACCGACGCCGAAAGCAACAGCGTGCTCAACAGCCTTGCCAACGAACAAACCCCGTTCGTGCTGGCCTATCACCAGCCGAGCAACCCCAACTACAGCGCGGTGTCGGTCGACAACCGCGCGGGCATGGCCCTGGCCACGCGTTATCTGCTGGAAGCGGGGCACCGGCGCATCAGCATGGTCGCCGGCCCCGCGTTGCAGTCCGACCGCGCCCGGCTGCGCTACGCCGGTTATTGCGACGCAATGCGCGAGTACGGTCTTAGAAGCCGTGCCGTGATTGAAATGCCGGCCCACACCCAGGCCGAGTTCGCGGCAATCGAGCCGTTTCTCCAAGGCCCGCAGGCGCCGACTGCGCTGGTGTGTTCCAACGATTTCCTCGCGATCAGCCTGATCGCCGAGCTGCGCCGCAACGCCTGGAATGTGCCCGAGCAACTCTCGGTGATGGGCTTTGACGGCATCGCCCTCGGCACCCAGATGCACCCGACGCTGTGCAGCGTGGTGCAGCCCATCGGCCTGTTGGCCAGCACTGTGATTGATCAACTGCTGGCGCAAATCGCCGGCAACGCTCCGATTTCCCATTGCCTGCCGTGCCATATCCGGCCCGGCGACAGCACTCAACCCCTTGAGGAGACACCTGATGCGCGCGTTCAGTAAAACCCTGGCAGCTGTGCTGCTGTGCGGCTTGGCCAGCCTGGCCCAGGCCGCCGAAACCGCGATTTGCTACAACTGCCCGCCGGACTGGGCCGACTGGGGCAGCCAGCTAAAGGCCATCGCCGCCAGCACCGGCGTGCAAGTGCCGCTGGACAACAAAAACTCCGGCCAGTCCCTGGCGCAGTTGGTGGCCGAAAAGGCCGCGCCGGTGGCGGACGTGGTGTATTACGGCGTGACCTTCGGCCTGCAGGCGCAAAAAGCCGAGGTGGTCGGCACCTACAAGCCCAAGGGCTGGGAGCAGATCCCCGCCGGCTTGAAAGACCCGGCCGGGCACTGGTTTGCGATCCACTCGGGCACCTTGGGCATCATGGTCAACGTCGATGCGCTGGGCGGCTTGCCGGTGCCGCAAAGCTGGGCTGACCTGCTCAAACCTGAATACAAAGGCATGGTCGGTTACCTCGACCCGTCCAGCGCCTTCGTCGGCTACGTCTCCGCCGTGGCGATCAACCGCGCCCTGGGTGGCGACCTGGATAACTTCGCCCCGGCCATCGACTACTTCCAGAAGCTGGCCAAAAACGCGCCCATCGTGCCCAAGCAAACCGCCTATGCGCGGGTGCTGTCCGGTGAGCTGCCGATCCTGGTGGACTACGACTTCAACGCCTACCGCGCCCGTTACAAGGACAACGCCAACGTCGCGTTCGTGATCCCCAAAGAGGGCAGCATCAGCGTGCCGTACGTGATGAGCCTGGTGGCCAACGCGCCGCACCGCGCGAACGCCGAGAAGGTCCTCGATTTCGTGCTCTCTGATGAAGGCCAGGCGCTGTGGGCCAAGGCCTACCTGCGCCCGGTGCGCCCAATGAAAATGCCGGCCGACGTCGCCGCGCAGTTCCTGCCCGACAGTGATTACGCGCGTGCCGGTGTGGTGGACTACGAAAAAATGGCCGCCGTGCAGGAAGCCTTCGCCGCCCGTTACCTGAACGAGGTCAAGTAAGTGGCCACATCGGCAAAACAGGCCGCCTGGGCATTGGCCCCGGCGTTTGCGGTGCTGCTCGCGTTCTGGCTGTTGCCGCTGGCGCACTTGGTGGTGCTCGGCGCCGAGAGCCGCGACAGCAACGGCAGTGGTTATTGGCAGGTGCTGAGCAGCACGCAGTATTTGGGCAGCCTGGCGCAAACCTGTGTGCTGGCTGTTGTCGTGACGCTTGCGGCGTTGCTGATTGGCGGAATCAGCGGCGTGTTTCTCGCACGGCAGCAGTTCTTTGGCCGTTCGGCATTGGTGGCCTTGCTCACTTTTCCCCTGGCGTTTCCCGGCGTGGTGGTGGGCTTTTTGGTGATCGTGCTGGCCGGGCGCCAAGGCCTGTTTGCGGCCCTGGGCCTGCAACTGGCCGGTGAGCGCTGGATCTTCGCCTACTCGCTGGCGGGGTTGTTTGTCGGCTACCTGTACTTCTCGATCCCACGGGTGATTCTCACGGTGATGGCCGCGTGCGAAAGCCTCGACCGCAGCCTTGAGGAAGCTGCGCATTCGTTGGGCGCAGGGCATTGGCGCGTGGTGTGCGACGTGATTGTGCCGGGCCTCGCGCCGGCATTGGCGTCCTGCGGGGCGATTTGCTTTGCCACGTCCATGGGCGCATTCGGCACGGCCTTTACCTTGGGTACGCGACTCAACGTCACCCCGGTGGCGATCTACAACGTGTTCACCAATTACGCCAACTTTGCCGTCGCCGCCGCACTGTCGGTGGTGCTCGGTGCGGTGACCTGGGCGGTGTTGCTGCTCACGCGCCGCCTGGTGAAAAACGCGGGGACGGTCCTGTGAAGCGCTCATCGCTGTTTGTGATTCAACTGCTGTTCACCTTGCTGGTGTGCGCCTTCATGTTGGTGCCGGTGCTGATGTCATTACTGGCCGGGTTGACGCGTAACTTCTTCGTTGGCCTGTCCAGCGGCTTGACCTTCGACTGGCTGGTGCAGGTGTGGCAGGCCTATTCGCCGACCGTGTGGTTGTCGCTGCAACTGGCCGTGGCCTGTGCGGTGTGCGTCTGTGTGATCGGCGTGCCGGCAGCCTATGCGCTGGTGCGGATGAACAACCGCTTCAGCCGTGCCTTTGAGGAACTGATGGTGCTGCCGGTGGCAATGCCGGGGCTGGCCAGTGCGCTGGCGTTGCTGCTGACTTATGGTCAGTTCGGCAGTTTCCGCAGCAGTTGGTTGTTCATCCTCGTCGGCCATGTGCTGTTCACCTTGCCGTTCCTCGTACGCCCGGTGATGGCGGTGATGCAACGCCAGCAACTGCCGGTGTTGGAGGAGGCCGCCGCCAGCCTTGGCGCCGGACCGATCAAGCGCTTTTTCAGCGTGGTGGTGCCCAACTGCCGGGCGGGAATTCTCGCCGGTGTGCTGATGGTGGTGACCCTGAGCCTGGGTGAATTCAACCTGACCTGGATGCTGCACACGCCGATGACCAAGACGCTGCCCGTGGGCCTGGCCGACAGCTACGCCTCGGCGCGCCTGGAAATCGCCAGCGCCTACACCCTTATCTTTTTGCTGATGATCGTGCCGCTGCTGATTGCGCTGCAGGCCATCAGTGCCCGTTTGTCCCGTGGAGAGCGTCGATGACCGCTATCACTATCCGCCTGCAGGGCTGTCGCAAGGCATTCGCCGACGGCACCGTGGCCGTGCATGACCTGAACCTGACCGTCGAAGGCGGCGAAACCCTGGCGATTCTCGGCCCATCCGGCTGTGGCAAAACCACCACCTTGCGCCTGATTGCGGGGCTGGAGCGCCCGGACGTGGGCCAAGTGTTTTTCGGCGACCAGGACGTCACCCGTCTGCCCATCGAGCGGCGTGATGTGGGCATGGTGTTCCAGAATTACGCGCTGTTTCCCAACCTGGACGTGGCCGGCAACATTGTCTACGGCTTGAAGATTCGCGGTGTTCCCGCGCCTGAGCGTAACAAGCGCTGCGAGGAATTATTGGAACTGGTGGGCTTGCAGCACCACGGCCAGCGCAGCATCCATGAACTCTCGGGCGGCCAGCGTCAGCGTGTGGCCTTGGCCCGCGCGCTCGCGCCGCGCCCCAAAGTGCTGTTGCTTGATGAGCCGTTGGCAGCCCTGGATGCGCAATTGCGCGAGCGCCTGCGCAGTGAGTTGGATCAACTGCTGCGCGGGCTTGGCATTACCTCGGTGTTCGTCACCCATGATCAGGGCGAAGCCATGGCCCTGGGCGACCGCATTCTGGTGATGGAGCAGGGGCGCGTGGCGCAACTGGCCAGCCCACGGGAAATCTACCAGCAACCGGCCAATGCATTCGTCGCAGGCTTCGTCGGCAACCTCAATGCCTTCACGGTGCTGGAGCGCAGCGCCCATGGCCTGAAAGTCTGCGGCGGTGAGCTGCCCTGGCACACCGCCGACTTACCGAGCACTGTCTACTGCCGCCCCGAACACCTGCGTGTCATGGAAGACGAAGGGCATTTGCACGGCCATCTGTTGGCGCAGTTCTTCCAGGGCGCGCAAAGCCGCCTGCTGGTGGATGTCGGCGGCCCGCAACCGTTGCTGGTGGACAGCAGCGACAACCAACTGCACCGCGTCGGCGCGCCGATTGCCCTGGCGATTGCGCCGCACATGTTGTTCACCCTGAATACGTGAGTCTTTATTTTGAACCGTCCGTTTGTAGTTGCTCAAATCAGCGACCTGCACCTTAAAGCCGGCAACCGCCTCACCTATGGCGTGGTCGATACCCTGGGCGCGCTGCGCCGCGCCGTCGACCATCTGAACGCCAGTTACCCACGCCCCGATATCGTGGTGATCAGCGGCGACCTGGTGGACTTCGGCCGCGCCGATGAATACGCCGTGCTGCACCCGGAATTGGCGCGCCTGCACATGCCGTGCTACCTGGTGCCCGGCAACCACGACACACGCGGGCCGTTGCTGGAGGCCTTCGCTGATCACGCCTATTTACCCGCGTCGGCAGACGGCCCGCTGGATTGGGTCGTGGATAAACACCCGTTGCGGTTGATCGGTCTCGATTCGACCATTCCCGGTGGCCATGGCGGCCAACTGCTCGACAGCCAGTTGCAGTGGCTCGACGCGCAATTGGCACTGCGCCCCGAGGCCCCGACCTTGCTGATCCTGCATCACCCGCCGTTTATCAGCGGCATCGGCCATATGGACCGCGAGCCCTTTATCAACGCCGCCGCCCTGGAGCAAGTGGTCGCCCGCCACCCGCAAGTGGAACGGCTGTTGTGCGGGCACCTGCACCGGCCGATGCAACGGCGGTTCGGCGGCAGCCTGAGTTGTGTATGCCCCGGCACTTCGCACCAGATCGTGCTCGACCTGCAAGACGCTGCGCCTGCGCATTTCAACCTGGAACCGGCGGGCTACTTGCTGCACCGCTGGGATGAACAGCAGGGTTTGATCAGCCACAACGGCGTGTTCGGGGATTACCCGGGACCGTATCCGTTTTATGACGCTCATGGATTGATTGACTGAGGTTTTACGGAGGTTCACTTCACTCAACTAAGCACTTAAACGTTCGTTAACGCGGCGGCCAACCGAGTTTGGCCGCGTGCATCCTGCTGCCCTTTTTATGCGCCCGGAACTTGGATTCCGCGCCGGAGTTCGTCCTGATGAAAGCCACTTTGAATGCACTAAGCGTATTGACCGGCGGCCTGGGCATTGCCCTGAGCCCCTTGGCCTCGGCTGATTTCCTGAGCGACAGCACAGCCAACTTGAACATGCGCAACTTCTACTTCAATAACGACAACCGCGACGGCACTGCCGCACCGTCGAAGACCGAAGAGTGGGGCCAGGCGTTTATCCTCAACTACCAATCGGGTTTCACCGATGGCACCGTCGGTTTTGGTCTGGATGCCGTCGGCATGCTCGGCGTGACCCTCGACAGCGGGGCCGGCCGCCATGTGGGCAGCTCGATGATCCCCAACGATGACGGCAAGGCCGCCGACAGCTGGGCGCGCGGTGGCGCGACGGCCAAAGCGCGTTTTGCCAAGACCGAGCTGCGCTACGGTTACTTGCGCCCGAACCTGCCGATCCTGGTCAGCAACGATGGCCGCCTGTTGCCGCAATCCTTCGAAGGCGGGCAGATCACCAGCAAAGACATCGACAACCTGACCCTGATCGGCGGCCAGTTGCAACACACCACCGGCCGTGGCTCCAGCGACCGCAGCGGCCTGGCGGCGGCGGGCGGCACTCAAGAGAGCAATAAATTCAACTATGCAGGTTTGGATTACCAAGTGAACAAGGACCTGCTGGTCCAGTATTACTACGCCAACCTCGAAGACTATTACCAACAGCACTTTGCCGGTTTGATCCATGTATTGCCGTTGGGTGACTACGGCTCATTGAAAACCGACCTGCGTTACTTCAATACCACTTCCGACGGCAAGAACAGCAGCGCCGCCGGGCGTGCCGAAGGCTATAAGTTCAGCGGCTATACCAAGAACGGCAACGGCGAAATCGACAACAACACCTGGAGCGCCGCGTTCATTTACTCGTTGGGCCCGCATGCGATCACGGCGGGCTATCAGCAAGTCTCCGACGACAGCAACTTCGCCCAACTCAACCAGGGCGGCCTGGTCAACAAAGGCGAGGGCGGCTCCAGCCTGTACCTCTACACCGACCGCACCGTGCAGACCTTCATCCAGGCCGGCGAGCGCACCGCGTTTGCGCAATACGCCTACGACTTCGTCGCGCTGGGCCTGCCCGGCCTGAAGGCGTCGGTGATGTACTTGAAAGGCGACCACATCCTCACCACCGCCGGCAACACTGCCAGCGAGTGGGAGCGGGACATCTCCCTGGATTACGTGGTGCAAAGCGGCACATTCAAAAACGTCGGGTTCGGCTGGCGTAACGGTGTGTCGCGCAGTGAAGTGGCGCGGGACCAGGATCAGAATCGGGTGTTTGTGAGTTATTCGATTCCGTTGCTGTAGTAGGGTTTATGTACATGAGACAAATCGGGAGATTATAACTCCATGGATTAAAAGATGTGAGTGGGCGTTTACCCTGGACTTATACAGGTCAAGGGTAAACGATTGCTACGGTCTAATTAGTCGGGTGAGGAGAGTTGTTTGATTGCATAGGAGACAGCTCCTTCATTAAAATTCTTAAGCGTATATTTTTTTAGTGGTGGGGAGTCGCTGATATTTTTATTCAGTTCCTTTTGGACCGAGCGCCAAAAAGATAGCTCTTTGGATAGATAATGGCTAATAGGTTTTGCTTCCGGAAACCTGCTGTTTTCGTACCGAACATAAATAATAGTTGCCAGCTCTTTAATGAAAAAGTTTTTGGAACTTGAAATTGCGCAGGCAAACGATATGAAGCTAACCGTCTCCAGGATCGGCTTGGTGTGGTAATCCTTATTAAATATTTTTGTAAGGGTCTCGATGTCGACTTTTTTTATACTGGTTAATATCAGCTCTGATAGCAGGGCTAAAGATTTTTTGTTGTTGTATTTTTGTTGGTTTTTGTATTCCTTATTTGCTTTGTCTGTGACTATTTTTCTGAGCGAGATAAAGCGTGGGTCTTCTTCGCTAAGGTACCTGAAACCGGTGCCGTTGTATGAGAACCTTTCATTGAGCTCCTCCTTGTTCCATAGTTCATTGCAGCCAATCAGGTTGACCTTTTTCTTGACAGTTGCTTCAAGTTTTTCCAGGTTTATATTGCTCAAGCCGTTCTGATTGAAGTGGATGGCTAAACCAATCATGTGCAGGTACACAGCTGGGCTGTCTTTAATATCTTCGTCCAAGGAGCGCTCTAGCCCTTCACGCAGCTGAACAAAAACGTCGTCTTCCAGTTCTTCGAAACTTAGTAGCTTGACCCAGTCAGGTTGCTGGTCCTCCACTTTTTCCACAAAGAAAGCTAGCTTTGACGTGACGGTATTGATGTCGTCAAAATTTCCGTTAAAAAATACATCGGCCCAGAGTTCGGCGCTATATATCTGAGTATTAAGCTCTTTGAAGTATTTTTTGTGAATGTCTCTTGCGGCGCCTTCGGCTCCGGAGCCAAGAGAGAATGGTATGTTTTTTCGTAAGCTGGCTTCATCAAGCATGCCGCTTTTGATTTCGATGTTTAACGAAAAAAAAGTCCACACAAGCAAATCACAAAAGGTTGAGTGTGTTAGGTATTCTTCGTTGATGTGGCTTGAAAAATATTCGAAGTCAAGTATTGATTGTTTGAAATTTCGAAGATTTTTTGAATCGGACAATAGATAGATGTCTTTGATTTTTTCTTTTGAGTTTAGTAAGGGTTTGCATTTTGAAGCCTGGAGAAAGCTGCTGATTATTTCATCGTGGTCATGTTTGACTTGAAAGGTTTTACCAATGACTTTTTCTTTAAATTTTACGTAGGTTTTCTTTTCGTCGTTGTCGAGTATTGTTTTTTCATTGGCGATGAGTATGACGTGAATTTTTAACGTTTCAACGAGATGATTTATATAGCCGAGCAATTCTTTCTGAGGGATGCCGGTCCTCTCTATGTCATCGAGACATATGACGAGCTGTTTAGTTTTCTTAGAATGATCGGTGAGGGCGCCAAAAAAATCGAGTTTATCAAATTTAACATTGCCGCTTGAATCGTCTTTGTTGTTATTATTGAGGTCAAATTTGAATCCAAAACTGAGAGCGCCCTTAAGGATGTTTCCCACCAGTTTGGCAGAATCAGACCCTAGGACAGGGTGGAGTTCCTGAAATATTTTTGAATCTATATCTGAAGTGCTATTTAAGCCGAAAAGGCTTATTTTGATTATTTTGTTTTCCTCGTTTTTAAAGGTTTTTATGTAAGAGTCTATAAAGTGAGTTTTTCCGGATCCCCATTCGCCGGAAATCAGGAAAGCGTATTCAGTGCTCTCTTGATTTAAATAAAAGTTGATGTTGTCGATGATAGGTTGGTTGATATTCTTTTTTTCTGACGCTGCATTTTGTGGCTCGACTGATTGTAAGCTTTCATTGGTTTCGTCTTTTTGTTCGGTGTTTGATGTTTGAAGGCTTTGTTCTTTCACGATTTTTGGCTTCCTTGCGTCCAAAACTAATCCCTTTCTATAATGCCGAAGTCGGCGGGCTGCTAGTAAAAAGACATATTATAGTTTCGGGGCTGCCGACGTATACTCAAATTATGGCGTTCTTGTTTTTGCTGAAGTTTGATCTTCACCCTTAGGAGGGCTTCTATACCGTGGTGCTTTCAAGCCACCTGGTTGCTGTCAGCACTCTTGGCCTCAGCATCTGCCTATTCGCGTTTGAACGGAGCGAGCGCATCGCGGCCCGAAGGTTGCGCGATTCCCATAACAATACTGACCCATATACTTGACGGCGCGACTGGAGGTCTCATTTCAGTAGCTGCTCCACCAAGGCCTTGCCGATTCGCTGTCCTCGCGTGCGGGTGCGATGTATATCCGAAGTAGCCGAGCTACCCCCGGACCGGCGAAGGTCTCGCGGGAGACCCCGCCGATGCCAATCAACTCGCCGTTACGGAATACGTCCAAAAGGCATTCACCGGGCTGATCAAACCGATTCGTATAGTTTTCCCATTCGCTGATCAGCCGCGTCATGAACCTGAACCCTTCGGCGACAGCCTGCGTTTCCAGCGCGCGGAGCTGCACAGGGAGTTCTTCCAGTTTGCGTATCGAAAAGTCTTCACTGGGTTGGGCAACTCTTTTCATGTCGGCTTATTTACCTGTGGCGAGGGAGCTTGCTCCCGTTGGGCTGCGAAGCGGCCCCATGTGGCTAGATCGATTTTGGCTGTCTCACCGCGGTGTCTGGTTTTGGGGCCGCTGTGCAGCCCAACGGGAGCAAGCTCCCTCGCCACAAGGGGTTTGGGTGGGTCTTACGCCACGCGGTTTCTGCCTGCGCCCTTGGCTTCATACAATTGCATGTCCGCCCGCTTGAGCAGCGCCAGCGAATCACGGTCCGTAGGCTGCGCGATACTCACCCCAATACTCACTGTCACCTGGCCCACTGTCGGAAACTGTGCGGTCGCCACGGCCGCACGGATTTTCTCGGCGACCACGTCGGGGCTGTCGGGTTCTTCGACTTCCGGCAGCAATACCGCAAATTCTTCACCGCCGTAACGCGCGACAAAGTCGGTGGCGCGGGTGGTGCTTTCGATCAGCGCCGCCAGTTGGCACAGCACGTCGTCGCCGACGGCGTGGCCAAACGTGTCGTTGACGCGTTTGAAGTAGTCGGCGTCGATCAGCAGTAAGGCGAAGGCACGTCCGGTGCGCTGGAACAGCAGGCTGTTCTCGGCAAGTTTTTCGTCGAAGCGGCGGCGGTTGAAGACGCCGGTGAGGGCGTCGTGGGTGGCCAGTTTCAGCAGGTCGGCATTTGCCTGGGTGAGGTCGGCGGTGCGTTGGGCGACGGTGGCTTCCAGGGACGCGTTGGCGTCTTGCAGCTCGCGCTCTTTGCTGAGCAGTGACTGGGTCATGCTGCTGATGGATTGGCCCAGTTGCGCGATTTCCAGCACCGAATGCTCTTGGGGGAAGACGGCGCCGGGCTTCTGGTCTTGCACTTGCTTGGCCGACCTGGCCAGGCGTTCGATGGGCCGGCTCAGGCTCGACGCCAGGTAGTACGCCACCAGCCCGAACACGATGGCGGCGAGCACGCCGAGCATCAGCAATTTGTAGAGCAGCACCCGCGCTGGTTGCAGCGCGATGTCCAGCGGTTGGCGCACCACGATGTACCAGGACAGGTTGGCGTTCGAGGGGCTTGGCACGGCCACCGATGCGCTGACGTAACCGTTGCCGCTGGTCCAGCCCGACGGTGCGCGCAGGCTGGCGGGCGGCATTTGTTCCCCGGCCAGTATCTCGGGGTAAAGCACCTTGCCGTCGAAGTCGATGATCAGGGCTTCAATGTTGGACGTGGCGTCCTTTTGCATCACTGCCGAATCGACGATTTGCGTCACCCAACTCCAGTGCGCATGGGCACCGAGTACGCCAATCGTCTCGCCTTTGGCATTGCGAATCGGCGCGGCAAAGTCGATAAACCGCAACGGCTCGCCATTCGCCGCGCCCGGTAGCAGCTTGGCGAGCAACACGGCTTCGTGGGGATCGCCGGTGTATTCGCCGCGCATGCCTGCCTGGAACCAGGGCCGTTGTTGCACCGATTGATTCACCAGCAAGCCGTTGACCGCCTGGCGCACGCGGCCCTCGGCATCGGCCACGCCCATCCACGCGTACTCGGCGCGTGACTGGGTGCGCAGTTCCATCAGGGTCATGATTTCCGGCGCGTCCAGGTCGCCCTTGCGCAGCACCGGTGCCTTGCTCAGCAGCGACACTTCCAGTTGGCGCTCGCGCAACTGAACGGCCAATAGCGCGGCTGTCGAGCGCGCCGTGCCGAGCAGCGAATTGCCGCTGGCCTGCTTCATCTGCTCGGTGGCGATATGCCCGACATAAAAGCCTACGATCAACAGGGTGAGCAGTGATAAACCGGCAAACCATAAGGTCAGGTGACTGCGCAGGCTGGCTGTGATCATGGGGGCTCATTTGAGTGTTTATTTTGGCCCATGGTATGCGCAATGGATGGGGAACAGCCAGCGGCAGGCCAGCAAGGCGCAACCACAAACGTACAAGATTCAACGCCAACCGCCTCAGTAGACTCGCCTGACTTCTTCTACTGCAGGTTCTCCATGGACATTTTCCTCTACGCCTTCAGCGTCATGTACAGCCCGGGTCCCGTGAATTTAATGGGGCTTAACGCTGGCCTCACTGGCAAGTTCCGTCGCTCCAGCGGGTTCTACTTCGGCGTGGGCTGCGCGATGCTGCTGATGTTCGTGCTGTTCGGCTACACCGGCGAGGCGATTATTTCCCAGGCGGCGCTGCCGTATATCTCACTGGTCGGCGGTATTTACACGCTGTACCTGGCCTACCAAGTGTTCACGGCCCGCACGGTGGTTGAAGACGCTTCAAGCGCGCCCGCCAAGGCCCTCACGTTCTGGAATGGCCTGGTGATTCAGTTGCTCAACCCAAAGGGCATCGTCGCGGTGTTGCCGATTACCAGTGTGATGTTGCCGGCGGCGCATATTACCGGGGCGTCCATCGCCGGAGTGTCGGCGTTGCTCGGGCTCGGCGCGGTCGGTGCGCCTTGGGTCTATGCCTTGCTGGGCGCGGTGCTGGGACGGCGGATCAACGGGGCGACGGCGTTTACTGTGTTCAACCGCTGCATGGGTTTGGCGCTGGCTGGCTGTGCGTATTTCATGCTTCACGCGTTCTATCTGCACATCACCGGCGCTTAGGTAAAGGGTGTGGGGCAGTATGTACC
Source organism: Pseudomonas sp. D2002 (assembly GCF_013385735.1). NCBI lineage: Bacteria > Pseudomonadati > Pseudomonadota > Gammaproteobacteria > Pseudomonadales > Pseudomonadaceae > Pseudomonas > Pseudomonas sp. D2002. The sequence goes on along the minus strand of NZ_JACAPL010000011.1, from coordinate 86,436 downwards.
CCGAAACCAGGCGCCCGCGTTCTCTGCCACTCTGCGGCGCCTGTATTGGGGCTGCTTTGCAGCCCAGCGCGGGGCAAGCCCGCTCGCCACGAAATGCTTAATCAGCCACCTCAGGCGAGCCGGTCAAACCCCTTCAAGCGATACAGCAACACCGACGCCGCCCAACTGGCGATAAAGATCCCGATGATGATGTAGCCCAGCATCCCGAAACTGTCGTTCAGGCTGCCGATAAAGCCCCAGAAACTTCCCTTGAGTTCCAGCTGATCCGCGATCAGCCCCAAGGCTTCGATGCTGCCGATGATCACGGCCACTACCACCGACACCAAGGTGATGCTCATGTTGTAGTAGATCTTGCGGATCGGCTTCATGTACGCCCAGCCGTAAGCGCCGAGCATCAGGTGGCCGTCCAGCGTGTCCACCAGCGACATGCCGGCGCTGAACAGCAGCGGGAACACCATGATCGACCACGGCGACAAGCCCTGCGCCGCTTGCGTGGCGGAAATGCCCAGCAGGGCGATTTCGGTGGCGGTATCAAACCCCAGGCCGAACAGAAACCCCAACGGGTATAAGTGCCAACTGCGGCTGATCAGGCGAAACAGCGGGCGAAAGATGCGCGCCATAAAACCGCGATCAGCCAGCAGCAGGTCGAAATCCTCGTCGACGTAGGCGCCGCCCTGGCGCACGTGGCGCCAGGCTTTGTAGATTGAACGCAGGATCACCAGGTTCATCAGCGCGATCACCAGCAGAAACAGCGCCGACACCGACGTGCCAATCACACCGCCGACGGCCTTGAACGCCTCGAAATGCTCCTTCAGAGTAGCGGCGGTAAAGGCCACGGCAATCGAGGCCAGCACCACCACCGACGAATGCCCCAGGGAGAAAAAGAACCCCACGGCCACCGGCCGCTTTTTCTCCTGCATCAGCTTGCGGGTGGCGTTGTCGATGGCGGCGATATGGTCGGCGTCCACTGCGTGGCGCAGGCCGAAACTGTAGGCGAGCAGGGCGGTACTGAGTAACACCGGATGCTCATGAAACGCCACCAGCGCCCAGAGCCAGGCGCCGACGTTAATGGCGATCAAGAGGCCATAAATGCCAAACAGCTTGCTGCGCACTTGGTTGTTGGAATCACTGAAAACCTGGGCAAGACGGTGGATCATCAGGTAAACCCTATGTGCGGTGGCGCGACCGCTCCGACGCGGGAGCGGCTCCAGAGGGGAAACTTAATGGATTCTTATGGCGTCAATGATGAAATTTGCAGGGCTTTCTCTGCGCAAAAGAGGGCGGTAAGGATGACGAGCATGAACGGGCAACCGGCCGAGGCGGTGATTGAATTCTGGAAGCAGGCGGGGCCCAAGCGCTGGTTTGCCAAGGACGACGCCTTCGACGCGGCGTTTCGTGACACATTCCACACCACGCACATGCAGGCTGCGCGGCGCGAGCTGGAAGGTTGGCTGGATACTGCGCACGGCGCGCTGGCCTTGCTGATTTTGCTGGATCAGTACCCGCGCAACGCCTTTCGCGGCACCGCGCATATGTTTGCCACCGACCCGCTGGCGCGCCTGTACGCGCAGCGCATGGTCGACGCCGGGCTGGACCAGTTGATCGAACCCGAGCTGCGCGCATTCTGTTATCTGCCGTTTGAACACTCGGAAGATCCGGCCGATCAACAGCGCTCGTTGGCCCTCAATCAGCACCTGGATGCCAACACCTACCACTGGGCCAAGGAGCATGCCGCGATCATCGAGCGGTTTGGGCGCTTCCCGCATCGCAATGAGGTGTTGGCCCGCGTAACCACTGAACAAGAGCGTGAGTTTCTGGATAAAGGCGGTTTTGCCGGCTAAGCCTGCGCCAGGCTTTCCCTGGCGCGGGCCGGGCGAAAACGCCGCAGGCCCTTGAGGTCGACCGCCCAGCGCAACGCTTCGGTGGCCGACGGGCGCGGGCCTTGGGTGATCGCGTGTTCATCTGTGGTGAGTGCACCCAGGTAGCCTTGGGCACCGCCGCGCTCGCTCCAGTAGTGGGTGTGGCTGAGCCATGAACGTGCGAGCCAGCCTTTGCCCTTGCCCACGGTCACCGGCAAATCCAGCACGCCTGCGCCCATCACCGGCTTGACCGGGCCGCCGACGATGTCGCCGAACAGGCCAAACGGCGCCGGGAAGTACAGGTTGGTCCAGCGCGTCACCGCAAACGCCGCCGCGTGGTGCAGGTAGTACGGCGTGAACGGCTGTTGGCCGAGCATCACTGGCTGGCGCGCATTGTAGCCGTAGCCTTTTTCGTCCTCGGTCGGCGGGCAGGCCGGGGCTTCGCGGCGTTCCATGCGCTTTTTGAAGTCACTCACGCTGCGTCCCAGCAACAGGCTGGCGTGGGCCATCGGGCTGCCGACGGTGACCAGATCAGTGATGCGCCATGGGTTGCCCAGGCCGCGCTGTTCGATAAAGGCTTCGGCCTGCTGCTCGCGAAACTTCAAGGTGCTGCCGAGGCTGCCGTCCAGCGCTGCGCCGGCCTTAGGCAGTGTGTCTTTGATCACCGGTTGCAACGCTTCGTGATCGGCATAGCGGCTGGCCAGTTCGCGATTGCTGGGGATGACCTTGGTCAGTTGATCGTGGTGTTCGTGCCAGAGGTAGCCGACGATATCGTAGGCAATCACACTGCCCAGGCTGTGGCCGACCACGATGATGCGGTCGTAGTCGCCCTTATTGTGCAGCGCGCGCAGCAAGGCCACGCCGTCGGCGCGAATCTGCTCACGCACCACCACGTTCTGCGGGTTGGGGCTGAGGTAACGCGCGGCGTCGCCCAGGTAGGACAGTGCGGAATAGCGCAGCCCCAGGCCGATGGCGGCCAGCAGCAGCGGCACCAGTGCGAAAGGGTTGTCGGTGTGTTCGAACTGGCCCCAGGCGGTCGCGAGGGTGCCGCTGGCAATCAGCACCAACAGCAGCATCACGGCCCAGCGCGTGGTGCGCCAGATCGGCACGATAGCCTCCGGGATGTCGTGACGGGGGCGCTTGAAAATGTCCCAGAGCCAACCGAGCAAGTGGCCGACTTTTGTGCCTTGCATCTTGTGCGCCCAGTAGTACTCGTAGAAATCCGTGCTGGTGCGGCCTGACGACTTCAATACGCGCAGGTCAAAATTGCGCGACAACCTGTCCGGCTTGCTCCAATACAGGGGGCTGCCGCCTTGTGTGTCGGCGGCAATCATTGCATCCACAAAGCCATGCAGGGTGTCCATCGGGCGCTGCTCGCCGATCCCGTGAATGACGACAACTGCTTGTTTCATAAGCTGATCTTTCCTTGAACGCTTCTAATGGCGGGGCGTGTTCGCAGACTAGCGAATCGCTACGATATTGCCACTATCGGGGCTATTCCCGCCAGGAATGGCCCCATAAAAAACCGCCATTGTCTTTATTGCCGTGCATCTCGTAGCGTGGGTTTTCACCCAAGGAGACCCGCCATGCCCCCGAGCCCGTTACGCCTCTATGTGGATGCCCAGTTCACCAGCCCCTACGCCATGTCCGTGTTCGTGACCCTGCGTGAGAAAGGCCTGGCGTTCGACACGCTCACCCTCGACCTGGACGCCGCACACAACCAGGCCACCGACTACGCCCAACTGTCCCTGACCCAGCGCGTGCCGACGTTGGTGGAGGGCGACTTTGCACTGTCGGAATCTTCGGCGATCTGCGAATACCTGGACGAGGTGTATCCCCAGACAGCGGTCTACCCGAAAGACCCAAAGCAGCGGGCGAGGGCGCGCCAGGTGCAGGCGTGGTTGCGCAGCGATTTGCTGCCGATTCGCCAGGAGCGCTCGACGCTGGTGGTGTTCTACGGCCAGAAGATGCCGCCGTTGTCTTCTGCGGCCGAAGTGGCGGCGGGCAAGTTGATCGCTGCGGCGCAGGCGTTGCTGGCGGGCGAGCCGGACTACCTGTTCGGTGAATGGTCGATTGCCGACGTGGACCTGGCGGTGATGCTCAATCGCTTGATCCTCAACGGTGACAGCGTACCGGCCGAGTTGGTCGCCTATGCCCGGCGTCAGTGGCAGCGGCCGTCCGTGCAGGCGTGGGTCAACCTGCAACGCCCGGCGTTGTAAGCCGACCATTCATCTTCTGCTTAAGGTGACGCGCTTGACAGCCGTCACTCGGCGGGCAAATACTCGGCGCATATTCATATATATGACTAAATAACAAAGTGAATGTGCCCCATGAATACGCTGTCCAGTGATGCCCGCCTGCCGCTTTATCAACGCCTGCGCGACCACTTGGTTGAGCAGATCGCCAACAATCGCTGGCGCCCCGGTGAAGCCATCCCGACTGAAGCGGTGCTGTCCGCCGAGTACGAACTGTCCACCGGCACCGTGCGCAAGGCGGTGGATGCGCTGGTGAGCGAAGGCATTCTTGAGCGTCAGCAGGGCCGCGGTACGTTTGTGCGCCGGCCGCAATTCCAGTCCTCGTTGTTCCGTTTTTTTCGCTTTCAGGGCCCCTCTGGCGAACGGCAGGTGCCGGAGAGCCGCATCCTTTCGATTGAATCCCTGGCCGCGCCCTCGGCGGTGAGTGAAGCATTGGGCCTGGCGCCCGACGCCCAGGTGATTCGTATCGTGCGTACACGGTTGCTGGAGGTGCAGCCGCTGCTGGCCGAAGAAATCTGGCTGCCGCGCACGCGTTTCCAGGCCTTGCTCGACATCGACCTGGCGCAGCAAGGGCCGTTGCTTTATCCGATTTATGAAAGTGTTTGCGGGCAAGTGGTGGCCTCCGCCGAGGAGACCCTCACCGCCGAAGCCGTCAACGATGTGTACGCACGCCTGCTGCAGGTGCCGGTGCACAGCCCGGTGGTGGTGATTGAACGGCTGGCCCGCGATTACGCCGGGCAACCGCTGGAGTGGCGACGCTCGCGTGGGCATGCCGAACATTTCCGTTACCGCGTGGATATTCGCTGACGCGCGGGCGGGCTACGGCTCGCCCCACATTCCTAATGTTTGCCACCCCTGGCTCGGCTGCGGCGCGGTTCGCGTTCGGCTGCCTTGCGTTTGACCTATAAGGATAAGAAATCATGTTCAGTTGGTATCGCCAAGTCACTCCTCGCGAGCGCAAAACGTTTTGGGCCTGCTTCGGCGGCTGGTCACTCGACGCACTGGAAGTGCAAATGTTCGGCCTGGCGATTCCGGCACTGATTGCCGCGTTTGCCTTGACCAAGGGCGATGCGGGGTTGATCAGCGGTGTCACGCTGATCACCTCGGCCATCGGCGGCTGGGTCGGCGGCACGCTGTCCGACCGCTACGGCCGCGTGCGCACCTTGCAATGGATGATTGTGTGGTTTTCGTTCTTCACGTTTTTGTCGGCGTTTGTTACCGGCTTCAACCAGTTGCTGATCGTCAAGGCGCTGCAGGGCTTCGGCATCGGCGGTGAGTGGGCGGCGGGCGCGGTGTTGATGGCCGAAACCATCAACCCGAAGTATCGCGGCAAGGTCATGGGCACGGTGCAAAGCGCCTGGGCCGTGGGCTGGGGCGTGGCGGTCGGGGTGTTTGCGCTGATCTATTCGTTTGTGCCCCAGGACATGGCCTGGCGAGTGATGTTCGTGGTCGGCTTGTTGCCGGCATTCCTGATCATCTGGGTGCGGCGCAATGTCGAGGAGCCTGACAGCTTCCAGCGCCTGCAAAAAGAACAGGCGATCCCGCAGAGCTTCTTCAAGTCCCTGGCCGGCATTTTTCGCCCTGACTTGATCCGCGTCACGCTGTTCGGCGGCTTGCTCGGCCTGGGCGCCCACGGCGGCTACCACGCGGTGATGACCTGGCTGCCGACCTTTCTCAAGACCGAGCGCAACCTGTCGGTGCTTAATTCCGGTGGCTACCTGGCGGTGATCATCTTCGCGTTCTGGTGTGGCTGCGTAGTCAGTGGTTTGCTAATCGACCGCATTGGCCGACGCAAGAATATCGTGCTGTTTGCGCTGTGCTGCGTGGTCACCGTGCAGGCCTATGTGTTCCTGCCGCTGACCAATACCCAGATGCTCTTCCTCGGTTTCCCGCTGGGCTTTTTCGCGGCGGGTATTCCCGCCAGCCTGGGGGCGCTGTTCAACGAGTTGTACCCGGCAGACGTACGCGGTGCCGGCGTGGGTTTTTGCTACAACTTCGGGCGCGTGTTGTCCGCCGTGTTCCCGTTTCTGGTGGGGCATATGAGTGACTCGATGTCCCTGGGCTCGGCGATTGGCATTGATGCCGGGATTGCCTACGGCGTCGCGGTGATTGCCGCCTTGTGCCTGCCGGAAACCCGTGGCCGTGTCCTCGAAGCCGCGCCTGCCGACTGTGCCCCGGTTGGCCAGCGTGCCCAGGCTTGAACTTCTTTTTTGGTGAACGATAAAACCATGCTTGATAACCGCACCCTCACCGGCATCGACGCCCACGCCCATGTGTTCAGCCACATGCTGACCCTCGCCGGCGGGCGCCGCTACACGCCGGGTTACGACGCCACACTGGCGGATTACCTCGAACATCTGCACGCCAATGGTTTGAGCCATGGTGTCTTGGTGCAGCCGAGTTTTCTCGGCACTGACAACCGCTATCTGCTGGGTGCTTTGCAGCAGGCGCCTGACCGGTTGCGCGGGGTAGTGGTTGTCGACCGGCAGGTCGCGCCCGAGACCCTGCAGGCCATGGCTCGCCAGGGTGTGGTCGGGGTGCGGTTGAACCTGGTGGGGCAGCCGCTGCCGGACTTCGCCGAGCCGGGCTGGGCGGTGTTTTTCCAGCGGTTAGTCGAGCTGGGTTGGCATGTGGAGCTGCACCGCGAGCTGGACGACCTGCCGCACCTGGTGCGTCAGTTGTTGCCATTCGGGGTCAAGCTGGTGATTGATCACTTCGGGCGCCCGGACGCGCGGCGCGGCGTTGATCAGCCCGCGTTCGGCGAATTGCTGGCGTTGGGCGCAAGCGGGCAGGTTTGGCTGAAGGTCTCGGGCATCTACCGCTTGGCCGGCGCCCCAGAGCAAAACCTCGAGTTTGCCCGTGCGGCCATGCCCTTGCTGGCGCAGAGCTTTGGCCTTGAGCGCCTGGTGTGGGGCAGTGACTGGCCGCATACCCAGCACGAAAACCGTATCAGCTATGCCAGTGTGGTGGAGCAACGCCAGGCGCTGGGTTTTTCGACGTCGGTGCAGCAGGCTTTGCTGATCGACACGCCCAGCCGGTTATTCGGCTTCGAGCACGTGTAGCGAAGCCTGTTCCACACGACGGTCGAGGTCTTCCCAATCTGCCATTCCGAGAACCCGCGTGGTGTTCAAGCCGCGCAGGTAACCGCGCAATTGCTGGGCGCTGGCGTAGCGCTGGTCGGCATCGGCGGCTGCGTCCTGCAGCACGTTTTCATAGTCGACCAGGTAATCGGCGACCCGCTCGCGAAACTCCGGCAAAACGGCTTCGCGGATGCGGTCGAAGATTTTCTGGTGGGGCTTCATGGCAAGGTCCTTATCGTTTTATAGAGATCGCGATTCCCGACACTATCGGTTCAAATGATAGTCACCATCAAGGATCACAAGTTCTGTTTTTGTGCCAAAGGCGGACAATCCCCCCATCGAGACGCTGTTCAAGGAAATGCGCGATGAGGACGATAATCCAACTGGGTTTAATGATGCTGATGCTCGGCACTGCGGTGCTGGCTAACCCGGCAATTGCTGATGATCTGCGTACGGGCCATTTGCTGCCACTCGTCGGTAGCGTAGACTCCCTGCAGCACGTGCAGTCGGTGGGTGTGTTGTACAGCGAAAACACCCGCGACAACCTCAGTTACCTTGAACGCTACCACGCCATGGCCATGAACGGCGCCAAGGATGCCCTTGACGGGCGCATCCGCGAGGCGTTCGTCAACAGTTCCGACCCGGAGCTGGCGATTGATTGGCTGATGAATTCATTGCAGGGCACTTTTCGTATCGTCACGGTCTATAGCAGCCTGGATGAACTGGTGCAGGCTCACCCCGATGTGGTGGTGATGCTCGATACCCATAACCAACTGCTGACCCAGCGTAACGACGTGGTCGAGGCGCGCTTTGTTGCACGGTTCTATGATGCGGACCTGCAATACATCGCCAAGGCCGAAGGTTCGGTGCACAAACAGGTGCCGTCGGTATGGGCGCACGACAAAGCGGCCCCGGAAATTGCCGCGCAGATTGAACAGCAACGTGATGTGCAGCTTGATGCGTTGAAGCAGTTCGACGCATCGCTCAAGGCCCTGGTCCGCGCCGGATGATGTGCGGATCGATGTGAACCCTATTGGTTATTTTCAGGAATGTTTATGCGCTCTTTTTTCGTCCCGGCCCTGGCTTTTGCTTCTTTGTTGTTGACCGGTTGTATCACTGCTCCCAACGCTCCGACCTTGACGCTGCAAACCGACAAGTCGCCCGAAAGCTACGTGCAATGCGTACTGCCCAAGCTTGAAAAACACGGCATTTCCTCGACTGTGACGCAGAACTCGCGTCACGCCAAGGTGGTGTTGACCAGCAAGATTGCCGCCGATGACGTGCTGGAGGCCTACAAGTCCCAGGACGGCACCAAAGTCTTCCTGTACGAGCGCAAGCCGCTGGCCTCGGCGATCAAGCCGTCGCGGCTGGAAATGTCGGCGCAGGATTGCAAGTAATCCAAGACCACACACAACTCTTCTGTGGGAGCTGGCTTGTGTGGCGAGGGAGCTTGCTCCCGTTGGGGTGCGCAGCGCCCCTGCTTTTTTGGGGGCGCTGCGCACCCCACCGCAAGCAAGCTTGCTCGCCACACAAGCTTGCTCCCACATTGTTCTATGGGTGCGGCCTAGGGCTTCGCTTCGCTGCTGAAGCTGTTCACGGTCTTGACCAGCCCTTGAGCCGCCAACGCCACCAACTCACCGCCTTTTTCCACCGTCGCCAGGGCCGGGTCCGACCCCATGCGCCCGTCGGGGAAGCGTGCGCGGAAGTCCAGCGCTTCGCGAATTGGCCCGGTGTTGGCAATTTGGGGTGAATACTCGGCGGACTTGATCGAATCCGCGTACGCCCACTGCGTCACTGCAATTTCCGACGGCGTGGCATGGCTGCCGTGGCCGACCGGGAATTGGCGTTGAGCCAGGTCGGTGACGCCTTCCAGATCCCACCAGTTCACCAGCTTCAGCGCGAAACCGGCCGGGCGGCGGGCGAAGCTGGCCTCGGCGTACAGCTCGGAGAATGCCGCCTCAATGGTGGCGATATTGCCGCCGTGGCCGTTCAGAAACAGGATCTTGTCGAAACCATGCCCGGCCAGCGAACGCACCCAGTCGCCAATCGCGGCAATAAAGGTGGAAGGGCGCAGCGAAATGGTGCCGGGAAAACCCAAATGATGCTGGGCCATGCCGATATTGAAGGTCGGGCCGATCAGGATGTCGGCGTTCTTCTGCGCCTCATGGGCAATGATCTCCGGGCACATCCAGTCAGTGCCCAGCAGGCCGGTGGGGCCGTGTTGCTCGTTGGAGCCGATGGGAATCACCACCGTGCGGCTGCGTTCCAGAAACTGCCCGATCTCGATCCAGGTGGAGTGGTGTAGAAGCATGCGACGCTCTCTTTTATCTGTGGGGACAGGCTAACCACCACGGATTGTACGACTACTCGCCACCTGTTGGGGCTTGCAATTGAGATAGGTTGAGGACTTCAACCAGTGCTGGTCGGGGTACCAGGAAAACATGAACTGCCCATCCTTGAGCTTGTCCACCACCTGGCGCGCCACCTGCGGGCGTACGGCCGGGCAACCCTGGCTGCGGCCGATGCGGCCTTCGCGCTTGCTCCATAAGGGGCTTACGTAGTCGGCGGCGTGAATGACCAGTGCGCGGTCGCGGGCCTGATCATTGAAACCCGGCTCCAGGCCGTCCATGCGCAACGAGTAGCCGTGGGTGCCCAGGTAGCTTTCCTGGGTGCGGAACAAGCCCAGGCTGGACTGGTGGCTGCCTTCACGATTGGAAAATTGGGTGGCGAAGTTTTCCCCGGATTTTGCCCCGTGGGCCACCAGGTCGCGCAGCACCAAAGTCTTTTTGCGTAGGTCAAAGATCCACAGCCGACGAGCGGTCGAAGGTTGGGAGTAGTCAATAACCGCCAGGCGTTCTGAGCGTTCCTCGCCATTATTGACCGCGCACTGCACGGCGTTCAGGGCGCTTTTCAGCACGGTGGGATTGAGTTCTGGAGCCGAGCGCGCCAGGCTGCTATACAAGTTAGGAGTATTCCCATTGGCGGCGAGCGCAAAATTGCTCAGCGCGGCCAGGGTGACGGTGATCAAACCGAAGCGGCACATGAAAGTCAGCATCTACAAAACGTCCCCCGCTGTGGATTGGAGCCAGTCAATTGTTCAAAAAACACGCATGTTACTTGAGCATTTGCCTGCTCGTTGCACCACTGGTCGCGACAGCCGATGAGCTGCCCGTGGGCGCCGTGCCGGTTATTTCAGCCAGCCCGCTGCAACAGGCCCTTGGGCAGTTGCCCAGCGTTTGCCCCAGCCTCGCCCCGCACATCGACGCCGCAGCCCAATCGCGCCTGCAAGCGTTCTACCAGCAGCAGGGTGATGTGCCGCTGTGGTCCGCCGATGATCGCCGCCAAGCCCTGAACACCCAGTTGCTGATGCTCGCCGACGACGGCCTGGACCCCACCCACTATAGCCTGCCTGCGGCGGACGCCACGGCCAACGTGCTGTGCAGCGATATCGACGTCAGCCGCCAGTACCTGCAAGCCCTGCAGGATTTGCATTACGGGCGCTTGCAGCAATCGCGCTTTGAACCGTTGTGGCATTCCCAGCCGCCGACCCGCGACCCGAATACCGAGGTGCTGGCCTTCGCCGCCAGCGGCTTGCAAAACATGGCCCAAGCCTTCGACCAGGCGCGCCCCAGCGCCGACCTTTACCGCAGTTTGCGCAATGCCTATGCCACCGTGCGCCTGCAACCGTTGCCGCATTGGGACCCGGTCGCCACTGGCCCGTTGCTGCGCCCCGGCATGGAAGACCCACGCGTGCCGGAGCTGGCGCAACGCTTATACCGTGGCGGCTACCTGGCCAAGGCGCCCACCGGCAATGGCAAGCAATACCGTGACGAACTGGTCAAGGCAGTCAAAGCCTTCCAGCTCAGCCATTCGTTGCAGGCCGACGGCGTGATCGGCGCAGGCACCGTGGCCGAGCTGAATATCAGCCCGGCGATGCGCCGCGACCAACTGCGCATCAACCTTGAGCGGTTCCGCTGGCTGGCTCAGGACCTGGAGCCTGAAGGTGTGCTGGTCAACGTCGCCGCTGCGCAATTGAGCGTTTACCAGAGCGGCATCCCCGTGTGGCAAACCCGCCTGCAAGTCGGGCGCGCCGAACGCCAGACGCCGCTGCTGAAGTCGCGTATCACCCGGCTGACCCTGAACCCGACCTGGACCATCCCGCCGACCATCATGCGCGAGGACAAACTCCCGGCGATCCGCCTCAACCCCGAGTATTTGCGCCAGCAAAACCTGCAAGTGCTCGACCCCGAAGGCCGCCCGCTGGCGCCTGAGCAGATCGACTGGGCGCGCCCCGGCAATATTCTCCTGCGCCAGGACGCCGGCCCGCGCAACCCGCTGGGTAAAATCGTGATGCGCTTCCCCAACCCTTACTCGGTGTACCTGCATGACACGCCCAGCCAGCCGCTGTTTACCAAAGGCCCGCGCGCGTTCAGCTCCGGGTGTGTGCGGGTTGAGCAACCGTTGCTGCTGCGCGACCTGCTGGTGACCCCGGCCGAACGCACGCGCACCGACGAGTTGCTGGCCACCGGCGTGACCCATGAATTCCGGCTGGCGACGCCGGTGCCGGTGTTGCTGGGCTATTGGACAGTGGAAGTCGATCGCCAGGGCGGGCTGGTGTACGCGCCGGACATTTACGGGCGCGACCCGGTGTTGATGAAGGCGATGGGGGCGGTGCTTTAGGGGGTGGGCTTGCCACAGGTTAGATGTGCGTCAGGATCAACGCGACCGCCTGATCTACCGTCACACTCGCAGTATCAACCGTCAGCGGCACCTCATCCCACACCTCATATTCATGCGCCGTCACCGACTGCCAACTCGGCGGAACCAGGCCAGGAATATCACCTGCGCGACTTTCAACCCGGCGCCGATGCTCCTGCCGATCCGAACAGACCACCTGTATATCCAGCAACTCAACCCCCGCCGTCGTAGCCACTGCCTGCCACGCCGCGCGGCTTTCCTTGACCGGGTTCACGCAATCGGCGACGACTTTGTGGCCCAGGCGCAAATTGCTCAGCGCCAACGCATTCGCCACGCCATAGCCGCTGGCCCCCACATCCCCGGCCAATACGCCAGAACCGCGCAGCGCTTGTTCGATCACATCGATACGCAGGTAAACCGCGCCGGCCTGGCGCGCCACCTCGCGGGCAAGCGTGGTTTTGCCGGTGCCGGGCAGGCCGCTGAACACAATGAGCATGGTCAATCCTTTGCAAAGGGCAGTGCGGCCAGTCTAGCGGCGCTTACTTTAAATAGCAGGCACTGATCCAGTCGGCCGGGTGCGCGGCCAATTGCGTGGCCACGGGCAAATACCGCTTGTCCAACTGCGCCGCCAGCCAGAACAACGCCGCACTGCTCCTGGGTTGCCAGGTGCCGCTGTAACCGGCTTCGCCCACGCCAGCGCGATCTTTGTCGAATTGCACATGGGTGTGCACGAACTCCTGATGGCTGCGTTGCCCAGTGGCATAGGGCACCAGCCAATCAAGGGCAGCGGCCAGGGACGCGCCGTTCGCGCGCAGGCTCAGCCAGTCGCCGCCGACCCCGTAAGGCTTGGCCGCCAGCGCGGCTTGCACCAGCGGTTCGAGGTCATAGACCACGTAATGCAGGGCGTCGCGGTCCTGGAAGTCGATCACCGAACCGTCCGGCAGTACGTTATCGGCGATCTGCTGTTTAAACAGCTGATGGGCCTGCTCAAGCATCGCATGGTCACCCAGCGCGGCGGCCGCGACCGTGACCAATTTCACGCGATGACTCTGCCAGTTATTGGTCTGGGTACCTTTTTTCTGCCCGTGAAACTGCTCGATGCGCGCGATGTAGCCGTTGCCCAGGCTGCTGATCAAGCGGCGGCTGGCCTCGCGGGTCGCCGGTTGCAGGCTGTCGGCGGTGAGCGCATAGGCGTTGATCAGCATGTCGAGGTTGGTTTCGTCGATCGGGTTGAAGTCCGGCTGGTACACCTCGGCCCACGCCGCCAGGTAGTCGTCGACTTGTTTGAGATAACGCGGGTCATGGCTCAACCGCCACGCCAGGGCGGCCTGGCGCATCACCGGCCAATCCTTTTCGGCGGCGATACTTTGCTCGCGGATACCCTGGTGAGGCAGGGTGCCTTCGGTGTGCAGATGGGGCAGGGGCTGAGGCACGTCGGCCAAATGCCGTTGCGCGGCAGTTAGCAGTGCCTGGGATGTCGGGTTCGACAAGGCCGGCTGGCATAGGCTCGGTGCTTGCGCGGCGGCGACGGCCGTGTGGCAAAACGTGGCGAGCAATGTGGTAAAAACGAAGGCGGTTTTTTTCATCGAGGGCTCTGCAGGACGAGAACGCGCCCACGCTAACATGTGGTCGAATCGGCTTGGATGAAACTCCCGTATGCTGGATCTCCACTCATTTTGCCCCCAGGACCGCCCATGACCTTGCCGTTCGTGAAGATGCATGCCCATGGCGACGATTTCATCATCATCGACCGCCGTGGCCAGGACGACCCGATCACCGCGCAGATCGCCCGCCGCCTGGGCAACCGCCACACTGGCATCGGCTTCAACCAACTGGCCGTGGTACTTGACTGCGACGACGCCGCTGCACGCATCAAATTCTGGAACCCCAACGGCACGCCGCTGCAGACCTGCGGCAGCGCCACCCGGGGCGTGGCCGACCGCCTGATGCATGAAACCGGCAGCGATTCGATTGTGTTGCGCACCGAGCGCGGCTTGCTGACCTGTGTGCGCGCGGCCGCGCAGCAGGTGTCGGTTGATATGGGCGCGCCATCGCTGGATTGGGCGTCCGTACCCTTGGCCGAAGTGATGGACACCCGCAGCTTGCCTATCGACGGCAACCCGGCCGCGTGCAGCATGGGCAATCCGCACTGCACTTTTTTTGTCGAGGATATTGCCGCCGTCGATGTGGCAGCCGTGGGGCCGGCACTCGAAAACCACCCGCTGTTCCCGGCCAGGACCAATGTGCACTTCGTGCAGGTGCTGAACCGCAACCACATCCGCTTGCGCATCTGGGAGCGCGGCGGCGGTGTGCCGTTGGGCTCCGGTTCATGCTGTTGCGGCGCGGTGGTCAACGGCATTCGGCGCGGCCTGTTGGACGACACCGTGCAGGTGCAGTGCGACGGCGGCACGGTCACGGTGCAATGGGACGGGCAGGGCGGTGTGGTGTTGACCGGCAGCGTTGAGCCGGTCATGCAGGGCGCAGCGTATGTGTTCTAAAATTTCACCGTAAACGTCGTACCGCCGGTGGCGCAGGAACTGACTGCCACATCGCCGCCGTGCACTCTGGCCAGCTCACGCACGATGTACAGGCCCAAGCCCACGCTGCGCACCTCGCTGCCCTGGTCGGTGCCACGGGTCATGGGCTCGAACAGGTCGGCCAGCAATGCCTCTGGAATCACCGCGCCGTAGTTGTGAACCGACACCTCGCAGCCTTTCTCGCCGAGCCTGGAGGTCACGCTGATCGGCTGGCGCAAGTCGCCGTACGCGACGCTGTTGGCCACCAGGTTGCCGATGATCTGCTGCACGCGGTCGGCATCCAGGCAGGCATTGCCCTGGCCTTCGGCGTGATGCTCCAGCGTGGCCTTGGGGAACGCCACGCGCAGTTCATCCACGGCGTGCGCGATAACCGCATGCAAGTCCAACGGTGCGGCCTTGATGGAAATACCGTGGCCGACCCGGGCCTGGGTGAAGTCCAGCAAGTCGGCGATCATGCGGTGGGCGCGCTCGGAGGACTGGGCGATATGGCCCAATAACTGATGCTCTTTGGCCGTACGCTCGCCACGGTTGAGAAAGTCGGACGCCATACGGATCGCGGTAAGAGGGTTCTTCAAATCGTGACTGACGATCGCCACCATCTGCTCGGCAAACAGCGCACGGCGCTGGGCAATCGCGTAAGCCTCGCTCAACTCGGCCTGCGCTTGCTGCAGTGCAATTTCGGTGGCGGTTCTTTCCTGCAACAGGGCTTCGGCCAGGTGGCGTGCGTTGAGCAACTCGCGTTCGTACTTGTCACGGTCGGTGGTGCCGAACAAGGCCAGGTCGTACACCGCCGCGTCAGCCTGCTCGCGCTTGTTGCCATTGAGCAGCACAGTCACTTTGTGCCCGTCGTGGTGCAGCATGTCGAGTTTTACTTCGGTGACACTGCCGCGCAGGCGCAGCATCGGCGCCAGGTGGGTCTGGTGGAAAATCCGCCCACCCATGGTCAACAAGTCCTGGAAGCGGCGCCCGCACAACTCGGCGCGGCTGAACCCCAGCCATTCGCTGAAGCGCGCATTGGCCTGCAGGATCGTGCCGTCTTCAGCGGTGACGGCCAGGGCGCAGGCGGCGTTGTCGAACAACTCAGCCGACATCGGCAATCGCCCACGGCGCCAGGAAGTCTTCCATGGCCGCCGCGCAGGCCTTTGGCGCGCTCATGTGCGGGCAATGGCCGACGTTGTCCACCAAGCAGTAAGTGCTGTTGGGCAGCACGCGGTGCAGGTATTCACCCACGGCGACCGGGGCGATCAGGTCATCGCTCGATTGCAGGATCAGCACCGGCGTGGCCAGGCCGACCACGTCCTGGCGGTTGTCCGACATAAACGTCACCCGCGCAAACTGCTTGGCGATGTCGGGCTCGGTGCGGCAAAAACTGTCGCTCAGTTCGTCGCTCAAGGCCGGTTGCCCCGGCGCGCCCATGATCTTCGGGGCCATCGCACTGGACCAGCCGAGGTAGTTGCTGTCGAGGGTGTCGAGCAGGTCGGCGATGTCGCTGCGCTGGAAACCACCGACGTAATCGGCGTCATTAATGTAGCGCGGCGAAGGGCCGATCATCACGTGCGCGGCGATGCGCGCAGGCGCCAGGCGGTCGGCGAGGGTGGCGATCATCGCACTGACCGAATGGCTGACCAGGATCACCGGCCCCGTTGCATAGGCGTCGACAATCTCGTTCAAATCCTGGGCATAGCCAGCCAGTGTGGCGTATTTGGTTTTGTCGAACGCACTGAGGTCCGACAGGCCGGCCCCGACCAAGTCGTACATCACCACGCGGAAGCGGTCGACGAATGCCGGCGCCAGGTAATTCCACATGGCCTGGTTGCAGCCGAACCCGTGGGAGAACACCAGGGTCGCCATGCCATTGCCCGTCACACTGACGTTGTTGCGGTGCTTCAGGTTCATGGCGTTCTCGTGCATGGCTTTTTGCTATGTGGGTATGGGCGCAGTTTAGATAGTCGCAGGCGTGGGGTCACGCGTTATACGTCGATAAGGTAAAGTCGGCGCCTTCAGGAAGAAACGTCAGGTACGGACATGTTGCGGTGGTTGCAGCCATTTGTTGTGAGTTTGCTGGTGTTGATGGTCGCCGGCCTGTTGGTCACCGCTCAGGCCGAGACTTCGCCGATTGGCGTGGCCCTCGACCAACGGGTGATTGACCTCACTGGCACCCTCGACGCCCAAACCCTGGCCCGCCTGAAACTCGAACTCGACGCGCTTGAACGACGCAAAGGCTCACAGGTGGCCGTGCTGCTGGTGCCGACCACCGGCGACGCGAGCATCGAGGACTATGCCAACCAGGTGTTTCGCGCCTGGAAACTGGGGCGCAAGGACGTCAACGACGGCATCCTGCTGCTGGTGGCCAAGGACGATCGCAAGGTGCGCATCGAGGTGGGCTATGGCCTGGAAGGCACCGTCACGGACTTGCTGGCCCATCGCATCATCGACGAGCACATCACGCCGGCGTTTCGCCAGGGAAACTACGTGGGCGGCGTGGCCAGGGGCGTGAATGACCTGGTCGTGCTGGTAGACGGCGGTGACCTGCCCAGGGACGCTGAAACGGGGTTGCCCCTGGGCGCCAGCGCGGTGTTACTGGCGTTCATTGTCGGTGCCGGCGTCGGCGTGCTGGTGGTGACCCGCACGCTGCACTGGCGCCACGCGTTGATTGCCATGGCGGTGCTGACTGCGCTGGTGGTGGGGGTTTGCGGCGGTCGGGAATGGCCGGTGTACCTCGTGGTGTTTCCACTCAACCTGCTGATCGGCGCCGCGGTTTTCGGCTGGCTGTGGAGGGCACGCACAGTGTTCTATTGCGCGCTGGCGCTGTTGATCTATGGGGTCAGCCTGGTGGTGGTGAATCAATACCGCGACGTCAATTTCTTCGACTGGTTGGCGTTTTTGCTGGGGACAGTAGCGATTCTGGCGCTGTTCCTGGCGCTGTTTTGGGTCATGAAAGACGCCTGGCGCAGGAGCCGAGTGGGGTTTTTGGTGCGGTTTTTACTGGCAACCGTAGTGTTTGTGGGGGCCGGGCTGGACGCGCACGCCGGTCCTGGCGGTTGGCTGCTGGCGTTGCCGAAAGCCGCGTTTGCGGGGGTATTCATCTTTTGCCTGACCGCCAGCAGTTTTCGCTCAGGGTCGGGCGGCGGCTCCTCCCGCTCGAGATACCGCAGGTCCAGCTCGAGCAGCGGTTCCTCCAGCAGCGGTAGCGCTGGCGGTAGCAGCGGCGGTGCGGGTCGAGGCGGTTCCAGTGGCGGCGGTGGGGCTTCCGGAAGCTGGTAACGACTGGCGTGACTTATACGTGCTTTAGCCCCGATCAGGTAAAGTCGGCGCCTCCCGGTTGAAACTTCAGGTAACAAACATGATGGCGATTCTGCGGCAATCCGTCTTGGGTCTTCTCGCGTTGGTGTTCATCGGCTTGCTGAGCACAGCGCAGGCAGACACTTCGCCGATTGGCGTAGCCCTTGACCAACGGGTAATCGACCTCACCAATACCCTCGACACCAGCACGACCCAGCGCCTTAACGACCAATTGGCCGCCCTTGAACAGCGCAAAGGCGCGCAAGTCGCGGTACTGCTGGTGCCCACCACCGGCGGTGCGAGCATCGAGGACTACGCCAACCAACTGTTCCGCGTCTGGAAGCTGGGGCGAAAGGATGTCAACGACGGCATCCTGCTGGTGGTGGCCAAGCAAGACCGCAAGGTGCGCATCGAGGTGGGTTACGGCTTGGAAGGCACCGTCACCGACCTGTTGGCCCATCGCATCATTGAAGAACACATCACCCCGGCGTTTCGCCAGGGCGACTATGCGGGCGGCGTGCAACAAGCCGTCAACGATCTGACCGTGCTGGTGGACGGCGGCGACCTGCCACAGCAGGCGGCACCGCAGGTGAATCCGCAGATCATCGCGGTACTGCTGGCGTTTATCGCCGGCGCCATCGGCGGTGTACTGATCGCCGCCGGCAAGTTGCATTGGCGCCGGGCGCTGATTGCCACCGTGGCGGTGACGGTGCTGCTGACGATTTATTCGGGCGGGCAGGAGTGGCCGGTGTACCTGGTGGCCTTTCCACTGACCCTGCTGATCGGCGGGGCCACGTTTGGCGCGCTGTGGCTGGCGCGCGCGGTCTTTTATTGCGTGGTGGCAGCGCTGGCCTACATCGTCGCGGTGCTGGTGGTGAGCCACTTCGTCGAAGTCAACTACGTGCATTGGCTGGCGTTGCCGTTTGGCGGCGCCCTGGTGCTGGCGTTGTACGTGGGGCTGTTCTTTGTCATCCATCAATCCTGGAAGACCAAACCACGTTTCTTCCTCGTGCGTGTGCTGGCGGTGGCAGAGGTGTATGTGGCGGTGGGGTTGATGCTCGGGCACGGTTACCAGGGTTGGATACTGGCAATACCGGCGGCCTCCGTCGTTGCGTTTATCGTGTTTTTGACGAGCATTTCCGATGGCGGCTCGGGGTCGGGCGGTGGGTCGGGTTCAAGTTCCGCAAGCTCGAGTTCCAGCTCCAGCAGCAGCTCGTCCGGTGGCGGTGGTTCCAGTGGCGGCGGCGGGGCGTCGGGCAGTTGGTAAGCCACTAGCGCGGCTCGTAACCCACCCAGCTTTTAAAGCTGAAGCGGGCGTAGAACAGCTCAACGCCTTCGCCCTGCATTCGTGGTAAAACGGTGATCTTTTCAACCCTGAGTACGGACGCTCAATGCCTACCGCCCCCACCCCAACGTTCATTATTCGTGCCGCCATTGCCGAGGATGCGCTGTGCATTGGCGTATTGGGCATGCAGGTGTTTCTCGACACCTACGCCACTGAAGGCATTCGCAGCTCGATTGCCCATGAGGCACTGCAAGCCTTTGCGCCGCACACCATCGCCCAACTGATTGCGCAACCCGGCATTGCGTTGCTGGTGGCTGAAACCAACGGCCACCTGGTCGGCTTCGCCCAGATCAAGCTTAACGCCAGCCACTCGATGATCGACACCGCTGACGCTGCCGAGCTGCAACGCCTCTATATTCAGGAGCGCTTTACCGGCCAGGGGCTGGGCTATCAGCTGCTGCACGCGGCGGAGCAAAGCGCTGCACGCGATGGCGCTGCGTTACTGTGGGCAACCGTGTGGGTCGGCAACGAACGCGCACTGGGCTTTTACCCTCGACGCGGCTATGAGGTGCTGGGTTCACCGACCTACACCTTCCAGGGTGAAACCCACGGCAACCGCCTGTTTGGTAAAACCCTGATACTCGACGTGTGAGGCGTCAGGGCAGAACGATATAGTCGTTCTGCTGGATGATCGGTCGATGCGGTCCTTGCACCAGATGGACATAGCGCCCGTCCACCAGGTCGATCGGCAGGCAGTCGTCGATATCCAGCACGCCGTCGGTATGGGCCTGTGACCAGTGGCGCAGCATCTGCTGTTTGCCCTTGCTCATCGCCTCCTTTTTGTCGCGGGCAACCACCAGCAAATAATGATGAGCCTCGCCAAACACGTTGGCTTCATAGCCGCCGAGGTTGATGAAGTACAGGTGGTGCGCGTCTGCTTGTGGTGCCATGTGGCTGATCTCGACTTTCCAGCCGTCGACGCCCTCCACGGCCATCCAGGAGTCGATATGCACACCCTTGGGGCTGCCGAACCAACCGTCGCGCAGTTGCGGGTAGGTGGCTTGCAGCGTTGGCGCCACTGCGAACACCACATCGTGAACTTCAATTCTGGCCCGTGGGTGCTTACCCCCGAGCATGACGACAAACAGCATTGCAGGTTCTTCCTGGCGACTTGGCAAAGGCTAACCATACTTCGATTGAACCCTTTTGTCCGGTCAGTGCCACACAGTTAACCCGCGAACTCATCAGGAGGTTGTCATGCGTACTATCGATCTGGCCGGTGTTCCCGTGCCTGTCATCGGCCAGGGTACCTGGCGCATGGGCGAAAACCCGGACCAGCGCCGGGCTGAAGTCGCTGCGTTGCAATTGGGTATCGACGAAGGCATGAGCCTGATCGATACCGCTGAAATGTATGGTGAAGGCGGTGCCGAAGAGGTGGTCGGCGATGCCATTCGCGGCAAGCGCGACCAAGTGTTTCTCGTCAGCAAAATCTACCCTCACAATGCCAGTCACAAAGGCGTGCCTCGCGCCTGCGAAGCCAGCCTGCAACGCCTGGGCACTGACTATATCGACCTGTACCTGTTGCACTGGCGCGGCCAATACCCTCTTGAAGAAACCGTCGACGCTTTCGAACGCCTGCGTGAAGCCGGCAAGATCGGCCGCTGGGGCGTGTCCAACTTTGACGTGGCCGACCTGCAGGAACTTGCCTCCCCAGCCTGTGCGACCAACCAGGTGCTCTACAACATTGAAGAGCGCGGCATTGAATTCGACCTGCTGCCATGGTGGCAACAGCACCACTTGCCGCTGATGGCTTACTGCCCCATCGCTCAGGGCGGTGAGTTGCTGGCCAGCCCCACGCTCAAGCAAATCGCCCGTCGCCACGAGGTGACACCGGCCCAGGTATCACTCGCCTGGGTCTTGCGCCAGGACGGTGTGATCGCCATCCCCAAGGCCGTTACACCCGAACACGTGCGGCTCAATGCCAGGGCTGCGCAACTGGTGCTGGATGAGCACGACCTGGACGCAATCGACCGCGTATTCGGCGCCCCCAAACGCAAGCACCCGCTGGCGATGGTGTAGTCAACCGGCAGCAGTCACGGCGCCGTCCCTGGCGGCCGTGCCTGCGTCAGCCGAAGTTAGCCGGCGACCGGGCTACGCCAGTCGTCCGAGCCGGACGTGCCGGCCACTTCGTGGGTCCAGATGATCTTGCGATAGGTGAAATACACATCCTCCAAATGCGTGAAGTGCGCATTGTCAGGGTCCTGGCAATTGGGCATGCGCGATTGCACGTCGACGATGGTCGCGCCTTCCAGCTCGATGGTGAAGTAATGCTCCTGGGTGCCGGCCGAGGAGGTGCGGAACCACTCCAGCCGGCACGACACTTCTTCGCCCGAGGTCAGCGCGCTGAAGAGCAGCGGTGAGGATTTGTCGAAGACCTTGCTGATCATCAGTGGTTTGTGCACCCGTTGACCGGTTGGCTGGCCCGATTGCGGATCGCGGGGAATGATTACCTGATGGGCAAATGCCTGCACGAGGATCTGGTCCTCATGGCCCTCCTGATAAATGTTGCCGACCGAATCCTGGGTAAATGTGCCTGCCGTGATCAAGCCCTGTTTGACGCCGGTGACGGAGAGGTACGCGGGTGTTGGCATGACTGGTTTCCTTGTCTGATTAAGTAAGTATTCCCGAGCGGCATTACGGCCGTTCAGGCAAGTCTCTATAACAAGAAGCGTGCCTGAAATGACGAACGCTAATGAAATAGCGGTCTTTGGCGTTAGTTGGGTAAGTATTTAAGAAGTTGTCCTAATTTTTGTCGGTGTTTTAGTGTCTTTTTTTGCGCACCTATGTGCAGTTAGTTGCTCGAACTATTTGTGGTGCGTGGATGCGGATGTTTAAGGTTAAACGGGGTTTTTTGGCTGGGTGAACTGCGCAAGCTGTTGCGCAGGCCTTTATTTACTGGGCCTGTAGGAACTTTCTTAAGTTTAAAACCCTGGCTTGCTGATTGCTTTTTGGATGGCTAAGGTTCGATGGCTTCCTCAAAAAATGAACGGGAAGCAAATGGAGCGCTGATTGGTTAATTGAAATTAGTGTGCTGCTTTTGCCTTGAACTTTTGCCTTGAAATAGTTACCTGCGGCCTAAAATGGATTATTCAGACACGCTGTACGCTTATTACCTTGAAGTTGCGCGGCTACCTTGTTCGCCACAGGATTTTTCCGGCTGTGATAGTCGGTTTTCCAGCGAGTTCGAGGCCTTGGAATCCGAGCTTGGCAAAGCGCAATCGATTCATGGTGCAAGCCAGCCGGATTGGCACAAAGTCAGCGAGAACGGTGAGCGTCTGCTGCGTGAGCATTCCAAGGATCTGCGGGTGGCTGTCTGGTTGACATGGGCGCTGTATCAGCGTGATTCATTTCCCGGGCTTCTGGCGGGTCTCGGTTTGCTACGCCACCTGTGTGTGCACCACTGGGCGGTTGTGTACCCCGCCAAGTCGAGGACCCGCAGCGCTGCGTTCAATTGGCTGGTGTTGCGGTTGGAGCCGCTTTTTGCGCAGAACCTCTCGCTTACCGAACAGCAGGCAGTGTTTCAGGCGCTGCTTGAACACCTCGCGAGCCTCGACGAAATATGGGGCGAGCGGCTGGGTGACGATGCGCCTTTGTTATTACCGATTCGCAGGCAACTGTCGGAGCGCCTGGCACTTGCCGCGCAAAGCCGTCCTGAGCCTGGCGCAGTGGCGGGTGTTATTGCCCAGGTCAAGCAGGCGGCAACGCAACTGCGCCAGCCCGAGCAGTTGGTGAATAACGAAAAAGACGCTCACAAACTGCTGCGTGCATTGCAGGAGCAGGCTCGCCCGTTGTGCGCCTGGTGGCTACGCCAGAGTGCGACAGACCTGCGGGCCTTGCGCCTGAGCCGAACCCTTGCATGGCTTGCGCTGGTCAATTACCCCGACGCCAATAGCGAGCGAGTAACGGCATTGCGTGCGCCGTCGCCCGACAAACTTAAACGGTTGCAGGACCGCTTTGACCAGGGGCATTACGCCGATCTTTTACTGGAACTCGAGGTGAGCCTGGCTGGCGCGTTGTTCTGGTTCGATGGGTTGCGTATGGCTTGGGAGTGCCTCGAAGCCTTGCAGGCCGACTTGGCCATGACCGAGTTGGAAATGAATTTTGCCTTGTTGTTGCAACGGCTGCCGAGCCTGCCTCAGTTCAAGTTTGACGACGGCAGCGGGTTTGCCGATTCCGCGACAGCGGACTGGATCGCACTGCATGTGCTTCGCCATCTGCACAAGACCGAGCCCTCAAATGTCGTGGTCGATGTGGGCAGTGCGCCCTGGGAAACGGCGTTGCAGGCAGTGATGTCCAGGCTGCGTAAAGAGGGGCTGAAGGCAGCGGTCGGTGAGCTCAAGCAAGGTTTGCACGCCGCGTGCAGTGACCGCGCGCGTTTTCATTGGCGATTGGCGCTGGCCAGGTTGTGCATCCGGGCGGGCAAGCATGAGCTGGGCAGGATCCAGCTTGAGCAGATGGACCTTGAACTCCAGCACGCAGGCCTGGACCGCTGGGAACCCGAGTTGGCCTTTCAAGTCGCGCGGCTGCTGCATCGCTGTTATGACCTTTTGCCACAAGACCACGCCGTGCGCGAACGCAAGGAAGTCACCCATCGCAGGTTGTGCCACTTCGATCTCGAAGCGGTACTTGAATAGGCTTTCGAGCCGACCAAAAAAGGAGAAAGGCCGTGGCCAAAGACGGTTCGGTAGCACCCAAGGAACGTATCAATATCACCTTCAAGCCCGCCATTGGCGGCGCTCAAGAGGAAGTCGAGCTGCCGTTGAAATTGCTCGTGCTGGGGGATTTCAGCCAGCGTGAGGATTCGCGCAAGCTCGAAGATCGAAAGCCCATTGGTATCGACAAGCACACCCTTGATGAGGTGCTGGCCAAACAGGCGTTGAGCTTGACGTTGAGCGTACCCAACCGCTTGCAGGAGAACACGGATGTCGAAGCGTTGGCCGTCCAGGTGCGGATCAACTCGATGAAGGATTTCAACCCCGCCAACCTGGTTGAGCAAATACCCGAGTTACACAAACTGATGGCAGTGCGGGAGGCGTTGATGGCGCTCAAAGGGCCTTTGGGCAATACACCCAGCTTTCGCAAAGCCATTGAGCAGGCACTGGCCGATGACGAGTCGCGTGCGCGGGTACTTGCTGAGCTGGGGCTGAGCAGCCCCGTCACCTGAACACTTCAGTAAAAGGACACTGACACCATGATCACCACCCAGCCCAACTCGCAGCCCGCAAGCGCCGCTGACGAGTACAGCATCCTCGACAACATCGTTGCCCAGACACTGCTGAGTGCCGACGACGAAGCGTACGGCATTGCCAAACGTGGCGTGTCGGCGTTCATCGAGGAACTGCTCAAGCCGCAGAACAGCGCAGAACCGGTGAAGAAACGCCTGGTCGACCGGATGATTGCCGAGATCGACACCAAACTCAGCCAGCAAATGGACGAAATTCTCCATCACTCGGATTTCCAGGCGCTGGAGTCTGCCTGGAAGGGCTTGCAGCTGCTGGTCGACCGTACCAACTTCCGAGAGAACATCAAGATCGAACTGCTGAATGTCTCGCGGCAGGATCTGCTGGATGATTTTGAGGACTCGCCGGAAATTACCCAGTCCGGGCTTTACAAGCATATTTACAGCGCCGAATACGGCCAGTTCGGTGGTCAGCCGGTCGGCGCGATCATCGCCAACTATTTCCTGTCACCCAGTGCACCGGACGTGAAGCTGATGCAATACGCATCCAGCGTCGCCTGTATGGCTCACGCACCTTTTATTGCCGCTGCCGGGCCGGCCTTCTTTGGGTTGGAAAGCTTCACCGGTTTGCCTGATCTCAAGGACCTCAGGGACCATTTCGAAGGCCCCCAGTTTGCCAAATGGCAAAGTTTTCGCCAGAGCGAAGACGCGCGCTATATCGGCCTTACGGTGCCGCGCTTTTTGCTGCGAACGCCCTACGACCCGCTTGAATGCCCGGTTAAAACCTTTGCCTACCGGGAAACCGTGGTCAACAGCCACGAGCATTATCTATGGGGCAATACCGCGTATGCCTTTGCTACGCGCCTGACCGACAGCTTCGCGCGCTTTCGCTGGTGTCCGAACATCATCGGCCCGCAAAGCGGCGGGGCAGTGGAGGACTTGCCGCTGCATCACTTTCAGAGCATGGGCGAGATTGAAACCAAGATCCCGACCGAAGTGCTGGTTTCGGACCGGCGTGAATACGAGCTGGCACAAGAAGGGTTTATTGCCCTGACCATGCGCAAGGGCAGTGACAATGCGGCGTTCTTTTCCGCCAGTTCCGTGCAAAAACCCAAGTCTTTTGGCATCAGTGAAGAGGGCAAGGCGGCCGAGTTGAATTACCGACTTGGCACCCAGCTGCCCTACATGATGGTGGTCAATCGTCTGGCTCATTACCTCAAGGTTTTGCAGCGCGAGCAGCTGGGTTCGTGGAAAGAACGCACGGACCTGGAGTTGGAACTCAACAAGTGGATTCGCCAGTACGTGGCCGATCAGGAGAACCCCAGTGCAGAGGTGCGTGGACGCCGCCCATTGCGCGCAGCTCGCATCGTCGTCAGCGATGTCGACGGAGAACCAGGCTGGTACCGGGTTAACTTGAGCGTACGCCCGCACTTCAAGTACATGGGCGCAGACTTCACGTTGTCGCTGGTCGGCAAGCTCGATAAAGAATGAGCCGAAGCCAGGGGAGGCCCCACCACAATAGCCTTTTCGAACGCCTCGAATGCGATGCGCCAACCCCGGCGTGCAGCGTGGCTTCTGTTGCTGCACATTTGGAAAAAATGCTCAGCACCCGCGCAGGCAGTGTCCAGACGCTGCCTGACTACGGCTTGCCTGACCTCAATGATATGCGGCTCAGCCTGCATGAATCCTTGAGCCAGTCGCGCGTACTGATCGAACGTTTCATCCGGGCGTACGAGCCGCGGTTGGCGAATGTGCGCGTCAGGGTTCTGCCACGGGTGAGTGAACCCTTGACCCTGGCATTTTCGATTGAAGCAGCGCTGCTGGTGGAGGGTGTCATGCAGCCGGTTGTGTTTCATGCGCGGCTGGCGGATGCCGGTCGCGTCGAGGTAAGTGTTGATGGGCTTTAACCGCTATTTCCAAAGTGAGCTGAGCGCCTTGCGCCAACTTGGGCGGCAGTTCTCTGAGCGTAACCCTGCGTTGGCACCGTTTCTTGCGCAGACCGGCCAGGACCCCGACGTAGAGCGGCTGCTGGAGGGTTTTGCGTTCCTCACGGGGCGCCTGCGCCAGAAGCTGGATGACGAGTTGCCAGAGCTGACGCATTCCTTGATGCACTTGCTATGGCCGAACTACATGCGGCCAATGCCTGCGTTCAGCATCCTGCAATTTGACCCCTTGAAACGTGCTGGCCCCAGTGTACGAGTGGCACGCGATACCGCCGTGGAAAGCGCCGCTGTCCAAGGCGAGCGTTGTCGCTTTCGGACCTGCTACGCCACCGACGTCATGCCACTGCAAATCAGCGGCCTGGAGTACACGTGCCAGGGCGAAACTGCACGGTTGGACCTGCGCTTGAACATGAGTGCCGAAGGCAATTTCACTGAGCTGGCATTTGATTCCTTGCGCCTGCACCTGGCGGGGGACCGCTACATCAGCCAAGGCCTCTACCTTAGTTTGTTGCGCCACCTTGACGGCATCGAATTGCGCTTGCTGGATCACGCAGGCTTGCCGGTCAACCGCGCCGACGGGCAACCGGCAACACTGCGTTTGCGCGCCAGTCAGGTCCAGCCGGTGGGGTTTTCAGAGGCGCAGGCGTTGATTCCGTATCCGCAGAATACGTTCCGCGGTTACCGACACCTGCAGGAATACTTTGCTTTCCCGGACAAGTACCTGTTTGTCGATGTCGAGGGGCTGAGTGCGCTGCACGCGCTTCCCCATGAATTGCTCAAGCAAGTGCAGGGCATGGTGCTGCGTTTCGAGTTGCGCACCCAGGGGCATCGCCCCCCAAGACCCACCCTGGACAACCTGAAGTTGTATTGCACACCCATCGTTAACCTGTTCAAACATGATGCGGTGCCCGTTCGCCTGGACGGTAAGCAGGACGAGTACCTCTTGGTGCCGGGGGAATATACGGCGGGCAATGCCGCTGTGTTTTCCGTGGACAGTGTTATTGGCTGGCGCCCCGGCGGGCTGGGCTATCAGGCCTACGTGCCGTTCGAGTCCTTTGAGCATGACGAGGACAGTGACCTGGCGGTGGCGCCATCCAGCTACAGCCTCCGCCAACGCTTGTCGTTGCAGCATGGAGGCCTTGATACCTGGATGGGTTTCGGTGCGCGCGCAGGGGAAGGTCAGGAAACACTCTCCATCGAACTGACCTGTACCAATAGCAACCTGCCACGGCAATTACGTGCCGGCGACATAAACCGGCCCTGCGAACAGGCCCCTGAGTCACTCACCTTCCGCAATATCACGGCACCCACGGCGAGCTTCGTGCCGCCGCTGGATCAGGATTTCCTGTGGAAGCTGATCAGCAACATGTCACTCAACTATGTGTCGTTGACCGATATCAGCGCCTTGAAGGTGATCCTGCAAACCTACGATTTGCCGCGCTATCACGATCGACAGGCGCAAAAGGTCAGCCAGACAAGGCTGGGCGCGTTGCGGTCGATCAGCCACGAGGCAGTTGACCGGTTGCACCGAGGGCTGCCCATTCGCGGTTTACGGGTGGACCTGACAGTCGACCCCCATGGCTTTCTCGGGTTGGGCGACATGTTTGTGTTTGCCTCTGTCCTCAATGAGTTCTTCGCGCTCTACGCCAGCCTTAATTCGTACCACGAGTTGCGAGTCACCAGCACACAAGGAGACGTGTATCTATGGCCATCCCGGATGGGGCAACAACCCCTGCTTTGAACCACCTGTGTCGTGTCATCCGCGAGTACACGCTATTTCAGGCGGTGCAGCAGGTGATCGAGCGATTGCGCGAGGCCCATCCGTTGCTGGATGAGGACGCGCTGTATGAGCACCTTGAGTTTCAGGCCAACCCTGGCCTGGGGTTTGCCGGGCATGACATCGATCATGTGGCGTTTTTTGTGGAGCACGGTCATCTGCGCGCTCGTCTGCGCCTCAACATCCTGGGGTTATTTGGTGCTGGGTCGCCATTGCCGGCGTTTTATGGCGAACAGGCATTTGCCGAGCGTCCTGGGGGCAACCCCACTCGCGATTTCCTTGACCTGTTCCACCAGCGACTGCACCGCCTGATGTTGCCGATCTGGCGTAAGTACCGTTACCGCGCGTGTTTCCAGCGCGGTGCCAGCGATGTCTTTTCCGAGCAGATGTTTGCGCTCATCGGCTTGGGTGGCGAGGCGATTCGTCAAGCTACGCAACTGGATTGCAAGCGCCTGTTGCCGTACTTGGGGCTCCTGAGTTTGCGCGCCCATTCGGCGACGTTGATCGAGACTGTCCTGCGGCATTACTTCAAGCACCGCCCTTTGTTCATTGAACAGTGGGTTGAGCGCACGGTGGAGGTTGCCCCTTTGCAGCGCAATCACTTGGGGGTCGCCAACAGCGAGCTCGGTCAAAACCTGGTGCTGGGGCAGCGTGTGGCTGACCGTAGCGGCAAATTCAGGGTGCACATGCGCGCACTGAGTTGGCAACGACTGCACGAGTTCCTGCCCACTGGCAGTGGGTATCAGCCCTTGTGCTCACTGGTGCGTTTCACCGCACGCGACCCGTTGGAGTACGACTTGCGGCTGGTGTTGGCCGAAGGCGAGATCAAGGCGCTGCACATTGGCGAGCGCAACGTCTGCCGCCTGGGTTGGACCACTTGGCTGGTGCCTGAACATGCCGACGGCGTGGTCACGCTTGCGGGCAATTTTCGTTAGGGGCTGATGATCATGATTAATGTGGACCTGCAACAACTTATACGCACGTTGACAGCCCAGACACGGCAAGACCTGGAACGCGCAGCTGAGCGCTGTGTGATGCGCGGTGGCCGTGAAGTGCTGGTGGAAGATTTACTCCTGGCGTTGCTTGAGCAGCCCGACGGGTTAATGGTCAAGGCCCTGGCAGATGCAGGCGTGCAGGTGAGCGAGCTGCAAGCCGTGTTGCAGCCCAGAAGTGAACAGAGCGCTACGCGCAACCCGGTCTTTGCCCAGGCGCTGGTTCACTGGCTGCAGCAGGCGCTGATGGTTGCTCATATTGAGCTGGAACAACGCTGTGTGGATCATGGCGCGCTGTTGCTGGCGTTGCTGCGCCACCCGCTGGATTATTCCGGCAGCGGCTATTACGGCGTGCTAAGCCGTCTGGATGCCGGCCGTGTGCGTGATTTTTTGGCGAGCCAGGTGTCAGCGCCCCAGCCTGTGGTGACGGAGTCGCTGCTGCAGCGCTTTACGCATGATCTGACGGCTCAAGCGCGCGAAGGGTTGATCGACCCGGTGTTGTGTCGCGACAGCGAAATTCGACAACTGATTGACATCCTTGTGCGACGGCGCAAGAACAACCCGATTCTGGTCGGCGAGGCCGGCGTGGGCAAAACGGCGATTGTCGAAGGGCTTGCCTTGAAGATCGTCGCTTCTCAGGTGCCCGAAGCGCTCAATAATGTGCGCCTGTTGACCCTGGATATGGGCCTGCTGCAAGCCGGTGCCAGCCTCAAGGGTGAATTCGAGCGGCGCCTCAAAGGCTTGATCGATGAGGTCAACGCTGCGCCACAGCCGGTGATTCTGTTTATCGATGAAGCCCATACCCTGGTCGGCGCCGGAGGCCAGACGGGAGGTTCCGACGCTGCCAACCTGCTCAAGCCGGCATTGGCGCGGGGAGGGCTGCGCACCATCGCCGCAACTACGTGGGCGGAGTACAAACAGTACATCGAAAAAGACCCGGCATTGGCGCGGCGTTTTCAGCCGGTACTGGTCGGCGAGCCGAGCGTTGAGGCGGCTGTGTCAATCCTGCGTGGCCTGGTCCCGGTTTATGAGGCAAGCCATGGGGTTTACGTACGCGACGATGCCGTCGTAGCGGCGGCGCATATGAGCGCGCGTTACCTCGCGGGTCGCCAGTTGCCGGACAAGGCCGTGGATGTACTGGATACCGCATGCGCGCGTGTGCGCACGCGCCAGGCTCTGCCACCTGAGGCATTGCAGCATCTTTGCGCGCAACTGGCAGAAGGCAACCGACACTACCTGGCATTAAGTCGCGACGCCGACCGGGGGTTGCCGGCCGAAGCGCAGACGTTGCAGGCGTTGAACTTGCGCTTGGAGGGCCTGGAGTGCGAGCGCCAGGCGCTGGAGCAGCAGGGCGGGCAATCGTCGAACACGCTGGAGGTGTGCCCGCGCCTGGTGGCGCAAGTAATCAGCGCCTGGACCGGTATTCCGCTGGAGCAACTGGCACTTGAGCCCAACGAAAAAGTCCTGGGCTTTGCCGATGCCCTGCGCGCTCGAATCCTGGGGCAAGAGCACGCCGTGCAAGCCCTTGACCGCGCATTGCGGGCCGTCGCTGCCGGGCTTAACAAGCCCGATGCGCCAGTAGGGGTTTTTCTGCTGGTGGGCCCCAGTGGCGTCGGCAAGACAGAAACAGCGCTGGCCCTGGCCGAGCTTTTGTACGGCGGTGAGCGGTTTATCACCACCATCAACATGTCGGAGTATCAGGAACAGCATGCCTTGTCCCGACTGATCGGTGCTCCACCGGGCTACATCGGTTACGGCGAGGGCGGCATCCTGACGGAAGCTGTGCGCCAACGCCCTTATTCAGTGGTGCTGCTTGATGAGGTCGAGAAAGCCGACCCGCAAGTGCTGAACCTGTTTTACCAGGTCTTCGACAAGGGCCGCGCCAATGACGGCGAAGGGCGAGAAATTGATTTTCGCAACACGCTGCTCTTGATGACTTCAAACCTGGGCAGCGATTGCATCAGCGCACTCTGTGCAGACGGCCGGCGACCAGACGCCCACGTGCTGCAGGACGCTATCCAACCGATCTTGCGTGCTCATTTCAAGCCGGCGTTGTTAGCCAGGATGCGTGTCGTACCGTACTACCCGATTGCCGGGCAGGTGCTGCATGACGTGGCACGGCTCAAGCTGGCAAGCCTGGGTGAGCGGCTGCAACGACGCCAGCTCGCATTCAGTTATTCGTCCGAACTGATTGCGCACATGGCCGAGCGCTGTGCCCATGGTGATAGCGGTGCGCGGTACATCGACCAATGGATCGAGCGCGAGTTGCTGCCACAGATGGTGGACCGTTTTCTCAGTGCCATGGCCATGGGCGAATCATTGTCCTTGGCCCATGCGCGATTGGACGGTAACGGCCAGCCGACGTGCGAGTTCAGCTGATGAACGACGCCCTGTTTAACGGCTTGTCCGACCCTCTGGCCTATGCCGATAGCTTGCTGAACTGCTTGATGAGCCTGGGCCAAGGCCGTGATGCGTCAACCTTGCCCGACCTGTGTGTTGCGGGCGCCGCGCAACTGAGCCAGTGCGAACTCAGCCAGTTGTATCGGGTTGATGAGGTCACGGGGCGACTGGACCTGATCGCCCAGCATCTACTGGGAGCGCCAACGCGCGTCGACCCGGCTGTGGGTGCGGTATGGCAAGAACAGCAGCTGCTGCATTACGTGCTCAACCAGCGCAGCGTGCTCGGCGTCGATGACGTGCAGCGGTGCCTGTATGACACGGCTTTTCTGCCGATCGCGCAGCACCGCTGGTGTTCACTCTTGGCCGTGCCGCTGTTCAATCAGAGCCAGCAGGTGAACGGCGTGCTGCTGTGCGCCAGTTGGCAGGCAACGCCGTTGCTGGGCTACGCGCCTTCGTTGGGCAAACTGGGCGGCTTTGCCTTGAGCCAGCTGCGTCTGCTCCGGAGCGTGCAGCCCGCGCCAAGCGCCAAAAAGGCGCAACGCGGTACACCGGTGACAGGTGCGTACGGCTTGATCGGCAACAGCGCTGCGATTGAGGCGACCTGCCACTTGATCGACAAGGTCCTGCATACCCCTTACACCGTTCTGCTACGCGGCGAGACCGGCACCGGCAAGGAGGTCGTGGCACGCGCTATTCACACGGCGGGGCCGCGCAGTGGCCAGGCGTTTGTGGTGCAAAATTGCGCGGCCTTTCCGGAGGGGTTGCTCGAAAGTGAGCTGTTTGGCTACCGCAAAGGCGCCTTCACCGGCGCCGAGCGCAATTACGCAGGGCTGTTTGACGCCGCACATGGCGGGACCTTGCTGCTGGATGAGATCGGCGACATGCCGCTGGCCTTGCAAGCCAAGTTGCTGCGGGTTTTGCAGGAAGGCGAGGTGCGTCCATTGGGCGCCAGCACTGCCCATAAGGTTGATGTGCGCATCATCGCTGCGACCCACCGCGATCTGTCTGCGATGGTGGCGCAAGGCAGTTTCCGTGAAGACCTCTATTACCGACTCGCACAGTTCCCTATCCAATTGCCCGCCTTGCGTGAGCGCGATGGCGATGTGCTGCAACTGGCGCGACATTTCGCTGAAAAGGCGTGCGCGTCACTGGGGAGGGCGGCTGTTGATTGGTCGAACAGCGCACTTGACCAGCTGTCGAGCCATGGCTTCCCCGGCAATGTCCGTGAACTCAAGTGCCTGGTGGAACGCGCCGTTTTATTGTGTGACGACGGTGTGATTCTGCCCATGCACCTGTCACTGCCACAGGCCCCGGCTGCCGCCGTGGCACTCGACACCACGCTACGCCAGCGCATGGAGCGGGTGGAGCGGGTGTTCCTGATTGATTGCCTGCACAAGAATCGTGGCAATCGCACCCGTACCGCGCGTGAGCTTGGCGTTGCGCGTCGCACGCTGCTCTACCGTCTGGCGCGGCTCAACATCCCTATTGGCGATGCCAAGGGGGAGTGCTGAATGCTGTGCTTGAGCGCTGCCAAGTATCAACGCCGCCTGCGTCGAATCGGGCTTGGCGACCTTAACGTTGTGGAGAAAAGCTGATGCCTGTTCGTTCGTGGCAAGCCGTCGTGCTTGTGTTGTGTTTACTGGGTGGTTGCAGCGCGAACTATGTGTTTGATGATGCCGATTACCGCCCGCTGGGTGAGCCGAAGGTGATAACCCGTGACCATTGAATGGGGAGAGCCCGACCATGCAACTCGTGTTTGAAGTATGTGATGTCAAGGGCGTCAACAGCGCAGTATCGGCGCGTAAAATGTTCGACGGCACCGGCGGTGTGATTGGCCGCGGTGCGGGTTGTGACTGGATGATTGCCGATTCCAGCCGCCTGCTTTCCAGTCACCATGGATTGGTCGCTTACCGCGAAGGCCGGTACTTTTTAACCGATATCAGCACTAACGGTATTGGTGTATCCGGCAGTGCCGAGCGACTGCACAAAGGGCAGGCGCGATTGATCGGCGACGGCGAGGTGTTTGAATTGGGGCCGTTTGCGATACGTGCACGATTGATCACGCCGGTACGGTCTGTGGACACGCCATACGATGTCGGCAGCGGCGCCATTCCCGATGATGCATTCCTGACGTTGGACCCTATCCAGGCACTGGACCTGGAGCATCAGCAGCAGACCAGGTCGCAGGAGTTGGCGGCATTGGAGGAGGCCGCTGAGGGGCCT
The DNA here is from genome assembly GCF_013385735.1 of Pseudomonas sp. D2002. Lineage (NCBI taxonomy): Bacteria > Pseudomonadati > Pseudomonadota > Gammaproteobacteria > Pseudomonadales > Pseudomonadaceae > Pseudomonas > Pseudomonas sp. D2002. Next base: position 52,866 of record NZ_JACAPL010000011.1, on the reverse strand, counting down.
GGGTCGTGGCCGGATAACCGTGTGGCCAGCAGAGACCATCTGACGATACCGCGTCGGGCTGAGCCTGTCCGGGAAACCCTCTCGAACCCTTGCGCCAGGGTGCCGTCGGACACTAACGCCTTTGGGGAGCAGTTTGCGGCGGCGCTGGGCATTCGTCTGGAGACGCTCGACCGCGCGAGCCAAGAGGCCCTGGCGATCAAGGTGGCACGCTTGCTTCGTGTGGGCGTCGAGGGGTTGCAGCAAAGCCTGCATACCTGTGAAGAGCTCAAACATGAGCTGGGCCTGGGGTTTGTCGGCCCTCTGCAAAAAAGCCGCAACCCCTTGAGCGCGTGTGTCGATACCGATGCTGCCTTGGCGACGCTGCTGGGGCCGGCGGACGCGCACCATTTACCTGCCGAACAGGCCATTACCCAGGCTCACCGGGCTCTACAGGCTCATCAGGTTGCACTGCTGGCGGCGTCTCGCAGTGCGCTGCGCAACACACGCAATGCCTTCGCGCCGGGTCATCTACTGATGTGCTTTGCGTCTCGGGGCAAGCGGCCGCGGTTTGCCACTGACGGTGGGCACTGGCGGGCCTACCAGCGCCACTACCAGCATTGGATTGAGGATGAGCAGTGGTCAGGCGGCGATTTCGCCACGGCCTATGAAGAGCAGCTTCGTTTGATCTCGACACTGCACGCCGATTATTAAGGATGATAGTTATGTATCGAGCCACGCTTGTTTCAATGCTGCTCCTGCTCGGTGTGTTGGCCGGTTGCAGCGCGGTGTCGCCGTTTTCCACCTTGACCAAATTGGACGTGACGCTCACCGCCGCTGACCAGGTCAACCCTGATCTGCACGGCCGCCCCTCGCCGGTGGTGATACACCTGCTTGAGTTGCGACATCCCGTGGCCTTTGAGAATGCCGACTTTTTCAGCCTGTACAGCAATGCCGAACAAGCGCTGCCCAAGGATTGGGTGGGCAGCGAGGAACTTGAGCTGCGCCCGGGTGAACGGCTGAGCCTCAAGCTCAGGCTTGAACCTGGAGCGCGTTTTCTGGGGGTACTGGCGGCCTATCGAGACCTGCCTCATGTGCAATGGCGAATGGTCATCCCGGTCACCGCGCAACAGCTGACCGTTGCTGACCTGGTGCTGGACCAATCGGGTATTCGCGTGGTTTCGCCCCTTCCTGACAAGGAGGGCAAGTGATATGCCGATTCATAAAGTCATCTGGCAGGAAGGCATGTTGCTCAGGCCACAGCATTTCCAGCACAACGACCGGTATTACCAGCAGCAACTCAATCAAATTCGGTTGCTCGACACGGACGCCTGGGGTTTCCTCACGCTTGAGGTTGACGTGCAGTACCTGAATTTTGGCAAGGTAGTGGTCAACCAGGCCTCGGGTGTTTTACCGGACGGCAGCCTGTTCGAGCTGGGTGGGACGATGGAACCCTTGGTCCTGCAGGTGCCCGCCAACTCGGGCAAGCAAGCGATTTATCTGGCGTTGCCGCTGGCCACCGGCAACCAGGTCGAGGTCCGCGAGCAGCAGCAGGTCGATGTCCTGTCACGCTACCTGGCCTGTGACGTTGAGGTGGGTGATTCGAACGCCGGCATCGACTCAAGATTACGCATCAATTGCGCACGCCCTGATCTGCGTCTTCTGTTGGGAGACCAGCCCAGTGACCATGGCTTGATCAAGCTCAAGGTCGCGCAGGTAGTGGGCGCCTCCGATGAAGGCGGCGTGACCTTGGATACGGATTTCACACCGACCTTCATTTTTCTGCAGGGCAGCGCCTATCTGTCATCGTGCCTCAAGGAAGTCATCAGCCTGCTGGCGAGTCGCGGGGACGCCATTGCGGCGCGTATGCGCGGCGACGGTGTGGCAGCAGGCTCGGAAATTGGCGACTTCCTGATGTTGCAACTGATCAATCGCACCGAACTGGAGCTGCGTCACTACTTGAGCCAGGCCCAGGTGCGCCCGCATGTGCTGTTCCGAGCGCTGCTGTCGATGGTGGGTGAGTTATCAACGTTCGCCAGCGCCAGCAAACGCGCGCAGCTGGACGTACGCTACAGGCATGGCGATCAGAGTGAGAGTTTTCGTGAGCTGATGGCGGGCGTTCGAGACGTGCTGTCGATGGTCCTGGAGCAGCACGCCCTTGAGCTGCCACTGCAGCAACGCCAATACGGGGTGCTGGTCTGCCCGGTGAGCGACCTGAAGCTGCTGGGCACGGCAACCTTCATTCTCGCGGCCACGGCGCAGTGTGATTCGGAGGAGTTGCGTCATCGCCTGCCGGCCCATCTGAAGGTCGGGCCGGTGGAGCGCATACGCGAGCTGGTTAACCTGCACTTGGCGGGTATCAAGGTCAAGCCGCTGCCGGTGGCGCCGCGACAGCTTCCGTTCCATGCCGCAAAAACCTATTTCATGCTCGATCTGAATGCCCGCGATATCACGCAGTTGGAGCAGTCGGGCGGTTTTGCCTTCCATGTCGGCGGTGAATTTTCAGCGCTTGAACTCAACTTCTGGGCCATCAGGAACTGAACACTATGGACAGTGAATACCCGCAGGACGAAAAAACCGTATTGCTCGACCATGAAGGCCGTGGCCCTGCACAGGGGCCGATAACGGACTTCCCCGCGCCGCCGCGCTTTGAGCAATTGGAAGATCGGATGATCTACGCGGCCCGCCTGCACGACGCGCAATGCTTCAAGGTTGGCCTCAATCCGTTGGTCGCCGCAGCATCGGCTTTATTGTCGCAAGTGATTGAGCTCAAGGGCTGCTCCGGTCGCGAAAGCCTGGGCACGGTCAATGATCGACTCTCAGCGGCGGTCACTCAATTTGAAGCCCGTGCCTTGCAGTGCGGTGTCGAGAGCAGCCAGGTCATGTCGGCGCGCTACGTGCTGTGCAGCGTCGTCGATGAGGCCGTGGTCACCACGGCGTGGGGTAATCGCAGTGATTGGTCGAAGATGAGCCTGTTGAGTCGTTTTCACAACGAAACCTTCGGCGGTGAAAAAGTCTTCCAGCTGTTGGAGCGTCTGTCCCGCGATCCGGTCAAGCATTTGGCGATGCTGGAGCTGATGTACCTGTGCCTGTCCATCGGTTTCGAAGGCAAGTACCGCATCATGGAACGCGGTGCATCGCAGCTCGAGAGCGTCCGCGACGCCTTGTATCGACAGATACGGCAAGTGCGCGGTGAACCCACCCGGCAACGTGTGCCGCCGGTCAAGGCGGGGCGCGCACGGCGTGGGCGATTACGCGTGATTTCAACGGCGTGGCTCGCAGTCTTCACCCTGGCCTGTGTGCTGGCGATGTACGCAGGGTTTGCCTGGAAGCTGGGCCTCGAGGTCACGACCACGCTGCAACCCCTTCAATTTTCGGCGTCGACACTGACTCAGACGCCCTTGTAAACGCTGGGAGCAATGAATGAACGCATTCTTTAAGAGCGCGAGCACCGTGCTGGGCAGGATTTGGGTCTGGAGCTTGCTGCTGGTGCTTTCCTGTGCAGTGTTGGTGTGGTGCGCAGGGCCGTTGCTGGCGGTGGATGATTACCGCTTCTGGCAAAGCCAGACGGCTCGACTGGTCACCCTCTGCGCGTTGTTTCTGCTGTGGGGGCTGGCGATGGTCGTAGTCGGTGGCCGCCGTGCGAGCACGCCGGGAAGTGCTGAACGCGACGTTTGCCAACCGTCTTCGGCCGGGGCGCAAGATGAGCAGAAACAGGTACGCGGTCGCTTCAAGGAGGCGGTTCAGCGCCTGAAAACCTCACGGCGTTACGCAGGGCACAACGCACGTTGGCGCAATGACTTGCCGTGGTACTTGTTGATCGGCGGGCCCGGCAGCGGCAAAACGCATTTATTGGCTGCAGCTGGTTTGCAGTCGCCGCTGGATCACATTGAGGCGAGGGCGACACACGGCACTGCACATTGCGAATGGTATTTTGCCGACGAAGGCGTGCTCATCGATACGCCGGGGCGCTACTTGACGCAACCCGACAGTGTGGTGGATGCCGCGGGCTGGTCGACTCTGCTGAGTGCGCTCAGATTGCGGCGTCGAGTACGCCCCCTCAATGGTGTGGTGGTGACGTTATCGGTAGACGCGCTGTTGAGCGGCAATGAGCACGATCTGGACCTCCATGCTCGCCGTGTGCATTCACGCTTGCAGGAAGTGCAGCAGACATTGCACGTGGATGTACCGGTGTACCTGGTGCTGACTCAGGCTGATCGGGTACCGGGGTTCGCCGAATTTTTCGACGCCTCCTTGGCAGAGGACGCTGAAAGCGTGCTGGGTGAGTTCCTCGACCCGGGTGCGGCGGGCATTGACGTCACGCAGGTGCGTCAGGCGTTCGAGGCGCTACTGCAAGGTTTGAGCGCTGAGCTGATGACGCGATTGCACCAGGAGCGCAATGTTGACCGTCGGGGTCGTATGCTGGATTTCCCCCAGCACGCGGCGCAGCTCGGCGAGCGTTTGTGCCTGTTTGTCGAGTCGGCTTTTTCCGCTCACCGTTACCAGCGGATCAAGGGGCTGCGCGGCTTCTATTTGACCTGTGCCGGCGACAGGCGCAGCCACTTCGTCCAGGGCTTGTTCAGTCGGGTGATCTTCACTGAGGCGGGTCTGGCGGGGCTGCAGGCCACGGAGCAACGGCGCATTCGTCAGCGCCTGGGGTTGCAGGCCCTGGCCATGGCAGGTGTGATCGGTGGCGCCGGGTGGCTTTGGGCCTACAGTTATTCAGTCAACCAACAGCGCCTGGCGCAATTGGCAACATTGCTCGCACACCCGTCGCCCAATGTGCCGGATATTCACCAGACCCTGGCGCTGTTGGATGCGCGCTTTGCGGCAACGCAGGTGTTTGCGCCGGTTGCGGACGTCGCGTTTATTGAGCGCGCCGGCTTGTACCCAGGTGAGGCGAGCCGCCCACCACTGACCCGCGCCTACGAGCAGGCCCTGCTGACAGCGTTACTGGCGCAGGTAACGGCACAGCTCGAAGAGCAGGTGCGCGCAAGCCTGGGGGATCGTGAACAGCTGCTTGACCACCTGCGTGCATACCTGATGCTTAACGTGCGTGAGCGCCGAGACAGCGCATGGCTGGCGCAGCGGGTGGCAGACCAATGGTCCTTGAGTCATGTGGGCGATGCATCGGCGCAGAGGCGCCTGAATGAACACTTGGCACGTCTGCTCAAGCAACCGTTTGCAGCGCCACTCGATGAAACGCTGGTAGCCACCGCGCGGGAAAAACTGCGCGGTGAGTCGCTGGCCGATGCGGTCTACCGCGCCCTGCGTGAGCAATCGCGCAACCTGGAGCCTGTGCGTCTGGCTGAGGGCAAGGTGTTTGCGGGCATAGACCCACCGATTCCCGGTTTCTATTCAAAACGCTATGTGCAGTACTTCGAGGCACAAGGCCCAAGGCTGGTGAACGCCATCGCGCAGGACAACTGGGTACTGGGGCAGAGCACCGACCTCAGTGCCATGGAGTTGCGCCGGCTGATGGCTGAACTGCACCAGCGCTATTTCAGTGAGTATGCCGATGTCTGGAGCGCAGCCCTTGGGCAGGTCAAGCTGCAACGCACTGACAGCCTCAAGCAGGATGCCGAACAGCTGGCGAGCCTGACATCGGCCCAGTCACCGTTGCTGCAGTTATTGCTGTCACTGCGTGAAAACACACGCTTGCTGCCCAGCCCGCAACTGTTGAGCACGTTGGCCCCTGCGGTCGGTGAGGCCGGCGAACGGCTGCAGTCGGTGCTGGCCGATGGGCGGGTGGCGGCGGTTCCAGACACCGCGCGTCGTGCGCTGCAACGGCGTTTTGAACCGTTGCACCAACTGCTTGATGAACAGCAGAACCCCGGTGTCGAGTTGACCCAGGCATTGCGCGTGCTCGACGAGTTGCACCTGCAATTCACTGCGCTGAATCGGGAGAACTTGCCGGAGCAGGCGGCCTTCCAGCGGGTCAAGCGGCGAATGGAGGGGCAGCAGGATGCGTTGGGCAGCCTGCGCGATGCAGCTGCGCGTCTGCCGTTGCCGCTCGCCGGCTGGTTTGAGGGCGTGGCTGACGACAGTTGGCGTCACTTGCTGGAAGGGGCTTATGTGCATGTCAATCAACGCTATCAGAGCGAGGTGCATGGCCTCTACGCCAAAGCGATTCGCCAGCGATACCCCTTCGAGGCCCACGCGACCAGCGAGGTTGCGCTTCATGATTTTCAGGAGTTCTTCAAGCCTAATGGTGTGATGGCGGGCTTTTACGAGGCCTATCTGCGGCCTTTCATCAGTGCTGACGGCAACCGCTACCGGCTGCGGGGGCTGGATGGCCATAGCTTGCCGATATCGCGATCATTGCTGGAGCAACTGACGAAAGCTCAGGTCATCCGTCGCGCTTTCTTCCCCGAGAGCAACAGTGAGTTGTCTGTTCGCTTTACCTTGGCGCCCTATAGCCTGGATCAGTCGGTCAGTCGCGCGACCCTGCGTTTTGGCGAGAAGCAGCTTGAGTATCGCCATGGTCCGATCGTGAGCATGGCGTTTGAGTGGCCCACCGACGCGGACAATGGTCGTAGCAGCCTGGTACTGGAAAGAGGCGCCGAACAACGGCCATTGGGTATCGAGAAAAACACCGGGGCCTGGTCGCTCTTCAGGTTTTTCGACTTATTGCAAAAAGAACCCGCCAGTGGACGCAGTGCGCAGCTGTACAAGGCAGACCTCGCCGGTTTGCGCGCCAATTACCTGCTCACCAGCCAACGCACACCCAGCCCGTTTGACATGGAGGCATGGCGCACTTTCCGCCTGCCGGAGCAACTGTGAAGGCCCTGCACCTTCAGTGGCGCAGTGCCGGACGAACGCAACGGGGCGAGGCCAGGGCGCGTAACGAAGATGCCTTTCTGGACTGCCCGCAGAATGGCTGCTGGGCTGTGGCGGACGGTATGGGCGGGCACCGTGACGGTGATGTCGCGAGCCAATGGGTGATCAGCAGCCTTGCATCGTTAGCGGTTGAGGGAAGCCTGGACCAACGTGTCAAGGCCGCCCAGCAACGCTTGCAAAGTGTGAACCAGCGGCTGGGGAGTGCGACCGCGCGATCCACCGCAGGCGCCGATGCCACGATGGGCAGTACCGTCGTGGCGTTACTGCTTGAAGAGGGCCGGGCGGCCTGCGTGTGGGCGGGAGACAGCCGTTGCTACCTATGGCGCCGACAGCGCCTGTACCAGTTGTCGAGGGATCACTCGCTGCTTCAACGCCTTATGGCTGAGCACCGATTGAGCCTGGCGCAAGCCCAGGCACACCCGGATGCAAGGGCATTGACCCGCGCGATTGGGGCGCGCACGTCATTGCGGCTTGAGAGGCTGGAACTCAACACCCAGCCGGGCGATGTGTTTCTGTTGTGCAGCGATGGTTTGTATCAGGCACTCAGCCATCAGCAACTGGGGCGAGCGTTGAGCGAGGGGACGCCGCAGCAAGTGGTGGAGCGGTTATTTGCGATGGTGTTACGCACACCCGCGCGGGATGACTTGACCGCAGTGGTGGTACAGCCATGAGTGAAGCCTGGGCCCCACCTGGTTTACTCGCCGGGCGCTATCACCTGGAGCGCGAGCTGGGCAGGGGCGGCATGGGCGTGGTTTATCGCGCCCGAGACCTGTTGCACGAGCAGTTTGGCGAGCCCAGTTCCAGCGTCGCCCTCAAACTGCTGGGCGAAGCCTTTGCTGCGTGCCCTGACGCCCATGTGCTGCTGTACAGCGAGTTCGCGACGACCCGCAGCCTGCGCCATGCATGCGTGGTCCGGGCATTTTCGTTCGAGGTCGACAGCGGCAGCCGTACGGCGTTCTTCACCATGGAGTTGCTGCACGGCGTCACCCTGGACCGACTGCTGCTGGAATGTCCGGGGGGCTTGTCGTGGCCAGAGCTGCAGCCGATGGTCTTGCAGTTGCTGGATGCGCTGGTTTATACCCACCAGCGAAATGTGCTGCATGGCGATGTGAAACCCGCCAACGTCATGCTGAGCGAGGAGGGCATTCGCCTGTTCGATTTTGGCCTGGGCCTTGCTCAGGCGCAGGTGGCGGCAGGTTTGCCGAGTTTGAGCCGCAACCGTTTTAACGCGTGGACCCGCGCTTACGCCGCCCCGGAACTGCTGGCAGGCGGTGTGTTGACCGCCGCCGCCGACCTGTATGGCGTGGCCTGCATTGTTTACGAATTGGCTCAAGGCAAGCGCCTTGGCGAACAGCAGCCCAGGCACACACTGGCGCGCCCTCGGCAACTGCCCAGGCAGTGCTGGCCGGCGTTACGCGCAGCCTTGGCGGTTGACCCTGAGCGCCGAACCCTCACCGTTGCCGAATTGCGCGAGGCGCTGGGATGTGCGCGACGTGCCTGGTACCTGTAGCAAAAACCTTACCCCGCCAAACCATGCAACTGACAGTATTCAGCCCAGTTCAACCCCGCCATCTGCGCGACTTCCCTGTGCACCTCAAGGCGCTGGGCTTCGAAGGCTTCGGCGGAGTCGGCGGTCAACTTGAGGGTCAGTTCCCAGGCGAACAGGTTCTGGCGTTCCGCTTCGGCTTCAAAGGCTTCGTGCAGGCGTTCGGCGCGGTACTGCGCCAGGGTTTCGCCCTTGGCCTGCGCGGCCAGGGGGTTGAGGGTGTCCAGCTGCGTGACCACGTCCGGATGTTCGCTCAAGAATCGGTCCAGCGCGCGCTGGTGGTTATCACCGGGTTCTGACAAGGGCTTGCTCCCGTTTGGGTGAGTTAATTAAAGGGGGCCATGCCCCGAACGAGCCACAGGTTAGCGGAATAATTACCCGCAGGTGCGGCAAAAGCCTTTCGCGCAGGCTATCAGGGCGTGTAGCGTTAACGCGGGTTTTCGGGCTTGCCCATCGAGGGCGCAGAGGGATTGGTCATGGCGCAAACGCTGTTCAAACTGTTCCTGACGCAGCGTCTGGCGGCCTTGGCCAGCACCGAATCGTTGCGTGCGATCCGTGAAGGCTTGTTGTGGATTTTGCCGTGCCTGCTGGTGTCTGCCGGCTTCCTGATCTTGTCTGAATGCGCCAAGGTGCTGGGGTTCGATCCGCAGGTGGTGGCCTTTCTGTCCGGGTTGCACAACCAGATCAGCTCGGTGATCCCGCTGCTGGTGGCGGCCTCGATTGGTTACATGCTGGCGATCCAGCACCGCCTGCCCCAATTGCCGGTGGCCTTCCTGTGCCTGGCCCATGTGATGGTCGCCACGTTTGTCTTGCGTGAGTACCCACGGGCGTCGGCCACGTTCATGTTGTTTATCGCGATTGCCTCGCCGCTGCTTAATGTGCCGGCGATGGCCTGGCTGCACCGCTTTCGCTGGACCCGGCTGGTCAACGCAGACCTGGTGGGCCATAACCTGCGTGGCACCATCAATATGGTGGTGCCGGGCGCCATCACGGCGCTGTGCCTGGTGGTGCTGTTGTCGTTGCTGTTGCAGATTCCCTACGTGGCGCAACTGCAGGGGCCGCAGGTGCTCGACGCGCTGCAATCGCCGTATGGCAGCGGTTTGTTTGTGACCTTGATGAATTCGCTGCTGTGGTTTTTCGGTATTCATGGTGTGTATGCCATGCAGCCGTTGTTCGATGTGCTGGACCAGGCCGTGGTGCTGAACGCCAGCGCATCCGCTGCGGGTGAGCCGGTCAAGTACTTGCTCAACAGCGGTTTGCTCGGCAGTTTCGCGTTTATCGGTGGCTCGGGCGGTGCGTTGTGCCTGTTGTTGGCGATCCTGCTGTTTTCCAGGAGCCAGCCCATGCGTTTGCTGGCGATGGCCAGTTTGCCGCTGTCGCTGTTCAACGTCAGTGAGGTGCTGTTGTTCGGCTTGCCGATTATTCTCAACCCGCGCTTGTTCATCCCGTTTCTACTGGTGCCGGCCGTCAACACGCTGCTGGCGCTGACCGTGGTGCAGATGGGCTGGGTGTCACCGGCGGTGGCCAGTGTGCCGTTTACCGCGCCGGTGCTGCTCAACGCCTACCTCAGCACCCACGGCGATGCGGCGGCGGTGGTGCTGCAACTGGCGTTGCTGGGCCTCGGCACGTTGGTGTATGCGCCCTATGTGCGCGCGATTCATCGGCAGGCCAGCGAAGGCGGCACGGTGTATCTCAAATCCTTGGACATGACCTTTCGCGGCCTCGAAGAGAAAGGCCGCCTGCTGGAACTGGACCCGGTGCTGGCCTCGCACAAGCGCATGGCCCGCCAGGCCGTGGAGTTAAGCCGTATCCAGCAGATCAGCGATTACGAGTTCTACCTCGAATTCCAGCCACAAATCTCCACGCGCACCGGCCTGTGCACTGGTTGCGAAGCGCTGATGCGTGCACGGGACAACCAGGGCACGGTGCATTCGCCCTGGGAGTTTCTGCAATGGCTGGCCCAGGCGCGGTTGATGCCGGACGTGGATGTGTGGGTGGCGTCCCAGGCGGTGCGCCAGTACCAGATGTGGCGCAAGAGCGGCTTTGCCTTGCCGATGACCATCAATATTTCCAGCGCCACCCTGACCGATGCGGCCTACGGTGATCGGCTGGTGGAGATCCTCGCCCAGGCCCACGGCCAGGTCTCGGTGGAGATCACCGAGGATGCCTTGGTCAGTGATATCCAGGCCACGCGCCAGACCATCCACAAACTGCAGGCCATCGGCGCCAAAGTGTATATCGATGACTTCGGCACCGGTTTTTCCGCCTTGAGTTACCTGCACCAGTTTCCGGTGGACTTCATCAAGATCGACCGCAGCTTTGTGGTGGCCCAGCGCGACCCCAAGGGCGCGCAAGTACTGACCGGCATGCTGCGCTTTTGTGAGGCGCTGAACCTGGGCGTGGTGGTCGAGGGCGTCGAGACCGCCGAGCAGTTGGCGTTCTTGAATACCGGCACCGAGCTGTTCGTTCAGGGCTGGTATTTCAGTAAGGCGCTGCCCGCCGACCAGTTGCAACGCTTTGTGCGCGAACGCGCGGCGGCCCAGGTTTAAACCGGCTGCGCGGCGTATTCGCGCTGGGTCTGCTCGATTTCCTCCACCAGCGTTTCGATCCGCGCCAGGCGCGCGCGGTTGTCGTGGTCCCAGGGGTGAAAGCTCGGTTTGAAGTAGTGCAGCCACGGCCGCACCATGCGTGGGAACACGCCCTTGGGCCCATACAGAAACTTGAGCATGCGCCAGAAGCCCTTCAGGTGCCTGCCGGCCTTGCGGTCGGCGATCAGCAGGCGCACGTGAAAATCAAACACCACCAGCCAGAAGAACAGGGTGGTGGTCAGCATGGTGCCGGTGCGCAGCAGATAGCGCCCAGGCCCGGGCTTGATCACGCGGTTCCACACATCGTAGGCCACGGCTTTGTGCTCGGTTTCTTCGAGGGCGTGCCAATACCACATTTGCTGGTAGCCCTTGAGTGAATCGCCAAAGCGCGTGGGGTCGCTGAGCAGGATTTCCGCGAGCATCGCCGTGTAGTGTTCAAGGGCGATGGTCACCGCCAGGTTGAACGACGGCGGCAGGTGTTTTTTCTGCAGGTCGAGGATGAATTTGAGGCGCCGGTCCAGGGTGTGCGCCGGCAGGCCGGCCGCTTGCAAGTGGTCGTTGTAGGCCACGTGTTCGCGGCTGTGCATGGCTTCCTGACCGATAAAACCCTGGATCTCTTTTTTCAGTTCGGGATCGTCGATGCGCTGGCGGTAGTGGCGCACGCTGTCCATGAAAAACAGCTCGCCTTGAGGAAACAGCAGTGACAATGCATTGAAGAAATGCGTGATGAACGGGCCTTGTTCATGCCAGTCCTTGATGCGCTCGGCAGGCAAGGCAAAGCGGATGTCGCGACGGATGGGCAGCATTTCAGGTGCTCCTGTTCAGAGACGAGGTTCGTCGTTGGTTTCAAACACCGGCGCGCGGGGTTTGGGCGCCATGCGCTTGCTGGCGAACACCACCAGGGCTTGATACGCGGCGGGCAGACAGCGGGCGAGCAGGTCGAGAAAGTACGCGTCGCGGCCAATCAGCACGCGGCGTTTGTTCTTGCGCACACCGTGCAGGATGACCTTGGCGGCCTGGTCGGCATCGGTGATAAACAGCTTTTCGAAGTCGGCGCGGGCCTGTTGCTCGCTGTGGATCAAAAAACCGGTCATGTTCGCGTCGATGCGGCTGCTGCGGCAGATATCGGTGCGAATACCGCCAGGGTGTACGCAGGTGGCCGACACGCCGCAGCGTTGCAGGTCGAGTTCCTGGCGCAGGGCTTCGGTAAAGCCGCGCACGGCAAACTTGGTTGCGTTGTAGCCGCTCATGCCGGGCTGGGCGAACAGGCCGAACACGCTGGAGGTGTTGATCACATGGCCATCGCCGGAGGCTTTCAGATACGGCAAAAATGCCTTGGTGCCATGCACCACGCCCCAGAAGTTGATGCCGACGATCCACTCAAGGTCGGCATAGTCCACGCCTTCAACGGTACTCGACAACGCCACGCCGGCATTGTTGAAGATCAGGTTGACCTGGCCGTGGTCAGCCATGCAGCGCGCCGCCCAGTCCTGCATGGCCTGGCGGTCGGACACATCGAGCGCCTGGGTGGTGATCGTCACCGGGGCCAGCGTCGAGGCCTTGACCAGCGCCACGGTCTGTTCCAGCCCTTGGCTGTTCTTGTCTGCCAGTGCCAGGTGGCAACCTTCGCGCGCCAGGGCCAGGGCCAGGGCGCGCCCCATGCCGGACGCCGCGCCAGTGATTGCCGCCACGCGGCCGTTGAATGACTTCATGACAGGCTGCCTTCTACGCTGGAGTGGGGCGCCGCAACCGGGCGCGGGGTGGGCGTGGGCAACGGCTCGGTGAGGTAGTCCTTGAGCGCGAAATGCCGCGTGACCTGCTTGAAGCGCCAGGTCGAGCCGGGCCACAACGTGGTGTTCTTGCCGGTGCGCGGGTCCAGATACCAGCTCTGGCAACCGCCGGTGTTCCAGATGGTGCGCTTGAGCTGGTCCTGCAGTCGGCTGTTGTAGGCCAGCTCGACCGCCGGTTTGATGTCGACCGTGGCGAGGCGCTGGCGCTGCATTTGCTTCAGCGCATCGAGGATGTAGGTGACTTGGGCCTCGATCATCAGAATCATCGAGTTGTGCCCTAGGCCGGTGTTTGGCCCGACGATCAAAAACAGGTTCGGATAGCCCGGCACGGTGGTGCCTTTGTAGGCGTGGGCACCGTCGCGCCAGGCGTCCATCAGGTCGATGCCGTCGCGACCGATGATGCAATCGCGCGGCAGCGGGTCGGTGGCCTGGAAGCCGGTGCCGAAGATCAGGCAGTCGGCCGGGTGCTTGATGCCGTCGGCGGTGATCACGCCATCGGCTTCGATGCGCAGCACGCTGTCGGTGACCACCTCGACATTGCTGCGCGACAGCGCCGGGTAATAGTCGTTGGAGATCAGCACGCGCTTGCAGCCGATGGTGTAGTCCGGCGTCAGGGTTTTGCGCAGGGAAGGGCGCGCCACTTGTTTGCGCAGGTGGCGCAGGGCGATTTTCTGCACCATCTTCATCAGCCGAGGATGCAGGGCAAAGCCCACCACACGGCCTTCCAGCGCCCAATAAAACGCCCCGCGCACCAGGCGCTGGGTGAAGGGCAGGTGCTTGAAGGCCCAACGTTCGAGGCGGGAAATTTCGCGGTCGGGCTTGGGCATGATCCACGGCGGCGTGCGTTGGAACAGGTCCAGGTGCGCCACCTGCGGGGCGATCTGCGGCACGAACTGGATGGCGCTGGCGCCGGTGCCGATCACCGCCACGCGTTTGCCTTTCAATGAATAGTCGTGGTCCCAGTGCTGGGAGTGAAAGCGCTTGCCCTTGAAACTGTCCAGCCCTGGAATATCCGGCAGCGCCGGGCGCGACAAGCCGCCCATGCCCGACACCAGCACCCGCGCGCTGACCTGGCGGCCATCGCTGAAGCGCAGTTGCCAGCGCTGCTGCTGTTCATCGAACACCGCACGTTCAAGGCCCATGCCGAAGCGCAAGTAGGGCGCCAGCCCGAAACGTTGCGCGCACTGTTCAAGGTAGGCGCGGATCTCCGCCTGCGGTGCGAACTGCCGCGTCCAGTCCGGATTGGGTGCAAACGAAAACGAGTACACATGCGACTGCACATCGCAGGCGCAGCCTGGGTAGTGGTTGTCACGCCAGGTGCCGCCGAGGGTGTCGGCCTGCTCGGCGATAAAGAAGTCGGTGAACCCGGCTTCCTTGAGTTTGATCGCCATGCACAGGCCGGCAAAACCTGAGCCGATGATGGCGATGTCGATGGAATCGCTGTGGGCATTCATGGGTTGTCCCTCGTGGGCATCGATGTGCTCCTGTTTTTGTTTTGTCTTTTAGATAGAACACCATTGCAAAGGAAAAATGAATTAATTATTTTAAAAAAGATTTTAAATAATCTACCTGAAAATTTCGCCTACGCTAGGACCTTGTTCCGCATGTGCGACTTGTCCGACGGACGCGCACGGTATGCAGGCAGTTTAGGTCCAGGGTGTGGACGATGGCTGAGGCCTTGATCAATACCGGTCAGGTCGCCAGCGGCAGGGAAGCAGAGGACCGAGCTATGGCTGTTGAATGGGTTGTCGCTGCGGGAGTACTGGTCGGCGCGAGTGCCGTGTTATGGGGCTTCAGTGCCTGGATGACACGGCGCATAGAAGCCCGCGTGCCGATCGACGGGCGTTTCGTCGAGGTTGATGGCGAGCGCTTTCATTATGTCGAGGAAGGTAAAGGCCCACCGCTGGTCATGATTCACGGGCTGATGGGCAGCAGTCGTAACCTGACGTATGCCTTGTCCGGCCAATTGCGTGAGCGCTTTCGCGTGATCACGCTGGACCGTCCGGGTTCCGGCTATTCCACCCGGCAGGCGGGCACGGCGGCAGACTTGCCCGCCCAGGCCCGCCAAATCGCGGCGTTTATCAAGACGCTGGACCTGGATAAACCCTTGGTGCTGGGCCATTCCCTCGGCGGCGCGATAGCGCTGGCCCTGGCGCTTGATCACCCGCAGGCGGTGTCCGGGTTGATCCTGGTGGCGCCGCTGACCCATCCGCAGCGCATGCTGCCGGCGGTGTTTCTGTCTTTGGCCGTGCGCCCGGCCCTGTTGCGACGCTGGATGTCACACACCCTGACCATGCCCGTGGGCCTGCTGACCCGCAGCGCGGTGGTGAAAGGCGTGTTCGCCCCGGATGCCGCGCCAGACGACTTCGCCACGCGCGGTGGCGGGCTGCTGGGTATGCGTCCGCACAACTTCTATGCCGCCTCCACCGAGATCAACACGGTCAACGATCACTTGCCGGACATGGTCAAGCGCTACCCGCAACTGACCCTGCCGATCGGGCTGATCTATGGCGCGCGCGACAAGGTGCTGGACTTCCAGAAGCACGGCCAGGCCCTGGCGAGCAAGGTGCCGGGGCTCAAGCTGCAGGTGGTGGAGGGCCGCGGGCATATGTTGCCGATCACCGCCACAGAGCGCGTGGTGGCGGTGGTGGAGCAGGTGGCCAAGCGCGTGCGCCCAGCCGAAAGCGCCACGCTGTTGCACCCGCCGTTTGCCCTGGCGAGTAAATAATTGTGCTATCCGATTCGCGGTTCAACGGCGTCGATGCCTGCTCTAGACACCTGACCAAACGGCTGAAAAAGAGACTGCCCGGTCACGTCAAAAAGCCTTCGAGAAACTAGTTGACGACCTAACGATTCCGCGCTATTTATTTAAAAAAATTATTTCAATGTCTAATTTGAAACAATTTTTGAAGAGCTTAAGAGCGAATAAAATAATGAAAAAAACGCCTTTTATCGCCTCTCTAATCTGTCTCGTTCGGAGGCTGCCATGAATCAGACATTGGCAACCCCGACCGTCTGGACCGACGGCAAACGTCACCTGTGGTGGCTGGGCATCATGCCTTTGGCTACCCCGTTGCTTTCCGGCGCCCTGGCCATCACCACCGGCGTGCAGCAACTGTGGTGGGTCGGCGTATTGATCATCTTCGGCTTTATCCCGTTGATCGACGGCCTGCTCGGTGAAGACGTCAGCAACCCGCCCGAATCCGCCGTCAGCAACCTCGAATCGCAGCGCTACTATCGTTGGATCGTCTACACCGGCGTGGTGTTTGTGATCGCCTCGGTGGTGATTACCGGCTGGCTGGCCGCTGGCGGTATCGACTGGATCATCAACGGCGGCCTGCTCAACGCCACCGCAAGCCTCGACCCGTCGAGCTGGCTGGCCAAGACCGCTGCGTTTATTACCGCACGCACCGAGTTGCACGGCGAGGTCAGCTGGTTTACTTACCTGGGCATGGCGATGTCCACCGGCGCCGCCACCGGGATCGCCATCAACACGGCTCATGAGCTGGGGCACAAGCCCAAGCCGCTGGAAGTGTTCCTGGCCAAAGTCACCCTGGCGCCGACCTTCTACGGGCACTTCTACACCGAACACAACCGTGGCCATCACGTACGCGTGGCAACCCCGGAAGATCCGGCCAGCTCGCGTCTGGGTGAAAGTTTCTGGGCGTTCCTGCCGCGCTCGGTGTGGTTCAGCGCCACGTCGGCCTGGAACCTGGAGCGTGAACGCCTGCGCAAACTCGGCCTGCCGGCGTTGCACTGGAAGAACGCCGTGCTCAGCGCCTGGATGTACAGCGTGGTGTTGTGGGGCGCGATGATTGCCTGGCTGGGCGCGGCGGTGATTCCGTTCCTGATCATCCAGGGCATCTACGGGTTCTCGTTGCTGGAAGTGGTGAACTATGTCGAGCACTACGGCCTGAAACGCCAGAAGTTGCCCAATGGCCGTTATGAGCGTTGTTCGCCGCGGCATTCATGGAACAGCAACCGTATTGTCACCAATATCTTTCTGTTCCAACTGCAACGGCATTCCGACCACCATGCCAACCCCACGCGCAGTTATCAGTCGTTGCGCCACTTTGATGAATCGCCGCAACTTCCTTACGGTTACGCGAGCATGATTGTCTGGGCCTATGTACCGTACTTGTGGCGCCGGCGCATGGACCACCGGGTACTTAATCATTACGCCGGGGATATCACCCTGACCAATCTTCAGCCGTCGCAACGCTTGAAGTACCTGGAGAAATACAGCAACAGTGCCAGGCCGTTTTAATCTGAATTAACAGCAGTGGGCGTACTCGCAATCTGAGTATTGCGCAGGGTTTTATCGCCCACGGTTTACCGAACTGAGTACCGCAAAGTTTGACCCTACAACAATAATTTCAAGGGAAGGACGTACATTATGCAAAGCCCTGCCTCGTTCACCGCTCACGTTATTTTGGCCGCCCTGGGCCTGATTATTTACCACCAGGCCCAGGCCGCCCGCATCGAACCTGCCGGCAGCGCCTTTACTGCCCAGGGGCCGATCAGCTTTTCCAAGGGCGCACTCATCAGCGCCGACTGCACCATCAAGGTTGCGGGTAAAGTCGCCGCCGATGGGGCGTCGGTGAATGTCGATAAAGTTGAATTTGACGGCGGCCTTAAATGCAGCCGCGTCGAAGCCATCAACTTGCCGTGGGTATTAGTTGCCAAAGATACCAAGAGCGGGTCCATGTCAAAGATCAGTGTGGACGTGCATGCGTTCGGTTTAGGCGGCAAGTGCGGCCCTTCAACTGCCGACGGCACCTGGGATAACGCCACCGGCAAGTTGGAAGCCGCGAATGTGCCGATTGGCGAGGACTGCAAGATTAAAGCGGTGTCGATCAAGATGCCGCCGAGCTTCAAAGTTGTGGAATAAAAAGCTGTCGAATAAAGCGTGCGGTAATTGAATTGAGATTTGGCTGGAAAGGGAAGTTCTGCAGTTTCACCGTGACCTCTCGATCATGGCCATTACCCCTGGCGAAATGAATCGCCATAACATGTGAGGAAAAACAATGAAAAGCTTGAAAACTCTCGTGTCGTTGACTGCTCTGACTGTTTGCATGGGTGCTGCTTCGATGGCCACTGCGGCCACCATTTCTCCAGCGGGCACTGGCTTCACCACGCCAGGCGGCACGATTGCAGTGTCGTCACCGGCGTCGTTC
Organism: Pseudomonas sp. D2002; assembly: GCF_013385735.1. Classification (NCBI taxonomy): domain Bacteria; kingdom Pseudomonadati; phylum Pseudomonadota; class Gammaproteobacteria; order Pseudomonadales; family Pseudomonadaceae; genus Pseudomonas; species Pseudomonas sp. D2002. The sequence continues at coordinate 34,949 of NZ_JACAPL010000011.1, read as the reverse complement.
GGTGCGGCGGTTTCTTGCAGCATCGTGTTTACCGGTAGCGTAGCGGGCGACGGTTCCTCCGCCTCCATCACTGGCGCGTCGGTCAGTGGTTCCAACCCACTGTGTGGTGTGCCGGTGCTGCTCGGTCTGCCTTGGACCTTGACCCCAACCTCTACCTCAACCGGGGCTGGCGTGTACGCAGGCACTGTGTCGGGCGTGAACTTCAAGATCGTCAGCAACTGCTCCAGCAGCCCGACCACCATCAACGTGCTCTACAACAACAACACCCACGCAATCACCGTGCCTTCGGCGCAAACCGTCGGCAGCTGCAAAATTACTGCTCTGAACGCCGCTCCATCCCCATCGCTGACTGTAAACCCTTGATAGCAATGCGCTTGACGTGATGATCACACGTTGAAATGCAGGTGCCCCGGTTGGGGCACCTGTTGAGGAAAGCCAGGGACGGTAGGTCCGGCCGTGGTGGATAAAAATAATAAGGAGTGGAGCATGAATAATAAGAAACAACCGGCCCAGGCATTACTCGGCCTGGCAATCTTGAGCGGGCTTATGATCGCAGCCGGGCCGGTGCACGCCGGCGGCTTCTCGACTCCTACGTTCGGCGCTCAAGGGTGGGGCCGTGCGTTCGGCGGTGGTTCGTTGTTCAAGAACGACCCGTCCTCCGCCTATAACAACCCCGCCGCCATGGCGTTTATCGATCAAACCATCGCGCAGCAGAACGTCATTTATGCGCGCGTCAATATCAAGTTCAAAGGCGACGCCTACGACTACAAAGGTGATCCTGCCTCTGTCGGCGTACTCGACGAATTTGGCGGCGTCACGTCCACACCGCGTACCGGTGACGGCGGTGAGGGCGGTTTCACCGCATGGCTGCCCACCGGGTTCCTGGTGATACCGATTAATGATCGCTTCAGTTTCGGCTTGAGCCAGGTCGTGCCCCAAGGCATGAAGTCGACGTGGGACCCTGACTGGAAAGGCCGTGACTTTGCCGTAGACACCAAAATCGAAACCGTGGGCCTGACCGGTTCGCTGTCGTTCAAGGTCAACGACCAGTTCTCCATCGGCGGCGGCGCGATCGTTCAACACACCAGCGGGTTTGTCAGCCAGAACGTCGACCTGTACGCGGCGGCGGCGGTTTCACCGGGGTTGGGCGGCTTTGGCATCCCATTCCCTTCCGGGGTCGGGCAATCGCTGATTCGGGTCAAGGTCGACAATACGTCCGTGGGCTGGTTCGCCGGCATGGCCTGGAAACCCACCGATCAAGACACCGTTGGCTTCAACTACCACGCCAAGATCAAGAACAAGCTGGAGGGCAAGTACAAGTTCAACGCGGACCCCGGCAGCCGGTTGTTGATGACCGACGTCGGCGGCGATGGCCTGACCCTGGTCGAACGTGCCTATCCGGGCCTGAAACTGTTCCCGGACGGCGCCAACGCCAGCACCCAGCTGGATATTCCGGCCACGGCGGCCATCGACTGGGTGCACGTGTTCAATGATCGCTTCAGCCTCGGCGCCAGTGCGTTGTGGACCCAGTGGTCGTCGTTCAAGGCGCTGACGTTGAAGTCTGACGGCAACACCATTGTGTCGATCCCCTACAAGTACAAAGACGTGATGATGTACTCGCTGGGCGGTGACTATAAGCTCACCGACGACTTCACCCTGCGTGCCGGTGTGGCGTACGACCAGACCCCAACCCGCAACTCCACACGTGACCCGCGGATCCCCGACGGCGACCGTTACTTCGCGTCCCTGGGCTTTGGCTACAACATCAAGGCCGTGCCGGGCTTGAGCATCGATGGCGCGTATTCGCGGCAATTCGTCGAAGAGGTCAAGCTCAAGACTGTCAACGAAGACCGCCTGGGCGCCGCGCGCCTGAATGGCAAGGTCGACAGCAAAGGCGAGGTGGTCAGCCTGTCGGCAACTTACATGTTCTAACCGGTAAACGTGTGCGTGCAGGTGTGAAGCAGTCAGTCAGCGCATCTTTCTGCTGCTTCACACCCGCGTCCGTCGTGCTTGCTGCTTCAAGGCTGAAACCGGCTGACCTGTTCAGCCTGTTTTTTTGCCTACGGATTAAATAATAATTTCAAAACAAAATTTGAATTTGTTCATTCAAGTTTGTAGTGTGGCTTTACAGCGCAACGCATTCCGTGTGGCCTGCGCATCGGCCATGCCCTGATCAAGTAGAGGTATCCCCATGGTTATCTGGTTATTGGCGGGTTTCGCAGCAGCGATTGCCCTGGCGTACCGACAAGCCACCGCCGCCCTGTGGCTCGGCGCTGGTGTGATCTGGCTGGCGGTTGGTTATCTGTTCAATGTGGTCGCAGGGTTGGGCGCCACCGTCGCGGCGCTGTTGGTGGTGGCCCCCGCGCTGCTGCTGGCGATCAAACCGCTGCGCCGCGCGTTGTTGACCAGCAAGGCCTTGGGCCTGTTTCGTACGATCATGCCGGCGATGTCTGACACCGAACGCGCGGCTATCGAGTCCGGCACCGTGTGGTGGGACGCCGAGCTGTTCAGCGGCCGACCCAACTGGGACCGTCTGCTCAAGGCCGCACCGGCCAGCCTCAGCGCCGAGGAACAAGCCTTCCTCGACAACGAAGTCGAGACGCTGTGCGACATCGCCAACGACTGGGAAACCACCCAGGTCTGGCAGGACATGTCCCCCGAAGGCTGGCAATACACCAAGGACGCCGGGTTCCTCGGCATGATCATTCCCAAGCAGTACGGCGGCAAAGGCTTCTCCCACTATGCGCATTCGCAGGTGGTGATGAAGCTGTCGACGCGCTGCTCGGCGGCGGCGATTTCGGTGATGGTGCCCAATTCCCTGGGCCCGGCCGAACTGCTGCTGCATTACGGCACTGATGCCCAACGCAATTACTACCTGCCACGCCTGGCGCGCGGTGAAGACATCCCGTGCTTTGCGCTGACCAGCCCGTACGCGGGTTCCGATGCCGGGGCGATTCCGGACCTGGGCATTGTCTGCAAAGGCCTGCACGAAGGCGAGGAAGTGCTGGGTTTCAAAGTGACCTGGGACAAGCGCTACATCACCCTTGGCCCGATCGCCACGGTGCTCGGCCTGGCGTTTCGCGCTGAAGACCCGGACGGTCTGCTGGGCACGCCCGGTTCGCTGGGGATTACTTGCGCGCTGATCCCGACGTCCCATCCCGGTGTGAACAGTGGCCGTCGTCACTGGCCGCTGAACGCCGTGTTCCAGAACGGGCCGACCACCGGCAAAGATGTGTTTATTCCGCTGGAATGGGTGATCGGTGGCCGCGAACAAGTCGGCAACGGCTGGCGCATGTTGATGGAATGCCTGGCCGCCGGGCGCGCGATTTCCTTGCCATCGGCCAACGTCGGCTTGGGCAAGGTTGCGGTACGCGGCACCACGGCCTACGCGGCGATGCGCAAACAGTTCGGCCTGCCTATCGGCAAGTTCGAAGGCGTGCAGGCGCCGCTGGCGCGCATGGCCGGGCATTTGTATGCCTGCGATGCGGTTCGCAGGGTGTCGGTGGCGTCGTTGGATGCGGGGGAGAAACCCTCGGTGATCTCGGCCATCGCCAAATACCACGTCACCGAGCGTGCGCGGATCATCGTCAACGACGGCATGGACATTGTTGCCGGCAAAGGCATCTGCATGGGGCCGAACAACTTCCTCGCCCGTGCCTACCAGCAAAGCCCGATTGCGATCACGGTGGAAGGCGCGAACATCATGACCCGCTGCCTGATCATCTTTGGCCAGGGCCTGATTCGCTGCCATCCTTATGTGTTCCGTGAAATGGAAGCCGCGCGCAACCCGGACCGGCGCCAGGCGCTGGAAGCCTTCGACAGCGCGATGTTCGGCCATGTGAGCTTTGTGCTGGCCAATACCGTACGTGCGGCGGTGCACTCGCTGACCGGCGGGCGGCTGCTTTCCGCCCCGGCCAAGACCGACCCGGCGCTGGCGCCTTACTACCGCCAGGCCAATCGGCTGTCGGTGGTGCTGGCGTTGATTTCGGACGTGTCCATGGGCGTGCTCGGCGGCGCGCTCAAGCGCAAGGAAAGTATCACCGGGCGCCTGGGCGATATTCTGTCGCAGCTGTACATCCTGTCCTGCGTGCTCAAGCGCTTTGAGGATGACGGGCGGCCCCAGGCCGACCTGCCATTGGTGCACTGGTCGGCCCAGGATGCGTTGCTGCGGGCCCACGAAGCCCTGGCCGAAGTGCTGGATAATTACCCGTCGAAAGCCGCTGCAGCCGTGGTGCGCGGCTTGAGTTTCCCGTGGGGTATCCCACTGCGCAAACCGTCGGATCGTTTGCTCGCCCAAGTGGCTGACGTGGTGCAAACCCCCGGTGAAACCCGCGACCGCCTGCTGGCCAATTCCTACATCCCACGGCCGGAAATCGACAAGTTGGCCTACGGCGAATTGGGTTTCCGCCTGTTACCGCAAGTCGAGCTGATCGACGCCCGGCTCAAGTCCGCCGTCAAGCAAGGCCTGATCGAGCCGATGCCGATTTCCGCCACGGCCTTCACCGGCTGGCGCGTCAAGGCGCGGGCATTGGACCTGATCAGCGACGACGAAGACAGCCTGCTCGGCCGTTACGTGGAATACGCCGACCACGGTATCCAGGTCGACGACTTCCCGCAGGACTTTGGTTTGCTGGAAGCGTTGCAGCAGCGTCAACAGGCTCTTGAGCCCAAGGCCAAACGCCGCACCCCGCAAAGCGAAAACGCCTCGGTCAACTAGGAGAAACCCGACTCAAATGTGGGAGCTGGCTTGCCTGCGATAGCGGTTTACCTGACACACCGCCATCGCAGGCAAGCCAGCTCCCACAGAGGTGCGGGTTTACAAGGCATGGCCGGTGGTGCAGGTGAATACGTTCAATGAATGAACACGGTCAATGTGGGAGGGGGCTTGCTCCCGAAAGCGGTGGGTCAGCTGACACCTATGTATCGGGTAGACCGCATTCGCGAGCAAGTCGAAGCGTCGAACCGCCGCTCCCACATTTAATCGGGTTTACAAGGCAGGATTGTTTTGTGAGTGGGACCTTTTATGAGTGACAGCTACCTATCTTTCGTCAATTCCCCCTGGGGCCGGCGCCTGGCTCAGGCCATCGGCCTGCCGCAACCCTTGCCGCTGCAACGTTATCGCAGCGGCCAGCAAGGCCTCGCCAACCCGGTGATTGTCGCCGGGGCAGGGCGGCTGACCGCGCAGGTGCAGCAGATTTTCGCCGCCACCGACACCGTCGCCGCCATCCCGGCCACCCTCAAGGCGCCGTCCACGGTCAAGGTGCAAGGCGCGGTGTTTGACGCCAGCGCGGTGCTCGACCTGCAGCAGCTCGATGAGCTTTACGTGTTCTTCCACGCCAACGCCAAACGCCTCGGCCAGCATGGCCGCGTGGTGGTGCTCGGCACGGCGCCGGAACATTGCCAGGACTTGCCCCAAGCCATCGCCCAACGCGCCCTTGAAGGCCTGGTGCGGTCGCTGGCCAAGGAACTGCGCCGGGCGATCACCGTGCAATTGCTCTACGTCGCGCCGGGCGCCGAAGACGCGCTGGACAGCAGCCTGCGCTTCTTTCTGTCGCGCCGTTCGGCCTATGTGTCCGGGCAAGTGGTGCGGCTGGAGAAACCGGTGGACGGCCACCCAACCGTCAACTGGGACAAACCCTTCGCCGGCCGCCGTGCCCTGGTCACCGGCGCGTCCCGTGGCATTGGTTTGGCCATCGCCCAGGTGCTGGCCCGCGATGGCGCCCACGTGGTGTGCGTCGACGTGCCCCAAGCCCAGGAAGCGTTGCAGCAAGCCGCCAGCAGCGTGAACGGCTCCGCCTTGCCGCTGGACATCACCGCCACGGATGCGGCCGCGCTGTTGCAGGCGCATGTCAGCCAGTACGGCGCGTTCGACGTGGTGGTGCACAACGCCGGCATTACCCGCGACAAAACCATCGCCAAGATGACCGAGGCCGCGTGGCGCAGTGTGCTGGCGGTGAATCTGGAAGCGCCGTTGCAACTGAGCAATGCGTTGCTGCATAGCCAAGGGCTCAATCCCGGTGGGCGCATCGTGTGCGTGTCGTCGATTTCGGGCATTGCCGGTAACCTCGGGCAAAGCAATTACGCCACTTCCAAGGCCGGCGTGATTGGCCTGGTGCAAGGCCTGGCGCCCTTGGCGGCGGCGCAGCAGGTGACGGTGAATGCCGTGGCGCCGGGGTTCATCGAGACGCAAATGACGGCCAAGATTCCGTTGATGATTCGCGAGGCCGGGCGGCGCATGAATTCGCTGTCCCAGGGCGGGCAGCCGATTGATGTGGCCGAGACGATTGCCTGGCTGGCGCACCCGGCGTCCGGCGCGGTCAATGGCCAAGTCGTACGCGTGTGCGGCCAAAGCCTGCTGGGAGCCTGAGCCATGGACTACGTGACGCAGATAATCGACCCGCCACCGTCGCGCACCCAGTTGCTGCTGGACGGCGTGCGCGCGCTGCGCAAGCCCAAGCTCGACGCGGCGCCGCAGCTGCCCAACGCACGACTGGTGCGCACGGCGGTGGATCTGTCGGCCAGCGGCATCGCGGCGTATGGGCGCGCCTGTGGTTTTCGCCGCGAGCAGGGCGTGCCGTTGTCCTACCCGCATGTGTTGGCGTTCCCGTTGCACCTGATGTTGCTGACGCGGCCGAGCTTCCCGTACCCGGCCAGCGGCATGGTGCACCTGGCCAATCGCATTCGTCAGCACCAGCGCCTGCACGAGGGTCAGGCCTTGCGCCTGGAGGTGTTTTGCGAGCGTTGGGTGGCGCATCCCAAGGGCCAGGCGCTGAGTATTGCCACGCGGGCCTACAGCGCCGACGCGCTGGTGTGGGAGAGCGACAGCCTGTACCTGCGCCGCGACGTGAAAGACCCAGTCGGTGAACCCTGGGAGGACGTACTGCCGTTGCACGAAGACGGCCTGTTGCGCACCCAGCGCTGGGTGTTGCCTGCCGACCTGGGCCGACGTTTTGCCAAGGTCTCGGGGGATTTCAACCCGATTCACACCTCGGTGATCGGCGCCAAAATCTTCGGCTTTCGCCGTGCCATCGCCCACGGCATGTGGACCCTCGGGCGCGCATTGGCCGCGCAGCAACCGCCCGGCGGGCTGGAGGCGGCTGAGGCCCATTGCGACTTCAAGCTGCCGATCTTCCTGCCCGGCCAGGTCGCCTTGTGGAACCGCCCGGCGAGCGGCCCGCGCCGTGAGTTCGAAGTGCGCAATGCGGCCGGTGATAAACCGCATATGCGTGGCTTATTTATTTGGAAAGAGAGCCGTTGATGAGTGACTACAGCTTCAACCCGGCCCCGGTTCGCCGCGTGGCGATTATCGGCGGCAACCGTATTCCGTTTGCGCGCTCCAACACCCTGTATGCCCACGACAGCAACCAGGATTTACTGGTCGCCGCGTTGCAAGGCCTGGTCGACCGCTACCATCTGCACGGCCAGCGCCTGGGCGAGTTCGCCGCCGGCGCGGTGATCAAGCATTCACGGGATTTCAACCTGGCGCGTGAGTCGCTGTTGTCCACCACGTTATCGCCGGACACGCCGGCCTACGATGTGCAGCAAGCCTGCGGCACCGGCCTGGAAGCGGCGTTGCTGGTGGCGAATAAAATCGCCCTGGGCCAGATCGAAGTCGGCATTGCCGGCGGTTCCGATACCACCTCCGACGCGCCCATCGGCATCAACGAATCCCTGCGCCATACCTTGCTCGCCGCCAATCGCGCCAAGGGCTTGGGCGACAAGCTCAAGGCGTTGCTCAAGGTGCGCCCGGCGATGTTTTTCAAGCCGTTGCTGCCGCGCAATGGCGAGCCGCGCACTGGCTTGTCCATGGGCGAACACTGTGAAGAAATGGCCAAGCGCTGGCAGATCAAGCGCCTGGCCCAGGATGAGCTGACCCTGACCAGTCACCAACGCCTGGATGCGGCCTATAAACGCGGCTTTTTCGACGACTTGATCAGCCCTTATCGAGGTCTGGCGCGCGACAATAACCTGCGCGCCGACGCCAGCCTGGAAAAACTCGCGGGCCTCTCGCCCGCCTACGACCGCCAGAACGGCACGCTCACGGCAGGCAACTCCACGCCGCTGACCGATGGCGCCTCGGTGGTGCTGCTGGCCAGCGAAGCCTGGGCCGCCGAACACGGCTTGCCGGTGCTGGCCTACTTGCGCACCGGCGAGACGGCGGCGGTGAATTTTGTCGACGGCACCGAAGGCCTGCTGATGGCCCCGGCCTATGCGGTACCGAGGATGCTCAAACGCGAAGGCTTGAGCTTTGCCGACTTCGATTTCTTTGAAATCCATGAAGCGTTTGCCGCCCAGGTGCTGTGCACACTCAAGGCCTGGGAAGACGCCGATTATTGCCGCGAGCGACTAGGCTTGGACGCACCGCTGGGCGCCATCGACCGCAGCAAGATGAACGTCAACGGCGGCTCGCTGGGTTGTGGTCACCCGTTTGCGGCGACCGGCGGCCGGCAATTGGCCGCGCTGGCCAAAACCATTCATGAAAATGGCGGCGGGCGTGGCCTGATTTCGATCTGCGCGGCGGGCGGGCTGGGCATTACCGCCATCGTCGAAAAGTAGCGTTAAAACAATAACAACAAGGAGACTGCCATGAACGCTGTAAGCCTGGAACACGCAGAACGGATCTGGTTGAACGCTTACTTGCCCGGCGTGCCGGCAGACATTGAGGCCGCCATCGAGGCCTATCCGTCGTTGCGCGAGGTGTTCCTGGAGCACCTGGACACGTTCCGCGAGCGTGTTGCCTACGTCAGCATCGGCACCGAAATGACCTATGCCGACTGGAAAGTGCAAGGCCTGGCCTTTGCCGCGTGGCTGCAGGGCCAGGGCGTGAAGAAGGGCGACCGCGTGGCGTTGATGATGCCCAACTGCTTGCAGTACCCGATCTGCCTGTTGGGCACGATCCTGGCCGGTGCGGTGGTGGTTAACGTCAACCCGCTGTACACCGCCCATGAGCTCAAGCATTTGCTCAAGGACAGCGAAGCCCAAACCGTGGTGATCTTCGAAAACTTCGCCCACACCCTGGAAAAGGTCATTGCCGGCAGCAGTGTCAAACGCGTGGTGGTGGCGGCCATCGGCGACTTGCTGGGCACCTTCAAGGGCGCGGCGATGAACTTCATCCTGCGCAGCGTGCAAAAGCAGGTGCCCAAATTCGATCTGCCAGGCGCTTTGCGCTTTAACCAGGTGTTGAAACAGGGGCGGGTGCTGAACCACTTTCCGGTGGCGATGAACCTGGATGATTTGGCCTTTCTGCAATACACCGGCGGCACCACCGGCGACGCCAAGGGCGTGATGCTCAGCCACCGCAATATCATCGCCAACCTGCTGCAGGCCAAGGCCTGGGTTGGGGACCAGTTGGACCAGAACAAGCAGGAAACCAACGTCACCTTGCTGCCGCTGTACCACATCTTTTCGCTGACGGTGAACTGCCTGATGTTCATGTGCCTGGGCGGACGCAACATTCTGATCGCCAACCCGCGTGACGTGAAGCGCGTGCAGATGATCCTGCGCAAGGAGCGCTTCAACGGGATTGCCGGGGTCAACACCTTGTTCAATGGCTTGCTGGAAAACCAGGAATTCTGCGCGCGGGATTTCTCCGACCTGCGCATGGTCATCGCCGGCGGCATGGCCACGCACACGGCGGTGGCCAAGCGCTGGAAGGAAGTCACTGGGCTGCCGATCATCGAAGGCTACGGGCTGACCGAGTGCTCGCCGGTGGTGAGCATCAGCCCGATCAACATCGCCCGCATGCGCGAGATGGAATTCACCGGCAGCATTGGCGTGCCTTTGCCGTCGACCTGGGTGCGGTTTATGCGTGAGGACGGCGAACTGGCCGACGTCGGTGAGCAGGGCGAATTACAAGTGCGCGGCCCGCAGGTAATGCAGGGTTACTGGAAGCGCCCGAAGGAAACCGCCGAAGTGCTGGATGCGCAGGGGTGGCTGTCGACCGGTGATATTGGCGTGATGGACGAGCGCGGTTACATCCGCCTGGTGGACCGCAAGAAAGACATGATCCTGGTCTCGGGCTTCAACGTGTACCCGAATGAAATCGAAGACGTGGTGGCGCTGCACCCAGGCGTGGGTGAAGTCGCCGCGATCGGCGTGGAAGATGCGGTGACCGGCGAGAAGGTCAAGATCATCGTGGTGCGCAAAGACCCGAACCTGACCCAGGAACAGCTTCTGGCGCATTGCCGCGAATACCTCACGGGCTACAAAGTGCCGCGATATGTCGAGTTCCGCACCACCGAGTTGCCCAAGACCACCGTCGGCAAAGTACTGCGCCGCGCCTTGCGCTGATCGGCAGATGCAGGTGCTCCCAAAGAGATTGGATTTACACAGCAGGAAATGTGGGATGAACACGGTCAATGTGGGAGCTTGCCCGCGAAAGCGGTGTGTCAGTTTGCACATTGGGTCCTGACCCGGCGCCTTCGCGGGCAAGCCCGCTCCCACAGAGATTGGGTTTACACGGCAAGATATGTGGGATGAACACGATCAGTGTGGGAGCGGGCTTGCCCGCGAATGCAGAGTGTCAGCTTGCATATTGGGTACTGACCCGGCGCCATCGCGGGCAAGCCCGCTCCCACAGAGATTGGGTTGACACGGCAAGATATGTTGGATGAACACGGTCAGTGTGGGAGCGGGCTTGCTCGCGAATGCAGTGTGTCAGTTTGCATATTTGGTACTGACCCAGCGCCTTCGCGAGCAAGCCCTCTCCCACAGAGGTTGGGTTTACACGGCAGGAAATGTGGGATGAACACGGTCAGTGTGGGAGCGGGCTTGCCCGCCAATGCAGTGTGTCAGCTTGCATAATTGGTACTGACCCAGCGCCTTCGCGGGCAAGCCCGCTCCCACAGAGATTGGGTTTACACGGCAAGATATGCGGGATGAACACGTTCAGTGTGGGAGCGGGCTTGCTCGCGAATGCAGTGTGTCAGCTTGCATAATTGGTACTGACCCAGCGCCTTCGCGAGCAAGCCCGCTCCCACAGAGATTGGGTTTACACGGCAAGATATGCGGGATGAGCACGATCAGTGTGGGAGCGGGCTTG
>NZ_JACAPL010000011.1:0-23878 GCF_013385735.1 Pseudomonas sp. D2002 | reverse complement strand
GGGCTTGGGTTTACACAGCAAGATATGTGGGATGAACACGGTCAGTGTGGGATCGGGCAAGCCCGCTCCCACATTGGGCCTGTTGAGGTCTTGGGGATCAGTGTTTCCAGGCCGCGCCATTTACCAGGTTTTTTGGCCGTTCGCCCGACAGCGCTGCCAGCAGATTGTCCACCGCACACTTGGCCATCGCCTCGCGCGTTTCATGGGTTGCCGAACCGATATGCGGGGTCGCCACCACGTTGTTCAAGCGCAACAACGGCGAGTCGTGGTTCAGTGGCTCGCGTTCAAACACATCCAACCCTGCCGCGCGAATCGTGCGGTTTTGCAGGGCTTCGACCAGGGCTGCTTCATCCACCACTTTGCCGCGTGAGATGTTGATAAAGATCGTCTCCGCGCCCATCAGTGCGAATTCCTCAGCGCCGATCAACTTCTCGGTTTCGGCGGTCAGCGGCAACGTCAGGCACACAAAGTCAGCCTGTTGCAGCAAGTCCGGCAGGCTGCGAAATTGCGCTCCAAAGCGTTCCTCCACCAACGGCTTGGGCGCGTGGCTGTGGTAGATCACCGGCATGCCAAAACCAAAATGCCCGCGCTGCGCCAGGGCTTCGCCGATGCGGCCCATGCCGATGATGCCCAGGGTTTTGCCGTGCACGTCGGTGCCGAAATGCGCCGGGCCGATGTTCTTGTTCCACTGGCCGGCGCGCACCATGTCGGCCAGTTCGACTACTCGGCGCGCAGTCGCCAGGATCAGCGCAAACCCGGTATCGGCGGTGGTTTCGGTGAGCACGTCCGGGGTGTTGCTGAGCAGGATGCCGCGTTCGGTCAAGTAGCCGATATCGTAGTTGTCGACGCCGACCGAAACGCTGGCCACCGCTTCGAGTTTGGGCGCCAGGTCGAGCAGTTTGGCGTCCAGGCGCAGGCTGGCACCGAGCAAACCGTGGGCGCCGGGCAAGGCGTCGCGCAGCTTGGCCAGGCCGCTTTCATCCAGCGCCTCAATCAGCGTGACGTCGGCATGTTCATGCAGGCGGGCCATCAGCGGTGCGGAGAGCTTTTTGTATAAAACGACAGATTTTTTCATCGGGTTTTGGCCTTCAATTCGAGGGTAGGCATCGGCACGCGCACACGGTCGCTGGCGCCGGGCTTGAGGAAAATCGTCAGCACCACCGAGAGCATCAACGCACCGCTCATCAGCAGGTACGAGGCGCCCGGCGAACCGGTGCTGCTATTGAGGTAACCGACCAGGTACGAGCCGCCGAAAGAACCCAGCGCGCCCATGCTGTTGATCAGCGCCATGGCGCCACCAGCGACGTTGGCCGGCAGGATCTCGGGGACGATCGCGAAGAACGGCCCATAAGGCGCGTACATGCAGGCCCCGGCGATCACCAGCAAGGTGTAGGACCACCAGAAGTGTTCGGCGCCCAGCACGTAGGAGGCGTAGAACGCGATGGAGGCAATCAGCAGCGGCGGCCACACAAAACGTTTACGTTTTTGCAGTTTGTCCGAGCCCCACGACACGGCGAGCATGCCGATCACCGCCGCCAGGTAAGGCAGCGCCGACAGCCAGCCGGCTTCGACCATGTCCATCTGCAAGCCGGCCTTGAGGATCGACGGCAGCCACAGCACGAAGCCGTACACGCCGATGCTCCAGCAGAAAAACTGCAGCGCCAGGATGATCACTTTGGGCGAGCGAAAGGCTTCGGCGTAGTTCTTCACCGCCTTGATCCCGACTTGTTCGGCGGCCAATGCGTTTTCCAGGTCGCGCTTATGCTGCTCACTCAGCCACTTGGCGTCGGCAGGTTTTTCATCCGCCAGCTTCCACCAGATAAACGCCCAGATCACCGCCGGCAAGCCTTCGATGATAAACATCCAGCGCCAGCTGAAATGCTGCACCAGGTAGCCCGAGACCACTGACATCCACAGCATGGTCACCGGGTTGCCGAGGATCAGGAAGGTGTTGGCGCGCGAGCGTTCGGCGCGGGTGAACCAATGGCACAGGTACACCAGCATCGCCGGCATCACCGCGGCTTCGACCACGCCGAGCATAAAGCGAATGGCGATCAGCATGTAGGCGTTGGACACCACGCCGGTGAGCGTGGCGAGGCCGCCCCAGAGGATCAGGCTGACGAAAATCAGCTTTTTAACACTGCGTTTTTGCGCGTAGATCGCCCCCGGCACCTGGAAGAAGAAATAGCCGAGGAAGAACAACGCGCCCAGCAGCGAGGACATGCCGGGGGTGATCATCAAGTCTTCGGCCATCCCCGAAGCAGCGGCGAAGCCGTAGTTGGCGCGGTCCAGGTACGCCAGGCTGTAGGTGATAAAAACGATGGGCATGATGTACCACCAGCGACGGGTGGCGAGTTTCAAGGTGTCCATAAAGTTGCTCCTGAGCTTGTTGTAGTTGTGGCAACAGGGTGTAAGTCATGCAACGGATCGAGTGGGTAACTCCGCGCGGGTGGGCAAGCCTTCCATATCGCCGCGGCTCTGCACGGCGCGACTGCCGATCCAGTTACCGCGCTGTACGGCTTCGCGAAAGCTGAGGTTTTCCAGCAGGGCGCTGATCATGCCGACGGCAAAACCATCGCCGGCGCCGACGGTGTCGACGACTTTTTCCACCGGCACGGCGGCGACAAAGCCTTGGTCCATCTGGGTGCGGTAATAAGCGCCGTCCGGGCCCAACTTGATCGCTACGGCTTCGGCGCCCTGGTCGAGATAGAACGCGGCGATGTCGGCCGGGTCGTCGAAACCTGTGAGCAAGCGGCCTTCGCTCAAACCCGGCAGCACCCAATCCGCCTTGGCCGCGAGGGCGTTGATTTCACTGATCATCTGCGCCTGGCTGGCCCATAACGAGGGGCGCAGGTTCGGGTCGAACGACACGCTGCGCCCGGCCTTGCGCATTTGCGTCATCAACTCGTGGGACAGTTCGCGGGTGGCCTCGGACAACGCGGGGGGAATGCCGGTGGCATGCAGGTGCCGCGCCTGCAGCAGCGCGGGGCTGATAGCGGCGATGGACAGGTGGCTGGCCGCCGAGCCTTTGCGGAAGTACTCCACTTGTGGGTCAGCGCCGGCTTCTTCGCGGGATTTGAACTGGAAACCGGTGGGGTGCAGCGGGTCGACCGCCACATGCCGACAATCCAGGCCTTCGTTTTTCAACGTGTCGAGCACAAACCGCCCCAGGGAATCCTGCCCGACCCGGCTCAGCCAGGCCACATTGAAGCCCAGGCGTGACAGGCCGATGGCGACATTGCTGTCGGCCCCGGCAATGCGTTTATGGAACTGGGCCACCTGGGCCAGGTCACCGGTCTGCTCGGCGACAAACATCGCCATGGTTTCACCAAACGAGAGGATATCGATCTCAGACATGGGCATTCTCCGCACGCGGCTGGCCAAGGAGGGCGAGGGTGGCGACCTGTTGTGCGGTGACGTCGATAAGGTCATCGCCTTGCAACGGGAATTCCACGGCCCGGGTAATACCTTGAGTCATATGTTTGAGCAGTTGTTCCCACAGATGCAGGTCGGTGGCGCCGGGCGGCAGGGCGACCAGTTTGCAGTCCGGCCGACGCGCCACGGCCTTGCAGTGCAGGTAGTCCACGTGGCGACCCAGCAGGCGCGCGGCGGTGAGGGCGGATTGGTCCTGCCACTGCCAGTTGCCGATGTCGAAGGTCATCTTGACCGGCAGGCCCAGGCGCTCGACTTCGCTGAAGAAACGTTGCATCGGCTCGATTCGGCCGCCGTGCAAGGTCTGGTCGTTTTCCACCAGCAGCTGAACCGGGTGGCGGTTGAGCAGGGCGTGCAGGCTTTGCAGGTCGTTGGTGTCGGTGAAGTAACCGAGGGAGACTTTCAGCCAGCGCGAGCCGAAGGCCTGGGCGCGGTCCAGGGTGGCGGCGAGTTCGGCATTCGGCTGGGCGCGCCCGGCGACCCAGAGTTCCAGCGGTGAAGAGAACACCGATTCCAGGCCATGCTCGGCGGCGGCCTGGGCCAATGTGGCCGGGTGTTCGCGGGTCAGCAGCTCTTCACGCCATTCGATGCGCTGGGCGCCGGCTGCGCTGAGCAACTCGACAAAACTCAATTGGCCACGCTCGCGAACCAGGTCGGCGCCGTAGCTGGAAAGGCTGATGGAAACGGGGTATTTGTGCATTGTTGTGTACCTCTGAAACCGGTTTCATTTTTATACGCAAAACTAACGTGGGAGCTGGCTTGCCTGCGATGGCGGTGTGTCAGGCGACTATTGCTTCGTCTGGTGCACCGTCATCGCAGGCAAGCCAGCTCCCACAAGGGATTGGGTGGAGCCGCGGATGATCAGATCGGGTAGGAAATCCAGGGTGCGGGTCGGCGCGTCATCGCCGCGCAGGCGTTTGAGCAGGCACTCGAAGGCGCTGGCGCCAATCGCTTCGGTGGGTTGGGCGAGGGCGGTAATGCCACTGCCCACCAACGGATACCAGTCGAGGTCATCCAGGGCGATCAGGCCGACATCCTCAAACAGCTTGCAGCCCAGGGCCTTGAGTGCGCGGGTACAGGCCAGCGCGGCAATGCCGTTGGCGCAGAACACGGCCTTGGGGCCGGGGTTGGCCAGAAAGGTCTGCAGGTGTTTTTCCAGCGCGTCATCCAGTTCCAGCACCGCGCCGGTCAAGCCGGGGCGGGCGGCGATTTCGGCGGTGAAACTGGCCTGGCGCTCCAGGCGTGAGCTGGTGCCATCGGCCGCTTCGCTCACCAGCAGCACATCGCGATAACCCTGTTGCTGCAGATGCTCCACAGCGATACGCACGGCTGCGGGGTTGTCCAGCCCGACCAGGTCGCTGTGCAGCGGTTCGACTTTACGGTCGACCAGCACCAGCGGCATTTCCTGCTGCAGCTCGAGCAATTGGTCAAGGTGATGGCCGAGGGTGTTCACGATCAGCCCTTCGATGTTGTAAGAGCGCAGCGCCGCCAAGTGCTGGCGTTCCTGCGCGTCATCGCGGTTGGTGTTGCACACCACCAGGCTGTAGCCGTGTTGGCGGCAGGCGGTTTCGACGCCGTGCATTACGGCGATGGAATAGGGGTTGCGGATATCGGCCACCAGCATGCCGATCAAGCGTGTGCGGCCGCGTTTCAAGCCGCGAGCCATCTGGTTGGGGCGGTAGCCGAGTTCGCTGATGGCCTGCTCGATGCGCAGCGCAATGGCGTCGGAGAGCAGGGCGCGGTCATCACCGATAAAGCGCGACACGCTGGCTTTGGACACACCGGCACGTTCGGCGACGTCGAGCATGGTCACGCGGCTGCGCTGGGCGGCGGAAAATGGGGTCACGGTAGCGGGCCTTTCTTATTGGATTTTGCGGTTCCATCGAGGGCTGCTAACGCTGAAACCGGTTTCATGGAATGCCAGTCGAACCGTTTCGTCAAGGAATATTTAGAAATGGGTAACGGCACCCAACTCAAGAAAATCGACGAACGGATAGGCCTACCTGTTAGTTCTGACAGTATCCGGCCACGCGCTTTAGGCGTTTAATTTTTCCATCGCTGACAGGTAAAGGCATGCCTTCCTGATTCGCCGTGGTGAAATTCATCTTGAGGCTGGAACATGACCACTCCCAAAAAAATTACTGCTCGTTCCAGCCTTTTAAGCACCGCTTTCTCCTGGACCGAGGGGGTTGACCCGGTCACGATCCCGGGCGTCGATACCACCGACGAGAGGGGTATTGTGTCGCGTGAGCTGCTGCGCAATGCATTGAAAGTCAGGATCCCCTCTTGGCTTCCAGAGCCGTCAGCGCCGCAGGACCTCGTGCACACGTGCCGGCTGTGGTGGGAAAGCAACGATGTAATAAAGTTGCTCGACTCCTTTGAGGTCAAGGTACCCCCACCGGCTATTCCCCAATATTACGAACGCGAAATTAAATTATCCGACTTGCGAAGCGCTACGCGAGTCGCGCGCGTTTATTACACCTTTCAGATATTCGGCGGGCTCAGTACCAGCGAAAGCGTTTACATCACCATTGACCTGGAAGCGCCATCACTGAACCTGCCGTCGGACGTTGCCGAATTTGTTGCGTCGCCTGGGCCGGCGATCACCGAGCAATATTTGGTTGCCCATCAGCCCGTGCGGTTTTTTATCTCGCCCTACGACATTGATGCATTGAATGACCGGGTTGAGTTCACTGTGTCCAATTCATCAACGCCACCGACAAAACCTGCGGACGGGGGCTCGTTGGTGGATTTCAGTACCGACCGATGGACGGCCACATTGGACCCCGCTGCGTTTCGCAAGCTGAACAATGGCCCTGCGTGGCTGTTCTACCGGGTTTTTGATGAGACCGGCAATTACAGCGCAATGAGTGCTGGCCTGCCTTTTGTGATGGCGCTTGGCCTGCCGGCCCCGAGCATTCGCCCTCCGGTCTACAACGATCAGTTGATCAAGCGTGATGACGCACGCCGGGATGAAGGCGGCGGGGTGTTTGTGCGTATAGACGGCTACACTGGCTGGTCAGCCGCTGCCAAGCATGAAGTGGTGGTGTACTGGGATGATCGCCCGACTACCCGCCTGGTCGTCACCCAGCTCCCTTTCGATGTTGAAATTCCCTGGACCGTTCTCAGGGGCCCGGCCGCCGTTCTGGCGAAGCAGAGCGTACCGGTTCGTTACGAAATTTATGGGCTTAATCCGACGCCGGCGCCTTCTGTATCGGTATCGGTCAATGTCGACCTGACGATTGCCGGCCAGGATCACCCCAATGCGCCAGCACTGCTGAACCCCACCCTGGCACGGGCGGAAATTGTGGGGCTCACCGGCACCAATATGCTGGTTGATGCCGACCGAGGCCAGCCGGTGCAAGTCCGCGTGCGTTTGTTTGATACGCCGCAGGTGGGGCAGGTGTTGAGCTTGTTCTGGAACGGTGTGGGCCCGGTGGCGACCTATACAGTGCGCACCGCAGATACAGCGGGTAATTGGGTGTATTTTCCCAACGTGCCGTGGTCGGTGGTCAGTGGTGCTAATACCGCTACTTATGCTGTGCATTACACCACCAGTAATGGCGTTAACGAACAGCGCTCGCCCGTGACTAATGTGAATGTCAAAGTTATTCCGCTGCCGGCACCTAAACTCGGTCACGACAAACTGGTCAACGATTACTTGAACTGCTATTCGGAACCCTCACCGGTGAAGGGTATTGTTTGGAAGATAGCGGCCAATCCCAATATACGTATTGGCGATTTGGTAACGGTTAGGTTTGTAGGGTTTAACGAGAATAACTGGGCCACCGTCAATACGAATGTCGTGTTCAGTCAGTCACTGTTTTGGGAAGCAACTCATACGGCAGCCGGGCTGATGAAGATCATTGTGGATGAGTTCGACGCAGCGATTTTTCCGCTGCGCAAACGCGGCTCCGCTACGTTGATTTATGAAGTATGGCGTCACGGCGAAAAAGTAGCTGAATCACTTCCCGGGAAAGTACGTATTGACTTGACGTACCCTGGCGGTAAGTACTGCTCTGACAAGGGAATTGTAGCCGGTTGAATGTGCTGTGATTGAAATCAGCTATTGATTAAGTGCGTGTGTCGTCAGTGTTGGTTGGTTTTTCAAAAGGGTTCGCGGTGGATAAACAACGTTTATTCAACTGGCGAAGAGTGCTGTTGGTGTGAGTGGTTTAACTATCCGGAGCAAGACAATGGATCGTACAAATAGAGCAATTATTGATAGTTTCGTGGAACGAGATATCGACTTCTACATCCCCCAGGCTTATAACCCCGGTACGTTGGTAGGTGAAGTTCCAGGGTACCGCGGGTTGTTGACGCGTACGGCCTCAAGAAGTCAGAGCACCCTACTTAATATCGAGCTATGGCTTGAGCCCAGCGTTGGTCAGATAGTTGAAGTCCAAATCGTCCCGTTTGTTAACTTGGACACGCTGCCCCCACCTCCAGAGCCCGCTAAAGATCCAGATGAGAAGGAGAAGGAGGAAGATCCGACAGTGCCGCCCCCTCCGGAGCTCACGGCAGAGCAAAAGATAGAAGCCGCTGAGAATCACTATTTCGATTCCAATGGTTGGACGTATCGACGTGAAGTTACGAGCCTGACCGACCCTATTCAGGTGGATATACCGCAAGGCTTTCGCCCCCCTGGGCTGTATTTGCTCAGGTACAAGGTGCGGGAGCCCAATGCAAGTAGTTCTAACAAGTCGGTTCCGCAACTACTGATCGTCGACGAGACGTCGCCCTACGACCAGCCTCGCATCAACCCTCCTCGACCACGGCTGCCGCTTGAATTGCCGGCGGGGGCGACGCTGGATGAAGCCTTTTTTAGAACCCAGGATAACAACATGGTGTTCTTCCCGATTCCTTACACTGAGGCCCAAGGGTACGCTCCGGGCGATAAATGGGAAGGGTTTTTCGGCTCTTCGGACGAACCCTACGCGATCGGCACGCAAACACAACACGAGTTCGACGCATCCCGAGGTCCGGGCATTTGGCTGCCGTGGGATGTTGTCCTGGCCGAGAGTGGGGGCGTTTATACGCTTACCTATAAACTGTATGACGCTGGCCTCAATCCATCCGAGCGGTCGCTCAGCTTGAACCTGAACAGCTTGGCACAGTCTCCGGTGCCAACCGAATTCAAGGCGCCTCTGGTTGCTCTAGCCGTGCCCGGCGATGGCTTGATTGACAGAGCTGATGTGGTGGCGCAACGCGGTACGACAATGGAGATTCTTAACATCCCCAACGCGCTTGCGACAGATATCATTGATCTTCAACTGATCTCGACTTCATTCACACCGCCAATCACCCTCTCGCGATCAACGCCAGTTGGTACGGGTCGATTCATCACGTTTGACTCGGATGCCATGGACACGCTGTACGGGGGCAGAGCAGTCGGCAAAAACCGAGTGCGGATTGTAGCGTCTTACGTCCTGCGTCGTGGAACAAACACCTACCCGGCGGCGGCGTTGGAGACGCCATTCGATCTGGACTTGTCTGTTCCGGGGCCCAACCCAACCGGGCCTGGGCCACTCAATACCAACTTGCCGCTGGCGATAGTGCGCCCCGTGCGTCCTGCCAGCGATACTGCCCCGATCACGGACAACCATTTGGAGGAACGAGACGCCGGCCGGGATGCGATCGCTCGAATTCCATACTGGACCGGCCCCGTATCGCCCGCCGACTCACTGCCTTACAGGATCACATTGCATTTTGCTGGCAAGCACTACCCACTGACTGTTACGACTATTTCTACATTAGGGTATGACCCGATTCGTATTCCCTTTAATGATATCAAAGCTGCGGGCGGTCCTAGCCAGATCGCGTATTACACCATTACCTCCGCGGCCAGCGCCAACCCGCAAGACTCAGGGCCTACAACCGTCAAGGTAGACTCTGTGATCATGCAAATGGATCCGCCAGTGGTGCTCGGTTACAGTGGTACTCCAGCTACGCTGACCTGCGATAGCTTGATCCCACCCAATACCGGCAGACTCCGCGTCCATATTTCCGGTTCGGATTATTTGGTCACAGGTAATACGGTTTCCGTCAGATACCAAGGGTTTGCAAATGGCGTCTCTGTAGTCGATGTAACTAAGGATTTCGTAGTGCCTGATACTGTTGCTGCTCGCAATGGGTGGGACGTGACATTTGAAGAGTCCTCGGTGGATCTGTTTAACCCGCTCACGCCGAATCGCGGGAGCACTGCCACCGGGTCGGCAACGGTCACTGTTTCGACCGTGTATCAAGGGCAGACGGTGCCTTCTCGTCCCGCCACTTATCGCGTAAGGGGTTACAAGGGAGCGACGTCTCGCGTCAACTATTGTGAGGGCCTGGCTATGCCTCCAGCGCCTACAACGCCCTAAATAAAAAACGCAAGGGAAATTGCCAGAGAGGGGTCGAACCCTCTTTGGCATTCCTGTTTGTAGCGGCTCGGTTCTTTCAGCGCTGCGCAAGGCGCGCCTCTTACATGATCCGTTTGCTGTTTGGCAGATTCTTGGGAGAAGTCCTACAGATCTGAACGATGCGCTGGTTAATTATGGCCGCGCTTGATGGGTTGCTCTCGCGAGTTTGAGAGCCCGTCCTATCGTTTCGTACAGGCACTAGAGGTCCATCGTATGTCGGCAGTATTTAACTTCAAAAAAACGCCTCTGAGCCTTGCGTTGGCGGCCCCGGCAGTCACGTTAGTGTTTCTGGCCTCACCCAATGTTCACGCCGAGACGCCAGTGGTGCGTCCTAATACGTCGATAGCACCGACTGTGCGGCTTGATAATTATGTGCTGTATCCCGGTTCGAGCCTGATAGTCCACGGCGCGCAAACCCGGCAGATTTTGATGACGCGTGCAGGCTTGACGTTGCAGCCCGGCAGCAGGACGGGAGATATCACGGCGACGGACGGGTCAAGAATCCTCGTCAATAACTCACGAGTCAACTCGCGTATTGGCAACACGGCAGCCATTTTAGCGAGTAACAACAGCACCGTGACAATCGCCAACAACAGTACGGTGACCAATGTTAATGGTTGGGGTGTAGCGATAAACGCTGCGCTCGGCGGCACGGATGGTTCAACCGTTACGGTCAGAGACAGCAGGGTTTTCGGTTCCCTGCGCGGTATTTCGGCCGGCGTCTATGGCGTGGCGAATCTGGACAATGCCCATGTCGAGGGCACCACCGCCGCCGGCATAGGTTTAGTGATGTTTAATGCCGACGCTAACGCAAAGAATAAAAGTCTTATTCTGGGCGGGGTAAACGGCGTCAATATGACATCGCTTGGGAGTGTGTCGCGGACCAATACCTTGGTCCTGGATAATTCCGTGGTCCAGGGAAAAACCGGTGCTGCCATTCGGGTGGCCCCGGGCCCAGGCAATAACACCAAGTCCAATATTCACGTGCTTAACGGCTCGAACCTGATTGGCGGCAATGGTGTGCTGCTCGACGTTGCCAACAACGCCACCGCCAACCTGAATGTCGACAACAGCCAGTTGATCGGTGATGTGGTGATTGGCACCGGCGGCTTGGGCACGGTGCAACTTAACAACAATGCCTCGCTGACCGGCCAGTTACGCAACGTCGAGCAACTTGACGTCAACAGCAACGCCCAGTGGGTGATGGTGGGTGACAGCCAGGTCAATACGCTGAAAATGGGCGGCGGTAACGTGGTGTTTGGTGCCCCGCTGCAGTATCTGCAACTCAATACCAACAACTTGACCGGCAACGGTACGTTCAAAATGTACACCAACTTCAACACCGGCGAGACCGACCTGTTGAACGTCAACGGCAACGCCGAAGGTGATCACCAATTGTTGATCGGTGCCAGTGGCTCGGAGCTGGCCACCGGTGAGGCGATCAAAGTGGTGCACACTGAAAGCGGCGGCGCCAAGTTCGGCCTGGTGGGCGATACCGTCGATGTCGGCGCGTTCGAATATGGGCTCAAGCAGGAAGGCACCGACTGGTACCTGGACACCGAGAAAAAGGGCACCAGTACCAGCGCCAAGGCCGTATTGGCACTCGCCAACGCTGCACCGGCGGTATTGCTGGGCGAAGCGAGCGTATTGCGCACCCGTATGGGGGAAGTACGCTTCGGCGACGGCAAGGAGCAAGGCCTGTGGATACGCAATTACACTAACCGGACAGACGTGGCCGCCAACACCAACGGCGTGGGTTACAAACAGAATCAGTCGGGCCTGACCCTGGGTGCGGACTGGGCCATGGATGAACTGTGGACAGTGGGTGTGATGGGTGGTTACAGCAACTCCACCCTGGGCCTGAGCCGCGGCAGCAGCGGTATGGTCAACAGCTACTACGCCGGTGTCTATGGCATTTTTCGTGATGAAGAGAGCGGCGTGTATGTCGACCTGACCGCCAAGGTCAACCGCCTGAATGGTCAAAGCCAGGTCAACATGAGCGATGGTAAGCGCGCCAAAGGCAAATATACCCAGGACGCGGTGAGTGGATCGGCTGAAATCGGCAAGAACATCAAACTCAATGATGACGGCTTGTTTGTCGAACCCTTCGTTCAGGTGGCCGTCGCCAAAATTGGCGGCTCCAACTACACCATGGACAACGGTTTGAAGGCCAAAAGCGATCGCGCCACTTCCGCGACCGGCAAGGTGGGTGTCACTGTCGGCCAAAACATCCAGCTCGACAGCGGCGGCATCCTGCAGCCGTACCTGCGTACTGCCGCAACGCGCGACTTCAGCCCGGACAGCAGGGTCTATATCAACGATCAGGCGTTCAAAAACAACCTGTCGGGGAGCGGTGTAGAGGTCGCGGGCGGCGTGGCTGCCTCAGTGACGAAAAACCTGAGTGTGCATGCCGAAGTCACGCACATGAAAGGCAAGGCTTATGATCAGCCTATGGGTCTCACTGTAGGTTTGCAGTACGCCTTCTAAGTAAAATGGGCTAATGCCAGTCGGTTAGAAGAAGCGCTGTACTGTGGCGAGGGAGCTTGCTCCCGTTGGGCTGCGTAGCAGTCCCATTTTCAGGGCCGCTTCGCGCTGGAGCGCCAACCCGGCCCAGCGGGAGCAAGCTCCCTCGCCACAGGTTACCGATTGTATGCCCCAGATCAGCACGCTCGCGCTAACTGAACAAGCCTGCCGCAATATTGATCGAGAAACCCAATATCGCTGTATTGAACAGGAAACCGATCAACGATTGGCCCAGTACCACTTTGCGCAGGCTCCGTGTCGCCACGCCCACATCGGCTGTTTGCACCGCCACGCCGATGGTGAACGAGAAGTACAGGAAGTCCCAGTAGTTGGGGTTGCGCAAGCCTTCGGCGAAGCGCAGCGCGGGTTCTTCGCCTTCCCAGGTGTAAAAAAGCCGCGCGTAATGCACGCTGAAAATCACCCCGGTCAGCAACCACGAGCCGACCACTGTCATGCCGGTAAAGCCGTAATGCAGCGCGCGTGCCGTGCTGTCCAGGTCCTTGCTGCCTACCAGGTTTACGGTAATGGTTGCCAGGCTGGCAATCGCGGCGATGCACACCATGAACAGCACCAACCCGGCGTTTTCATCCTCGATTTCGGCGATGCGTTTTACGTCGTCGGCGCGAGCGCGGGTCGCCAGCCACAGCATCAGCAGCAGGTAGGTCCAGACACCCGCGTTCCAGCCGATGAGGATTTTGCTGATGAGTGTATCGGCCGGCGCTAGGATGCCCACGGCAAGGCCGAGTACGGCGGCGGATGAGAGGCGAGGGTGGGTGCGGGCGAGGAAGGCCATGGGGGCTCACAACAGGGGACGTTGTGAGCACGATAGCGCATTCTCCAACGGCTGGCCTCTGTGGCGAGCGCGCCTGTCGTGGCTGGCAGGCTTGCCACAGTTAACGCCGTTTGCGCACCAGCTTCATGACCACCACAAAAAACACTGGCACAAACACCACCGCCAGCGTCGCGGTGATCATCCCGCCGATCACACCTGTACCAATCGCTTGCTGGCTGGCCGAGCTGGCGCCGGTGGCAATCGCCAGCGGCACCACGCCGAGGATAAACGCCAGCGACGTCATGATGATCGGCCGCAACCTGAGCCGCGCGGCTTTCAGGGTCGCGTCGATCAGGTCTTCACCTTGGTCGTACAGGTCCTTGGCAAACTCGATGATCAGGATCGCGTTCTTCGCCGACAAGCCGATAATCGTGATCAAGCCGACCTTGAAGAACACATCGTTAGGCATGCCGCGTAAGCTCACCGCCAATACCGCGCCGAGCACGCCCAGCGGCACCACCAGCAACACCGAGGTCGGGATCGACCAGCTTTCATACAACGCCGCCAGGCACAGGAACACGATCAGCAACGACAGGCCGAGCAGCAACGGCGCCTGGGAGCCGGACAAACGTTCCTGCAGCGACAACCCGGTCCATTCCTGGCCCAGGCCTGCCGGCAGCTGGCTGACCAGGCGCTGGATTTCGCTCATCGCCTCGCCGGTGCTGTGCCCCGGCGCCGCTTCGCCACTGATGGCGATGGCGGGGTAGCCGTTGTAGCGGGTCAGCTGTGCCGGGCCTTGGGTCCACTTGGCTTCGACAAACGCCGACAGTGGCACCATCTTCCCGGCGGTGTTGCGCACGTTGATCTTCAGCAAATCCGCGACCTGGCTGCGCTGGTCGCCTTCGGCCTGCACCACCACCCGTTGCATACGGCCCTGGTTGGGGAAGTCGTTGACATACGCCGAGCCGACGGCCGAGGACAGCACATTGCCGACGTCGGCAAACGACACGCCCAACGCATTGGCCTGCTTGCGGTCCACTTCCAGCTGCACTTGCGGTGCTTCGGCCAGGGCGCTTTCCCGCACGTTGGCGAGGATCGGGCTCTTCTCGGCGGCTGCCAGCAACTCGGTACGCGCGGCCATCAACGCCGCGTGACCGACACCACCACGGTCCTGCAAACGGAACTCGAAACCACTGGAGGTGCCCAGGCCGTCTACCGGTGGCGGCAGGATCGCGTAGGCAATCGCGTCCTTGAGCTCACTGAAGGCGGCGTTGGCGCGGTCGGCAATCGAGGCGGCCGAGTCATCGCTGCCGCGTTCCGACCAGTCCTTCAGCGTGGTAAACGCCAGCGCCGCATTCTGCCCGGAGCCGGAGAAACTGAAGCCCATGATCATGGTGGTATCACCCACGCCAGGCTCCCCGGCGTTATGCGCTTCGATCTGCTCGGCCACCTGCACCGTGCGGTTCTTGCTCGCACCCGGTGGCAGTTGGATATCGGTGATGGTGTAACCCTGGTCTTCCACCGGCAGGAACGAGGAGGGCAGGCGGCTGAACATCCAGCCCAGGCCCACCAGCAACACCAGGTAGATCAGCAAATAGCGGCCGCTGCGCTTGAGGGCGTACGCCACCCAGCCTTCATAGCGGTTGGTAAGGCTATCGAAACGTTTGTTGAACCAACCAAAAAAACCGCCCTTGGCGTGGTGTTCGCCCTTGGCAATCGGCTTGAGCAAGGTCGCGCACAGCGCCGGGGTCAAGGTCAGGGCGAGGAACGCCGAGAACAGGATCGAGGTGGCCATCGACAGCGAGAATTGCTGATAGATCACCCCCACCGAGCCGGGCATGAACGCCATCGGCAGGAACACCGCTACCAGCACCAAGGTGATACCGATGATGGCGCCGGTGATCTGGCCCATGGCCTTCTTGGTCGCCTCCTTGGGCGACAGGCCCTCGGTGGCCATGATCCGCTCGACGTTTTCCACCACCACAATCGCATCGTCCACCAGGATGCCGATGGCCAAAACCATGCCGAACATGGTCAGCACGTTGATCGAGAACCCCAGCAACAGCATGGTGGCGAAGGTGCCCATCAGCGCAATCGGCACCACCAGCGTCGGGATCAAGGTGTAGCGCACGTTCTGCAGGAACAGGAACATCACCGCAAACACCAGCGCCATGGCTTCGAGCAAGGTGTAGACCACCTTGGTGATCGAGACTTTGACGAATGGCGAGGTGTCGTACGGAATCTTGTATTCCACGTTGGCCGGGAAGTAGCGCGACAGCTCGTCCATCTTCGCCCGCACCAGCGTCGCGGTATTCAGCGCGTTGGCCCCCGGCGCCAGTTGCACACTGACGGCGGTGGACGGCTTGCCGTTCAAGCGTGTGGAGAACTGGTATTCCTGGCTGCCGATTTCCACCCGCGCCACATCGCCGATGCGCACGGTGGAGCCGTCAGGGTTGGCCTTGAGCACGATGTCGGCGAATTCGGCCGGCGTCGACAGTTGGCCCTTGACCAGGATTGCGGCGGTGATTTCCTGGGTCTTGGTGCCCGGCAAATCACCAATGCTGCCCGCCGAAACCTGGGCGTTCTGCGCGCTGACGGCCGCGTTGACGTCGGCCGGCGTGAGGTTGAAGCCGATGAGCTTCTGCGGGTCGATCCAGATGCGCATGGCACGCTCGGCGCCATACAACTGCGCCTTGCCCACACCGTCGAGGCGCTTGAGCTCGTTCATCACGTTGCGCGCCAGGTAATCACTGAGCGCAACGTCATCGAGCTTGCCGTCGCTGGACGTCAGGGTCACCAGCAGCAGGAAACCGGCGGAGACTTTTTCCACCTGCAAGCCTTGCTGAGTCACCGCTTGCGGCAGGCGCGGCTCTACTGCTTTCAGGCGGTTTTGCACATCGACCTGGGCCATTTCCGGGTCGGTGCCGGGCTGGAACGTCGCGGTGATGGTGGCCGAGCCCAGGCTGCTCTGGGATTCGAAATACAGCAGGTGGTCGGCGCCATTGAGCTCTTGCTCGATCAGGCTGACCACGCTTTCGTCCAGGGTCTGGGCCGAGGCGCCGGGGTACACCGCGTAGATTTCCACCTTTGGCGGCGCGACGTTGGGATACTGGGCCACCGGCAACTGCGGGATCGCAAGCGCACCGGCCAGCAGGATAAACAGGGCGACCACCCAGGCGAAGATCGGGCGGTCAATAAAGAACTGCGGCATTGTCAGGTATTCCTTTCCTTAGCGGACCGAGGCCTGGGCATTCGGCGCGGGGCTGTCGTCCACTTCGACTTTTTCACCGGGGCGCGCATGTTGCAGGCCTTCGACGATGATGCGGTCACCGGGTTTGAGGCCGCTGCTGACGATCCAGCGATCCTCGATCACCGCGCCCAGCTCCACCGGCTGCTGGCTGACGGTTTGTTCGGCGTCCAGCAGCAGCACCATCGGGATACCGGCGCTGTCGCGGGTGATGGCGCGTTGCGGCACGCTGATGCCTTGTTTGTCCACGGCCTGTTCCAGGCGCACGCGCACAAAACTGCCGGGCAACAGGTCGAGGTCCGGGTTGGGGAACTCGCTGCGCAGGATGATTTGCCCGGTGCCGGGGTCGACGCTGATTTCGGCAAACAGCAATTTGCCCGGCAGCGGGTACAGGCTGCCGTCGTCCTGGATCAGCGTGGCCTTGGCCTGGTCCTGGCCGACCTGTTTCAAGCTACCGGCACGGAAGGCGCGGCGCAGGTCGTTGAGCTCGCGGGTGGACTGGGTCAGGTCGGCGTGGATCGGGTCCAGCTGCTGGATGACCGCCAGCGGCGTGGCCTCGTTCTGGCCGACCAGCGCGCCCTCGGTCACCAGCGCGCGGCCGATGCGCCCGGAAATCGGCGCGGTCACGGTGGCGTAGCCCAGGTTGAGTTTGGCGCGCTCGACGGCGGCTTTGTTGGCGGCGACCTCGGCGTTGGTCTGGCGCACGGCGGCGCGGGCGTTGTCGTAATCCTGGCCGCTGATGGCGTTGCCTTCGACCAGCTGGCTGTAGCGCTGCTCTTGCAGGCGCGCCTGGAACGCGTTGGCCTCAGCCTTGCTCAGGTTGGCCTGGGCGCTGTCGAGGTCGGCTTTAAAGGGCGCCGGGTCAATGCGAAACAGCACGTCGCCCTGTTTGACGTCATGGCCTTCCTTGAACACCCGCTGCATGACCACGCCGGCGACGCGTGCGCGCACTTCGGCAATGCGTGGCGCGGCGATGCGCCCGCTCAGTTCACTGGTGATCGAGAGAGGCTTGGCCTGCAGCGTTTCGACGCGGACTTTGGCCAGGGGCGTTTCCGGCGTTTCGTCCGCCGACTTGCCACAGGCGCTCAAAGCAAGCGTCAGGGCCAGCAGGCAAAACGGTGCAAACAGATTCTTCGACATGCTCATATCCCATTATTGACTGGCGCATCCTAAAGACACCTGCGCCGTGGTGCTGTGAAGCTGTGTAGCGCGTCTGTGAAGAAATGTAAGGTGCAGCCCACATTCGGCCGAGGGCGTATATCCTTGCACAATCCTGCAAACAGCAAAGATCAAATGTGGGAGCGGGCTTGCTCGCGAAAGCGGTGTATCAGTCAAAAAATCTGTCAACTGAACCACCGTCTTCGCGAGCAAGCCCGCTCCCACATTGGGTTTGTGTACGACCGCTAACAGTATTATTTGGAAACACCATGCCCAACATCCTCCTGGTGGAAGACGACGCCGCACTCTCCGAGCTGATTGCCAGCTACCTGGAACGCAATGGCTACCACGTCAGCGTGCTCAGCCGCGGCGACCACGTACGCGAACGCGCGCGCCTCAACCCGCCGGACCTGGTGATCCTCGACCTGATGCTGCCCGGCCTCGACGGCTTGCAGGTGTGTCGCCTGCTGCGTGCCGACTCGGCGGGCCTGCCGATTTTGATGCTCACCGCCCGCGACGACAGCCACGACCAGGTGCTGGGCCTGGAAATGGGCGCTGACGACTATGTCACCAAACCCTGCGAGCCGCGCGTGCTGCTGGCCCGTG
The DNA here is from genome assembly GCF_013385735.1 of Pseudomonas sp. D2002. Classification (NCBI taxonomy): domain Bacteria; kingdom Pseudomonadati; phylum Pseudomonadota; class Gammaproteobacteria; order Pseudomonadales; family Pseudomonadaceae; genus Pseudomonas; species Pseudomonas sp. D2002. Next base: position 5,739 of record NZ_JACAPL010000011.1, on the reverse strand, counting down.
TGCGCACCTTGCTGCGCCGCAGCAGCCTGTCCGAGCCCCAAATGGCGAATGACCAGATCGTCATGGGCAACCTGTGCATCGACTTGTCGGAACGTACCGTGACCTGGCGCGAGCAGGCGGTGGAGCTGTCCAGCGGTGAATATAACCTGCTGGTGGTGCTGGCCCGGCATGCCGGTGAAGTGCTCAGCCGCGACCAGATCCTGCAACGGCTGCGCGGCATCGAGTTCAACGGCACCGACCGTTCGGTGGACGTGGCCATCTCCAAGCTGCGGCGCAAGTTCGATGACCACGCCGGTGAAGCGCGCAAGATCAAGACCGTGTGGGGCAAGGGCTACTTGTTCAGCCGTTCCGAGTGGGAATGCTGATCCATGTTTCGTGTGCTGCTGCGCCTCTACCTGATCACCATCGTCACCTACAGCGCGGCGATCTACCTGATTCCCAAGCTGGTGATTCAGGTGTTCGAACACCGCTACATGAACTACAACGTCGAGCAGAGCCGCGGCCTGCAAACACTCATCGTCAAGCAGTACCTGCGGGCGCCGGTGGAGCGCTGGTCGCAGGTTACCGACCAACTGAGCCGCGATTTTGCGCCGCTTAAAGTGCAACTGCTGCTGCGCCAGGACGCGAGCTACAGCCCCGAAGAAGAACAGTTGCTGGAACACGGCAAACCGGTGATCCGCCTGGGCGAGTGGGGCTGGATGGAGGAGGTCAGTTCGCCGATCAACCAGCAGTTTGCGGTCAAGCTGACCATCCCGCCCGACCCGCTGGACATGAACCTGTTGTACTGGTCGATGAACGTGCTGATCGGCGCCGCGCTGCTGGCCTGCCTGCTGTTCTGGCTGCGCCCGCACTGGCGTGACCTGGAACGCCTGAAAACCACCGCCGCCCAGCTCGGCAAAGGCAACCTGGCCGAGCGCACGCGGATTCCCGCCAGCTCCAACATCGGCAGCCTGGCGTCGGTGTTCGACACCATGGCCGACGATATCGAACGCCTGCTCAACCAGCAGCGCGACCTGCTCAACGCCGTCTCCCATGAGCTGCGCACGCCGCTGACGCGCCTGGATTTCGGCCTGGCCCTGGCCCTGTCCGAAGACTTGCCGCCGGCCAGTCGCGAACGCCTGCAAAGCCTGGTGGCGCACATTCGTGAGTTGGATGAGTTGGTACTCGAGCTGCTCTCCTACAGCCGCCTGCAAAACCCCGCGCAATTGCCGGAGCGGGTCGAGGTGGTGCTCGACGAGTTCATCGACAGCGTGCTCGGCAGCGTCGACGACGAGCTGGAGAACCCCGAAATTGTCATCGACGTGGCGCTCGACTGCGCCGTCGAACGCTTCAGCCTCGACCCGCGCCTTACCGCCCGCGCATTGCAGAACCTGCTGCGCAATGCCACGCGTTACTGCGACAAGCGCATCCAGGTGGGCGTCAAGGTGTGCGCCAACGGCTGTGAAATCTGGGTGGACGACGACGGCATCGGCATTCCGGTGGACCAGCGTGAACGCATTTTCGAACCCTTCTATCGCCTCGACCGCAGCCGCGACCGCGCCACCGGCGGCTTCGGCCTCGGCCTGGCGATCAGCCGCCGCGCGATGGAAGCCCAGGGCGGCACGTTGACGGCCCAGGCGTCGCCGTTGGGCGGGGCACGGTTCCGGCTGTGGTTGCCCAGCGTCGGCTGATCAGAGCACCTTGACGGCGCGGCCGATCGCCTGGATCGGCCCGGTGGGTTTGCCGCTCGGCGAGCCACGCGAGTCTTCCAGGGTCAGCTCGAACAATTGGTTGGGTGCCAGGGGCGGAAGCTTGTCCAGCGGCACCGACAGCGTTTGCCCCGGCTTGACCAACCCTAGCGATACGGGGGCTTGCCAGCCCTCCGCTTTGGTCCAGAATTGCAGCGCCTTGTCGGCAGGCACCTCCATCACGCCCAGCGGTATCAGCTGGATTTGCTGAGTATTGCTGGCCTGTATCACCCAACCCGGCGCCTGGCTTTGTGGCGCCACCAGCACCACCACAAAGGTCGGTTCAGCAGTGGGCGGGCGGGTCAGCAGCAGGGTGGTCAATACCAAGGTTGCTACCAGACCCGCGCCGGCCAAACCGCGCCATAGCGCCAGCAGGTTCCACCACGGCACTTGAATATCGCTGGGCGCGACAGTGTGTTCAATGCGCCGCCATAGCTGGGACGAGGGTGACACCGGCTCAGCCAATGCCGTCAGTGGCAGCAGGCGCTGCTCCCACGTGTCCACCGCCGCACGCAACTCGGCGTCCATAGGTAAGTGCCGTTCAACCTCGGCGCGCTGTTCGGCGGGCAGGGTGCCCAACACGTACTCGCTGGCCAGTTCGTCAAGTGGATTACTCATGCCATGCACTCCCGCAGCGCGGCGAGGCTACGTTTGATCCAGGCTTTGACGGTTCCAAGTGGAGTGTCCAGTTTCTGTGCGATTTCGCTGTGGGAATAGCCATCGACATAAGCATGCAGGATGCAGCGGCGACGGGCCGGATCGAGCTGTTCCAGGCAATGGTGAATCTGCCCGGAGCGCGCGGTGAATTCAAAGGTGTCGTGGGCGGTTACGACGTGCTCATGGGCTTCGCTCAAGGCCACCTCGCGGTGATGATTGCGCACAAAATTGAGCGCCAGATGCCGAGTTACGCTGAACACCCAACCGCGCGCCGAGCCACGGCTGGGGTCGAAACTCCCCGCGCCACGCCAGATCTTGATAAATGCGTCATGCACGATGTCTTCGGCCAGGGCTTTGTCGCGCGCGATGCGCAGGGCCACGCCGAGCAGGCGACTGCTCTCTTGCTCATAGAGTCGGCGCAGGGCATGTTGATCGCCACGGGCACAGGCCTGCAGACAGGCGTCGTAATCAAACAGGGATTCAGGTAAGGACACGGTTTTGCGCCGCAAGATCAAGGCCAATACCCCGACCCAAAGGCCGGGGCGCTATCGCAGCAGCGTAGCTGAATTTACTCAGTTGGCCGCCCAGAAGATGTAGTCGGCCTGGTACTTCACCACTTCCTGCTTGCCCTTGTTCGCGACGGTGCACTCAGTGCTCGGTGCCACGCCACCCTTGAGGGCGACGCGCTGAACGTAACTGATGCCACTCATCGCGCCTTTGCCTTCGGCCGGGTTGGCCTTGACCAACTGATAGGGCAGGTTGCCCGCACTCGACGGCGCCACGGCCAGTTGGGTGCCGGTGATTTTCGAGCCGTCATTGGCCTGCCACGTGGCGGGCGGGCCGAAGTAGGTGCCGACGGCTTTGCCGCTGCGGTCATTCAACACCGCCTTGGGGCCGACGAAGGTCCATTCGGTCTGGCCGGCGGCGTTGGCTTTGTCGCGGCATTCGTAGGTGATTTCGCCGACGCCGGTGGTCTCCAGCGCCACCTTGTGCCCCTCCGGCACCTTGATGCTGTCGGGCAGGCCGGTCTGGGCGAAAGCTATTGGCGCCGCGGCCAGCAGGGCGGTCAGGCAGAACAGTGCTTTAACGTTCATCGGTGTTTCTCCATTGAGTAAAACAGCGGGGTCACTGTAAGCACTACCCAGGCCGCGCTTGATTGGATGCAGTGATTAGAAAATAAATGCACAAGGGCGCACACTGTGCCCCCCGCTTTACCCGAGGAGAGATTGGCAATGACTGGTGTTCACACGTCTGCTCAACAGGGTTTCTCTACCCAGGCCGTCACCTACGCCCAAGGCCGGCCCGACTATCCACGACAACTCACCGGCTGGCTGACCGAGGCGCTGCACATCGATGCGCAATCGACGGTGATCGACCTGGGCGCCGGCACCGGCAAGTTCACCCGTTTGCTCAGCACCCTGGCGCCCGCGCTGATCGCCGTCGAGCCGGTACAGGCGATGGGCGCGCAGCTGAATAAACTCCTGCCGGACGTGCGCCTGGTAGAAGGCACCGCCGACGCCATGCCGCTGCCCACCGCTGTCGCCGATGCGCTGGTGTGTGCCCAGGCCTTCCATTGGTTCTCCACCGAGGCGGCGCTGGCGGAAATCCACCGCGTGCTCAAGCCCGATGGGCGCCTGGGGCTGGTGTGGAATGTGCGCGATGAGTCGGTGGATTGGGTCGCTGCGATTACCGACATCATCACGCCGTACGAGGGCGACACGCCGCGTTTTCACACGGGGCGTTGGCGTGAAGCCTTCACCGGTGAGTATTTTTCCGTGCCTGAGATGACGACTTTTACGTATCAACATGTTGGCAGCCCGCAGGAGGTGATCATGGATCGCTTTTTGTCGGTGAGTTTTATCGCGGCGCTGCCGGCGGCTGCCAAAGCCACGGTCACCGCGCAATTACAGGCGTTGGTCGACACCCATCCCGCCTTGCGCGGCCGTGACACGGTGGCCTTCCCGTATCAGACCCAGGCCTATGTGTGTCAGCGTCTGGCGAAAAAGGCATAAAGTCAGATCACATTGATATAAGTCGTTATATGAAAAATCGCTATCCTGCGGCCAGAAATTTATAAGGCCGCGGGTAGCTGTAATGGATGTGGGGAATTTTGGTTTTGTAATCGCGGGCCTGATCGTTGGTTTTATCGTCGGCATGACCGGTGTCGGCGGGGGCTCGTTGATGACGCCGATCCTGTTGTGGTTCGGCATCAACCCGGCGACTGCGGTGGGCACCGACCTTTTGTACGCGGCGATCACCAAGTCCGGTGGCGTGCTGGTGCACAGCAAGAACAAGAACATCGACTGGACCATCACCGGCTGGCTGACCCTGGGCAGTGTGCCTGCGGTGCTGTTGACCTTGTGGTTCCTGGCCAGCCTGCATACCGATCCGAGCGCCATGAACGCGGTGATCAAACAGGCGCTTGGGGTGGTGTTGCTGCTGACGGCGCTGGCGATTCTGTTCAAGAAAAGCCTGTTGGCGTTTGCCCAGCGGCATGCGGGTGATGACTACCACATGAGCCCGCGCAACCTGAACGCGCTGACGGTGGTGACCGGTGCCATCCTGGGCACCATGGTTGCGCTGACCTCCATCGGCGCCGGGGCGCTCGGCACGGTGGCGCTGTTTATTCTGTATCCGTTCCTGGCCACGCGGCGGTTGGTCGGCACCGAGATTGCCCATGCGGTGCCGCTGACATTGGTAGCGGGTTTGGGGCATGCCAGCATGGGGAACATGGATTGGCATCTGCTGGGGTTTTTGCTGATGGGGTCGTTGCCGGGGATTTACCTGGGCAGCCACATGACCGGCAAGGTTCCGGATGGTGTACTGCGGCCGTGCCTGGCGGTGATGTTGATGACCATTGGGTATAAGTTGGCGTTTTGATGGGGGCATATCCGTTATTTAGGTAACGGCGGCTTGGGGTTAAGCTCTTACAGCGGGTCACTTTGTAAAGACCGGAAGCCTGCGTTCGGCCAGCGTGGTTAACGGGGCTATCCCAGATCAAGATCAAGATCAAAAGCAGAGCACGGCGACCTGGTAGCCGACCTGAGTGGTAGAAGCAAAAGCACATCTACCTGATGTACTGAGATCCAAAGTGTGGGAGCGGGCTTGCTCGCGAAGGCGGTGTGTCAGTGACACATGAGCTGGCTGACCCACCGCATTCGCGAGCAAGCCCGCTCCCACAATTAGACCGAGTTCGGCCGCCAGACCACTGTGCTCTGCTTTTCTGTGGGAGCTGGCTTGCCTGCGATGCAGACACTTCGGTCCAGCAGGTACACCGAGTCGATGCCATCGCAGGCAAGCCAGCTCCCACATGTGATTGAGTTCAGCTTCCAGGATCAGGTCGGCTGTCAGGCCG
>NZ_JACAPL010000010.1:164049-338881 GCF_013385735.1 Pseudomonas sp. D2002 | reverse complement strand
TAACGCAAACAGGGGTTTTGTCTTGGGCGACCGAAAAAAATAATCGGGGTGGTGCTTGCTCGCGGTGAAGTTAACGATTGTTCGCGATGCCCGGCCCGCCTTTGCGCGCCGGATTCTCTCCCTGCAATGCTAAATCCCTACCTTTCTATGCAATGGCCTTATGCATGGCTATCATGCGTGCCTCATTGTGAGGCGATGCATGCATGCTGACGTTGTTAGAACTTCTTAAAGATGGCCGATTCCATTCCGGAGAGGCGCTGGGTGTCGCCTTGGGTGTCAGCCGTAGCGCAGTTTGGAAGCAGCTCCAGCATCTTGAGGCGGAACTGAATCTGCCCATTCATAAAATTCGTGGTAAGGGGTATCAGCTTGCGTCCCCCTTGGTCTTCTTGAATGCAGCAGAAATTGAAGCAAATGCTGCTTCTTTGACGTGGCCCGTTTACATTTCAGACTCTATTGACTCCACCAATGCCGAAGCTTTACGCCTTGTCGATGCCGGCTACGCCGCGCCATTCCTGGTGCTTGCTGAGCAGCAAACGGCCGGAAGGGGGAGGCGAGGCCGCAAGTGGGTTAGCCCATTCGCTCAGAATGTCTATTACAGCCTTGTATTGCGTATCGAGGGTGGGCTGCGTCAGTTGGAAGGTCTTAGCCTCGTAGTGGGATTGGCGGTCATGCAGGCTCTGCGTGAATTAGGTGTACATAGTGCTGCCTTGAAATGGCCAAACGACGTCCTGGTTGGGCAAAAGAAAATAGCTGGCATCCTGCTCGAGTTGGTGGGGGATCCAGCTGACATTTGTCATGTTGTTCTTGGAATAGGCATTAACGTCAATATGCAGCAGGCTGCTGAGGTTGATCAGCAGTGGACTTCGGCACAGTTGGAAACAGGCTCTGCGGTCGACCGCAATCACTTGGTTGCACAGCTGAGCCTGCAGTTGCAGAGCCACCTGGAACGACACAAGGCCTCTGGTTTTTCTGCGCTCCATGAAGAGTGGGAGAGAAATCATTTGTGGCAGGGCAAGGCTGTCTCTCTCATTGCCGGCGCCAACCAGATCGACGGTGTTGTACTGGGAATCGACCACCAAGGCGCATTGCGTCTAAGCGTCGACGGTATCGAGAAAATATATAGCGGTGGTGAGTTAAGCCTGAGGCTGCGTGATGATTCTTGAGCTCGACTGTGGGAATAGCTTTATCAAGTGGCGTGTACTCGAGTCGGAGGCCGCTAGCGCCTCTGCGGAAGGAGTTGTCGGTTCGGATCTCGCATTGATTGAGAGCCTGAAAGCAATTCCTGGCCTGTCGCTGACGCGCTGCCGTTTGGTAAGTGTCCGTGCTTCAGAGGAGACCAGCAAGCTGGTTGAGGCGCTACAGGGCGGCTTTGGAGTCGCTGTTGCCTGTGCTGTCCCGGCGCGAGAAATGGCGGGAGTGCGCAACGGGTATGAAGAGTTTGAGCGTCTCGGGCTTGATCGCTGGTTAGCGATGCTGGGTGGTTTCAATTTGGCACCAGGTGCTTGCCTGGTGCTCGACTTCGGCACCGCAGCGACTGCGGACTTCATCGCTGCTGATGGTGAGCATCTCGGAGGCTTCATATGCCCAGGATTGCCCCTTATGCGCAGCCAGTTGCGAACGCACACCCGCAAGATCCGCTACGACGACGCCGCGGCCGAACAGGCTATGGAGCGTCTGTCCCCTGGGCGAACGACCGTTGAGGCCGTCGAGCGTGGTTGTACGCTGATGCTCAGGGGATTTGTATTGACCCAGCTCGAGCTGGCTCGGCGTTATTGGGGGGATGACTTCACCGTTTTCCTAACCGGCGGTGATGCTGACCTAGTCTCGGATGCCGTACCGAAAGCTCGCTTTGTTCCGGATTTGGTTTTTGTGGGTCTGGCGATGGCGTGCCCTTTGTCCTGAGGTGTTTATGCGTTGGCTGTTTTTGCTTTTGCTGGTTCTCAATGCCTTCTATTACATCTGGCATCAACAAGAGGCCCCGTTGCGCGCCAAGGACGTCACGCCCCTGAGTCTATATCGAGGCTCTCAGCAGGACATTCGACTGTTGAGCGAGTCTTCTGATCCGGTAGTTCGCCGTGATCGAGCAAAAGCGCCCGATCCACAAAATACGTGCCTATACATAGGTGGCTTTGCTGATCCGCGGCAACTGCAGTCGCTCGAGCAGCGTCTGGTGAGTCTGGATATAAGGGTCAAGGTGCAACAGCTCAATGCGCCTGACGCTTCCGGCTATTGGCTCCGTGTGGCCCCTGAAAGCAGGCGTCTGGCCGACGATCTGCCCTTTGAAAACCTTGCTAAGGAATTCAATGAGTTAAAACATAAAATAATGCTGTGCGAAGGCATTGCAACTGTCGAATAGTTTGCATAGAATGGCGCCCGCTTCGCAGTGAAGACCTTTACGGCCTGCAGTGCGAAGCGAGCGTCAACGCAGCTAACCTCATATTTTTTAATGAGAAAATGCTTGACAGAAGGCCGGCGTGATGTAGAATGCCGGCTCGCTTAGGAGGGGTTCCCGAGCGGCCAAAGGGATCAGACTGTAAATCTGACGTCTACGACTTCGAAGGTTCGAATCCTTCCCCCTCCACCATTTTTAGCGTGAGCTGCAAGCTCCGCGGGTATAGTTTAGTGGTAGAACCTCAGCCTTCCAAGCTGATGATGCGGGTTCGATTCCCGCTACCCGCTCCAAGTTTGCAGGTTGTGCACGGTGTTTTGCTCTTGTAGCTCAGTTGGTAGAGCACACCCTTGGTAAGGGTGAGGTCAGCGGTTCAAATCCGCTCAAGAGCTCCATATAACAAGGCAGATATGAAAATATCTGCCTTTGTTTTAACAGCTACCTCGGCTTGATGGTGTTGTGCCTGGCGTTGATGTTGGGTGATTTCAAGCCTCTTGGGGTTGGTTGTTGTAAAGTCTTTTTCAGGCCTGCATAATGGTCGGCCTGATTTTGTTTTAGGTCAGTAGCTCAATTGGCAGAGCGACGGTCTCCAAAACCGTAGGTTGGGGGTTCGATTCCCTCCTGACCTGCCAGATTCACGTGGTGTGTCTGGCTTTCTTTTCACAGGATCTTCATAGATGACTCCTAAGGCTGAAGCTCAAAGCTCTCGTTTCGATCTAGTCAAGTGGCTTGCTGTAGTCGCATTGGTAGTCGTAGGCGTAGTTGGCAATCAGTACTATTCTGCTTCGCCGATCCTGTACCGCGTACTCGCTTTGCTTGCCCTTGCTGCTGTAGCTGCCTTTGTAGGCCTGCAGACTGCCAAAGGCAAGTCTTTCGCAGTCCTGGTAAAGGAAGCTCGCACAGAAATCCGTAAAGTCGTTTGGCCGACTCGCCAAGAAACCACGCAGACCACGTTGATTGTTGTGGCTGTTGTTCTGGTTATGGCGTTGCTGTTGTGGGGGCTTGATTCCCTGCTCGGCTGGCTTGTTTCCTTGATTGTTGGCTAAGGGTGTCCCGTGGCTAAGCGTTGGTACGTTGTGCATGCTTACTCGGGTTACGAGAAGCATGTGATGCGCTCTTTGCTGGAGCGCGTAAAGCTGGCAGGCATGGAAGATGGCTTCGGCGAAATTCTGGTTCCCACTGAAGAAGTGGTTGAAATGCGGAATGGCCAGAAGCGTAAAAGTGAACGCAAGTTCTTCCCTGGCTATGTGCTGGTTCAGATGGACATGAATGAAGGTACTTGGCACTTGGTCAAGGACACTCCTCGTGTCATGGGTTTCATTGGCGGTACTGCCGATAAGCCTGCTCCGATCACCGACAAAGAGGCGGAAGCAATTCTGCGTCGTGTTGCTGACGGTAGCGACAAGCCTAAGCCGAAGACGTTGTTCGAGCCGGGTGAGGTTGTTCGTGTCACAGATGGTCCGTTTGCTGATTTCAACGGTACTGTCGAAGAAGTTAACTACGAAAAGAGCCGGATCCAAGTGGCAGTGCTCATTTTCGGTCGCTCTACTCCGGTAGAGTTGGAGTTCAGCCAGGTCGAGAAGGTCTAGCTGAGCAAGCATCCCAACCCCGCAGCCTTAGGCTGTGGGGTTTTGTCGTCACTGGGATAAACGCGCAAGTAACCGGGGAGCCTTTCGAGGCGTTTGAACCCGTAATTGGAGTGCCTCATGGCCAAGAAGATTACCGCTTACATCAAGCTGCAAGTGAAGGCCGCTCAGGCCAACCCAAGTCCACCTGTCGGCCCGGCCCTGGGTCAGCACGGCGTGAACATCATGGAATTCTGCAAGGCCTTCAACGCCCGTACTCAGGGTCTTGAGCCAGGTCTGCCGACTCCAGTGATCATCACTGTATACAGCGACCGTAGCTTCACTTTCGAAACCAAGTCGACCCCGGCTTCGGTTTTGCTGAAGAAGGCTGCAGGTCTGACTAGCGGTTCCGCTCGTCCTAACACCGTTAAGGTTGGCACCGTAACTCGTGCTCAGCTGGAAGAAATCGCGAAAACCAAAAACGCGGATCTGACTGCAGCTGATATGGATGCAGCCGTGCGTACCATCGCCGGTTCTGCTCGTAGCATGGGCCTTAACGTGGAGGGTGTGTAATGGCTAAGCTGACCAAGCGCCAAAAGGCTATCGCCGGCAAAATCGAAGCAGGCAAGGCCTACAACTTTGTAGACGCCGCTGCCCTGCTGACCGAGCTGTCGACTGTCAAGTTCAGCGAGTCCGTTGACGTTGCTGTAAACCTGGGTGTTGACCCACGTAAATCCGACCAGGTCGTTCGTAGCGCTACTGTGCTGCCACACGGTACTGGCAAGACTGTACGTGTTGCTGTCTTCACCCAAGGCCCGGCAGCTGAAGCTGCTCTGGCCGCCGGCGCCGATCGCGTTGGCATGGACGACCTGGCTGCCGAAATGAAAGGCGGCGACCTGAACTACGACGTAGTTATTGCTTCCCCGGATGCAATGCGCGTTGTAGGTCAGTTGGGTCAGATCCTCGGTCCACGTGGTCTGATGCCTAACCCTAAAGTCGGCACCGTAACCCCAGACGTAGCTACCGCGGTTAAAAACGCCAAGGCTGGTCAGGTTCGTTATCGCACCGACAAAAACGGCATCATCCACACTTCCGTTGGCAAAGTCGGCTTCGACGCCGTCAAGCTGAAGGAAAACGTTGAAGCCCTGATCGCTGATCTGAAGCGTATCAAGCCAGCTTCCTCGAAAGGCATCTACGTTAAGCGCGTTACCCTGAGCACCACTATGGGCCCAGGTCTGGTCATCGACCAAGGCTCGCTGGACGTATAAGACACAGATTGGCGCGAGAGATCGCGCCAATCGAAAAAATTGGGGTCCCTGCCTGGCGGGGGCTATCCAAGACCGTAGGCGGCGCAAGCCTTAAACCACAAGCCTACGCAGATGGTGCTCCCGGTTCCTTACCGAATCAGACACCAAAACGACATCCGGCTTCGGCCAGATGAAACGGTAACAAGCAGGAGTTAAACCCGTGGCAATTAATCTCGAAGACAAGAAGGCCATCGTCGCTGAAGTCAACGAGGCTGCCAAAGCTGCTCTGTCCGCTGTCGTGGCTGATGCCCGTGGTGTGACAGTAGGCGCTATGACCGGACTCCGTAAAGAGGCTCGTGAAGCTGGCGTATACGTACGAGTTGTACGTAACACCCTGCTCAAGCGCGCTGTTGCTGACACTGAATACAGTGTCCTCAACGACGTGTTCACCGGCCCGACTCTGATCGCGTTCTCTAAAGAACATCCAGGCGCTGCTGCCCGTTTGTTCAAAGAATTCGCCAAGAGTCAGGATAAGTTCGAGATCAAGGCAGCTGCGTTCGAGGGCAAGTTCCTCGCAGCTAACCAAATCGACGTACTGGCAACACTGCCGACCCGTAACGAAGCTATTTCGCAGCTGATGAGCGTGATTCAAGGCGCTACCAGCAAGCTGGCTCGTACTCTGGCTGCAGTTCGCGAGCAAAAAGAAGCTGCCGCAGCCTAAGGCTGAGCACCTCCTTTCGCGTATTTTTGTTTATTTCGATGGCCGCGTAGGCCGTCCCCCAATTCAGGAAATACAGTAATGTCTATCTCCCAAGAAGATATCCTCAACGCCGTAGCTGAAATGTCGGTTCTGCAGGTTGTTGAGCTGATCAAAGCTTTCGAAGAAAAATTCGGCGTTTCCGCTGCCGCTGCTTCCGCTGGCCCAGCTGTTGCTGCTGTTGCTGCTGAAGAGCAAACCGAATTCAACGTCATGCTGCTGGAAGCTGGCGAGAAGAAAGTAAACGTGATCAAGGCAGTTCGTGAACTGACCGGTCTGGGCCTGAAAGAAGCCAAGGCTGTAGTTGACGGCGCTCCTGCCCAGGTTCTGGAAGCAGTGTCGAAAGACGCCGCTGACAAAGCTAAAGCAGTGCTGGAAGAAGCAGGCGCTAAAGTCGAGCTGAAGTAAGCATCGACCTTGCGTCTCCAGCCCAAGCGTTAAGCTGAAGGCTGATGGCTGGTGGCTCTTGCCACCGGCCTTTTTCCGTTCTTGGCTGTCGACTCGGTCGCCGCCATTAACGCGCTGTAGCCACCCGATGCGGTGGTGCAAACCATGGGGTTTGCGAGATTTTCTGGCTGCTCCCGTCGGGAGGGGCCAAACAAGCAGGTGACCAAGCTGGGGAACGCTGATGGCTTACTCATATACTGAGAAAAAACGTATCCGCAAGGACTTTAGCAAGTTGCCGGACGTCATGGATGTCCCGTACCTTCTGGCTATCCAGCTGGATTCGTATCGTGAATTCTTGCAAGCGGGAGCGACTAAAGATCAGTTCCGCGACGTGGGCCTGCATGCGGCCTTCAAATCCGTTTTCCCGATCATCAGCTACTCCGGCAATGCTGCGCTGGAGTACGTGGGTTATCGCCTGGGCGAACCGGCATTTGATGTCAAAGAATGCGTGTTGCGCGGTGTTACGTACGCCGTACCTTTGCGGGTAAAAGTCCGTCTGATCATTTTCGACAAAGAATCGTCGAACAAAGCGATCAAGGACATCAAAGAGCAAGAAGTCTACATGGGCGAAATCCCACTGATGACTGAAAACGGTACCTTCGTTATCAACGGTACCGAACGCGTTATCGTTTCCCAGCTGCACCGTTCCCCGGGCGTGTTCTTCGACCACGACCGCGGCAAGACGCACAGCTCCGGTAAGCTCCTGTACTCCGCGCGGATCATTCCGTACCGCGGCTCGTGGTTGGACTTCGAGTTCGACCCGAAAGACTGCGTGTTCGTGCGTATCGACCGTCGTCGTAAGCTGCCGGCCTCGGTGCTGCTGCGCGCGCTCGGCTATACCACTGAGCAAGTGCTGGACGCTTTCTACACCACCAACGTATTCAGCCTGAAGGATGAAACCCTCAGCCTGGAACTGATTGCTTCGCGTCTGCGTGGTGAAATTGCTGTCCTGGATATCCAGGATGAGAATGGCAAGGTCATCGTTGAAGCCGGCCGCCGTATTACTGCGCGCCACATCAACCAGATCGAAAAAGCCGGTATCAAGTCGCTGGACGTGCCTTTGGACTACGTCCTGGGCCGCACCACTGCCAAGGTCATCGTTCACCCGGCTACAGGCGAAATCCTGGCTGAGTGCAACACCGAGCTGAACACCGAGATCCTGGCGAAAATCGCCAAGGCCCAGGTTGTTCGCATCGAGACCCTGTACACCAACGACATCGACTGCGGTCCGTTCATCTCCGACACACTGAAGATCGACTCCACCAGCAACCAATTGGAAGCGCTGGTCGAGATCTATCGCATGATGCGTCCTGGTGAGCCGCCAACCAAAGACGCTGCCGAGACCCTTTTCAACAACCTGTTCTTCAGCCCTGAGCGCTATGACCTGTCTGCGGTCGGCCGGATGAAGTTCAACCGTCGTATCGGTCGTACCGAGATCGAAGGTTCGGGCGTGTTGTGCAAGGAAGACATCGTCGCGGTACTGAAGACTCTGGTCGACATCCGCAACGGTAAAGGCATCGTCGATGACATCGACCACTTGGGTAACCGCCGTGTTCGCTGCGTAGGCGAAATGGCCGAGAACCAGTTCCGCGTTGGCCTGGTACGTGTCGAGCGTGCGGTCAAAGAGCGTCTGTCGATGGCTGAAAGCGAAGGCCTGATGCCGCAAGACCTGATCAATGCCAAGCCAGTGGCTGCGGCGGTGAAAGAGTTCTTCGGTTCCAGCCAGCTCTCGCAGTTCATGGACCAGAACAACCCGCTCTCCGAGATCACCCACAAGCGCCGTGTTTCCGCACTGGGCCCGGGCGGTCTGACCCGTGAGCGTGCAGGCTTTGAAGTTCGTGACGTACACCCGACGCACTACGGTCGTGTTTGCCCGATCGAAACGCCGGAAGGTCCGAACATCGGTCTGATCAACTCCCTGGCCGCTTATGCGCGCACTAACCAGTACGGCTTCCTCGAGAGCCCGTACCGTGTAGTTAAAGACGCTCTGGTCACCGACGAGATCGTATTCCTGTCCGCTATCGAAGAAGCTGATCACGTGATCGCTCAGGCTTCGGCCACGATGAACGACAAGAAAGTCCTGATCGACGAGCTGGTAGCTGTTCGTCACTTGAACGAGTTCACCGTTAAGGCGCCGGAAGACGTCACCTTGATGGACGTTTCGCCGAAGCAGGTAGTTTCGGTTGCTGCGTCGCTGATCCCGTTCCTGGAGCACGATGACGCCAACCGTGCGTTGATGGGTTCCAACATGCAGCGTCAAGCTGTACCGACCCTGCGTGCCGACAAGCCGCTGGTAGGTACCGGCATGGAGCGTAACGTAGCCCGTGACTCCGGCGTTTGCGTCGTGGCTCGTCGTGGCGGCGTGATCGACTCCGTTGATGCCAGCCGTATCGTGGTTCGTGTTGCCGATGACGAAGTTGAAACTGGCGAAGCCGGTGTCGACATCTACAACCTGACCAAATACACCCGCTCGAACCAGAACACCTGCATCAACCAGCGTCCGCTGGTGAGCAAGGGTGATCGCGTTCAGCGTAGCGACATCATGGCCGACGGCCCGTCCACCGATATGGGTGAGCTGGCTCTGGGTCAGAACATGCGCATCGCGTTCATGGCATGGAACGGCTTCAACTTCGAAGACTCCATCTGCCTGTCCGAGCGTGTTGTTCAAGAAGACCGCTTCACCACGATCCACATCCAGGAACTGACCTGTGTGGCACGTGACACCAAGCTTGGGCCTGAAGAGATCACTGCAGACATCCCGAACGTGGGTGAAGCTGCACTGAACAAGCTGGACGAAGCCGGTATCGTTTACGTAGGTGCTGAAGTTGGCGCAGGCGACATTCTGGTCGGTAAGGTCACTCCGAAAGGCGAGACCCAACTGACTCCGGAAGAGAAGCTGTTGCGTGCCATCTTCGGTGAAAAAGCCAGCGACGTTAAAGACACCTCCCTGCGCGTACCTACCGGTACCAAGGGTACTGTCATCGACGTACAGGTCTTCACCCGTGACGGCGTTGAGCGTGATGCTCGTGCACTGTCCATCGAGAAGACCCAACTCGACGAGATCCGCAAGGACCTGAACGAAGAGTTCCGTATCGTTGAAGGCGCGACCTTCGAACGTCTGCGTTCCGCTCTGGTAGGCCACAAGGCTGAAGGCGGCGCAGGTCTGAAGAAAGGTCAGGACATCACCGACGAAATCCTCGACGGTCTTGAGCACGGCCAGTGGTTCAAACTGCGCATGGCTGAAGATGCTCTGAACGAGCAGCTCGAGAAGGCCCAGGCCTATATCGTTGATCGCCGCCGTCTGCTGGACGACAAGTTCGAAGACAAGAAGCGCAAACTGCAGCAGGGCGATGACCTGGCTCCAGGCGTGCTGAAAATCGTCAAGGTTTACCTGGCAATCCGTCGCCGCATCCAGCCGGGCGACAAGATGGCCGGTCGTCACGGTAACAAGGGTGTGGTCTCCGTGATCATGCCGGTTGAAGACATGCCGCACGATGCCAATGGCACCCCGGTCGACGTCGTCCTCAACCCGTTGGGCGTACCTTCGCGTATGAACGTTGGTCAGATCCTTGAAACCCACCTGGGCCTCGCGGCCAAAGGTCTGGGCGAGAAGATCAACCGTATGATCGAAGAGCAGCGCAAGGTCGCAGACCTGCGCAAGTTCCTGCACGAGATCTACAACGAGATCGGCGGTCGCAACGAAGAGCTGGACACCTTCTCCGACCAGGAAATCCTGGATCTGGCGAAGAACCTGCGCGGCGGCGTTCCAATGGCTACCCCGGTGTTCGACGGTGCCAAGGAAAGCGAAATCAAGGCCATGCTGAAACTGGCAGACCTGCCAGAAAGCGGCCAGATGCAGCTGTTCGACGGCCGTACCGGCAACAAGTTTGAGCGCCCGGTTACTGTTGGCTACATGTACATGCTGAAGCTGAACCACTTGGTAGACGACAAGATGCACGCTCGTTCTACCGGTTCGTACAGCCTGGTTACCCAGCAGCCGCTGGGTGGTAAGGCTCAGTTCGGTGGTCAGCGTTTCGGGGAGATGGAGGTCTGGGCACTGGAAGCATACGGTGCTGCTTACACTCTGCAAGAAATGCTCACAGTGAAGTCGGACGATGTGAACGGTCGGACCAAGATGTACAAAAACATCGTGGACGGCGATCACCGTATGGAGCCGGGCATGCCCGAGTCTTTCAACGTGTTGATCAAAGAAATTCGTTCCCTCGGCATCGATATCGATCTGGAAACCGAATAACACGTGACGCGAATCGAGAGCGGGGCTGTTTAGCCCGCTCTCTGCTCCGCCAGGAGGAAAGGCCTTGAAAGACCTACTGAATTTGCTGAAAAACCAGGGTCAAGTCGAAGAGTTCGACGCCATCCGTATAGGATTGGCATCGCCTGAGATGATCCGTTCGTGGTCGTTCGGTGAAGTTAAAAAGCCGGAAACCATTAACTACCGTACGTTCAAACCTGAGCGTGACGGCCTGTTCTGCGCCAAGATCTTTGGCCCGGTAAAGGATTACGAGTGCCTGTGCGGTAAGTACAAGCGCTTGAAGCACCGTGGTGTGATCTGCGAGAAGTGCGGCGTTGAAGTTGCGCTGGCTAAAGTTCGTCGTGAGCGTATGGCGCACATCGAACTGGCTTCGCCGGTTGCCCACATCTGGTTCCTGAAATCGCTGCCGTCCCGTATCGGCTTGCTGATGGACATGACCCTGCGTGATATCGAACGCGTTCTCTACTTCGAGAGCTATGTCGTTATCGATCCAGGCATGACCACCCTTGAAAAAGGTCAGCTGCTGAACGACGAGCAGTACTTCGAAGCGCTGGAAGAGTTCGGCGACGATTTCGATGCCCGCATGGGTGCCGAAGCTGTCCGTGAACTGCTGCACGCTATCGACCTGGAACACGAGATTGGCCGTCTGCGTGAAGAAATTCCGCAAACCAACTCCGAAACCAAAATCAAGAAACTGTCCAAGCGTCTGAAGTTGATGGAAGCCTTCCAGGGTTCCGGCAACTTGCCAGAGTGGATGGTGCTGACCGTTCTGCCGGTTCTGCCGCCAGACCTGCGTCCGCTGGTACCGTTGGACGGTGGTCGTTTCGCGACGTCCGACCTCAACGACCTGTACCGCCGCGTGATCAACCGTAACAACCGCTTGAAGCGCCTGCTTGATCTGTCCGCTCCGGACATCATCGTGCGCAACGAAAAGCGTATGTTGCAAGAAGCTGTCGATGCCTTGCTCGACAACGGTCGTCGTGGCCGCGCTATCACCGGTTCCAACAAGCGTCCTCTGAAATCCTTGGCTGACATGATCAAGGGTAAGCAAGGTCGTTTCCGTCAGAACTTGCTCGGTAAGCGTGTTGACTACTCCGGTCGTTCGGTAATTACCGTAGGCCCGACCCTGCGTCTGCACCAGTGCGGTCTGCCTAAGAAGATGGCACTTGAGCTGTTCAAGCCATTCATCTTCGGCAAGCTGGAAATGCGCGGTCTCGCGACCACCATCAAAGCGGCCAAGAAAATGGTCGAGCGCGAACTGCCAGAGGTTTGGGACGTTCTCGCTGAGGTGATCCGCGAACACCCGGTTCTCCTCAACCGTGCACCGACCCTTCACCGTCTGGGGATCCAGGCGTTTGAACCAGTACTGATCGAAGGTAAGGCTATCCAGCTGCACCCTCTGGTCTGTGCTGCGTACAACGCCGACTTCGACGGCGACCAAATGGCCGTGCACGTACCGCTGACACTGGAAGCTCAGTTGGAAGCGCGTGCGTTGATGATGTCGACCAACAACATTCTGTCGCCAGCCAACGGTGAGCCAATCATCGTTCCGTCGCAGGACGTTGTATTGGGTCTGTACTACATGACCCGTGAAGCGATCAACGCCAAGGGCGAAGGTCGTGTGTTCGCTGACCTGCAAGAAGTTGACCGTGTGTTCCGTGCCGGCGAAGCCGCACTGCACGCCAAGGTCAAAGTGCGGATCAACGAAACCGTCAACGACCGTGACGGCGGCAGCGTGACCAACACCCGTATCGTCGACACCACTGTCGGCCGTGCGCTGTTGTATCAAGTTGTGCCAAAAGGTCTGTCGTACGACGTCGTCAACCTGCCGATGAAGAAAAAGGCGATCTCCAAGCTGATCAACCAGTGCTACCGCGTGGTTGGTTTGAAAGAGACCGTGATCTTCGCTGACCAGTTGATGTACACCGGTTTTGCTTATTCGACTATTTCCGGCGTTTCCATCGGTGTTAACGACTTCGTTATCCCGGATGAAAAAGCTCAGATCATCGGTGCCGCTACCGATGAAGTGAAAGAGATCGAAAGCCAGTACGCCTCCGGCCTGGTAACCCAGGGCGAGAAGTACAACAAAGTGATCGACCTTTGGTCCAAGGCCAACGACGAAGTGTCGAAGGCGATGATGGCTAACCTCTCGAAAGAGAAGGTTATCGATCGTCATGGCGTAGAAGTCGATCAAGAGTCGTTCAACTCGATGTACATGATGGCCGACTCGGGCGCACGGGGTTCTGCTGCGCAGATCCGTCAGCTCGCCGGTATGCGTGGCCTGATGGCCAAGCCGGACGGTTCCATCATCGAGACGCCGATTACTGCGAACTTCCGTGAAGGTTTGAGCGTACTTCAGTACTTCATCTCCACTCACGGTGCTCGTAAAGGTCTGGCGGATACCGCGCTGAAAACCGCTAACTCCGGTTACCTGACTCGTCGTCTGGTAGACGTTGCGCAAGACTTGGTTGTGACTGAAGTCGACTGCGGCACCGAGCACGGTCTGCTGATGACTCCGCACATCGAAGGCGGCGACGTTGTAGAGCCGTTGGGTGAGCGCGTACTGGGTCGAGTAATCGCCCGTGACGTATTCAAGCCAGGTACCGAGGAAATCATCGTTCCTGCCGGCACTCTGGTAGACGAGAAGTGGGTCGAGTTCATCGAACTCAACAGCATCGACGAAGTGATTGTTCGCTCGCCGATCAGCTGCGAAACCCGCTACGGCATTTGCGCCAAGTGCTACGGTCGTGACTTGGCTCGTGGTCACCAGGTGAACATCGGTGAAGCGGTCGGCGTTATCGCTGCCCAGTCGATCGGTGAGCCGGGTACCCAGCTGACCATGCGTACGTTCCACATTGGTGGTGCGGCAAGCCGGACCTCCGCAGCTGACAGCGTTCAGGTGAAGAATGGCGGTACTGTCCGTCTGCACAATCTGAAGCACGTTGAGCGAGTGGATGGCCACCTGGTTGCTGTGTCCCGTTCCGGTGAGCTGGCAATCGCTGATGACTACGGTCGTGAGCGTGAGCGTTACAAGCTGCCGTACGGTGCTGTGATTTCGGTTAAAGAAGGTGACAAGGTCGACGCTGGCGCAATCGTGGCCAAGTGGGATCCGCACACTCACCCAATCGTTACCGAAATGAAAGGTACCGTGACCTACGTGGGCATGGAAGAAGGCATCACGATCAAGCGTCAGACTGACGAATTGACCGGTATGACCAACATTGAAGTACTCGACGCGAAAGATCGTCCAGCTGCCGGTAAGGACATCCGTCCTGCCGTTAAGATGGTCGATGACAACGGCAAGGACTTGTTGCTGCCAGGCACTGACGTAATCGCTCAGTACTTCCTGCCAGCCAACGCCCTGGTCGGTGTAGCGGACGGTGCGAAGATCGCGATCGGTGATGTTATCGCGCGTATCCCGCAAGAAACTTCGAAGACCCGTGACATCACCGGTGGTCTGCCGCGTGTTGCCGACTTGTTCGAAGCTCGTCGTCCGAAAGAAGCGTCGATTCTGGCTGAAGTCAGCGGCACCATCGCGTTCGGTAAAGAGACCAAAGGCAAGCGCCGTCTGGTCATTACCCCGAACGACGGTAGCGATCCGTATGAAGAGCTGATTCCGAAGTGGCGTCACCTGAACGTGTTCGAAGGCGAACAGGTAAACCGCGGCGAAGTTATCTCCGACGGCCCAAGCGATCCACACGACATCCTGCGTCTGCTGGGTGTGAGTGCGCTGGCCAAGTACATCGTTAACGAGATCCAGGACGTTTACCGTCTGCAAGGCGTGAAGATCAACGATAAGCACATCGAGACCATCCTGCGTCAGATGTTGCGTAAAGTTGAAATCGCTGAATCCGGCGATTCCAGTTTCATCAAGGGCGACCAGATGGAACTGACTCACGTACTGGTAGAAAACGAACGTCTGAGCGCGGAAGACAAATTTGTCTCCAAGTTCACTCGTGTGTTGCTGGGTATCACCAAGGCGTCGTTGTCCACTGAGTCGTTCATCTCGGCGGCCTCCTTCCAGGAGACCACTCGCGTACTGACCGAAGCAGCGGTAACCGGCAAGCGCGATTACCTGCGCGGCCTGAAAGAAAACGTGGTCGTGGGTCGTCTGATCCCGGCGGGTACCGGTTTGGCTTACCACAGCGAGCGCAAGCGCCGCCGTGATGCTGACAAGCCGCTGCGCGTAAGCGCCAGTGAAGTGGAAGCTGCACTGACCGAAGCGCTGAACTCAAGCGGTAACTGAGTTCTGCGGTAAATAAGTCCGGGCCCTGGCAGCCCCATTCGTCGGATCGAGGCAGTTTTGTCCCGGTTCGATGAGAGGGGAGGTCGGGGCCTTGCCTTGACTGGGGGCAAGATCCTCTTTAGACTCTTGTACCCCTAAATTTGGCGGGAATTCGTTCCTGCCATTTTGCTTTTCTTGCAAGACAATAGCGTCGCAAGACAACAGTGGAGCTAGTAGATGGCAACTATCAACCAGCTGGTACGTCAGCCGCGTAAGCGTATCGTCGAGAAATCCGACGTGCCTGCGCTGCAGAACTGCCCGCAACGTCGTGGCGTATGCACTCGCGTGTATACCACTACGCCGAAAAAACCTAACTCGGCACTGCGTAAAGTATGCCGTGTGCGTCTGACCAACGGTTTCGAGGTTTCCTCGTACATCGGTGGTGAAGGCCACAACCTGCAAGAGCACAGCGTGGTACTGATCCGCGGCGGTCGTGTAAAAGACTTGCCAGGTGTTCGTTACCACACCGTACGCGGCTCCTTGGATACTTCCGGCGTTAAAGGTCGTAACCAGGGTCGTTCGAAGTACGGTACCAAGAAGCCTAAGTAGTAGCGGCTTTTTGTAAAACTGAATCATCTTATTTTCTGAGTCGATAAGAGTAAGGTCGGAGGCGTCCCGAAAGGGCACTGATTCCGAGCGAACCTGAAGACCGTTTGAGGGCTTATCCATGCCAAGAAGACGCGTAGCAGCCAAGCGCGAAGTGCTTGACGATCCAAAATACGGAAGCCAAATTCTGGCCAAGTTCATGAACCACGTGATGGAAAGCGGCAAGAAAGCCGTTGCCGAGCGTATCGTTTATGGCGCGCTGGAAAAGGTTAAAGAACGCAAGAACAGCGACCCCCTGGAAATCTTCGAGAAAGCTCTCGACGCCATCGCTCCGCTGGTCGAAGTGAAGTCGCGCCGTGTAGGCGGTGCTACTTACCAGGTTCCGGTTGAAGTTCGTCCGTCCCGTCGTAACGCTCTGGCAATGCGCTGGTTGGTAGACTTCGCCCGTAAGCGCGGCGAGAAGTCTATGGCTCTGCGTTTGGCTGGCGAACTGTTGGACGCTGCTGAAGGTAAAGGTGCTGCTGTTAAGAAGCGTGAAGACGTGCACCGTATGGCTGAAGCTAACAAAGCTTTCTCGCACTACCGCTTCTAATCTTAGCTTCACTAATTTTGCGAGGGCTTTATGGCTCGTACTACTCCGATTAGCCGCTACCGTAACATCGGTATCGTTGCTCACGTGGATGCTGGTAAAACCACCACCACCGAGCGCGTGCTGTTTTACACCGGCAAAAGTCACAAAATGGGCGAGGTGCATGACGGCGCCGCGACCACAGACTGGATGGTTCAGGAGCAGGAGCGTGGTATTACCATTACTTCTGCTGCTATTACCGCCTTCTGGAAAGGTTCCGAGAAGCAGTACAAAGATGAGCACCGCTTCAACGTAATCGATACCCCGGGCCACGTAGACTTCACCATTGAAGTTGAGCGTTCCCTGCGTGTACTCGACGGCGCTGTCGTTGTGTTCTGCGGTACCTCGGGCGTTGAGCCTCAGTCGGAAACCGTATGGCGTCAAGCCAACAAATACGGCGTTCCACGTCTTGTATACGTAAACAAGATGGACCGTGCTGGTGCCAACTTCCTGCGCGTGATCGGTCAGATCAAGCAGCGTCTGGGTCACACCCCGGTGCCAATCCAATTGGCTATCGGTTCCGAAGATAACTTCCAGGGTCAGATCGATCTGATCAACATGGAAGCTGTCTACTGGAATGATTCCGACAAAGGTATGGTTCCTGTCCGTAAGCCTATCCCTGCTGAACTGCAGGAACTGGCTGACGAGTGGCGCAACAACATGGTTGAGGCTGCTGCCGAAGCCAGCGAAGAGCTGATGAACAAGTACCTCGAAGGTGAAGAACTCACCAACGTGGAAATCAAGGCCGCTCTGCGTCAGCGTACTATCGCTGGTGAGATCGTCTTGGCTGTTTGCGGTTCCTCGTTCAAGAACAAGGGCGTTCCCCTGGTTCTCGATGCTGTGATCGACTACCTGCCTGCTCCAACCGACATTCCTGCTATCAAGGGTACCAACCCTGATAACGAGGAAGAAGAAATGGAGCGTCATGCAGACGACAGCGAGCCGTTCTCGGCCCTGGCGTTCAAGATCGCTACCGACCCATTCGTGGGTACCTTGACCTTCGTCCGTGTTTACTCGGGCGTGTTGGCATCCGGCGACGGCGTGATCAACTCGGTTAAAGGTAAGAAAGAGCGCGTGGGTCGTATGGTGCAAATGCACGCAAACGCCCGTGAAGAGATCAAGGAAGTGCGCGCTGGTGACATCGCGGCCCTGATCGGCATGAAGGACGTCACCACTGGTGAGACTTTGTGCGACGCTGCTAAGCCAATCATCCTGGTTCGCATGGACTTCCCGGAGCCGGTTATTTCGGTTGCCGTAGAGCCTAAGACCAAGGATGACCAGGAAAAAATGGGTATCGCTCTGGGCAAACTTGCTCAGGAAGATCCATCTTTCCGCGTCAAGACTGATGAAGAGACTGGTCAAACGATCATCTCCGGCATGGGCGAGCTGCACCTGGACATCCTGGTTGACCGGATGCGCCGTGAGTTCAACGTCGAAGCCAACATCGGTAAGCCTCAGGTTTCCTATCGTGAGCGCATCACGAAGAACTGTGAAATCGAAGGCAAGTTCGTTCGTCAGTCCGGCGGTCGTGGTCAGTTCGGTCACTGCTGGATCCGTTTTGCACCTGCTGACGAAGGTCAGGAAGGTCTGCAATTCGTGAACGAAGTAGTTGGTGGCGTTGTTCCTAAGGAATACATCCCGGCTATCCAGAAGGGTATCGAAGAGCAGATGAAGAACGGTGTTGTTGCCGGCTATCCGCTGATCGGCCTGAAAGCAACCGTTTTTGACGGTTCTTACCACGACGTCGACTCCAACGAGATGGCGTTTAAGGTGGCTGCTTCCATGGCAACCAAGCAACTGGCCCAGAAGGGTGGTGGTGAGTTGCTTGAGCCAATCATGGCGGTAGAAGTTGTTACACCTGAAGACTATATGGGTGATGTCATGGGCGACCTTAACCGTCGTCGCGGCATGATCTTGGGTATGGAAGACACGGTTTCCGGCAAAGTGATTCGCGCCGAGGTTCCGTTGGGTGAGATGTTCGGTTATGCGACCGACGTTCGCTCCATGTCTCAGGGTCGCGCAAGCTACTCTATGGAATTCAAAAAATACAACACAGCTCCGGCGCACATCGCTGAAACTGTATCCAAAAAACAAGGCTGATTCAGTCCTTTAGGCAAGGAGTTAATTGTCGTGGCTAAAGAAAAATTTGATCGTTCCCTACCGCACGTCAACGTTGGCACTATCGGTCACGTTGACCACGGTAAAACCACTCTGACTGCTGCTCTGACTCGCGTTTGCTCCGAAGTTTTCGGTTCCGCAATCGTTGATTTCGATAAAATCGACAGCGCACCAGAAGAAAAAGCTCGTGGTATCACCATCAACACCGCGCACGTTGAATACAACTCGCTGATCCGTCACTACGCTCACGTTGACTGCCCAGGTCACGCTGACTATGTGAAGAACATGATCACCGGTGCTGCCCAGATGGACGGCGCAATCCTGGTTTGCTCGGCCGCTGATGGTCCGATGCCACAAACCCGTGAGCACATCCTGCTGTCCCGTCAGGTAGGCGTTCCGTACATCGTGGTTTACCTGAACAAGGCTGACCTGGTAGACGACGCTGAGCTGCTGGAACTGGTTGAGATGGAAGTGCGCGATCTGCTGAGCACTTACGACTTCCCAGGCGACGACACTCCGATCATCATCGGTTCTGCTCGTATGGCTCTGGAAGGCAAAGACGACAACGAAATGGGCACCACGTCCGTTCGTAAACTGGTTGAAACTCTGGACAGCTACATCCCAGATCCAGTTCGTGTTATCGACAAGCCGTTCCTGATGCCAATCGAAGACGTATTCTCGATCTCCGGTCGCGGTACTGTTGTGACTGGCCGTATCGAGCGCGGTATCGTTAAGGTTCAAGATCCACTGGAAATCGTTGGTCTGCGTGACACTACCGTCACCACCTGCACCGGTGTTGAAATGTTCCGTAAGCTGCTCGACGAAGGTCGTGCTGGCGAGAACTGCGGCGTTCTGCTGCGTGGTACCAAGCGTGACGACGTTGAGCGTGGCCAGGTTCTGGTTAAGCCGGGTTCGGTTAAGCCGCACACCAAGTTCGAAGCTGAAGTGTACGTGCTGAGCAAAGAAGAAGGCGGTCGTCACACTCCGTTCTTCAAAGGCTACCGTCCACAGTTCTACTTCCGTACTACTGACGTGACTGGTAACTGCGAACTGCCGGAAGGCGTTGAAATGGTTATGCCAGGCGACAACATCAAAATGGTTGTTACCCTGATCAAAACCATCGCAATGGAAGACGGTCTGCGCTTCGCTATCCGTGAAGGCGGCCGTACCGTTGGTGCTGGCGTTGTAGCTAAAATCATCGAGTAATTATCTCTTCTGAGATAGCCTTGATGTTTTGAGGAGGCCCCCGCTTAGCGGGGGCCTTTTTTATTGGGTTGACACCTATCAGGGCCGTCTATAGAATTGCGCCTCCTTTTAACGGGCGTATTGCGCTCGCTGGGAATAGCAGCCGGAGTCTGAAATCCAATGCAAAATCAGCAAATCCGTATCAGGTTGAAGGCTTTTGACCATCGCCTGATCGACCAATCCACCCAGGAAATCGTGGAAACCGCGAAACGTACTGGTGCTCAAGTGCGTGGTCCAATTCCACTGCCTACCCGTAAAGAGCGGTTCACCGTTCTGGTCTCCCCGCACGTCAACAAAGACGCGCGTGACCAGTACGAGATCCGTACTCATAAGCGCGTACTGGACATCGTCCAGCCAACGGATAAAACCGTTGATGCTCTTATGAAGCTTGATCTGGCGGCCGGTGTGGAAGTACAGATCAGCCTCGGCTAAGACTTGGGTCTTAGTCGTGTAACGCTCTGAAATGGGCGGCCATAGCGGGTGAAAGCCCCGTACACTCATGAGGTTTACAACATGACTATTGGTGTAGTCGGTCGTAAATGCGGTATGACCCGTATTTTCACCGAAGAAGGTGTCTCCATTCCGGTCACGGTCATTGAGATCGAACCGAATCGCGTCACCCAGTTCAAAACTGAAGAAACCGATGGCTATCGTGCAGTGCAAGTCACTGTCGGCGAGCGTCGTGCTTCGCGCGTGACTGCTGCTCAAGCAGGTCACTTCGCTAAAGCAAACGTTGCAGCTGGTCGCACTGTTATGGAGTTCCGTCTTGAAGATGGCGACTACCAGGCTGGCGATCTGATCAACGCTGAAATCTTCGCTGCTGGTCAACTGGTTGATGTAACCGGTCAGTCCAAAGGTAAAGGCTTCCAGGGTACGATCAAGCGTTGGAATTTCCGTGGCCAAGACAACACTCACGGTAACTCCGTTTCCCACCGCGTCCCGGGCTCTATTGGCCAGTGCCAGACTCCTGGTCGTGTATTCAAGGGCAAAAAAATGTCCGGTCATATGGGCGCTGAGCGCGTGACCGTGCAGTCCCTCGAAGTAGTGCGCGTCGACGCTGAACGCAATCTGTTGTTGGTCAAGGGTGCTGTTCCTGGCGCTACTGGCGGCAACCTGGTTGTACGTCCAGCGGCCAAGGCTCGCGGTTAAGGGGAAGCTGACATGCAATTAAATGTAAATGACGCTCAAGCGATCGAAGTTTCCGAACTGACATTTGGCGGCGAATTCAACGAGACGCTGGTTCACCAAGCAGTCGTGGCCTACATGGCCGGCGGCCGTCAAGGTAGCAAGCAGCAAAAGACCCGTTCCGACGTACGTGGTGGCGGTAAGCGCCCTTGGCGTCAGAAAGGCACTGGCCGTGCTCGTGCCGGTACTATCCGTAGCCCAATCTGGCGTGGCGGCGGTACCACTTTCGCAGCTCGTCCACAGGATCACACTCAGAAGCTCAACAAGAAGATGTACCGCGCAGCTCTGCGCTCCATCCTTGCTGAACTCGTGCGTACTGATCGTCTGGTCGTGGTTCAGGACTTCGCTGTTGAAGGTCCAAAAACCAAAGATCTGCTGGGCAAGCTGAACAACATGAATCTGACCGACGTTTTGATCGTGTCTGAAGCTGTTGATCAGAACCTGTACCTGGCTGCTCGCAACCTGCCACACGTTGATGTACGTGACGTGCAAGGTTCCGATCCAGTTAGTCTGATCGCATACGACAAGGTGTTGATCACCGTGTCGGCCGTGAAGAAATTCGAGGAGCTGCTGGGATGAACCAGGAACGCGTATTTAAAGTTCTGCTTGGCCCGCACGTTTCCGAAAAGGCTACGGTTCTGGCTGACAAGAAAGGCCAGTTCGTTTTCAAGGTTGCAACTGACGCAACCAAGCTGGAAATCAAGAAGGCCGTCGAAAGCCTGTTCAGCGTGAAAGTAGAGCGTGTTACTACCCTGAATGTTCTGGGTAAGAGCAAGCGCACTGCTCGCGGTCTGGGCAAGCGTAATGACTGGAAGAAGGCAGTTATCTCCCTTCAGCCAGGCCAAGATCTCGATTTCAGCAGCAGTGCTGAGTAAGGAAGGGGTGCATCATGGCAATCGTTAAATGCAAACCGACTTCCCCTGGCCGCCGTTTTGTGGTCAAGGTGGTCAACCAGGAGCTGCATAAAGGCGCTCCTCACGCACCGCTGCTCGAGAAAAAATCGAAGACTGGTGGTCGTAACAACAATGGTCGTATTACCACTCGTCACATCGGTGGTGGCCATAAGCAGCATTATCGTCTGGTCGATTTCCGTCGCAACGACAAAGATGGCATCGCTGCCACTGTCGAGCGTATCGAATACGATCCAAACCGTACTGCTCACATCGCTCTGCTGCTGTACGCAGATGGCGAGCGTCGCTACATCATCGCCCCTAAAGGCGTGAGTGCTGGCGACCAGCTGATCGCAGGTGCTCTGGCGCCGATCAAGCCGGGCAACGCTCTGCAACTGCGTAACATTCCAGTTGGTAGCACCGTACACGGCATCGAATTGAAGCCAGGTAAAGGCGCGCAAATCGCTCGTTCCGCTGGTGCTTCGGCTCAGCTGATCGCTCGTGAAGGTGTCTACGTGACCCTGCGTCTGCGTTCTGGTGAGATGCGTAAAGTGCTGGCTGAATGCCGCGCGACCCTGGGTGAAGTCTCGAACTCCGAGCACAGCCTGCGTTCGCTGGGTAAAGCTGGTGCCAAACGCTGGCGTGGCGTTCGCCCAACCGTTCGTGGTGTTGCCATGAACCCGGTTGACCACCCACACGGTGGTGGTGAAGGTCGTACCTCTGGTGGTCGTCATCCGGTATCGCCATGGGGCTTCCCGACTAAGGGCGCGAAGACTCGTGGTAATAAGCGTACCGACAAAATGATCGTCCGTCGTCGCAAGTAAATAGAGGGATACGACAGTGCCACGTTCTCTGAAAAAAGGTCCTTTTATTGATCTTCACCTACTGAAGAAGATCGAAGTGGCGGCGGAAAAGAACGATCGCAAACCAGTTAAGACCTGGTCGCGTCGTTCGATGATCCTGCCACAAATGGTCGGTTTGACCATCGCAGTACACAACGGTCGTCAACACGTCCCAGTTCTCGTTAACGAAGACATGGTCGGCCACAAACTAGGCGAGTTTGCCGGTACCCGCACTTATCGTGGGCACGTGGCAGACAAGAAAGCCAAGCGTTAAGGGGTAAGGAAATGGAAGTAGCCGCTAAGTTGTCGGGCGCTCGAATCTCCGCCCAGAAAGCCCGCTTGGTCGCCGACCAGATCCGCGGGAAGAAGGTGGGCGAAGCGCTCAACCTGTTGGCTTTCAGCAGTAAGAAAGCCGCCGAGATCATGAAGAAAGTGCTGGAGTCGGCCGTAGCCAACGCCGAGCATAACGAAGGCGCAGACGTTGATGACCTGAAGGTCAGCACCGTTTTCGTCAACGAAGGGCGTTCGCTGAAGCGCATCATGCCACGTGCCAAAGGCCGTGCTGATCGCATCGTCAAGCGGTCTTGCCATATCACTGTCAAGGTTGCTGACAAGTAACGGAGTCGAAGAGATGGGTCAGAAAGTACATCCCATTGGCATTCGCCTGGGAATCGTCAAGGAGCACACCTCCGTCTGGTACGCAGACGGTCGGACTTATGCGGACTATTTGTTCGCTGATCTGAAGGTGCGTGAGTATCTCCAAGACAAACTAAAAAGCGCGTCCGTAAGCCGTATCGATATCCATCGTCCGGCGCAAACTGCACGTATCACCATCCACACCGCTCGTCCAGGTATCGTTATCGGGAAGAAAGGTGAAGATGTTGAGAAACTGCGTCAGGACCTGACCAAGCAAATGGGTGTGCCTGTGCACATCAATATCGAAGAGATCCGCAAGCCGGAGCTCGACGGTATGCTGGTTGCGCAGAGCGTAGCTCAGCAGCTGGAGCGTCGCGTAATGTTCCGTCGCGCCATGAAGCGCGCTGTACAGAACGCCATGCGCATTGGTGCCAAAGGCATCAAAATCCAAGTGAGCGGTCGTCTCGGCGGTGCTGAAATCGCACGTACTGAATGGTATCGCGAAGGTCGTGTGCCACTGCACACCCTGCGTGCCGACATCGACTATGCCAACTACGAAGCTCACACCACTTACGGTGTGATCGGTGTAAAGGTTTGGATCTTCAAAGGCGAAGTAATTGGTGGTCGCCAAGAAGAACTGAAACCACAAGCACCAGCGCCTCGTAAAAAAGCTGCTAAGTAAGGGGTACGCCAAATGTTGCAACCTAAGCGTACGAAGTTCCGCAAGCAGATGACAGGCCACAACCGTGGTCTGGCACAGCGCGGTAGCAAAGTCAGCTTCGGCGAGTTCGCGCTGAAGTCTGTAGCTCGTGGTCGTCTCACCGCTCGTCAGATCGAGTCAGCGCGTCGTGCACTGACCCGTCACGTTAAACGTGGCGGCAAGATCTGGATCCGTGTATTCCCGGACAAGCCGATCTCCAAAAAGCCTCTCGAGGTTCGGATGGGTAAAGGTAAGGGTAACGTGGAATACTGGGTAGCCCAGATTCAGCCAGGCAAAGTCCTGTATGAAATCGAGGGTGTAACTGAAGAGCTGGCGCGTGAGGCTTTTGCCCTGGCTGCTGCAAAGCTGCCGCTCGCCACCGCCTTTGTTAAACGGACGGTGATGTGATGAAAGCGAATGAACTTCGTGAAAAATCCGCACAGCAGCTGAACGAGCAACTGCTCGGCCTGCTGCGCGACCAGTTCAATCTGCGTATGCAGAAAGCAACTGGCCAGTTGGGGCAGTCTCATCTGCTCTCGCAAGTTAAGCGTGACATCGCTCGCGTGAAGACTGTGCTCAACCAGCAGGCAGGTAAGTGATCATGGCTGAAGCCGAAAAGACTGTCCGTACGCTGACTGGCCGTGTTGTCAGCGACAAGATGGACAAAACCATCACCGTTTTGATCGAGCGTCGCGTTAAGCACCCGATCTACGGTAAATATGTTAAGCGTTCGACTAAGCTGCACGCGCACGACGAAACCAATCAGTGCCACATCGGCGACAAAGTCACTATTCGTGAAACTCGTCCGCTGGCCAAGACCAAGTCTTGGGCACTGGTTGATGTTCTCGAACGCGCTGTGGAAGTCTAAGGACTAGGGGTCGGAGAAATTATATGATTCAGACTCAATCCATGCTCGATGTGGCCGATAACAGCGGCGCTCGCCGTGTTATGTGCATCAAGGTGCTGGGTGGCTCCCATCGTCGTTACGCTGGTATCGGTGACATCATCAAAGTTACCGTGAAGGAAGCAATTCCTCGCGGTAAAGTGAAAAAAGGCCAAGTGATGACTGCTGTTGTAGTCCGCACTCGTCACGGCGTACGCCGTGCAGATGGCTCCATTATCCGCTTTGATGGCAACGCTGCTGTTCTTCTGAACAACAAGCAAGAGCCGATCGGCACCCGTATCTTTGGGCCAGTGACCCGTGAACTTCGTACTGAGAAGTTCATGAAGATCGTCTCGCTCGCCCCAGAAGTGCTGTAAGGAGATCCGACATGCAAAAGATTCGTCGTGACGACGAGATCATCGTGATCGCCGGCAAAGACAAAGGTAAGCGCGGTAAGGTGCTTAAGGTTCTCGCTAATAACCGTCTGGTTATCGGTGGTCTGAACCTGGTCAAGCGTCATACCAAGCCTAACCCGATGTCGGGCGTGCAGGGCGGTATCGTCGAGAAAGAAGCTCCGCTGGACGCTTCTAACGTCGCCATCTTCAACGGCGAAACCAACAAGGCTGACCGCGTTGGTTTCAAAGTAGAAGACGGTAAGAAAATTCGTGTCTTCAAGTCGACCCAAAAAGCGGTTGATGCTTGAACACTGCTAGGTAGATTAGACCATGGCACGACTACAAGAGATTTACCGGAAGGAAATCGCCCCTAAGCTTAAGGAAGAACTTAAGCTCGGGAACGTGATGGAAGTTCCGCGCGTTACCAAAATCACCCTGAACATGGGTCTGGGCGAAGCGATCGGTGACAAAAAAGTCATCGAGCACGCTGTTGCCGACCTGGAAAAGATCACCGGTCAAAAAGTCGTTGTGACTTACGCTCGGAAATCCATCGCTGGCTTTAAAGTCCGTGAAGGTTGGCCGATCGGCGTCAAAGTGACTCTGCGCCGTGAGCGTATGTACGAATTCCTGGATCGTCTGCTGTCGATCTCCCTGCCTCGGGTTCGCGACTTCCGCGGCCTGAATGCCAAGTCCTTCGATGGTCGTGGTAACTACAGCATGGGCGTGAAAGAGCAGATCATCTTCCCGGAAATCGACTACGACAAGATCGATGCTCTCCGCGGTCTGGACATCACCCTGACCACCACTGCCAAGAACGATGATGAAGGTCGCGCCCTGTTGCGTGCTTTCAAATTCCCGTTCCGCAACTGATTGGAGTAGGACCATGGCCAAGATGAGCATGAAAAACCGCGAGCTGAAGCGTCAGCTCACGGTTGCCAAGTACGCCAAGAAGCGTGCAGCACTGAAAGCAATCATCGTTGATCTGAACGCAAGTCCAGAAGCGCGTTGGGAAGCTACAGTTGCTCTGCAGAAGCAGCCACGTGACGCAAGCGCCTCGCGCATGCGTAACCGCTGCCGCCTGACCGGTCGTCCACACGGCGTTTACCGCAAGTTCGGCCTCGGCCGTAACAAACTGCGTGAAGCGGCAATGCGTGGTGACGTACCAGGTCTGGTTAAAGCCAGCTGGTAAGTACTTTCGAAGTCCAGGTGGTTTGCGTCGCAAGATACTGACCACCGGTGACCTTGAATCTGGAACAAGCCCCTTTTGGGGCTTGTTTCATTTCCGGAGTGTGTCTAGAATACCCGGCTCGCCTGAGCCCGTGTTTTCTATGCTCGGAGATTCTCGGCGACATATGTAGCCGCAAGGCTAATTTTTTTGTATTAGGAGCGTCTAGCCCATGAGTATGCAGGACCCGTTAGCGGACATGCTAACTCGTATCCGTAATGCCCAGATGGCTGAAAAGTCCGTCGTAAGCATGCCATCTTCCAAGTTGAAGGTAGCTGTTGCCAAAGTCCTGAAAGACGAAGGCTACATTGCGGGTTATCAGATCAGCAGCGAAACAAAACCACTGCTGTCCATCGAGCTGAAATACTTCGAAGGCCGTTCGGTCATCGAGGAAGTGAAGCGCGTTAGCCGTCCAGGCCTGCGTCAGTACAAGTCCGCTGAAGATCTGCCGAAAGTTCGTGGCGGTCTGGGCGTGTCTATCGTCTCCACCAACAAAGGTGTGATGACGGATCGTGCTGCGCGCGCTGCCGGTGTCGGCGGCGAAGTTCTTTGCACTGTGTTCTAAGGGGGGATAAGCATGTCTCGCGTCGCTAAGAACCCCGTTAAGCTGCCAGCCGGTGTCGAAGTCAAATTCGCAGGCCAACAGCTTTCGGTGAAGGGTGCCAAGGGCACTCTTGAACTGAACATCCATTCGTCCGTTGAGATCGTTGAAGAAGCTGGTGAGCTGCGTTTCGCTGCTCGCAATAGCGATCAACAAACTCGCGCAATGGCCGGTACCACGCGTGCGTTGGTAAACAACATGGTCCAAGGCGTAAGCCAAGGCTTCGAGCGTAAGCTCCAGCTGGTCGGTGTTGGTTACAAAGCGCAAGCAAAAGGCACGGTTTTGAACCTGGCCCTTGGCTTCTCGCACCCAGTGGATTACGAACTGCCGGAAGGCATCACCGCTGAGACCCCTAGCCAGACCGATATCCTGATCAAGGGTATTGATAAGCAGCTGGTAGGTCAGGTGGCCGCTGAGATCCGCGACTTCCGTCCACCAGAGCCGTACAAAGGCAAAGGTGTGCGCTACGCGGACGAAGTCGTCCGTCGTAAAGAAGCCAAGAAGAAGTAGGGCATAGCAAATGACCGACAAAAAAGTTACTCGACTGCGTCGCGCTCGCAAAGCACGCCTGAAAATGCACGAACTCGAAGTCGTGCGTCTCTGCGTGTTCCGCTCGTCGCAGCACATCTACGCCCAGGTCATCTCGGCCGACGGCAACAAAGTCCTGGCAAGCGCCTCGACTTTGGATAAAGAACTGCGTGATGGTGCCACTGGCAACATCGACGCGGCCACAAAGGTTGGCCAGCTGGTCGCTACGCGTGCTAAGGCCGCTGGCGTCTCGCAAGTGGCTTTCGACCGCTCTGGCTTCAAGTACCACGGCCGCGTTAAAGCGCTGGCTGATGCTGCTCGTGAAGCTGGGCTGGAGTTCTAAGTTATGTCAAATAACGACCAAAAGCGCGACGAAGGCTACATTGAGAAGCTGGTTCAAGTTAACCGCGTAGCCAAAACCGTTAAAGGCGGCCGTATCTTCACTTTCACCGCGTTGACCGTGGTGGGTGATGGTAAAGGGCGTGTTGGCTTCGGCCGTGGCAAGTCACGTGAAGTGCCTGCTGCGATCCAGAAGGCAATGGAAGCTGCTCGTCGCAACATGATCCAAGTTGATCTGAACGGCACCACTCTGCAGTACGCTATGAAGTCCGCTCACGGCGCTTCGAAGGTGTACATGCAGCCTGCTTCTGAAGGTACCGGTATCATCGCTGGCGGCGCTATGCGTGCTGTCCTCGAAGTTGCTGGTGTTCAGAACGTTCTGGCCAAGTGCTACGGCTCGACTAACCCGGTAAACGTGGTTCACGCCACTTTCAAAGGTTTGAAAGCTATGCAATCTCCTGAGTCCATCGCTGCCAAGCGTGGTCTGACTGTCAAGGAGATCTTCTGATCATGGCTACCGTTAAAGTAACGCTGATCAAAAGCATGACCGGCCGCATTCCTAACCACAAACTGTGCGTTAAGGGTTTGGGGCTGCGTCGCATCGGTCACACTGTAGAAGTCCAGGATACTCCCGAGAATCGCGGGATGATCAACAAGGCTTACTACATGCTGCGTGTAGAGGGTTAATCGATGAAACTCAATGATCTGAGTCCAGCGCCGGGTTCCCGTCGCGAAAAGCATCGTCCGGGCCGTGGTATCGGTAGCGGTTTGGGTAAGACTGGTGGCCGTGGCCACAAAGGTCAAACCTCCCGCTCCGGTGGCACCATCGCTCCAGGCTTTGAAGGCGGTCAACAGCCGCTGCATCGTCGCCTGCCTAAGTTCGGTTTCGTATCCCTGAAAGCCATGGACCGCGCAGAAGTGCGTTTGTCCGAGCTGGCTAAAGTGGAAGGCGACATCGTTACTGTGCAGACCCTGAAAGATGCCAACGTGATCAACGTCAACGTACAGCGTGTGAAAATCATGCTGTCCGGTGAAGTGACTCGCGCTGTCACTATCGGCAAGGGAATCGGCGCCACCAAAGGTGCGCGTTCGGCTATCGAAGCAGCTGGCGGCAAGTTCGAGGAATAAATGGCTAAGCAAGGTGCTCTCTCAGCGCTCGGCAAAGGCGGTATGTCTGAACTTTGGGCTCGTCTGCGTTTTCTGTTCCTGGCGATTATCGTCTACCGAATAGGCGCACACATCCCGGTTCCAGGTATCAACCCGGACCGACTCGCAGACCTGTTTCGACAGAATGAGGGGACCATTCTTAGCTTGTTCAACATGTTTTCCGGCGGCGCGCTGGAACGGATGAGTATCTTTGCACTGGGGATCATGCCGTACATTTCGGCATCGATCATCATGCAGTTGATGACCGCCGTCAGTCCGCAGTTGGAGCAGTTGAAGAAGGAAGGTGAAGCTGGTCGTCGCAAGATTAGCCAGTACACCCGCTACGGCACTGTCATCCTTGCCCTGGTTCAAGCTATCGGCATGTCCGTTGGCTTGGCCGGGCAGGGTGTTGCGTTCACTGGTGACTTTGGCTTCTATTTCGTCGCGGTATCCACATTTGTGGCTGGTGCGATGTTTATGATGTGGCTGGGTGAGCAGATTACTGAGCGTGGTGTTGGTAACGGTATCTCGATGTTGATTTTCGCAGGTATCGTCGCCGGTCTTCCGAGAGCAATTGGGCAGTCTTTCGAGTCTGCACGTCAGGGTGATATCAATATCTTCGCCTTGGTTGCTATCGGTTTGCTGGCAGTAGCGATTATCGGTTTTGTGGTGTTCATTGAGCGTGGCCAGCGTCGTATTGCTGTTCACTACGCCAAGCGTCAGCAGGGCCGCAAGGTCTTCGCTGCGCAGACCAGCCACTTGCCGCTGAAAGTGAATATGGCCGGTGTTATTCCGGCAATTTTCGCGAGCAGCATTTTGCTGTTTCCGGCTTCGTTGGGTACCTGGTTTGGTCAGTCTGAAAACATGGGCTGGCTGCAGGACCTCTCTCAGTCGATCGCTCCTGGTCAGCCGTTGAATATTCTGCTGTTTAGTGCAGGGATTATTTTCTTCTGCTTCTTCTATACGGCGTTGATGTTCAATCCGAAAGACGTAGCGGAAAACCTGAAGAAGTCCGGTGCCTTTATTCCGGGTATCCGTCCAGGTGAGCAGTCTGCACGCTACATTGATGGCGTTCTGACTCGTTTGACCCTGTTCGGTGCTCTATATATGACGGCCGTCTGCTTGTTGCCCCAGTTCCTGGTGGTTGCAGCAAACGTTCCGTTCTACCTTGGCGGGACCTCGTTGCTGATCGTGGTCGTGGTTGTGATGGACTTCATGTCCCAAGTACAATCGCACCTCGTTTCGCACCAGTACGAATCCCTGATGAAGAAAGCCAACCTGAAGGGTTACGGCAGCGGCATGTTGCGCTGAGTACCCATAAGGTTCGAGGAGTTGGTGATGAAAGTTCGTGCATCGGTGAAAAAGCTGTGCCGTAACTGCAAGATTATTCGCCGCGAAGGTGTTGTTCGAGTAATTTGCAGCGCGGAACCGCGTCACAAACAGCGCCAAGGCTGAGTGTGATCCGCTTGAAGCCCGGCAGCTAGTGCGCTGCCGGGTTGATTATTTGTTATTACAGCGATATTATCTCGCGCCCTATTTCTTGGCTTCCGGGGCGTAGGTAGCTGTCAATTGGAGTCCCACTGAATGGCCCGTATTGCAGGCGTTAACATTCCAGATAACAAGCACACTGTTATCTCGCTGACCTACATCTATGGTGTTGGTCGCACTACTGCGCAGAAAATTTGCGCAGTTGCTGGGGTAAACCCAGCCGCTAAGATCAAGGATCTGAGCGACGAGCAGATTGAATTGCTGCGTGGCGAAGTGGCGAAGTTCACCACTGAAGGTGACCTGCGTCGCGAAATCAACATGAAAATCAAGCGTTTGATGGACCTCGGTTGCTATCGCGGTCTGCGTCATCGTCGTGGTCTTCCAGTACGCGGTCAGCGTACCAAGACTAACGCGCGTACCCGTAAAGGTCCGCGTAAGCCGATCCGCAAGTAATCGCCCCAGCGAATCGACAGGAAAATTATCATGGCAAAACCTGCTGCTCGTCCTCGTAAAAAAGTTAAAAAGACAGTGGTTGATGGCATCGCCCACATCCATGCTTCTTTTAACAACACCATCGTGACCATCACCGACCGTCAAGGTAACGCGCTGTCTTGGGCTACCTCTGGTGGTTCGGGTTTCCGCGGTTCCCGCAAGTCCACCCCGTTCGCTGCTCAAGTAGCTGCTGAACGTGCTGGTCAAGCTGCGCTGGAATACGGCCTGAAAAACCTCGACGTTAACGTCAAAGGTCCAGGTCCAGGTCGTGAGTCTGCTGTCCGTGCTTTGAACGGCTGTGGCTATAAGATCGCCAGCATCACCGACGTGACGCCAATCCCGCACAACGGGTGCCGTCCGCCGAAGAAGCGCCGCGTGTAATCCAGGAGATTGTAAAGAATGGCTCGTTACATTGGTCCAAAATGCAAACTCGCTCGTCGCGAAGGCACCGATCTCTTCCTGAAGAGCGGCGTGCGCGCGATCGAATCGAAGTGCAACATTGAAGCAGCACCTGGTATCCACGGCCAACGCCGCGGTCGCCAGTCCGATTACGGCACCCAACTGCGTGAAAAGCAGAAGGTCCGTCGTATCTACGGCGTTCTCGAGCGTCAGTTCAGCGGCTACTACAAAGAAGCTGCTGGCAAAAAAGGTGCAACCGGTGAAAACCTGCTGCAACTGCTCGAATGCCGTCTGGACAACGTTGTATACCGTATGGGCTTTGGTTCGACTCGTGCCGAATCCCGTCAGCTGGTATCGCACAAATCCGTCAGCGTAAACGGCCAAACCGTTAACGTACCGTCTTACCAGGTTCGTGCTGGTGACGTAGTCGCGATTCGCGAGAAAGCAAAAAACCAACTTCGCATTGTCCAAGCTCTCGATCTGTGTGCCCAACGTGGCCGCGTAGAATGGGTAGAAGTAGACACTGAGAAGAAGTCGGGCGTTTTCAAGAACGTTCCTGCTCGCAGTGATCTGTCCGCCGACATCAACGAAAGCCTGATTGTCGAGCTCTACTCCAAGTAAGGGCTAGAAAATAGGTGCATCCATGCAGATTTCGGTAAATGAGTTCCTGACACCCCGCCACATTGATGTGCAGGTTGTCAGTCCAACCCGCGCCAAGATCACTCTCGAGCCTCTCGAGCGTGGTTTTGGCCACACCCTGGGCAACGCGCTGCGCCGCATCCTGTTGTCCTCAATGCCCGGCTGTGCAGTAGTCGAGGCCGAGATTGACGGTGTGCTCCACGAGTACAGCGCCATCGAAGGTGTACAGGAAGACGTAATTGAAATCCTGTTGAACCTTAAAGGTCTGGCTATCAAGCTGCACGGCCGTGACGAAGTTACGCTGACCTTGTCGAAGAAGGGTTCGGGGGTGGTTACCGCTGCCGATATTCAGCTGGATCATGATGTCGAGATCGTTAACCCCGATCACGTAATCGCTAACCTGGCGTCTAACGGCGCCCTGAACATGAAGCTCACTGTAGCTCGTGGTCGTGGTTATGAACCGGCCGACTCGCGTCAGAGCGATGAAGACGAAAGCCGCAGCATTGGTCGCTTGCAGCTTGACTCTTCGTTCAGCCCGGTTCGCCGTATCGCATACGTGGTGGAAAACGCCCGTGTCGAGCAGCGTACTAACCTGGACAAGCTGGTTATTGATCTGGAAACCAACGGTACTCTGGATCCTGAAGAGGCTATCCGCCGCGCTGCAACCATTCTGCAACAGCAGTTGGCTGCGTTCGTCGACCTCAAAGGTGACAGCGAACCAGTGGTAATCGAGCAGGAAGACGAGATCGATCCGATCCTGCTTCGCCCGGTTGACGATCTGGAACTGACTGTACGTTCGGCTAACTGCCTTAAGGCGGAAAACATTTACTACATCGGCGACCTGATTCAGCGTACCGAAGTAGAACTGTTGAAGACTCCGAACCTGGGCAAGAAATCCTTGACTGAAATCAAGGACGTTCTGGCCTCCCGCGGTCTGTCCCTCGGCATGCGCCTCGACAACTGGCCGCCTGCAAGTCTTAAGAAGGACGACAAGGCGACTGCCTGATCGTCGTAATCACCGAACGTGAGTTTGGTAAGGAATGAACCATGCGTCATCGTAAAAGTGGTCGTCACCTGAGCCGTACCAGCTCGCACCGCAAGGCCATGTTTCAAAACATGGCGGTGTCGCTGTTCGAGCACGAGCTGATCAAAACTACACTGCCGAAAGCTAAAGAACTGCGTCGCGTTGCTGAGCCGCTGATCACTTTGGCCAAGACAGACAGCCTGGCTAACCGCCGTCTGGCTTTCGACCGTACTCGTTCGAAAGCTATCGTTGGTAAGCTCTTCAACGACCTGGGCAAGCGTTACGCTACCCGTGAGGGTGGCTACCTGCGCATCCTCAAGTGCGGTTTCCGCGCTGGCGACAACGCGCCTATGGCGTACGTCGAGTTGGTTGATCGTGCTACTGCCGGCGAAGCTGTAAGCGCCGAGTAAGACGACAGTCTGCAACAGAGAACCGGGCCTAGTGCCCGGTTTTTTGTGGGCGGTCGAAAACCGGCTATATTTCTCACGTCACTGCCGGTTCTCTAATAAACCCGCCGCTTTCCGTTGAGGTTCTGTGTTAGTTATTTTCTATCAAAGTCCATGATTTAATGCATTTGATGGTGTCATCTTGATGGTCAATACTCCCTCCAAGCCGATTAGCCGGCAGTTCCTAGTCTGACCTGAGGAAGATTGAGCATGAGTAATATCCTTACTACCGCCAGCGGCGCCCCCGTTGCGGACAACCAGAACTCCCGTACTGCCGGTCCGCGTGGCCCGTTGCTCCTCGATGACTTTCACCTGATCGAAAAGCTCGCGCACTTCAACCGTGAAAACATTCCTGAGCGTCGCGTACACGCCAAGGGTTCGGGCGCTCACGGTAAATTCACCGTAACCCGGGACATCACCCAGTACACCAGTGCGAAGCTGTTCGAATCCGTTGGTAAAGAAACACCTACTTTCCTTCGATTCTCCACCGTTGGCGGCGAGCGCGGCTCGGCGGATACCGCGCGTGACCCGCGTGGCTTTGCTTTGAAGTTCTATACCGAAGAAGGCAACTGGGACATCGTTGGCAACAACACCCCAGTGTTCTTCATCCGCGACCCGCTGAAGTTCCCCGACTTCATTCACACCCAAAAGCGGTTGCCGCAAACGAATCTGAAAAGTGCACAGATGGTATGGGATTTCTGGTCGCTCTCTCCTGAGGCGTTGCACCAGATCACCATCCTGTTCTCGGATCGTGGCACTCCAGATGGTTACCGCCATATGCACGGCTTCGGGAGTCATACCTATAGCCTGATCAATGCTAGAGGCGAGCGCCATTGGGTCAAGTGGCACTACAAAACCAAGCAAGGTATCAAGAACCTGACGCCTGAAGAGGCGACTCGCATTGCCGGCACTGATCCTGATTATGCTCAGCGTGACCTGTTCAACGCTATCGAGCGGGGCGACTTTCCCAAGTGGAGCGTCAACATTCAGGTCATGACCGAAGCCGAGGCTGAAGCTCACTACGAAAACCCGTTTGACGTGACCAAAACCTGGTCACAGCAGGAGTTTCCGCTGATCGAGGTTGGCGAGCTCGTGCTGGACCGTAATCCGGTGAATTACTTTGCTGAAGTCGAGCAGGCATGCTTTGGCCCAAGCAACATGGTTCCGGGTGTTGGTCTCTCGCCGGACCGCATGCTTCAAGGCCGCGTTTTCGCTTATGCGGATGCTCACCGTTATCGTGTTGGCACCAACCACCAGCAGTTGCCGGTCAATGCTCCCTTGAGCCCGGTTAATAACAATCAGCGTGACGGTTCGATGTCCTTTGGTTTCGGAGGTGCGTCTCCTAACTATGAACCAAACAGCGTCGCTGGTACGCCACAACAGGCGCCTCAATACGCTGAGCCACCTCTGGCACTCAATGGTGCGGCGAATCGCTACGATCAGCGTGAAGACACCGACTACTACAGTCACGCAGGCGCACTGTTCCGTTTGATGGATGCTGGGCAAAAGGCCCTGCTGATCAACAACATTGCCGGGGCTATGGATGGCGTGAGCAGGGATGTGGTTCAGCGTCAGCTGCAGCACTTCTTCAAAGCCGACCCCGATTACGGCCAAGGCATTGCAACGGCGCTGGGCGTAACGCTTAGCTGACTCTAAACGAGAAGCAGAACCGCCCTCATTAGGGCGGTTTTTGCGTTATTTCCGCTACTTTTCTCAGAAAATCTTCGCTTTTCTGCCGTTGGTCTCGTGACCTCCGGGTCATGATGGTTCAAACTACAGACTTTCAAGCAGGGAGATGTAGGGCGATGCAAGGTCACCCCGACGTAATCGATTACCTCAACACGTTGCTGACGGGCGAACTGGCAGCTCGTGACCAATATTTCATCCATTCGCGTATGTACGAAGACTGGGGCTTTACTGAGCTCTACGAACGTATCAACCACGAAATGGAAGAAGAGGCACAGCACGCCGACGCGCTGATGCGCCGTATTCTTATGCTCGAAGGCACGCCACGCATGCGTCCCGACGACCTGGATGTGGGCACCACGGTGCCTGACATGCTCGCAGCCGATCTTCGCCTCGAGTACAAGGTGCGTGCCGCGCTCTGCAAGGGCATCGAGCTCTGCGAGCAGCACAACGACTATGTCACCCGCGAAATCCTCCGGGTGCAGTTGAATGACACCGAAGAAGATCACACCTACTGGCTGGAAAAGCAGTTGGGCCTGATCAAATTGGTTGGTCTGGAGAATTATCTGCAATCGCAGTTCTGATTCCCGGCTACAAAAAAGCCCCTGTCACCGCAAAGTGACAGGGGCTTTTTCATGCGCCCGACAATCAGGCTTTATCGCGTGCCAACAACGGCTTCAAGTAGTAACCGGTATGCGACTGCGGCATTTCCGAGACCTGCTCCGGTGTGCCCACCGCAATGATCTGGCCGCCCTTGGAGCCGCCTTCCGGCCCCAGGTCCACCAGCCAATCGGCAGTCTTGATCACATCCAGGTTGTGCTCAATCACCACCACGGTGTTGCCGTGGTCGCGCAGGCGGTGCAGCACGTCCAGCAACTGCTGAATATCCGCAAAGTGCAGACCCGTGGTCGGCTCATCGAGGATATACAAGGTCTTGCCGGTATCACGCTTGGACAGCTCACGAGACAACTTCACCCGCTGCGCCTCGCCGCCGGACAAGGTAGTCGCCGATTGCCCCAGCTTGATGTACGACAGGCCCACATCCATCAACGTTTGCAGCTTGCGCGCCAACGCAGGAACCGCGTCGAAGAACACCCGTGCTTCCTCGATGGTCATTTCGAGGGTTTCATGGATGCTTTTGCCCTTGTACTTGATCTCCAGGGTTTCGCGGTTATAGCGCTTGCTCTTGCACACATCGCACGGCACGTAGATGTCCGGCAAAAAGTGCATCTCAACCTTGATCAGGCCATCGCCCTGGCACGCTTCGCAGCGCCCGCCCTTAACGTTGAACGAGAACCGGCCAGGCCCATAACCCCGCGAGCGGGACTCCGGTACGCCGGCGAACAGTTCGCGAATCGGCGTGAACAACCCGGTATATGTCGCCGGGTTGGAGCGTGGTGTACGGCCAATCGGGCTTTGATCGATGTCGACGACCTTATCCAGGTGCTCAAGGCCCTTGATGCTGTCGTGCGCAGCCGCTTCCAGGGTGGTCGCGCCGTTCAAGGCGGTCGCACTCAGAGGGAACAGCGTGTTGTTGATCAGCGTCGACTTGCCCGAACCGGATACACCGGTCACACAGGTCAATAAACCCAATGGGATTTCCAGGTCGACATTGCGCAAGTTGTTGCCGCGCGCGCCCTTGAGGTGCAGCGCCAGCTTCTTGTTGCGTGGCGTACGCTTGGCCGGCACTTCAATCTTCACGCGGCCGGACAGGTACTTACCGGTCAACGAGTCCGGGTGAGCCATGACCTCGGCAGGCGTGCCCTCGGCAACAATATGCCCACCGTGCACACCCGCACCCGGGCCAATGTCGACCACATAATCCGCCAGGCGAATCGCATCTTCATCGTGCTCAACCACGATCACCGTGTTGCCGATATCCCGCAGGTGCTTCAGCGTTCCCAGCAGGCGGTCGTTGTCTCGCTGGTGCAAGCCAATCGACGGTTCATCGAGGATGTACAACACGCCCACGAGGCCGGCACCAATTTGGCTGGCCAATCGGATCCGCTGAGCCTCACCACCCGACAGCGTATCGGCGCTGCGATCCAGTGACAGGTAATCCAGGCCAACGTTAACCAGGAATTGCAGGCGCTCACGAATCTCCTTGAGAATCTTGTCGGCAATTTCCCCACGGCGCCCAGTCAGCTTGAGCACACCAAAGTACTCACACGCGTCGCCAATCGGCAGATTGGTCACTGCCGGCAAGGTCTTCTCACCCACCCACACATGCCGTGCTTCACGACGCAGACGAGTACCCCGGCAATCCGGGCAAGGCTGAGTGCTGAGGAACTTGGCCAGCTCTTCGCGCACGCTCGCCGACTCGGTCTCGCGGTAGCGACGCTCCAGGTTCGGCACGATACCTTCGAACGGGTGCGAACGTTTGACGATATCGCCACGGTCGTTCAGGTATTTGAAGTCGACGTTCTGCGAGCCGCTGCCGTGCAGGATGACTTTTTGCTGCTCGGCCGGCAGTTGGTTGAACGGCACTTCCAGGCTGAATTTATAGTGCGATGCCAGCGACCCCAACATCTGGAAGTAGTAGACATTGCGCCTGTCCCAGCCGCGTATCGCACCTTCCGCCAGGGTCAGGTCACCGTTGACCAGACGCTTGATGTCAAAGAACTGCTTAACCCCCAGGCCATCACAGGTCGGGCAGGCGCCAGCCGGGTTGTTGAAGGAAAACAGCTTGGGTTCCAGCTCGCTGATTGCGTGACCACAGATTGGGCAGGCAAAACGCGCGGAGAAGATGATCTCTTCGCCCGGCTCGTCGTCCATCGGTGCGACCAGTGCAATACCGTCCGCCAGCTTCAGCGCGGTCTCGAACGACTCGGCCAAACGCTGTTGCAAATCAGCGCGGACCTTGAAGCGGTCGACCACCACATCAATGGAGTGCTTCTTCTGCTTGTCGAGCTTCGGCGCTTCATCCAGCTCATAGAGCTTGCCGTTGATGCGCGCGCGCACAAAACCTTGCGCACGCAGCTCTTCAAAGACCGAAAGATGTTCGCCTTTACGCTCTCGAATCACCGGCGCCAGCAGCATCAGCTTGGCGCCTTCCGGCTGGGCCAGCACCAGGTCGACCATCTGGCTGACGGTCTGGGCTTCCAGGGGAATATCGTGGTCCGGGCAGCGCGGAATACCCACGCGCGCATACAGCAAGCGCAGGTAGTCGTAGATTTCGGTAATGGTGCCCACCGTGGAGCGTGGGTTATGGGACGTCGACTTCTGCTCGATGGAGATCGCCGGTGACAGGCCTTCAATGGTGTCGACGTCGGGCTTTTCCATCATCGACAGGAATTGCCGGGCATAGGCCGACAGCGATTCCACATAGCGACGCTGACCTTCGGCATACAGCGTGTCGAACGCCAGGGACGATTTGCCGGAGCCGGACAGGCCGGTGATGACGATCAGTTTGTCCCGGGGCAGGGTCAGGTCGATGTTCTTCAGGTTGTGGGTTCTAGCCCCACGAATCAGGATCTTGTCCAAGATGGCCTCGCACGGCGGGCGTAAATAATGCAGGAGTATACGGCTAAAGACTGGATGAATATACACTGTCAAAGTGCCGGGTGCAGCCTTACATGAAAGCTGCGCGGCAAAGCGCCGCATATACCCTCTCAATCGATGGGACTGGTAGAA
This sequence comes from Pseudomonas sp. D2002, assembly GCF_013385735.1. Taxonomy (NCBI): domain Bacteria; kingdom Pseudomonadati; phylum Pseudomonadota; class Gammaproteobacteria; order Pseudomonadales; family Pseudomonadaceae; genus Pseudomonas; species Pseudomonas sp. D2002. The sequence goes on along the minus strand of NZ_JACAPL010000010.1, from coordinate 300,204 downwards.
TCGCCGCCGGTTCACACGAGGTTTTTCCATGCACGATCCCCACAGCGAACGCATGAGTAGCGGCGAGACCCGAGCGGCAAGCGGTCTGGCCCTGGTGTTCGCCTTCCGTATGCTTGGCATGTTTATGGTGTTGCCGGTGCTGGCGACCTATGGAATGGATCTCGCAGGCGCAACCCCCGCATTGATCGGCCTGGCGATTGGCGCCTATGGCCTGACCCAGGCGCTGTTTCAGATTCCGTTCGGGATCATTTCCGATCGCATTGGCCGTCGGCCGGTGATTTACCTCGGGCTCATCGTGTTCGCCCTCGGCAGTGTCCTCGCGGCACAGTCAGACTCGATCTGGGGCGTAATCGCCGGGCGGGTCCTGCAGGGCGCCGGTGCGATTTCCGCCGCCGTCATGGCGCTGCTCTCGGACCTGACCCGCGAGCAACATCGCACCAAGGCCATGGCCATGATCGGCATGACCATCGGCCTGTCGTTTGCGGTGGCCATGGTGGTCGGCCCATTGCTGACGCGCGCCTTTGGCTTGCACGGGCTGTTCCTCGCCACGGGCGGCATGGCGTTGTTCGGGATCGTGATCGTGGCGTTCATGGTGCCGCGCTCCACCGGCACCTTGCAGCACCGAGAGTCCGGCGTGGCACGCAAGGCATTGTTGCCGACGCTCAAGCACCCGGACCTGCTGCGCCTGGATTTAGGTATCTTCGTGTTGCACGCCATGCTGATGTGCAGCTTCGTTGCCTTGCCTCTGGCGCTGGTCGAAAAAGCCGGCCTGCCCAAGGAGCAGCACTGGTGGGTCTACCTCACCGCCTTGTTGATCTCGTTCTTCGCCATGATCCCGTTCATCATCTACGGCGAGAAGAAACGCAAAATGAAACGAGTTTTGCTCGGCGCCGTCGCGACGCTGATGCTCACTGAGCTATTCTTCTGGCAGTTCGGCGACAGCCTGCGGGCGCTGGTAATCGGTACGGTGGTGTTCTTTACCGCGTTCAACCTGCTGGAGGCCTCGTTGCCTTCGCTGATCAGTAAAGTTTCACCCGCCGGTGGCAAGGGCACGGCGATGGGGGTGTATTCCACCAGCCAGTTCCTGGGTTCTGCGCTGGGCGGCATCATGGGCGGCTGGATGTTCCAGCATGGCGGTTTGTCGGTTGTGTTCCTCGGATGCGCCGGGCTGGCTGCACTTTGGCTGGCCTTTGCTGTTACCATGCGCGAACCTCCCTACGTCACAAGCCTGCGTTTGCCGCTATCGCCTGAGGCGATCCGTGAAAGCGGTCTGGTCGAGCGCCTGAAGGCCGTCGTTGGGGTAACAGATGCAGTTGTGGTCGCTGAAGAGGCGGCCATTTACATCAAATTGGACACCGAATTATTGGATCGCGCGACGCTCGAGCAACTGGTCAACCCAGTGCCGACAGCGCGCCCAGCCTAGGAGAACGTTATGGCCCGTGGGGTTAACAAAGTCATATTGGTCGGTACATGCGGCCAGGATCCCGAAGTTCGCTACTTGCCTAACGGTAACGCCGTGACCAACCTGAGTCTGGCGACCAGCGAACAGTGGACCGACAAGCAAACCGGCCAGAAGGTCGAGAAAACCGAATGGCACCGCGTGTCGATGTTCGGCAAGGTCGCAGAGATCGCCGGTGAATACCTGCGCAAAGGTTCGCAGGTCTACATCGAAGGCAAACTGCAAACCCGCGAGTGGGAAAAAGACGGCATCAAGCGTTACACCACTGAAATCGTGGTCGACATGCAAGGCACCATGCAACTGCTCGGCGGCCGTCCACAACAGGGCGACCAACAAGGCGGCGGCAACAACTACCAGCAGTCCGCTCCGGCCCCACGCCAGCAGGCTCCGCGCCCGCAGCAGTCGGCACCGCAACAGTCGCGCCAGGCGCCGCCTCCACAACAGGCCGCACCACAGCCGGCTCCGGATTTCGACAGCTTTGATGACGATATCCCGTTCTAAGGTCCAGCACCCAGAACGCACAAAACCCCCGATGGCCCAGGCCTCGGGGGTTTTTTATTGCCGATGATCAGGCCTCTGCCGCAGCCGCTGCCACCACCATCTCCTTGAAACGCCGCAAAACCGCCGAGCCGTCACCGACCCGCGTGGCCAAATGCAACGGTGCCACCAGGCTGCGACAGTCGGTCAGTTCGCGATAAACGATGCCGTCCCCACGCAGCCTTTGCATCGACGCCGGCACTATGGACACCCCAAGTCCCGCCGCCACCAGGCTCAATGTCGCGGTCATGCGTGGCGCTTCCTGAACCACCTGCGGGCTGAACCCTGCTTCACGGCAAGCCACCAGAATCGCGTCATACAAACCCAGCCCTACGCGGCGGCGATACAGCACAAACGCTTCGGTCGCCAACGCGGCCAAGGGCAGGGGCGATTGCGCGTCGATGGCCAGCGGATGATCGGTAGGCAGCGCCAGCAGCATCGGCTCCACCAAAATAGGCTGGTCTTGCAACGACTGAGAGCCGCTGAGCGGCGAGCGGATAAACGCCGCGTCGAGTTTTTCATGCACCAGCGCGTCCAACAGCTCGCCAGTGCCCGCTTCTTCCAGCACCACCGAAACGCCGACAAAGGTTTCGCGAAACAGCCGCAACACGCTGGGCACGAACGGGTGCAGCGCGGCGGAGCTGGTGAAGCCGATCGCCAAGCGGCCGCGCTCACCGCGAGCGGCACGGCGCACCACGTCGGTTACCCCTTCAACCTGGGCGAGAATGTTGCGGGCCTCGTCCAACAAGGCCAGCCCGGCGGTGGTAGGGCGCACGCCACGGGGCAGTCGCTCCATCAACATCACGCCCAGTTCGGCTTCAAGGCTTTGCAGCAGCCGGGTCAGCGGCGGTTGCTGCATCCCTAAGCGCTCTGCCGCGCGGGTGATATAGCCTTCCTCGGCAATCGCAATGAAGGCTTTGAGCTGGCGAAATTCCAACATAAGAGTTCCAACATAAGGATACTTTCAAGGTATGGGAGGTCACCAATCCTGGCATTTGTTCTCATGGCTCACAAGATTTAGGCTGTGGCCAACCTCAACAAGAAGGAACGCCGCGATGACCTGGTCAGCCAAGCAGTACACGATGTTTGAACAGCAGCGCACACGTCCCGTCCGTGACCTGGTCGCGGCCATTCCCACTACCGATGTACGCAGCGCCGTCGACCTGGGCTGCGGCCCTGGCAATTCCACCGAGGTGTTGGCCGAGCGTTTTCCACAGGCGCATGTCACCGGCCTGGACAGCTCCGACGACATGCTGGTGGATGCGCGCAAGCGGCTACCGGCGCTGAGCTTTGAATTGGCGGATATCGGTGCCTGGAGCCCCGCACAAAAATTCGACGTGATTCTGGCCAACGCCTCCCTGCAATGGTTGCCGGACCACGCCACGCTTTATCCGCACTTGGTCAACCAACTGACACCTGGCGGCACGCTGGCTGTGCAAACCCCGGACAACCTCGACGAACCTGCCCACCGCCTGGCCCGTGAAGTGGCGGCCGAGGGCCCGTGGGCGGCGAAGATCGGCGCGGTGAAACACAATGAGCGCCACACTGCGAGTTACTACTACGAGCTGCTGAGCAAACACTGCAGCACCGTCGACGTATGGCGCACCACCTATCAGCATCCCTTGGCGGATTCTGCGGCGGTGGTGGAGTGGTTCAAGGCGTCGGCGTTACGGCCCTTTCTCGCACCGTTGAGCGACAGTGAAAAAGCCGCTTTCCTACAGGAATACCAGGCGCGTATTACCCAGGCTTACCCAGCCCTGGGCGATGGCACGGTGTTGCTGCCATTCCCCCGCCTGTTCATCATCGCTACGCGCTGACACCCGGCAGACAAGTGGCGGTCATGCCGCCGCTTGCGCCTTCAAGTACTCATCCGTCGACATCACGCCGGCATACGCAAAGGCCAATGAAGCCATAAAGGCCCCATGCACCTGCGCCGCCGGAATCACCTGCCCATTGAATTCCAGATCCCGCGTGGCGCACGCGTCATGCAGCACCGTCACCTTGTAGCCCAGGTCCGCAGCGGCCCGCACCACGCCGTCGATGCACATATGGCTCATGCTGCCCACCACCACTACCTCGGTGATGGCGCGTTTTTCCAGCAAGGCCCGCAGATCAGTCCCGCGAAACGCATTCACGAAGTGTTTAAGCACCACCGGCTCATCCGCCTCATTCAGCACCTTGGCGTGCAGATGCGCACCCTCGGAGCCCGGCGTGAAGAACGGTGCATCGTCGGCGGTGAATTCATGGCGCACATGAATCACGGCATCACCGGCCTGACGAAAGGCTGCCAGCACTTGCGCGGCCTTGTCTGCCGCCGCTTCCACGCCGTCGAGTGGCCACTTGCCTTGGGGGAAATAGTCGTTCTGGATGTCGATCAGGATGAGCGCTTGCTTGGCCATGCGTGATGCCTCGTGGTCGGTGGGCTGGCTTCCAGCAGCTTAGCTGGCGCCAGGCGAGGGCCGTGTGAATCGTGCAGAACGCCGCGTGTTTAACCTCGTGTCGTGCAGAATCAAACAGGCCTACTGCCACTACTTTTTCAGTAACTGGTTGATTTAACAACCATCCTTTTCAGTCGTGCCTTGGCTTGATCTCTGCAACAGTCTTTTCACACACATGGCAGGATAGCCAAGGGGGACGCATGACCCCGACTCAACGCAAGAAACTGGTGGTCGCTCACTCAACGCGAGCAGGCGCACCGCAGCACGAAGTCGGCACCAACCTCGCACTGGCGCGCTGGCTGGCGCAGATATTGGGGCTCAAGTTCGGCGGCAGCTATGACCCGCAGAAACACACCGACCGTGAGCTGTATCTGTTGCCCACGCAAACCCTGGTCGGCGCCGCCCAGGCGCTCCAGCTCAACGTCACAGGCCCGCACGACCTGTGGGGCGGTTATGTCGACCACGATTTCATCTGCACCAAAGCCATCACCCATGGTGTCCTCAGCCCTGAATCCACGGCGCCGGAGGGTTGGTCGCCGTTGTTCTGCGAGCGTGTGCGCAAAGTCGTGCTCGACGGCCTGAGTGTGTTCGCGCTGAAAGACGCGTTGCCCGCCGCCACGCGCTTGCTCTACAGCGGGCCGATCCGCCTGAAACCCGTGCATGCCTGCGCTGGCCGTGGGCAAGAAGTTATCCACAGTCTCGACGAATTCGAGGCGTTACTGGCGCGGCCTGAAGCGCAGCAGTTATTCGCCGAAGGCGTGGTGCTGGAGCAAGACCTGCACGAGGTGGTTACCCACAGCGTGGGCCAGAGTTTTATCGGCGATCACGTGTTCAGCTACTGCGGCGAGCAATACCTCACCCAGGACGGGCAGGGCGAAGACGTCTATGGCGGCTCCAACCTGCTGGTGGTGCCCGGCTACTACGAAGACTTGTTGAAGCTCGACCTGCCCGACGACGTACGTGAGGCCATCGAGCAAGCCCAGGTTTTCGACACGGCGGCCGATGAGGCCTACCCTGGTTTCTACGCCTCCCGGCGCAACTACGACATCGCCCAAGGCCTGGACAGTGAAGGCCAGCGCCGTAGCGGCGTGCTCGAACAATCCTGGCGCATGGGCGGGGCCAGCAGCGCGGAAGTCGCGGCGTTGCAGAGCTTTATCAACAACCCCGGCCTGCGCGCTATTCGCGTTTCATCGGTGGAAACCTACGTGGACCAACCGCTGCCGGCAGACGCCATTGAGGTGTATCGCGGCCCCGCAGAAAACAGCGACTTTCTTCTCAAGTACGTGACGGTTAAATCTTATGACGGCTAGAAGCGAAAGCATTGCGATCGATATCGACGACGAACAGATGAGCGGCACCTTCCTGAGCCCAAAATCCAAAGTCCCTGGCGTGTTGTTTGTGCACGGTTGGGGCGGTAGCCAGGAGCGCGACCTTGAGCGCGCCAAAGGCATCGCCGGGTTAGGCTGCGTATGCCTGACCTTCGACCTGCGCGGCCATGCCGGCACCGGTATTCCGTTGTCCCGCGTCACCCGTGAAGACAACCTGCGCGACCTGCTGGCGGCGTATGACCGCTTGCTGTCGCACCCAGCCATCGACACCTCGGCCGTGGCGGTAGTGGGCACCAGTTACGGCGGCTACCTGGCGGCGATTCTCACCTCATTGCGCCCGGTGCGCTGGCTGGCGCTGCGCGTGCCGGCGCTGTACCGCGATCAGGAATGGCTCAAGCCCAAACGCGACTTGGACAAGGCCGACCTGATGGATTACCGCAGCACCCTGGTGCACGCCGAAACCAACCGCGCCCTGCATGCCTGCGCGAAATTCACCGGCGATGTGCTGATTGTCGAGTCGGAAACCGACGACCACGTGCCCCACGCCACCATCATGAGTTACCGCGCGGCGTGCCAGCAGACTCACTCCTTGACCCACCGCATCATCGACGGCGCCGACCACTCGTTGAGCGACCCGGTGTCGCAGCAGGCCTACACCTCAATCCTGGTGGACTGGATTACCGAGATGGTGGTGGGCGAGCGGTTGAGCATCATCCAGTCCCGTTGATGCAGTGCTCTTCAGGCCGCCTTCGCGAGCAAGCCCGCTCCCACCTTTGGAATGCATTTCAAATGTGGGAGCGGGCTTGCTCGCGAAGGCGCCAGACCAATCGACATATATCTCAAGCCGGTGTCTTTTTCACCCGCAACGCCTTGGCCTTAGCCTCCACCGCGAGGTACATCACCAACGCAATAACCAGCGGCAAAATAAAATACACCGCCCGATAGGCAATCAACCCCGCCAGCAAACTCCCGCGCGACGCCTCATGCTGCAGCAAGCCAATAAACACCGCCTCCAACACCCCAAGCCCGGCTGGAATATGCGTGACCACACCGGCAATCGCGCTGATCAACAACACCCCCAACACCAGTGGATAGTCCAGCTTGGCCGGCAACAAGGTAAAAATCACCGCCGCCATCAATGACCAATTCAACGCGCCCAGGGCCAACTGTAAACACGCCATGCGCAACGACGGCAGATTGATCTCGATGCCCTTGATCGACCACGCACGCTTCTTTGAAAACCGGCACGCCGCCAAGTAGCCGAGGCTGGCCAACACCAGCACCACACCAATGCCCTGCAACGCCAAGGTGCTGACTTTCCAACCGGGCGGCATCGTCACCAGGCCGCTGCTGAACACCACGCCGGCCAGCGCCATGTAACCAAACCAATTGGTCGCCAGGCTCAGCCCAAGAATCTTGGCGATGTTGCTGGTGCTCACGCCGAGCCGCGAATACAGGCGATAACGCATGGCAATCCCGCCGACCCACGCGCTGAGGTTGAGGTTGAACGCATAGCTGATAATCCCCACCGGCAGGATCTGCTTCCAGCGCAGCGGCTGGCGAATGTAGGTGCGGCCGATCAGATCGAAGCTGGCGTACACCAGAAAACTGCACAGGGTCAGCGCACCGGCGATCAACAGCGTGCGCAGCTTGAAGTCGCCCAGCGTCTGCAGCACTTCGCTCCAGTCGATGCGCCGCGCGAGCAAGGTGAACAGCACAATCAGCAACAGGAAGAAGGCGATGGTCAGCGGTTTCTTCCAGCGCTTGAATCGTGAACTGCCGGCTTCAGCGGTCATGGGCCTGGCTCTCGAAGGGTTTCAAGCGCGGCTTGTGTGCGGGCAGCCAGCCGGTCAGCGCGGGGAAATGGCGCATCACATGAAACACCAGGAAGCCCACGGTCAAACGCCATAACCACAGGCGCGGCTTGCGGTTTTCCGGCATGGTCTGGCAGTGGTTTTTGGCGAGCATTTCCAGGCGCTCGTAGAGCTGCTGATTGAACGTGCGGTCGCGAATCAGCACGTTGGCTTCCAGGTTCAGCGACAAGCTCAGCGGGTCCAGATTGCTTGAGCCCACCGTGCTCCAATCGTCATCCACCAACGCGACTTTGCCGTGCAGCGGGCGCTGGCAATACTCGTGAATCACCACGCCATCCTTGAGCAAATAATCGTAGAGCATGCGCGCCGCCAGCTTGGCCAGCAGCACATCGGGCTGGCCTTGCATGATCAGTTGCACGTGCACGCCACGCCGCGCGGCATTGCGGATTTCGCGCAGCAGGCGGTAGCCGGGGAAGAAGTAGGCGTTGGCAATCACCGCGCGTTTTTGCGCCTTGCTCAACGCGTGGATATACGCCTCTTCTATGTCGTCGCGGTGCTGCACGTTGTCGCGATAGATCAGGCGCACCAGGCCGTCGTCGTTTGCGGTCGTCCACAGCGAGGGCCGTTGCTGGCGCCGCCGCCAGCCGCGCCGGGTGCGAACCTGGCGACCACTTTGGGCGAGGGCGAAATGGTGCAAGTCCGCCACGGCCGGGCCGATGATTTGCACGGCGTAATCCTGCTTGGCTTCGGCGCCGAAATCGCCGAGGTGATCAGCCGAAAAGTTTATCCCGCCAATAAACGCCACCGTGGCGTCCACCACCACAATCTTGCGGTGCAGGCGACGAAACCAGTTGGTACGAATCCCCAACCTTTTCGACGCCGGGTCGAACATCTGCACCAGCACGCCAGCCTCCGCCAGCTCGCCCAGAAAGGCCGGGCTCAGCTCGCCGCAGCCAAAGCCATCGAGGCTGACCACCACCTTCACGCCGCGCTGCGCCGCTTCGATCAAGATGCCTTTGAGTTCATGGCCGACCTTGTCTTCGAACAGAATAAAAGTCTCCAGCAGGATCTCCCGCTGCGCCCCACGCAGGGCCTCGAACACCTGGGGAAAGTACGCCTCGCCGTTCTCCAGCAGCTCCACTTGGTTACCGCTCTGCCAGCCGTAATCGACATCCCGCGCCTTGGCTTCGTCCGGCGGCTGATCAGTGGCAATGTGCTCTACTGCGACAGTCATAACTCGATCTCCACCGACAGCGGCACATGGTCGGACAGATGCGACCAGGGCCGAGTCGTCAGCACCTTGGGGTTATGAATCTTCAGGTTGCGCACGTAGATGCGGTCCAGCGGCAGTAGCGGCAGACGCGCCGGGAACGTGCGTGCGGGCTTGCCGTGGGCCTCGACGAAGACTTCCTTGAGGCCGCTGCGGCTCAGGTCGGCCTTCTGGCGCCAGTCGTTGAAGTCACCGGCCACCACCAGCGGCGCGTCGGCAGGAATCTCGCTGATACGCTGCTCCAGCAAACGCAATTGCTGCTGGCGATGCACCTCGCGCAGGCCCAAGTGCATGCAGATCGCATGCACCTCCTGGCCGCTGCCCGGCAGGCGCAACACACAATGCAGCAAGCCACGGCTTTCATGGCCGCTTTGCGAGATATCGAGGTTGTCGTAGCGCACGATCTGGAATTTCGACAGCAACGCATTGCCGTGGTCGCCATGCGGGTAGACCGCGTTGCGCCCATAGGCGAACTGCGGCCAGATGCTGTCTGCGAGGAATTCGTATTGCGGCATCTTCGGCCAGTCGCTGTAGCGCTGGGGGTGGCGTTCGTGGGTGCCGTGGATTTCCTGCAGGAACACCATGTCGGCGCCCACACTGCGCACCGCTTCACGCAGCTCGGGCAGGATGAAACGCCGGTTCAGCGCGGTGAAGCCCTTGTGGATATTCACGGTCAGCACGGTGAACCGCGTGATGGCCGTGGTGGGCGTGACGGGGATCAATTCCGGGTGGGTCATGACAACCCCCCGCGCCAGTCGGATATGCCGATATGAATCGCCGCCATGCTTGCTCCCGTGGATATAGGGTCGGGTGACCTCCGTTTTGGGATGACTGCGGTTTTTGCTTGAAAGTTTCGCCGTTCCTACAGACGGTACACGGTCAGAAGTGTGGGAGCTGGCTTGCCTGCGATAGCGGTGGGCCGCCATCGCGGGCAAGCCCGGCTCCCACAGTTTCCGGGGCGACACTGGACAGATCGTTCCCACGCTCCGCGTGGGAATGCCTCCGGTGACGCTCCGCGTCACGCTTTTTAATGCAGACGCAGAGCGCCCAAGGCTGCATTCCCACGCAGAGCATGGGAACGATCAGCGCTTAAACCCGTCAGTTCCTTACAGACCCTGCTGATGGAGGCCCGGCGTTTTGCTGAATCTAAAGACTGCATTACTGCTTGGTGCGCTGCTGTTGTGTGGCAATGGCGCATTGCAAGCCGCAACCCCAGCGCCGGCTGAACCTGCCGCGCCGGCCAAGCCGGAGTTATTGGTGGAAGGCGGCCTGCTCGGCGCCATCAGTTCCAGCATCGACGATGTACAAGACAAGCTCGACCTCAACCAGAACCTGATCGACGCCTGGCGCTTGCGCGCCGATCGCGCGGCGGACGAAGTAGGGCGCCTGGTCGACCAGACCGCCGAACGTTCGCCATGGAGCGTGGCCGGCGACTTCCTGCTGCTGTCGGGTGTATGGGTGGGCGCCTTTGCGGTGTTGACGCTGCTGGGGCGCTTTATCGTGCAACGCTTGAGTCGCCGGCATTTCGTCGCACAGCGCAAACGCCTGCAAGCCGTGCTGGGCTATGTGGTGCCCTACACGATTCCGGCCGTTATCTGTCTGCCATTGACCCTCTACGTCAGCCATTTTTTACCCACATCGGTAGGGCGCGCGCTGGCGCTGTGTTTTGCCTACGCCACCAGCAGCGGCATCTTTTCCACCTCGATGTTGTTGTGCGTCATCGTCATGTTCAACGTCGGCCACAAACGCCCGGCCGTGCAGATTATTCGTGACTACTGCCCAAAACCGCTGTTCCTGATCGGCTTCCTCGCCGCCCTCAGCGACGCGCTGACCAGCCCGCAAATCGCTCGCCAATTGGGCGGCAATATCACCAGCAGCATCGCGGTGTTCACCGGTCTGTTTGCAGCGGTGATTTTCGGTGTGCTGGTGGTGCGCCTGCGTCGTCCGGTGGCGCATCTGATACGCAATCGGCCGCTGGCCCAGCGCCTTAAACACCCGGCATTGCAGCAATCGCTGCGAGTGTTTTCCGGGTTGTGGTACTGGCCGATTCTGTTGATGGTGCTGGTCTCGGCCATCAACCTGATCGGCGCTGGCGACGACAACCAGAAAGCCCTGCGTTGCGCGCTGTTCACCACCATTCTGCTGATCGGCACGGTGTTTCTCAGCACGGTGCTGCAACACCTGTTCAAGTCCCGCAGCCAGGTGGCGATCCAGCGCAGCAGCGCCTACAAGGAACGCTTCCTGAGCCTGCTGCACGCTATCTTGCGCATTGTCATGGCGGTCGCCTTTATCGAAATCCTCGGGCGTATCTGGGGCATATCGCTGTTCGAATTTGCCCAGCGCAACTCCGTGGGCCGGGCGATCAGCGATTCCCTCAGCAGCATCGGCCTGATCCTGTTGATGACCTGGTTGTTCTGGGTAGTGCTCGACACCGCGATCCAGGAAGCGCTGAAACCACCGGTGAATAAACGCTCCAGTCGCCAGCCGAGTACGCGGGTCAAAACCATCCTGCCGCTGCTGCGCAACGCGGTGAAGATCATCCTCGTGGTGATCTGCGCGATCACCACCATGGCCAACCTGGGCATCAACGTCGCGCCGTTGCTGGCGGGTGCCGGTGTGGTCGGCCTGGCCATCGGTTTCGGCTCGCAGCAATTGGTGCAGGATGTGATCACCGGCCTGTTCATCATTATCGAAGACACGCTGTCGATCGGCGATTGGGTGGTGCTCGACTCCGGCCACGCCGGCACCGTCGAAGGCCTGACCATCCGCACCCTGCGCCTGCGCGACGGCAAGGGTTTTGTGCACTCGGTGCCGTTCGGGCAGATCAAGGCGGTCACCAACCAGTCGCGGCAATTCGCCTACGCATTCTTCTCGGTGCAATTCACCTACGACACCGATGTGGACAAGGCCGTGGAGTTGATTCGCGAGGCTGGGCAATCGATCCGCGACGACGTGTTCCTCAAGTACAACCTGCAAGGGCCGCTGGAAGTATTTGGCGTCGACAAAATGGACCTCAACGGCGTGGTACTCACGGCGCAATTCCGCACCGTGTCGGGCGGGCAATATGCGGTGAGTCGTGCGTTTAACCAGCGCCTGAAAAAGCTTGTGGATAACTGTGATGAGGTGCACTTCGCGCAAACTTATCCACAACAGGTTTGGCTGCCCAAGCGTGCGGCGCAGGTGGATGAGCCGGATGAAGAGGCGCCGGTTTCGGTGGTGTTGACCGAGCAGCCGCGCACCCAGTGATTTATAGCGTCTGAGGCTGACGCCTTCGCGAGCAAGCCCGCTCCCACATTCGACCGAGTACATCTTTGGAATACGGTCAAAATGTGGGAGCGGGCTTGCTCGCGAAGAGGCCTTCAAAGTCACTCCACCTCAATGCCTGATCAGCTTTTCCTGCACCGCCTGCTGATCAACATCCACCAACACCTGCTGCTTGCCCGCGACCATCACTGCCGCCGGCACGCCATCGCGATACACAATCCGATTACCACTCACCGCCGGCACCTTATTGCCCGGCAACAACGTGCCCACCAGGTTAAGCGGGTCCGCCCCACACACCGCAATCAAGCTGCCGTCATGTGGTCTGCGCCTGACTTCGCGCAACAACGGAATTGCCTCCGGCAACGCAAACTGCTCGCCCGCCAGGCCGCTGACAAACCGTCCGCCGCGAATCTCACCACGCGCCTCCAGCCGATGGAACGTGCGCAGCAATTCGCGCCAGCTCGGCAACCAGTCCGCTTCGCGCTCCAGCAGCCGCCAGAACACCACGCCATAGCGGCGCAGCAAGGTCATCGCCACATGTTCCAGCGTCTCGGCCGAATGCGCCCCGGCAGCGCTGGGCGAGCGGCGCACCAAGGCCCAGCGCCCGGCGTCGTCCATGCCGCCAACAAATGCCCCGCGCCCACGCCGGCTGCTGCGCGCCTGGCGTTTGCTGGCGGGCGTGGTCAGGGCGCGCAGGCCGGCGAAGCTGTCGGCATTCACCAGGCCGGCGCCGACCAGTTCCTGCAAGGCGCTTTCCAATTCGCTGCGCAGCAGATGGGCTTCGTGCACCAGCTCATCAAAAAACAACGCGCCATGCTCGCGTAAGGCCAGGTGGACCTTCTGCGCTTTAGGCGACAGCGTGGTGCTGTCGGTCAATTCGGTGAGCCCACTCCACAGCGGCACCTGGCTACGCGGCAGCAGCACCACCGGCGTACTGCGCAGCGCCATCGCGCTGGCCTTGTTGCTCAGCCGCGTCCACACCAGCTTGCCGCTGCGGCACAAGTCGTCGAGCCAAGTGGAGGAGTAATCCTTGAGCCGCGCGCTGAGCAGGTCAGTGTCCCAGGCCGAGGTGGCGGCGGCGTAGCCTTCGAACTGCGCGACGATCTGCGGCAACATGGCGCTGCCCTGGCCGCGTGTGCCCTCGGCGAGGTGCTGCCAATCGAACAGAAAACGCATGAAGTCCTGTAACGCCACCGGCTCGATTTCCCGGCGCAGGCGCTTGACCGTGTAGCGATGAATACGCGCGAGCAAATGCCGCTCGCACCATTGCTCTTGCGTGGCGCCAGGGCTGAAGCGGCCGCGCAGTACGTAGCCTTCCTGCTCCAGGCGCGCCAATGCCTGGGTCACGTCCGCCACCGGCAGAGCCAGCGGCGCGGCAATCTCTATCAAGGTCAGCGGGCCGAAGCCGCCGAGGCGTGCGCGCAATACTTCCGCCAGCGCCTCATCAACAGTCCACGGCTCATCAAAGCCCGGCAGCAGCGGCAAGTTGTTGGGATAGATCGCCTGTACACAACTCAAGCGTTCAACGGCCACCCACAGGCCATTTTTCAGCTGATAGGCGCGCCCACCTTTGGCCAAAGCGCGCAGCCACTCGGCCCATTGCGGCGTGACTTCGCTGGCGGCGATACAGGCCAGGCTCATCAACGCCTCATGCATTTCGTCCAAACCATGGGGCGCCGGCCACGCCTCTTCGCGTACGCCGGCGATGGCGTCGGCATCCAGCGCGCCGAGGTCGTCGGTGCTGTGCGGGTCGCTCCAGCGCCGGTTGAGCACGGCCTGGGTGCGGCGCTCTTCCAGGGGCGCATCGTCGAGAAAGGTGTACGGGCGCGCGCTGAGAATTTCGGCGGCCATGGGCGAGGGCGCCGGCAGGTCGCGGCTGATCAGGCGGACTTCGCCGCTTTCCATGCGTCGCAACAGCGCCAGCCAGGCAGTGCTGTCCATGGCTTCGTGCAGGCAGTCGTCGAGGGTCTGTTCCACCAATGGGTGCTCGGGCACTTCACGCTCGCCGGCGAGGTTTTCCAGGCAGGCGATCTGGTCGGGAAACACGCTGGCGATCAGGTCTTCGCTTTTCATGCGCTGGATCTGCGGCGCCACTTTGCGCCCGCCGGTAAAACGCGGCAACGCCAGGGCCACCCCAGCGTTCCAGCGCCAGCGCACGCCGAAAAGCGGCGCGTCGAGGACGGCCTGGATCAGGATGTGCTCGGCGCTGTTGCTGTTGAGGTAGCGCCATACTTCGTCCAGCTCGAAGCTGTGGCTGGTGGACAGCGACAGCACGATTGCATTTTCACTCGCCGCCGCCTGCAATTCGAAATTGAACGTGCGGCAAAAACGCTTGCGCAAGGCCAGGCCCCAGGCGCGATTGACCCGGCTGCCGAACGGCGTGTGAATGATTAATTGAGTGCCGCCGGACGCGTCGAAAAACCGCTCCATGATCAACGTGTCCTGGGACGGCAACGCGCTGAGCGCCAGGCGCGTGCGGGCCAGGTAATCGAGGATCTGTTCGGCGCTGGCGCGGTTCAGGCCGAGGGTGCCGGTGAGCCAGTCTTGTGCGGCTTGCAAGTCGCCGGGCGTGGCGCTGAGCAACGCGTCCAACTGCCCCTGAAAGCGCGCCACGGCCGCCGACAACTCGTTACTGCGACCCGGCGCTTCGCCGAGCCAGAACGGAATGGTCGGCGGTTGGCCGTGCGCATCTTCGACGCGCACCTTGCCGGCTTCGACCCGCAAAATTCTGTAGGACGTGTTACCGAGCTGGAAGATATCCCCGGCAATACTTTCCACCGCGAAGTCTTCGTTGACGCTGCCGATATTCAGGCTCTGCGGCTCCAGCAACACGCTGTAGTCGGCGTTGTCGGGGATGGTGCCGCCGCTGGTCACGGCGGTCAGCTTGGCGCCACGGCGGCCGCGCAGGGTGTGGGTCACGGCGTCGCGGTGCAGGTAGGCGCTGCGGATGCCCTGGCGACCGTTATAGCCCTCGGAAAGCATCTGCAGCAGCGCCTGGTAATGGCGTTCGTCCAGCGCCGCGTAAGGTGAGGCGCGGCGGATAAGGTCGAGCAATGCCTGTTCCGACCATTCCTGGGCGCTGACTTCGGCGATGATCTGCTGGGCCAGCACGTCCAGCGGCGCGACCGGGATCTGCAAGGTGTCGAGTTCGCCGCGGCGCACGCAGTCGAGCAGGGCGGCGCATTCGATCAAGTCATCGCGGGTGGTGGCGAACAGGCGCCCCTTGGGCGTGCCGCCAACCTGGTGGCCGGAGCGGCCCACCCTTTGCAGAAAGCCGTTGATCGAACCGGGCGAGCCGATCTGGCACACCAGGTCGACGTCGCCGATATCAATCCCCAGCTCCAGGGACGCGGTGGCGATCAGCACTTGCAGCTCGCCGGCCTTGAGCCGTTGCTCGGCGTCCAGGCGCAGCTCTTTGGCCAGGCTGCCGTGGTGGGCGGCCACAGCGGTCTTGCCCAGGCGCTCGCTCAAGTGCCGCGCCAGGCGCTCGGCCAGGCGGCGGGTGTTGACGAAAATCAGCGTGGTGCGGTGTTCGCGCGCCAACGCGGCGAGGCGGTCGTAGACCAGTTCCCACACGTCATTGGCCATTACTGCCGAGAGCGGCACCGGCGGCACTTCGATATCCAGGTCGCGCGGGCGCGCGTGGCCGATATCGACAATCGCGCAATCACGTCCCGCGCCGACCAGAAAGCGCGACACGGCCTCGATGGGTTTTTGTGTGGCCGACAGGCCAACGCGGGTCAGCGGCTCGGCGCACAAGCCTTGCAGACGCTCCAGGCTCAAGGCCATGTGGCTACCGCGTTTGCTGGCGGCGATGGCGTGGATTTCGTCGACAATCACCGTGCGCGTGCTGGCGAGCATCCGCCTGCCGGAGTCCGAGCCCAGCAGCACGTAGAGCGATTCCGGAGTGGTCACCAGGATATGCGGCGGGCGCTTGCGCATCAGCGCGCGGTCTTTTTGCGGGGTGTCGCCGGTGCGCACGGCGGTGCGGATCACCAAGGGCGGCAGGCCCATGGCCTGCAACTGTTCGGTGATGCCGGCCAGCGGGTTTTGCAGGTTGATCTGGATGTCGTTGGACAGCGCCTTGAGCGGTGAGACGTAGACCACGAGCGTCTCATCCGGCAGTTGCCCGCCGTTGGCCAGGCCTTGGTGAACCAGGTCATCCAGCACGGCCAGGAACGCCGTCAGGGTTTTACCGGAGCCGGTGGGCGCGGCAATCAGCGTCGAGCGCCGTTGGCGGATCAGCGGCCATGCCTGGGCCTGCGCGCCGGTCACCGACGGGAAGCTGCTGCGGAACCAGGCGCTGACGGCGGGGTGGAAGCCGTTCAATACCGTGCCCGTGGATTCATGAAGGTTCATGCAGGGAGTTATGCGGCCGTCTCCCATAAGTTGCAACCCCGCACTTTATAAGTGACGGTTGCGCTACAAACCCGCAAAATGCAACGATTCTGGCAACCACCAACGGTAAGGCCCACAGGCCTGCCGATAATAACCATCGTTCCAAACAGACCGGGCCTGCTCAATCTATGCGAATGCGCCTTATGTTACTGGGCGGCGGGAATGCCCTCGGGCAGGCGCTGATTCGCCTCGGTGCAGAGGAAGACATCGGTTTCCTCGCACCCAAACCGCCCCAAGACGGCTGGGATGCCGCGAGCCTCACCCAATTGCTCGACGACACCCGTCCCGATGCGTTGATCAACCTCGCCTACTATTTCGACTGGTTCCAGGCCGAAGCCGTCAGCGAAACCCGCTTGGCTGCCCAGGAATTCGCCATCGAACGCCTGGCTGAGTTGTGTCAGCACCACAGCATCACCTTGCTGCAGCCTTCCAGTTACCGCGTGTTCGACGGCTCCCGTGCCACCGCCTACAGCGAAAAAGACGAGCCGGTGCCGCTTGGCCTGCGCGGCCAGGCGTTGTGGCGTATCGAACAGAGTGTGCGCGCGACCTGCCCGCAACATGTGCTGCTACGTTTTGGCTGGTTGCTGGATGACAGCGTCGACGGCACCCTCGGGCGCTTTCTGGCGCGGGCCGAGAAGCCGGATGAATTGCTGATGGCCGATGACCGGCGTGGCAACCCGACGCCGGTGGACGATGCCGCGCGGGTGATCATCTCGGTGCTCAAGCAACTCGATTGCGCGGCGCCGCTGTGGGGCACCTATCACTACGCCGGGCACGAAGCGACCACGCCGTTGGCGCTGGGCCAGGCGATCCTCACCGAAGCGCGTAACTTTCACCCGTTGGCGATTGAATCGCCTACCGCCCAGGCCCACGCGGCCCGGCCGGATGCGGCGGATGAACCGCAGCATGCAGTGCTGGCCTGCAAGAAGATCCTGCACACCTTTGGTATCAAGCCACGGGCGTGGCGGGCGGGGTTGCCGGCGTTGCTGGATCGGTTTTACCGGCATAGCTGAGCGTCACACAAAACCAAATGTGGGAGCGGGCTTGCTCGCGAAGGCGGAGTGTCAGTCAACAGATTAGTCGACTGACCCACCGCTTTCGCGAGCAAGCCCGCTCCCACATTGGTGTTGTGGTGTTGGTGAAATATCGCTTAGAACTTGTAACCAATACCTACCATGTAAACCATCGGGTCAACGTCCACATTGACCTTGGCGCGTGTGCCTTGGCCCAGCGCGTTGTTGTCCACGGTGGCCTTGGTGCTGATGTCGATGTAGCGCGCCTGGGCGTTGATCATCCACTTGTCGTTGATCATGTAGTCGGCGCCGATCTGCGCGGCCCAGCCCCAGGAGTTTTCAGCCTTGAAGTTGCTGAAACCGGCTTGTTCCGCGCGGCTGCCGACGTGCTCGTCGTAGATCCAGGTGTAGTTGATACCGGCGCCCACGTACGGTTGGAAGGCGGATTTGTTGTCCAGCGGGTAGTACACGACGCTCAGGGTTGGCGGTAGGTGTTTCAGGGTGCCGAGCTTGCCGTTGGCGGCGCCGAGGGCGGTGTTCTTGATCTTCACGTCATGCTCGAACGGCGTGGCGGCCAGCAGCTCGATCCCGACGTGGTTGGTGAGCATGTAGGCGAAGTTCAAGCCCAGTTGGGTGTCGCTGCTCATGGTCGCCTTGCCGCCCAAGTTGGTGCCGGCCAATGGGCCTTGATCAACTTTGACGCTGCCGCTGTCAGCCTTCGGATTCACGGTAATTGCACCGGCGCGAATCAGAATGTCGCCCGCTTCGTGAGCGTGTGCGACCGGGGCGGCGAGGGCGAGCGCGAAGAGGGACGCGCCGAGCAGAGACTTGTTCATGGGAGCTCCAAAAGGACGTTAAAAGTTGTACGTCCAATGGTAAAGATCGTTCCGTTCGATCCTTTGACTCAGCTCAATGAAAGGGCGATCAGGCCTTATTCCTGCAGCTCGTAGACATAAATCTTCTCGGCATCCATCTGGTAACCGGCATCTGCCAGCTCACTCGAAGACGGCTTGACCTGCATCGAACCTTCGATCCAATACGGCTGATACAGCTCATCGAGTTTCACCCCGACTTCGCTTTTCACATGCACGATCTGGTTCGACGGCGGTGGCGGTACGTGGATGCACGCGCCGAAATACGGCACCAGCAAAAACTCGGTGGTGCGGCCTTCTTCGCTGACTTCCAGCGGCACGATGTAACCCGGCAAGCGGATGTGCTGGCCATCGAGGCTCTGCACCACCGGCGCGTTGGGCAAGTCCTGCTTGGCGGCCGGCGCCGACTCTACCGACAACGCATCGGCCATGTTCGACAGGTCGTGCAGCGGCTTCATATTGGGGATTTCCGGCGGCGCATCCGGCGGGATCATTTCCTGCCAGGACAAGTCCTTGGGCTGGTCTTCCGCCCACGTGGGCAGCGCCACCAACAGCAACAATGCAAACAGGGCACGACGCATCGAAGCCTTCCTCATAAACGTATGGACAGGCCATCGGCCAAAGATTGTCGATAGGCGCGCCACGCGGGCACGCTGCCCATCAACAGCGCCGCCGCGAGGATGCCGGCGAGCAGCGTCCATTCATATTCGCTGGGCCATGACATCGGCAAGTCCAGGCCGTAGTTGGCCTGCAAATACCCACGCGATGCGGCGATGCACACGTACAACAGACCAACGCCCGCCACCACCCCAGACAGCGCCAGGGCGAAGGCTTCGAAGATCAGCAATGTCGCGATATGCCAAGGCCGTGCGCCCACCGAGCGCAGGATCGCCATCTCGCGGCGGCGTTCATTGAGGCTGGTGAGGATGGCTGTGAGCATGCCGATCAAACCGGTCAGCACTACAAACAGCGAGATCACGAACAGCGCTTTTTCGGCGGTGCCCATCATGCTCCACAACTCTTGCAGCGCCACGCCGGGCAGGATCGCCAGCATCGGCTCGCCACGGAATTCATTGATTTCGCGTTGCAAAGCGAAGGTGGAAATCTTGTTGTTCAGCCCGAGCATAAACGCGGTGATGGCTT
The DNA here is from genome assembly GCF_013385735.1 of Pseudomonas sp. D2002. Classification (NCBI taxonomy): domain Bacteria; kingdom Pseudomonadati; phylum Pseudomonadota; class Gammaproteobacteria; order Pseudomonadales; family Pseudomonadaceae; genus Pseudomonas; species Pseudomonas sp. D2002. The sequence continues at coordinate 280,668 of NZ_JACAPL010000010.1, read as the reverse complement.
GCGGGGTCAGGTCCATATTGCGCGCCTGATCGGCGCTGATGCGGCCTTTGCCCTGGGCCGGCACGCCGTTGTGCCAGTCGATATGGATCGCCTCCATGCCGCCGAGGCTGATGTGCAGCGTGCGGTCCACCGGCGTGCCGGTGCGTTTCAGAATGCCGACCACGGTGAATGGCTTGTCATCGTGCTTGACCAGGCTGACCACCGCCACGCCATGGGCCAACACCAGCTTGTCGCCCAGCTTGTAGTGCAGCGCATCGGCGACTTCGGCGCCGAGCACCACTTCAAACGGGTCGGTGGCGAAGGCGCGGCCGCTGGCCAGTTCGAGGTTCTGTTTGCGGCCGTATTGGTAGTGCTCGAAGTAGGATTCGTTGGTGCCCATCACGCGGTAGCCGCGATGGGAGTCGCCGAGGGAAATCGGGATCGCCCATTTCACCTGCGGGCTGGCGGCGAAGTGCTCGTAGCTGTCCCAACGGATGTTGTTGGTGGCATTGCCGATGCGGAACACCGAGTACAGCAGCAAATTGACCGAGCCGGAGCGGGCACCAACGATCAGGTCGGTGCCGCTGATGGTGCTGGCGAAACTGTTGCGCGCCTCAACGCGCACGCGTTCTACCGCGAGCAGCAAGCAGACGGAAAGCGCGATGGCGAAGGCGGTGAGGATCGCGGTAAAGCGGCGGTTAGCCAGGCTGGCCATGGCTAGACGAAACAAATACATCTCAAACCTCTGCGGGCGTGGCGGCGCGATTGAGTTCGGCCAGCGACAGGTGACGGTCGAACAGCGGCGCGAGGCTCTGGTCATGGCTGACAAACAACAGGCTGGCGCCGGCATCCCGGCATTCGGCGAACAACAATTGAATGAAGGCTTCGCGGGCGTCGTAGTCCAGTGCCGAGGTGGGTTCGTCGGCGATCACCAGTTCCGGTTGGCCAATCAATGCGCGGGCGGCGGCCACGCGCTGTTGTTGGCCGATGGACAGTGAGTCGGCGCGGCGCTCCAGCAGGTTTTTATCTTTCAAACCCAGGTGCGCCAACAAGGTCGCGGCGGCCTGGTCGACGCTGCCGTGGCGTTGAACCGCCCGTTGCGCGCGCAGCTTGGAAAAGTGACAAGGCAGCTCGACGTTCTCGCGCACCGACAGGAACGGCAGCAAGTTGAACTGCTGAAAGATGTAGCCGGTGTGGTCGACGCGAAAGCGGTCGCGGGCGCCGGCCGACAGTTCGGTCAGCTCCTGGCCGAGCAGGCGAATGCTGCCCTGGCTGGGTTTCTGCACGCCGCCGAGCAAACCGAGCAGGGTGGTTTTGCCACTGCCGCTCGGGCCTTTGAGAAACAGGGTTTCCCCGGCTTCCAGGCGGAACGCGGGGATGTCCAGCAACTGTGGGTGGCCGGGCCAGTTGAAGCCCAGGTCAGACAGTTCAATCAGTGCTTGGGTCATAGGAAATCAGAATTTCAGGGTGGCTGCGGTGGCCGTCGCTTCAACACCTTGCTGACCGCTTGGGCCGATCAGTTGTACTTGAATTTTCTGGGTGGCGGGGAAGGTTTTGAACACTTGAGTCAGGTCGAGGTTGCTCAAGGCCGTCGGCGTGGCGCAGGTGAATTGGTAGTGAGCGTGGATTTCGCTGTGATCGTGATGATGTTCGTGGGCCGCCGCGCCTTTGCCGTCGGTGGCGTGGGCGTCATCGTCGTCGTCATGATCGGCTTCCGGCTTGTCGCCGAACAACGGGCTGTTGAGTTCCTGGGTGCTGATCACGCAACCGGCAGACTTGGGCAGGTTGAACAGGGCCAGCGGGTTTTCCAACTGCTTGCGGGCGGCGGCGACTTTGGCTTTGTCGGCAGGCGTCGTGGCCTGGTGTTCAAAACCCACGAGGTTCATGGCAGGGCTGTCGAATTCCAGCTCAAGCGCCTGGCCGTCGAGTACCGCGTTGAGGCGGCCGACGCCGTGTTCATGAGCGCCGAGGCTGGCGTGTTCATGCTCATGATCGTGCTCATCGCCAGCGTGGGCGATAGCCAGCGGCAACAGGGCAAACGGCAAAGCAAGCAGCAGACGGCGCATGAGAAGGCTCCAGAACATGAAAGTTTTGTTATGTGATCTTATAACAATAGTGCCAGAGTTTGACCGCCCGCTTGGCGTTGCGCAAGCCGCGTGGGAGCATGCCGGTCAGAAAAGTGCAGGAGTAAGGACGATGGTGCGAATTCGTGGAACCGTCGGCGACGTGCCGGTGGACTTGACCCTGGAGCTGGACGACGGCGATTGGGCGCGGTTGGGCGCGCACTTGCAGGCGCCGCCAACGCCGAGCGCGCCGGCTGCGGCGCCAGTCAAACAGAACGATGATCTATGGCAGAACGCCCAGGACCTGCTGCGCAAGGCCGGGCAACTCAACGGGCTTGAGTTGCTCGATCAATTGGAAGGCCTGGCCGGCGATGCCGCTTCCGGCAAACGCCTGCTGGTGCGCCTGCGCCATAGCGCTAACGTGAAAGTGGCCAGCGGCGGGGATACGCCGCTGTACAGCTGGGTCGGCGATTAATACAGCGCGGCGAACAACTTGCGGCGGTATACGGTGACCAGCGGATGGTCATTGCCGAGCAGCTCGAACACCTGCAGCAAGGTCTTGTGCGGCAGGCCTTCGCTGTAGCTGCGGTTGCGGATAAACAACTTGAGCAAGCCTTCCAGCGCCGCATCGTATTGCTGGCGCGCCAGTTGCTGAATGGCCAACTGATAGGCCGCTTCATCGTCCTGCGGGTTTTGCGCGAGTCGGCTTTTCAAGTCGGCGGCGTCGGGCAGGTCGGCAGCCTGGCGCAGGAAAGTGATTTGCGCCTTGGCCCCGGCGAGGGCGGCTTTGTGATCGTCGCTTTTTACCGCGTCGAGAACGGTTTGGGCTTCGCCCAATTCACCGCGTTCGGCCAGGCAGCGCGCATACAGAATCAGCGCGCCGGCGTTGGTGTTGTCTTCGCCCAGCAGCGCGATCAGCACTGCTTCGGCGTCGCTGATACGTCCTTCGTTGAACAGCGCCTGAGCCTGTTCCAGCGGGTCAGCCGCGGCCGGTGGAGGCATCTGCACATGCGGCTCCAGCATCGCCCGCACCGCCGACTCCGGCTGCGCCCCGGCAAACCCGTCCACCGGCTGGCCATCCTTGAACAGCACCACGGTCGGCAAGCTGCGAATGCCAAAACGCGCAACGATATCCTGCTCGGCTTCGCAATCGACCTTGGCCAGCAGCAACTCGCCCTGGTAACTCTCGGCAATCTGCGCCAGCAGCGGCATCAACGCCTTGCACGGTGCGCACCACTCGGCCCAGAAGTCCACCAGCACGGGTTTTTCGAAAGAGTTCTGAATCACCGCCTGGTCGAAGTTGGCAGTGGTGACATCGAAGATGTACGGCGTGGGCTCACTCATGGGGCGTCTCGAATAAAGCGGGAATGGAGCAACTATAAGGGCTGGCGAGGTTGACCGGAAGCAGCACGGCATTCAGGCGCGGGGCGAGTGCCAAAACGGGTCCTGATACCAGTCAGGAGGAAACCCCATCGCCTTCAGGCTGACGTCGGGGAACTCGCCGATCAGCTGGCGCAAACTATGGCCCCATGCCGTGTGCGGGCTCACCTGATGCATCAGGTGATTCAGAATGCAGAGTGCCGAGAATATTCGGCTATGCGCCCCTTGTTGAGATAGATACTCCGGCCACAGAAAACTGGCTTTCTTCGGTAGCTCGGGACGAATCCCCAATTCGCGGTTCCACATTCGCGAATGATGAGCGCAAATGTTTCGGATGGTGGTCAGTGTGTGAAGCCAGGACTGCATGAGTGGCGCCGGGAGCATCAGGCGCTTGGCAATGGCCTTCTTGTCGGCGTCCCTGGCCAAACCTTTGTACAGGTGGGAGAGGTCACCCAGCGTCAGTTCTTCCAGCATCGCCCAGCCTGGCATCAGGGTCGGGTGGGCGTAAGTCACGGGGTAGTGGCGGGCGTAGCTTTCTTTCGCCCTTTGGCGTTTAAGAAGATTTTTTCTCTTTTCGCTGGCATGGGATCTATCGATGCGCTCGCAATCGCGCTGGTAGTCACGCATTGCGGTGGCTTGTTTGTTGGACAGCGCTGTCAGTAAGCGTTGGTGATCAAACGTAGGGTGAAACATGCCTGGGTTGATATACCAGTGACTGCCATGGGCCGGCCCCATGTGGTTGCTGATGACTGCGCGTGATGCTATTTCAACTCGCTCAATGGCATCCATCGTGAGTAGACGAAGTTGCCGATCAAAGTCGTAGAGGCGGGTCAATTGACGAAACTGGCTGCCGTTACGAAAGTGATGGCCGATATCTTCCGACTGTTGGAAAGGCCGCATATAAGGGCTGAGTCGAAAGAAGCTGACGGATTGCAAGAAACACTCAGCGCGGGGCTGATCGTGAATAATCAGTCCGCGCAACTTGAGCAGTTCCAGTTGAGCAGGAACGTCGATAGCAGGTTTGCTGAATGACCTCATACCCAAAAAGTACCGGGCATAAAAAACCCGCACAATTTGTGCTTGATTACTGACGTAACCAGAGGCATGGCGGGTGTATTGCGCAAAAGGTTAGGCAGATGCCAGGCTTTTTGCAAGGCGTTTGATGGGCCAGCTATAAGTGAAATTGTCTTGAAAGGCATGCAGGTCGATTGTCCAGGCCGCGTGCGAAGGAACGGCATTTTCCATGCCCTGCCATCACCTGTCTCAGCCAATCTATTGCCGGAAATTTGTAACGCGTAGGGCTAGCGCCGCGAATGGTACAGGCTCACCTTCCGAAACTCCCAAGGCTCAGCCAAATCCGGCAACGTCAGCGCGTCGAGGATGCCCAGGCGCTGATAAGCCGGGTGCTGAAAGTCGCGTACGCGCGAGTCCGCCACCAAGGCTTCGCGGCCGCGGGTGAGGAAGTGATCGAGCAGCGGCAGGTTGGCGCGGTCGTAGAGCACGTCGGCCACCAGGATCAGGTCGAAGCGGTCGGCTTCGGCGAAAAAGTCGGCTGAATAATTCAGCGCCACACCGTTGAGTTCGGCGTTCGCCCGGCAGGCAGCCAGCGCCAGCGGGTCGAGGTCGCAGGCCACCACTTCCAGCGCGCCTGCTTTGACAGCGGCAATCCCGGCCACGCCGGAACCGGCGCCAAAATCCAGCACGCGCTTGCCGGCGACCCATTCGGGGTGCGCCACCAGGTAGCGCGCCAGCGCCAGGCCGCTGGCCCAGCAAAAACTCCAGTACGGCGGTTCATGCAGGATGCGCCGGGTTTCCTCGGGGCTGAAGGCGCGGTCCATGTTGTCCGCGTCCAGCAGCCACAACGACAGCTCGGTGCCCGGCAGCGGGCAGGGCACCAGTTGCGCGTCGCCGATCAGCTCGCTCAGGGCGCGTTGCAGGTCCAGCGGTGGCGTCATGGTGCCTTGACGAGTTGCAGGGGGCCGGTGGTTTGGGTGATCGCCTGGGTGATTTGCACGGCGGGCAGGTGCAGGATCAACTGGCCGGACTGGCTGGCGCGGCCGCGCAGTTCAACCCGCGCACCGGCGGGGAAGGCTTCCGGGTTGAAGCGCAGACGGAAGGCCAGTGGCTTGCCGTTGCCGGTCAGCACGCTGCTGGCGAGCAGTTGTTGCGGGCGGTTGCGCTCGTCGATCACCAGCAGGGCCAGTTCGACTTCAGCGTTGGCCGGCACCCCGTTGAGGGTGCCGTTGATTTCACGCTGGTAAGCCGGCAATGGCCCGAGGTCTTCGATGCCTGGGACTTTTTTCTCTTGGGCGGGCGTTGGTTGAGGCGCCGAAGGCTTGGGGGCTTCGCTGCTGCAGGCGACCAGAACACTGAACAGGGCGAGTAAAACAAGTGGTCGTAACTGCATGTACGGCTCCAGAAAGGGCAAAATCCGTGGCTTGAAGATTCAGAAACATAATAGTCAGCCTATATACCGTAAAGGCTATGGCTTGTCTTGCCACGGGGATGCGCTACCATGGCCCTCCCTTTTTTTGTTGCCTGCCACCATGCACTGTCCCTTCTGCGGTGCCAACGACACCAAGGTCATTGACTCGCGTCTGGTCGCCGAGGGCGACCAGGTACGTCGCCGGCGCGAATGCCTGGCCTCTGGCTGCGGTGAACGTTTCACCACCTTCGAAACCGCCGAACTGGTATTGCCACGTCTGATCAAGTCCGACGGCAGCCGCCAGCCTTTCGACGAAGACAAACTGCGCGCCGGTATGCAGCGCGCCCTGGAAAAACGCCCGGTGAGTGTCGAGCGGCTGGAGGCGGCGCTGGTGCATATCAAGCACAAGCTGCGTGCCACCGGCGAGCGCGAGGTCAAGAGCCTGGTGGTTGGAGAACTGGTGATGGGCGAGCTGCAAAAGCTCGACGAAGTCGCCTATATCCGTTTCGCCTCGGTGTATCGACGCTTCCAGGACCTCAATGAGTTCCGCGAAGAGATCGACCGCCTGGCCCGTGAGCCGGTCAAGAAATGAACCCACCTTCTGCTGAACAAGCCGTCCTCGACGCCCATTACATGGCCCGTGCCCTCGAATTGGCGCGCAAGGGCGTGTACACCACCCACCCGAATCCGCGTGTGGGCTGTGTGATCGTGCGCGATGGGCAGATTGTCGGCGAAGGCTGGCACGAACGCACCGGCGAGCCGCATGCCGAGCCAAACGCCTTGCGCGCCGCTGGCGACAAGGCGCGTGGCGCCACGGTGTACGTGACCCTCGAACCGTGCAGCCACCACGGGCGCACGCCGCCGTGTGCTGATGCACTGGTCACGGCTGGTGTGGCGCGGGTCGTCGCCGGCATGCAGGACCCGAACCCGGAAGTGGCCGGGCGTGGCTTGCAGCGTCTGGCGCAGGCCGGTATCGAAACCCACAGCGGCGTGCTGGAAAAGGAAGCGCGCGCGCTCAACCCGGGTTTCCTCAAGCGCATGGAACACGGCCTGCCCTTTGTGCGGGTCAAGCTGGCGATGAGCCTGGACGGCCGCACGGCGATGGCCAGCGGCGAAAGCCAATGGATCACCGGCCCGGCTGCCCGCGCCGCCGTGCAGCGCCTGCGCGCCGAGGCCAGTGTGGTGTTGACCGGCGCTGACACGGTCTTGGCCGACGGCGCCCGCTTGACCGTGCGCGCCGCCGAATTGGGCCTGGATGAAGCCACCACGGCCCTCGCCATGTCGCGCCCGCCGTTGCGCGTATTGATCGACGGCCGCCTGCGGGTGCCGCTCAACGCGCCCTTCTTCAAGGCCGGCCCGGCGTTGGTGATCACCTGCGTGACGCCGGAAAACCAGTTTCCGCGTGGCCCCGAATGCCTGGTTGTGCCGGGCGTTGACGGCCAGGTCGACCTGCGCTCGGCGTTGGTTGCCCTGGCGGCCCGTGGCGTCAACGACGTGTTGGTGGAAGCCGGCCCGAGCCTGGCGGGTGCGTTTGCCCAGCAGGGCTTGGTCGACGAATACGTCATATTCGTTGCCGGCAAATTCCTCGGCTCCGCCGCCCGGCCTTTGCTGGATTGGCCGCTTGAGAAACTGGCCGACGCCCCCCAACTTAAGATCACTGAAATGCGCGCTGTGGGCGACGACTGGCGAGTCACTGCCATCCCGCTACCACCAGCGAGCGTATAATTCTGACCGGGCGCTCAAGTGCCCGTCCCGTTTTCCAGGAGAAGGCCATGTTCACCGGCATTATCGAATCCATCGGCAGCATCCGCGCCATGACCCCTAAAGGCGGCGACGTACGGCTGCTGGTTGAAACCGGCAAGCTCGACCTCGGCGACGTCAAGCTGGGCGACAGCATCGCCGTCAGCGGCGTGTGCCTGACCGTCATCGAGCTGCCGGGCAACGGCTTTGCCGCCGACGTCAGCCGGGAAACCCTGGACTGCACCGCGATGAACGACCTCAAGGCCGGCAGCCCGGTCAACCTGGAAAAAGCCCTGACCCCGACCACCCGCCTGGGCGGCCATTTGGTCAGCGGCCACGTCGACGGCGTCGGCGAAGTGGTCGCCCGCAGCGAAAATGCGCGTGCCGTGGAATTTCGTATCCGCGCGCCCAAAGAGCTGGCCAAGTACATCGCCCACAAAGGCTCGATCACTGTCGACGGCACCAGCCTGACCGTGAACGCCGTGAACGGCGCCGAATTTGAACTGACCATCATTCCCCACACCCTCAGCGAAACCATCATGGCTTCTTACCAGCCGGGTCGCCGGGTGAACCTGGAAGTCGACTTGCTTGCCCGTTACCTGGAGCGCCTGTTGTTGGGCGATAAGGCCGCAGAGCCTACTGCCGGGAACATCACCGAAAGTTTTTTGGCCGCTAACGGCTACCTTAAATCCTGACCAAGGGGGTGCCGCGTGGCGCTCAATAGCATCGAAGAACTGGTTGAAGACATCCGCCAAGGCAAGATGGTCATCCTGATGGATGACGAAGACCGCGAGAACGAAGGCGACATCATCATGGCCGCCGAGGCCTGCAAGGCCGAGCACATCAACTTCATGGCCAAGCACGCCCGTGGGCTGATCTGCATGCCCATGAGCCGCGAGCGCTGCGAACTGCTCAAGCTGCCGTTGATGGCGCCGCGCAACGGCTCGGGTTTCGGCACCAAGTTCACCGTGTCCATTGAAGCAACCACCGGCGTCACCACCGGCATTTCTGCCGCAGACCGCGCACGCACGGTGCAAGCCGCCGCCGCCAAAGACGCCAAGGCCGAAGATATTGTCAGCCCGGGCCACATCTTCCCGCTGATGGCCCAACCGGGCGGCACCCTCGCGCGTGCCGGCCACACCGAAGCCGCCTGCGACCTGGCGCGCATGGCCGGTTTCGAGCCGAGTGGCGTGATCTGCGAAGTGATGAACGACGACGGCACCATGGCCCGTCGTACTGAACTTGAAGCCTTTGCCGCCGAGCACAACCTCAAGATCGGCACCATTGCCGACCTGATTCACTACCGCATGATCCACGAACGTACCGTTCAGCGGATTGCCGAGCAGCCGCTGGACAGCGAACTGGGCCAATTCAATTTGGTGACCTACCGTGATTCAGTGGAAGGCGACGTGCACATGGCCCTGACATTGGGGAACATTTGCGCCGAAGAGCCGACCCTGGTGCGCGTGCACAACATGGACCCGCTGCGCGACCTGCTGATGGTCAAGCAACCTGGCCGCTGGAGCCTGCGGGCCGCCATGGCTGCGGTCTCCGAGGCCGGCAGCGGTGTGGTGCTGTTGCTCGGTCACCCGTTGGATGGCGATGTATTGCTGGCGCATATCCGCGAAACCGCCGACCACACGCCGGTGAAAAAACCGACCACCTACAGCATTGTCGGTGCCGGTTCGCAGATCCTGCGCGACCTCGGTGTGCGCAAAATGCGCCTGATGAGCGCGCCAATGAAATTTAATGCGATATCCGGTTTCGACCTGGAAGTTGTAGAATACGTGCCCTCCGAATAAAGGCCGGCTGTTTTTGCCCCTTGTTCGCGGTTAAATCATCACTGAGGGACGCACTTTTCGCGTCCCGGCTCTTTAAGAGATTTGTCGAATGACCCTGAAGACCATCGAAGGTACCTTCATCGCCCCCAAAGGCCGCTATGCCCTGGTGGTTGGCCGCTTCAACAGCTTCGTGGTTGAAAGCCTGGTGAGCGGTGCCGTTGACGCCCTGGTTCGCCACGGTGTGAGCGAGAGCGATATCACCATTATCCGTGCCCCTGGCGCCTTCGAAATTCCACTGGTTGCGCAAAAAGTTGCTCAACAGGGTGAATACGCGGCAATTATCGCCCTGGGCGCAGTTATTCGTGGCGGCACCCCGCACTTCGAATACGTGGCTGGCGAATGCACCAAGGGCCTGGCCCAGGTGTCCATGGAGTTCGGCGTGCCGGTTGCCTTCGGCGTACTGACCGTAGATTCCATCGAACAAGCCATCGAGCGTTCCGGCACCAAAGCCGGCAACAAAGGCGCTGAAGCTGCCTTGTCCGCGCTGGAAATGGTCAGCCTGCTGTCGCAGTTGGAGGCCAAGTGATTTCCGACGAGAGCGATCAGTTCAACCCCCAGGACCCACGCCCTGCGGATGCCGGCAAGCCGTCCAAAAGCGAAAAACGTCGTAAGGCGCGTCAACTCGCGACCCAGGCGCTGTACCAGCGCTTGATGGCCAACGCTTCGCTGAACGAAATCGAAGCGCAGTTCCGCGTCGATAACGACTTCACCTTCGCCGACCAGAGCTACTTCCACGACATCCTGCACGGTGTGCATGCCAACCTGACCGAGATCGACACGGCCCTGGCCCCATGCCTGGACCTGACCATCGAAGAACTCGACCCGGTTGAACTGTGCGTACTGCGCCTGTCCACCTGGGAACTGCTCAAGCGCGTCGACGTACCGTACCGCGTGGTGATCAACGAAGGTATCGAGCTGGCGAAAGTCTACGGTTCGACCGACGGCCACAAGTTCGTCAATGGCGTGCTCGACAAGCTGGCCCCGCGCCTGCGTGAAGCCGAAGTGAAGGAACACAAGCGCTAATCTGCGCTTGAGTCCTGAATGGGTGAGTTCGAGCTGATCCGCAACTACTTCGCTGCCGCGCCCTGTGCGCAGGGCGGCGAAGGCATTGCTCTTGGGATCGGCGACGACTGTGCCCTGCTGGCGCTCCCCGCCGGGGAGCAGCTGGCAATCTCCACCGATACCTTAGTGGCCGGCGTGCACTTTGCCGACCCGTGTGACCCGTTCCTGCTCGGCCAGCGCTCGTTGGCCGTGGCAGTCAGCGACCTGGCCGCCATGGGCGCCCATCCTCTTGCCTTTACCCTTGCCCTGACCACGCCGACCGTCGATGCCGATTGGCTGCAACGCTATGCCCAGGGTTTGAACGCCATGGCGCAAAGCTGCGGCGTGGGCCTGGTGGGCGGCGACACCACGCGTGGGCCGCTGAGCCTGACCCTGACCGTGTTTGGCCGTGTGCCAGCCGGGCAGGCGTTGACGCGCAGCGGCGCGCAACCCGGTGACTTGCTGTGCGTAGGCGGTGAGTTGGGCAATGCTGCCGGCGCTTTGCCGCTAGTGTTGGGGCAACGCACGGCTGACGCCGCCATCGCCGAGCCGCTGCTGGCGCATTACTGGTCGCCACAACCACAATTGGCGTTGGGCCTGGCACTGCGGGGCAAGGCTACGTCTGCCATGGATATCTCCGACGGGCTATTAGCCGATTGTGGGCATATCGCCAAGGCGTCGGCTGTCAGCCTGTTGATCGAGCTCCAGCGCCTGCCGTTATCCAGGGCTCTGCTGGCGTTTGTCGGCGATGACGAGGCGCGAGTCGCCGCGTTGAGTGGGGGCGACGACTACGTACTGGCGTTTACCCTGCCGCCCGCTGAGCTTGCGCCTTTGTTGGCCAGTGGCTGGCCGATCCACGTGATCGGCCGAGTTGAGGCCGGGCAGGGCGTCACCTTGCTTGACGCCAAGGGCCAAGACATCACCCCGGCCGTGCGCGGCTATCAGCATTTTCGCGAAACGCCGTAAGCCCGCCACCTGCGCTACCCTCTATACGGTTATCTCGGTGTAGGAGGTTGTCACCATGGATGTGCGCCGCTGGCTGCTGATTCTGCTGTGTGCCGTCGCGGCTCTGGTGCAGGCGGAGGACGCCCCGGTGCCTGGCAAGATCATGCTGGCCAGTGAGGAATGGAACGACTACACCAACAAGGATGGCAGCGGCCTGGCCTGGGATGTCTTGCGTCAGGTCTTCGAGCCGGCGGGCATTACCGTGCAAATCCGCAGCGTGCCCTACACCCGCTCGGTCGGCCTGGCCCAGCGCGGCGAGGTAGACGGCTGGGTCGGCGCCTATCGTGATGAAGCCAGTGGCGTGTTGTACCCACACTGGAATTTCGACGCCGATCATATCTACGCCCTCAGCCTGGCAACCACGCCAACACCCAGCATCGCCACGCTGGGCAATTACCGCCTGGCCTGGGTACGCGGCTACAAGTACGAGGAATACTTGCCGAACGTGCACCGCTTCAACCAGATCGAACGCCGCGACGGCATCCTGCCCATGCTGCAGCATGCCCGCGCAGACCTCTACATCGACGCCCTCACCGAGGCCAAGTATGTGCTCAGCCAGGCGGATGACGCGGCGCAATTCAAGCTCACCCACATCGCCGAACTGCCGCTCTACATAGGCTTCGCCGACACCGAGCGCGGGCGGGCGTTGATGACGGTGTATGACCAGCGTTTGCCCGCACTGGTAAAGAGCGGCGAACTGAAACCGATTTTCGAGCGCTGGAAACAGCCGTATCCGTTCTGACCTGCATAGAACCGGGATGAAGGCCAATCGAACCTATTGATCTTTATCAGCGATAATTCAGCTTAAGCGTCTGTAGGAACCTGCTGTTACAATGACGCCCTCTGTGAAATCTGAAATCAGGAGCACACGGTGCCCGTCGTTTTCGTCGCCGCTTCCAAGCTGCCTACCCCTTTTGCCACGTTCACCATGAACGGCTTTCTCGAAGAGGCCACCGGCCGCGAGCACGTCGTGCTCAGCCTGGGTGACATCGCCGACGGCGCGCCGGTACTGGGCCGCGTGCACTCCGAGTGCCTGACCGGCGACGCGCTGTTCAGCCAGCGCTGCGACTGCGGTTCGCAACTGGAAGCCGCTATGCGCGCCATCGCCCGTGAAGGCCGTGGCGTGTTGCTGTACTTGCGTCAGGAAGGCCGTGGCATTGGCTTGATGAACAAGATCCGCGCCTACGAACTGCAAGACGGCGGTGCCGACACCGTTGAAGCCAACGAGCGCCTGGGCTTTGCCGCCGACCAGCGCGACTACGCGATCTGCCTGCCGATGCTTGAGCATCTGGGGGTGAAATCCCTGCGCCTGATGACCAACAACCCGCGCAAGGTCAAAGCCTTGACCGAGATGGGCATCACCGTGGCCGAGCGCGTGCCGCTGCACACCGGGCAAAACCCGCACAACAAACTCTACCTGGCGACCAAAGCCAGCAAGCTCGACCACATGATGGGCAACGAGCATCAGGGCGAGGTCGACCGCGCGTGACCCGTGGCCAGGTGAAACGGCGACTGTCCTTTAACTGGTGGCAGTACCTGGCCCTGGCACTGCTCCCGCTGTTCGTGCTCAACCTGGTGTTTGGCCAGGCCCAATCCCTGCTTCCCGTGCTGGCCATGCCGTTCTTTATCGCCGGTGTGGCCTCGATGTTTCTGAGCCTGCGTTATTTTCATGGCTATAAACACGCGCTGATCGCCACCGCAAAAGCCCTCGATACGCCTGAAGAACCGGCTGCCTGGATTACCCTCGCGGCCCGTCGTCGCACCGCTCTGCTGGTTGCCGCCGTTCCGGCCTGGATCGGTGCGCTGGCAGTGTTCGTTGGCCTGGAAGCGGTGCCGCTGTTTTTGCTGGCGCTGTCGACCCTGGTGCTGTTTTACCTCTACCGCATCCCCCGTCAACTGGGATGAGGCGCCATTGGCTGGCGGTTATGCTGCTGGCATTCAGTGCCCAGGCGATGGCGGTCGAGCGCGTGGTCAGCCTGGCGCCTTCTCTCTCTGAAATCGTGGTTGAACTGGGCGCCGCCGACCTGCTGGTGGGCGTGCTCGACGGTGGCGAGCGCCCAGCGGCATTGGCGCAAGTGCCGTCGGTTGGGCAGTACGGGCAACTGAACATGGAGCGCCTGCTCAGCCTCAAGCCCGATTTGATTCTGCTGTGGCCCGGCAGTGTCGGCCCGGCGCAACGTGAGCAATTACAGCGCCTGAACATCCCCGTGTATGTCGCCGAACCCCATAGCCTCGAACAGCTGACCACCCAGGTTCAGAGCATCGCCGAGCAATTGGGTCGCGCCAACGCTGGCCGGCAACTGGCCGCACAGCTACGCCAGCGCCTGGCCGAACTGCGTCAACGCTACCAGCGTGCCGAGCCGTTACGGGTGTTTTATCAGGTGTGGAACCAGCCGCTGTACACCGTGGGCGGTGGGCAGATCATTAGCGATGCGCTGAGTGTGTGCGGCGCGCGCAATGTGTTCGATGACCTGAAGCTGCCCGCGCCGCAGGTCAGCATCGAGTCGGTGTTGCAGCGTGATCCCGAAATGATCCTGGCAGGTGACCAGGCCCAGGTCGATGCCTGGAAAGCCTGGCCGCACCTAGCGGCTGTGGCGCACGGGCGTTTGGTGGTGGTTCCCGACAAAGGCCTGGAGCGACCCAGCGGCCAGATGGTCGAAGCAGTGGCGAAGCTCTGCGAGTTAATTGCTCCACAGCGCTAGCGTCAAGGCTCAGTGTTTTCCTACCTGTTATTAAGATGCGTCCGCGGGGTGATTCCAGCGGCAGGGTTTTACTCTGCCGCTCGCGATGCGTATTGCATGGCAATTGTTCACATACAGGAGGTGGCCATGCGCCGTTTGATCATTGGTATTTCTGCCGCCATGTTGCTGACCGGCTGCAACACACTGGAAGGTATCTCGACGTTGATGAATTTCAGTGCCCACCCCGTGGCAGCCAAAGCCGCCGAGCGCGGGGCCACTAAGCAGGGCATTCTTGCGATCCAACAACCCCAGGGCATCACTCAGGTTCGTAATGGCAGCTCACAGTGCTATGACTATGTGCTTGAAAACAAAGGCAAGAAAAAGGACCTATACATCGGGTTTACCGATACCGGAGCGGTTAACGCCTACGGGTTCATAAACTGCGCCGAGGCAATCAAGGCCGGGTATCTGAACTCCAACGAGCCTGCCCGCCAGATTTACTAAGTGGCCGCCCTACAACTGTGGCGTCCACGTCAGGCCCAGCATCCAGGTCTGGCCTTCTTCGCGGTAGTCCTGGTTGTTGGAGAAGTCGGGAGCGTTGTAGCTGTAGCGCGCACGCGCGTATTGGCGATCCAACAGGTTGTCGACCTTCAGCGAAACGCTGACTTCATGAGTGACTGCCCAACTGCTGCGCAGCCCCAGCAAGGCATAACCGCCGAGGCGCTGGCGATTGTCTTCAGCGTCATAGCTGCTGCTGATGGCTTGCCAACTGGCGCCTACGCTCAACTTATCGAATTGCCGGTCCAGATCCAGGCTCAAGGTGCGCCGCGCACGGCGTGCCAGGGTGTGGCCGGTATCGCGGTCGCGCGGGTCGATGAACGCGACGCCCAAATTGCCCTGCCAGCCGAACAGTTCCTGCTTGAGCGCGGCTTCAAAGCCGTTGATACGCGCCGACGCCACATTCTGTGGCTTGCTGTTGCTGTCCAGAACAATCGCGTCGCTTAAGTCGGTGCGATACAGCGAGGCTTCCAGGCGCGTGCTCTCACTCAACTGGCTGCGCCATTGCAGCTCGTAGCTCTTTGAAGTCTCGGGCTGCAGGTTGGGGTTGCTGTACTGTGTCAGCGGGTAATAAAGGTCGTTGAAGGTCGGCGCGCGGAAGCCTTCGCTGTAGCTCAGCAGCACGTCATTGTCGGGGTTGATCGGCACGGTGAGGGTGCCGCTCCAACTGTTTTGGCCGCCGAATTGCTGGTTCTGGTCGCGGCGCAGGCCCAGTTCGGTGGAGAACCACTCGCCGTGGAAGCGGTGCTGCACAAAGGCGGCGCGGTTCCAGCGGCTGTTTTCGGTAAAGGTGCTGGAGCCGTGGAAGCGATCTTCGTACCAGTCGCCGCCGAGAATCAGGCTGTTCTGGTCGTTGAGCGTCAGATCGTTCTGCCAGTTGACCGAGTCGCGATAGGTATTGAACACGCTGAAATCGTCACTGAGCTTATCGCGCTTGGTATCACGGTTTTCGCTGTGGCCCAGCTCCAGGCGCGATTGCCAGTGTTCGTTGAGCCTGGCGTCGACATAACCGCTGGCGCTGCTGACGGCGTAGTCGGTGTAGGGCTTTTGCCCGACCGTCTGCTGAGTCGCGGCGTCGTAGCGACCGAAACTGTTGTCGTATTCCGACTTGCCGCGGTTATCCAATAGGTTAAAGCCCACTTCCAGCTCATCGCTGAACGCATGGCTGAGGTTCAGGCTGACGGATTGGTTGCGGTAGGCATCATGGTCGCCATCGCTGGGAAACGACTCGTGCGTGGCGTTGATCCCCGCCGTGTCATCCAGGCTCGCGCCCAAGTTGAAACGCGTGTGCTCATCCCCGCCGGAAAGGCCAAGGCTGCGTTCCCAGGTCTGGCGGCTGCCAAACCCGAGTTTCACGCGGGGCTGCAGGCCCTGTTCGGCATTGCGTCGGGTAAATATCTGGATCACTCCGCCAATCGCATCGCTGCCGTAGATCACCGAGCGCGAGCCGCGCAGTACTTCCACGCGTTCAATCTGGTCGACGTTCAGGTATTGCAGGCCGCTGTCGCCGGAGGTGGTATTAGCGATGCGCTGGCCGTCGACCAGCACCAGGCTTTGTGCGGCCTTGGTGCCGCGAATGAAGATCCCCGGCAAACTGCCGCGGCCACCGGTGGGCGCCACTTGGACGCCGGGTACGCGGCTGAGCAGGTCGGTCACGCTGGTGGGTTGCAGGCGGTCGATGTCGTCGCGGGTGAACACCGTGTTGGCGGCGCTGCTGTCGTTGCGCGCCTGTACCTGGCGGTTGGCGCTGATGACCACATCGGGGAGTTTCAGCGCGTCGTCGCGCTCGAACGAATCGGCCAGCAGGTCGGGGGCGGGGAGCAGCAGCAAGGGCAGGGCAAAGCGAAGGCGGTTCATGGGCTGTCCATAGCATTTTGAAAATGGCATAAAACCAATGTGGGAGCGGGCTTGCTCGCGAATACCGTGGCTCATTCAACATTTTGGTTGACTGATACTCCGCATTCGCGAGCAAGCCCGCTCCCACATTTAGCCCCGGTTTCTCCCGGGCGATTGTGTTACAGACCCAGCAGTGCCATGCGCTCGCGCACCGACGCCTCAATCCCGGCTTCATCCAGCCCGCACTCCGCGAGCATCTGCGCCGGCTTGGCGTGTTCAACGTACACATCCGGCAAGCCCAGGTGCAGCACCGACTTGAGGATGTTCTCCCGCGCCAGGAACTCACTGACCGCCGCACCGGCGCCGCCCATGATGGCGTTTTCTTCAACCGTCACCAGCAGCTCATGGCTGGCGGCGATGTCGCGCACAAGGGCTTCGTCCAGCGGTTTGACGAAGCGCATGTCGACCACGGTAGCGTCAATCTTCTCGGCGACTTTCAGCGCCTCGGCCAATTGCACGCCGAACACCAGGAACGCCGTTTTGCTGCCTTGGCGACGTACGATGCCCTTGCCGATTTCAATCGGCTCAAGGTCTTTCTCGATCACTGCATTCGGGCCATTACCGCGCGGGTAACGTACAGCGGCCGGGCCGTTGTACAGGTGGCCGGTGCTGAGCATCTTGCGCAGTTCGTTCTCGTCGCTCGGCGTCATCACCAGCATGCCGGGGATGCAGCGCAAGTAGGACAAGTCGAAGCTGCCGGCGTGTGTCGGGCCGTCTTCGCCGACCAGACCGGCGCGGTCGATGGCGAACAGCACGTCGAGGTTCTGCACCGCCACGTCATGCACCAACTGGTCATAACCGCGCTGCAGGAAGGTCGAGTAGATCGCCACGACCGGCTTGGCGCCTTCGCAGGCCATGCCGGCAGCGAACGTCACCGCGTGCTGCTCGGCAATCGCCACGTCGAAATAGCGCAGCGGGAAACGCTCGCTGAACGCCACCAGGTCGGAGCCTTCCTTCATCGCCGGGGTAACGCCCACCAGGCGCGGGTCGGCGGCAGCCATGTCGCACAGCCATTCGCCAAACACACCGGAATACTTCGGCCCGCTGGCTTTTTTCGGCGCGGCGGCGGGGGCGTCCACAGGTTCGAGCTTGGTGATCGCGTGGTAACCAATCGGGTCGACTTCCGCCGGGGCGAAGCCTTTGCCTTTTTTGGTGACGATATGCAGGAACTGCGGGCCCTTGAGGTCACGCATGTTGCGCAGCGTGGCGATCAGGGTGGGCAGGTCATGGCCGTCGATCGGGCCGATGTAGTTCCAGCCCAGCTCTTCGAACAGCGTGCCGGGCACCAGCATGCCCTTGGCATATTCTTCGGTACGGCGGGCAATTTCCCACGCGCCAGGCAGGCGCGAGAGCACTTTCTTGCTGCCTTCGCGCATGCTGGCGTAGGTGCGGCTGGAAAGAATTTTTGCCAGGTAATTCGACAGGCCACCGACATTGCGCGAAATCGACATGTCGTTGTCGTTGAGGATCACCAGCATGTTGGCGTCCACTTCCGGCGCATGGTTCAGCGCCTCGAACGCCATGCCGGCGGTCAGCGCGCCATCCCCGATCACCGCAATCGCTTTGCGCTCGCTGCCTTGCAGGCGGGCGGCAATCGCCATGCCCAGCGCTGCACTGATGGAGGTGCTGGAGTGGCCGACGCCGAAGGTGTCGTACTCGCTTTCGGAGCGGCGCGGGAAGGCAGCCAGGCCGTCTTTCTGGCGCAGGGTGCCCATGCGCTCGCGACGGCCGGTGAGGATTTTATGCGGATACGCCTGATGGCCCACGTCCCACACCAACCGGTCATCCGGGGTGTCGAACACGTAATGCAGGGCGATAGTCAGCTCGATGACGCCCAAGCCGGCACCGAAATGCCCACCGGTCTGACCGACCGTGTAGAGCAATTCCAGGCGCAACTCATCGGCCAGGGTTTCCAGCTCGGCTTCACCCAGTCGACGCAGGCCGTCCGGCGTGGCAGCACGGTCGAGCAGGGGCGTGGACGGGCGCTTGCGGGGAATCTCTTGAAACGTCGTGGGCATCAGGCGAATCGTTATAGGTATAGAAGAGGCTGCAGTTTACCTCAAGCGGTGCAAACTGCCCACGCAGAGCGCCGAACTTGGCCGATATGCGGCTGCAATGGCCGCACTTATCAGTGGCGGCGTTCGACGATATACCGCGCCAAGTCACGCAGTGGCTCGGCCGCCGCGTCGAAAGGTCGCAGGGCATCCAGGGCCTGGTCGCGCAGTTCCAGGGCATACGCCTTGGCCGCGTCGAGGCCAAGCAGCGCCGGATAGGTCGGTTTATCGCGGGCGGCATCCGCCCCTTGGCGTTTGCCCAGGGTCGCGGTGTCACTTTCTACGTCAAGAATGTCGTCCTGCACCTGGAATGCCAGGCCGACGGCCCGCGAATAGGTCTGCAGTGCCGCCAATTGTGGTGCTTCAGCACGGCCACTGGCCAGGGCGCCCAGGTGCACAGCGGCCTCGATCAGCGCGCCGGTCTTGTGGCGATGCATATGTTCGAGGGCATGTTGATCCAGCTTGAGGCTGACCGACCCCATGTCGATTGCTTGCCCACCGACCATGCCGGCCGGGCCTGCGGCCAGGGCCAATGCCGTCACCATGCGCAGGCTGATCTGGGCGTTGACGCTGTTCAAGCGCGGGTCCAGCAACGCGCTGAACGCCAGGCTCTGCAAGCCGTCACCCGCCAGGATCGCATAGGCTTCATCAAAGGCTTTGTGGGTGGTCGGCTGGCCGCGACGCAAATCGTCGTCGTCCATCGCCGGCAAATCGTCATGCACCAGGGAGTAGGCGTGAATCAGCTCCACCGCACACGCCGCGCCATTGGCCTGTTCGGCGGGGGCGCCCAGGGCTTCACACGCCGCGTACGCCAGCAGCGGGCGCACGCGCTTGCCGCCATTCATCACGCTGTAGCGCATGGCCTCATAGAGGCGATTCATTTCGGGGCTTGGCGCAACAAACAAGGGCTCGAGCGCCGCATTCACCCGGGCTTGGCTACTGGCCTGATACGCGTCGATCATTCGGGCTGTTCCGCATCGAAAGGTTCTTCGGCCAACTCCCCGTCACGTTCCAGCAACACCTGGACCTTCTGCTCCGCCTGCGCCAACGCGCTCTGGCAGTCGCGAGTCAGGCCGATGCCTTGCTCAAACGCCGTCAGCGAGTCTTCCAGCGACAACTCGCCGTTCTCCAGACGCTCGACCAGGGTTTGCAGGTCGGCGAGGGATTGTTCGAAATCGAGTGCTACTTTTTTGCGGGCCATGGCGGCTATTCCGGTAGACGGTAAACCGGCGCGACACTAGCAGACATGCGGATTCTGGGCAAATGAGTGGGGCGTCAGTCATCCTCTGTAGAGCCGATTACGCCTCTTATTCGGCTCAGCGCCCACCCGAACACTGCCCCTGCGCGTCGTTGAGCTGCGCTTCAAACGCCAACAACTGCGCCTGCATCCGTTGCAACCCGGCAATCTGCCCGGCCAGTTCCTGCTTTTTGCTGGCGATGGCCTGGTCTGCCCGTTCCCAAGGCAACCTATCACCCTGATGCCCGTGCAAGATCCCTTGCAACTCCTTGAGCTTGAACCCCAACTGCTGGGCGCATTTGATCAACGTCAGCAGTTCGACGCTTTGCGCCGAATAGACCCGATAACGGCCCTCCCGCTGCGGCGCTGGCAGCAGTCCAATCGCCTCATAGTGACGAATCGCCTTGATGGTCGTGCCCGACAGTTGCGCGGCTTTGCCGATGTACATGAAAACTCCCTTTTCCAAATAACCCGCCGGCGTGGGTCAGCCACTTTTGCCGTTGCGCCGGTTTAGAGCCCAGCAACGGGCCGAACATCAACGTCTTGGTCGGCTTGATGCCGCAAAACGCCAGAGTCGTGCTGCGCATTTGATGAATGCCGGGCATGCGGTAGAACCAGCGGTAATACCATGGCGGCGTGTCCAGGGTCACCAATAAATGGGCGGTGCGGCCCTGCAGCAGCTTATCCGGGAATGCCTTGCCCTTACGGTATTTGAAGGCAAAGCCGGGTAGGAAAATGCGGTCGATGAAGCCTTTCATCAATGCCGGGATGCCACCCCACCAGATCGGGAAAACCCACGCCAGATGAGTCGCCCAGAGAATATCGGCTTGGGCGCTGAGCAAATCGGGCTCCAAGGCTTGGGGCTGGGTGTAGCCGTTATGCAGGACCGGGTCGAAAGCCAGTCCGCCCAGGCGCAGGACGCGGACCTCGTGGCCGGCGATTTTCGCCGCGTGAATGTAGGTGTCAGCAACGGCTGAGCAGAAACTGGTGCTGGAGGGGTGGCCGAGAATGAGCAAGATGCGCTGAGTCATGGTGCCGAAGCCTGAAAGTGGGCCTTTCAGGGTAGGGTGTGCTGTATAGGGGAGAGTCAAGGCACGGCGCCGCAATGCGCCGATTTGCAAAGGCCAGCAGGGCGTTTCTGTGATCTGTGCAAGGCCCTTCCTGAACCGTTCGCAGCCCCTTGTGACAGTAAAAACCACTGACTAGCTTGTGCCCCTCCAGTCAAGAGTGAAACGGGCATGAGCGAAATCTCCATTGGCTTGATCACGCTTCCTGTGGGCTACAGCGACTGGCTGAGCGACCTTAAACTGCGCATCCATACGGCCCAGCAGCGGGCGACGCTGGCGGTGAACCGCGAACTGGTGCTGCTTTACTGGCAGATCGGCCACGATATTCTGACCCGTCAGGCCGCGCAGGGTTGGGGCAGCAAGGTGGTTGATCGCCTTGCCCAAGACTTGCGCGCGGCCTTCCCCAAGATGAAGGGCTTTTCGCCGCGCAACCTCAAATACATGCGCGCTTTTGCCGAGGCGTGGCCGAATGCCGAATTTGTGCAACAGGCTGCTGCACAATTGCCGTGGGGCCACAATGTGGTGCTTCTAGACAAACTCCCCGGCCCCGAAACGCGCCGGTGGTACATCGCCCAGGCAATTGAACACAACTGGTCACGTAACACCCTCGTGATGCAAATCGAGCATCGCCTGCTGGAGCGCAGTGGCAAGGCCGTCAGCAATTTTGAACACCATTTGCCCAAACCCCAATCCGACCTGGCGCGCGAATCGCTCAAGGATCCTTATCGCTTCGACTTCCTCAGCCTGGCTTTGGATGCACAGGAGCGCGATATAGAAAACGCGTTAATCAAGCACGTCACCGACTTCCTGCTTGAATTGGGCGCCGGTTTCGCCTTTGTCGGCCAGCAGGTGTTGTTGGATGTTGGCGGTGATGAGTTCTTCGTCGACCTGTTGTTCTATCACCTGAAGCTGCGCTGCTACGTAGTGATCGAACTCAAGACAGGCAAATTCAAGCCTGAACACCTCGGCAAGCTGAGTTTTTACCTGTCGGCAGTGGATGCCAAGCTTAAACACCCGCAGGACGGGCCCACCATCGGCCTGTTGTTATGCAAGAGCAAAAATGAAGTGGTGGCTGAATACGCATTGCGCGACAACAACCGGCCGATCGGCGTGGCGGAATATCAGTTGGTGGAATCGTTACCGGCAGAGCTGCAAACAAGTTTGCCAAGCATTGAGCAGATTGAGCGGGAGCTGGCAGGCTAGGTGCGTATAACGGTTACAGCCTGCCGTTCAGTCCAGGCTGTAACCGTTGAATGGATAAAATCAGGCCCTTTCCTTTTTGCCCGTGTCCATGTCCGTGCTGCCCCACGGCCGCCAGTCATCGGTATGCCGTTCACTGCCGTGCGGCCCGCTGGAGCTGGTGCCGCCCGCCAGGAATTTCTCCCACAGGTTCTTGCTGTCGGGGTCGCTGTCTTTGTGCAGGTACGGCGCCAGACGCGCCAGGGAGCTGCCTTTTTTGTCTTCGGTTTCCTTGAAGTGTTTCCACTCATCCGACTGGTACTCGAACATCGATTTGTCGTCCGGTGTATCGCGGCCGCCGTACATGTACGTGGCATAACGCGCGTATTCGAGCTTGTCGCCCCAGTCGTCCTTGGTCACGCCGGCGTCGGCGAGGTCCTTGAAGAACTTGCCTTGGGAATCGGTGAGCTTTTGCATTTTGGCGTGCTCGACCGCTTCGGCAATCAGCGTGCCTGCTACCCCGAAGATCACACCGGCCACGGCGA
The DNA here is from genome assembly GCF_013385735.1 of Pseudomonas sp. D2002. Taxonomy (NCBI): domain Bacteria; kingdom Pseudomonadati; phylum Pseudomonadota; class Gammaproteobacteria; order Pseudomonadales; family Pseudomonadaceae; genus Pseudomonas; species Pseudomonas sp. D2002. The sequence continues at coordinate 257,977 of NZ_JACAPL010000010.1, read as the reverse complement.
AAACCGGCCCTGCAATGCGGGCGCCGATGGCGAGCCCGCGGACCACGGTTGCGGCAACATCACCGGCCAGTTTCCCAGCCAGGTGAGCACCTTTGGGGGCGAACATCGCGATGGTATTGGCGATCGCCATACCGGTGCCGGACGCGCCACCGCCCAGGGTGAAGGCCGCGTCAGTTTTTTCCAGTGCGGTCTTGGCATTTTTCAGTTTGCGCGCGCCGGAAACGATGTCCATCACGCCGCCGGTCAAGTCCAGGCCGGCACCGCCCATAAAACGCAGGAACGAGCGCCCGGAGGCGATGGCGATTTCGGATTTTGAAGCCGGGGTGCCTTTGCCGGGGATGTTCTTGACGCCCATCTGCTCGCCAAGGGATTTGGCGGCGTTGTCGTATTCCTTGACCTCATCGGCCGACAGGTTGCCCACATCGAGTTTCTTCAGGGTTTCGGAAGATTCTTTGACGCGCGTACTGATGGAGGCAGCCAATGCGTCAGATTTTTCCGTGGTTTTCTTGCCCCAGATATCCGGCAGGTTCTCATCGATAAGGCCGAGCCATTCAGTGGCTTTGATTTTCGGCGGACCTTTGCCGTCTTTGTCCACGGCCGGGTCATAGGTTTTAGTGCCGCCCAGGGTTTCTACGATGTTCGAGCCGAACTTGAGAAAGTCGTTGGTAAAGCTCAAACCGGACACCAGGTCTTTCGCGGCGGCGATTTTCTGGTCGTCGGTCATGTTGCCGCCGCCATTGGCCAGTTGCAGGGCGCCGCTGACCAGGTTCATCGTGCCGGCCATGGCACTCAGCCCGCCGGTGGAGCTGGCGGTGTGCAGCACGGTCTTCAAGGAGCCGGCGGCCGCCTCGCGATTGGCGCCCAGGCCCTTCAATTGGGTGTCGACCACTTTGTCGATGGCTTTCGGGTCGCCGCTGGCGGCAGCGAGGCGAATGGCCGCGGCGATCTGTTTGTTTTCTGCCGGGGTCAGGCCTTTGATATGGCCATCGAGGATGTCGATCTCATCCTTCATCTTCTTGTACATATCGTAGGCTTTGTCGCCCTTGTCCAGGCCACCCAAGGCAGCGTTGATACCGCCCTTGATCATCGTAAACGAAGCCTTCAGGCCACTTTCGGCATTTTCCGGCGAGACCTTGTCGGGGTTTTCCATGTAGGTGTTGAGCTGGTGCGTCATCATGTTCTGGTCAAATGTCTGACGGCGCGCGGCGTAGCTGTCGGGTTCCAGAATGCGCAGCGACTCGAAATAGCGGTCCACATCCAACTCAGCCGTTTCAGATTTTTTCGGGTCGCCCGAGTCGTTCATGGCAATGACATAGTCTTCAAAGTTCAAGTTGGCTTCACGCGTGCCATCCTTGAAGAGTGCCGGGAACACTTGTTCGCGCACTTCATTCAAGCGGTCTTGCGACAAACTACCGACACTTTTCTTTAGTTCAGCGTCGTAACGGTCCTTAATCCCTTCCTTGCCCATCAGTGTAGAAATTTCCTTGGCGAGTTTGTCCTCGTCGACCATTTCCTTCACATCTTTGCCATTCAACTTAGTCGGTGTTTTATCCGTCTCACGGTAAGTGCCGCTGCCCAGGTTGATACTTTCCGCGTAGCCATACAGGTCATAGCCACTGTCCAGCGCGGCTTGCGCGTCCATAAGCTTGACGATCCTGGCTTCATCCGAGTCTTCGGCCAGCTTGCCGCTCTTGATGTCATCGCGGATGCCCTGCACAAAGTTCTCCGCCGTCTGGCCGCCCACGGTCTTGTCGTTGGGCAACTCCATGTCCATCAGCCCTTCGGCGCCGAAGGTCGGGATGTTGTACTTGTCGCGCAGTGCCTGCACGTCTTGCGGCTCATCGGGCGGCGCGGCCTTGTCGGAATGGGTGGCGTCTTTGACGTGCATCAGGTCGCCTTTGAGGCTCGAGTAGCCGTACTTGCCGAAATCCTGCAAGCGGCCGGCTTCGGTGCCGTGGCGGGCTTCCTTGTCTTTGGTGAAACCATCAATGCTGTCGTTGTCTTTATTCCTGGCGTCGATACCGGTGAGCAAGTTGCCGTTTTCATCGAGGCTCACCACGTGTTCCAGCACCTGCGTGGCGCGGTACGCGGCGTCGGCGTCGTTCTCGAAGTCACCCACCTGCTTCTTGAGGTTGTCCTTCACATCGCTCTGGTTGCCGAGGTTTTTCAGCAGCGGCGTGGCGTCGATAATCTCTTTGGCCGAGCGCGTATCACCGTCGGGGCGCTTCTGCTGATCGCCCAAATCCGACTTCACCACCTCGCCGCGCAGGCTCGAATAGCCATACTTGCCGAAATCCTGCAGGCGGCCCGCCTCAGTGCCATGCCGCGCCTCCCCATCCTTGGTGAAACCGTCGATGCTGCTGTTGCCGACATCCTTGCCGTCAGTGAGCTTGCCGTCTTCGTCGATATATTCGACATGCTCCAGCACCTTGGAGGCGCGGTAAGCCGCATCCGCATCCTTCTCAAAATCCCCGACCTGCTTCTTCAGGTTGTCCTTCACTCCACTCTGATTACCGAGCTTAGCCAGCAGCGGCGTGTCATCAATAATTTGCTGGGCCGAGCGCGTATCACCTTCGGGACGCTTCTGGCCTTTACCCAACTCATCCTTCGGCGCAGCAGCTTTTTTGACCGATTTTTCCCAGGCAGCGACGGAGCTTTTATTCGTGACCGCAGCGTCCTTTGGGGTCGTTTCTACCTTCGCTACCATGGTGCTTCTCCTGATGTAATTATTGCGCCGGCCACTTTTAAAACGCGCAGGGCCGCACAACTTCCTGGTTAACTACCCGAGGCTGTTTATTGAATAACAAGAGGGCGGCCTTAGTTGGCAGGCCGCTGTGCAAGAATGCTGTGAATTGCAACGTCACGGAACTTAGCACGGACTTTTGCTCAATTCGCAAAGCCTTCACAACAATTCACAACGCCAGGGCTATTTGGGAACATTTATGCAGTAAGACAAGCGCACACAAAAAAGCCCACCGTTCAAGGCAGGCTTATCGTAGAGCGCGGCAAGCGCAGTGTTGATGCGGTGTCAGCGCCGAATAACCGTTCATCAGATTGCGATGCTGTCGTGACACCCTTGGGCATTTGGGTCGAGCGGAAACACCAGGAAAAATCTCACGCGTGAGCTATTGAGTGGGCCGAGAATTACCTGTAGATTTTCTCACGCGTGAGTTTTTCACAACGAGGTCAGTACCATGAAAAGCAGCTCTCCATCGAGCCCGCCAGCAGGGCCCGATACCGATTCAGCGAGCCGCAAGGGAGAGCGCTTGAAGTCGCCCGCAAAAAAACCATCGAGCTTTTACATGAAGCAGATGCGCGCGGGCCTGACGGCTGCCGGTTATGTGAAACACGAGACTTGGGTGCTTCCCGAAAACCGAAGCCTGCTCAAGCAAATGGAGAAACAGCTTCGCCAACCGATTCTGGCTGGCTCATTCATGTCGGAGAATTTCATGAGCGCAGGTACTAACTGGAATATCGATCGCCTCTTCACAGCGCTTCAGGCTCTGGATGAAGTGGTTTCCAACGACATTACGCTTTCTCTCGTTCAAGGCGCCGAGTCCAGCATCAAGTTGGAAATGAACGACTTCGGGGGCTTGCCGATTTACATCGCGGTAGTGGGCGAGCAGATCATCGTGGACACCGTGCTGGTCGACGTCGAGTCCATCAACGACGTAACCGCCTTCAATGACGCGGTGCTGCGCAGCCGGGAAATGTTCCCGTTGTCTTCGATCGGTATCGAGTCCATGCCTAACGGGCAAGTTGTTTACAACATGTTCGGTGCGTTGAGCTCCGATTCCAGCCTGACCAACATCGTGACCGAGGTGAAAACCCTGGTCGACAACGTGCAGCGCGCCAGCGAAGCCTTCGAACGTTTCTTCAACTAATTATTCTGGAGTATCCAATGACTCAGTCCATCTGGAGCAAATTGTTCACTGCGGTACGTGGCGGTGCCAGCGAAGTCGGTGAATCGATCGTTGACCAACAAGCCCTGCGCATCCTCGACCAGGAAATTCGCGACGCTGACAGCGCGCTGGCCAACGCCAAGCGTGAGCTGGTCAGCATCATGGCCAAGCACAAGCTGGCGGCTGACCGCGTGGGCGAGTACGACGCCAAGATCAAGGACCTTGAGTCCAAGGCGATGGCCGCTATCCAGGCCAATCGCGAAGACCTGGCGTTGGAAGTGGCTGAAGCCATTTCGACTTTGACCAACGAACGTGACGTCGAGCAAAAGCAGACCACCGAGTTCGGTGGGTACGCAGAGAGCATGCGCAAAGACATCACCAAGGCCGAAAGCCGGATCAAAAGCCTGCGCCAGCAAGTGGACATGGCCAAGGCGCGCGAGAGCGTACAAAAGGCTCAGGTCAGCGCGTCCATCGCCAGTGGCGGTGCCAACGGCAAGCTGGAAACTGCCGTCGGTACGCTGAACCGCTTGCAGGCCAAACAGCAGCAACGCGCCGCTGAGCTGCAAGCCCAGGATGAGCTGGCTGAGGCGTCGACGGGTAGCGACCTGGAGCGCAAGTTGCGCGACGCCGGCATCACGCCGGATACAGGCAGCGCCAATGCGATTCTGGAACGCCTGAAGCAAAAGTCGGCTGAATAAGCATAAACGATAGGGCGAGCAACCGATAACCTGTGGCGAGGGAGCAAGCTGCCTCGCCACAGTGACAGTGTTCCTCTTTATATCGAGTTCAGGATGGACGCCATCAAGGGTTTCAAGACAATCGCAGGCCTGGCCGTCTTTATGGTCGCGCTGCAACTGCTCAATGTAGCCACCGGTTACAGCCTCATGGCATTCGGCCTGATCCCGAGAACGGTGCAGGGGCTGTTCGGCATCCTCGCCTCACCTTTTTTACACGCGTCCTTCGCGCACCTGAGCGCCAACCTGATTGCCTTTTTGGTAGTGGGCACCCTGGTCATTGTCGAAGGGCTCAACCGGTTCATCGCCGTCAGCGCGATCATTATTCTGCTGGGCGGTTCGCTGGTCTGGCTGTTCGGTTTTAGCGGCGTACATATCGGTGCCAGCGGCTGGGTATTCGGGCTATGGGCCTACCTGTTGTCTCGCGCCTGGTTCCACCGGAGCTGGAGCAACTTGATCACGGCCGGTGTGGTGGCGGTGCTGTATGGCGGCCTGATCCTTGGCTTTGTGCCGCGGCAGGGGATTTCCTTCGAAGGTCATCTGTTTGGTGCGCTGGCCGGGTTTATTGCGGCCAAGGTACTTCTCTCTACGCCGCGCAGCAGGTTTAATGCCGGGTGAATTCCGAGGCGATGACGTCATCAGGAATCAAGTACCCAGGGAATCAGGGACGACATGTCGATTTTTCTTTTGCTGCGCCTCTACGCCGCCTCCCTCTTTCACCGCTTCGGCTGGGCAGGGCTGCTCATTGCCTTGGGTGTGCACCTGAGCACGGCTTATCTGGGCCTGGTGTTTCTGGGCGAACAACACCTCACCGCGCCCGCCACGTTTATTTACTTCTATCTCACCACCACACTCACCGTCGGCTATGGCGACCTTGCGCCGCAGACCTCGGCGGGGCGAATTTTTGTCGCCACTTGGGTCATGCTCGGGGGCATTGCGCTGCTGACGGCGGCCATCGGCAAAACCACCAGCAGTGTTATTGATGCATGGAGAAAAGGCATGAAGGGCAAAGGCGATTTCACCGGCAAGGTCGGCCACACCGTGCTCATCGGCTGGGAAGGCGCGACCAGCGAACGGGTCATTGAGTTGTTGCTTCAAGACGAAACCTCGAACGACAACCTGATCGTCATTTGCGATTGCACGCTGGACGAAAACCCGATGCCGGGCAAAGCGGCGTTCGTCAGAGGCGAAAGCCTGTCCTCCACCGCGTTACTGCGGCGTGCAGGTGTTCCCGGTGCCGAGCGGGTGCTGGTGCGAACCCCCTCTGATGACCTGACGCTGGCCACCGTGCTGGCGGTGAATCAATTGAGCCCTGTGGGGCATGTGGTCGCCCACTTCAATGAAAGTGAAATTGCCGCACTCGCCAGCTCCTATGCCCCCAGCCTGGAATGCACCTCAAGCATGGCCATCGAAATGTTGGTGCGCGCCTCTCAGGATCCGGGCTCGTCAGTGGTCATCAATGAGCTGCTGTGCGTGGGGCAAGGCGCCACCCAATACCTGATGAAATTGCCCGAGGCCTTTGAGGCAACGTTCGGCGACCTGTACACCCGGATGAAAGAACAGCACAACGCCACGCTCATCGGCTATCGCGCCAAAGGTGCTCAACAACCGTCAATCAACCCGCCTGGCGCCACGCGCGTTGAAGGCGGCGAACTCTTCTACATCGCCTCCACCCGCCTCAAGGAAATCTCCAATGGGATGGTTTAAACAGTTGATGGGGCTTGAGGCCCCGCAAGCGAATACAGAATCGAAATGGACCGCAGGCCAAACCCCGCCGGTCACCGGTCCGTTGGGCCTGGCGCCGGGCAAAGGCGTGATGTTCGACACGAGCCTGAAATTGCTGCTCGATGAGAAAACCACGGTGGTGATCCCCGGCTCCCAGGAGATCTGGGCCAACGGCACCGTTGACCTCGGGCAATCGACCTGGCTGTCGCGCTACTACATGAACGACGAAGATTACTGGCTGCAGGTGCACACCACCGGCGACATCGCCGGGCAGGTCGAGTCGGTGATCCTGTTCAACTACCTCAGTGTCGTCACCCTCAGCAGTGAAGCGGAACTGCGTCGGCTGGCCGGGCCACAAAGCCTGATCGGGCTGCCGACCTACACCCACGACGGCGTCGAATACGCCCGTGTGTGGGGCAGCGAGGCGGGCCAGACAGAACTGGTGGCGATGACCGAGCAGGTGATCAACCCCGAGACCGCCTACACCGTCGAGCACCGTTCGATGCTGTACGCCCGCGACACAGGCCTGACCGATCGTCGAGAATTTTTGCTGTTTTCCGTCGAAGAAGACGCCGAAGGCACCATCAGCCTGAGCACCTCGCTGGGCATTTCGCTGTACACAACCGACCTGAATGCGCTCTAAAAAAGGAAGAAGTCCATGCTAGAAGCTCTCTCCATCTCCCTGAACAAAGCGGCCGTGTTCGGGTTTGTCACGTACATCCTGGGGGCTGCCGTCATCTTCGCGCTGTTCCAGTTCATCTACACCCGCGTCACACCGCACAAAGAGTTCGAACTGATCCGTGCGGGTAACGTGTCGGCGGCGGTCGCCCTGGGCGGTGCCATCATCGGCTTCGCCATTCCGGCCAGCAACGTGATTGCCTACTCGATCAGCATCCTCGACTTCGTCGTCTGGGCGGTGATCGCAGCCGTCGTCCAACTGTTGGCCTTTCTGCTGACCAGCCTGGTGCTCAAAGGCACGTCCGAGCGCATCAAGAACGGCGAACTCGCGGCTGGTATCTACGTGGCCGCCGTGGCCATCAGCGTCGGCATGTTGAATGCCGCGTGCATGACGCCTACCCAGAACTGATCGCGCACGGAGCTCCCGATGAAACGAAGCAAGTACGTCCAGCTGTCGCTGGCAGCGTCGGTCGCCATGGCGATATCCGGCTGCGGGCCGACCGAAAAAACCTACGATTTGCAGAAGAAGTACAACTTCCAGTCTGTTCAGCAATGCGCCGATGAAAAGCTGCCGGTGGACGTGTGCTCGGACGCCTACATGACGGCCATGGCCGAGCATCGGCGCATTGCCCCGGTGTACGACAGCCAGGCCGATTGCGATGCCGACTTTGTCGCCAACTGGTGTCAGCAGGACTCCAACGGCAAGTTCATCCCCAAACTGGGCGGTTTCGAACTGACCGCCGCCGGCCAGGTGACGCAATCCCAAGTCGATGCGGCCAACGCGCAAGTCGGCGGCGCCCAAGCGAACAGTGGCGGCTCAGGGTTCTCCACCAGCAGCCTGCTGACCGGCCTGCTGATCGGCAACATGCTCAGCAACAATCGCAACAGCTACCGTTCCGAGCCGGTGTACCGCTACCGCGATGATCGCGGCGATTACGGCTCTTCGACGCTCAACCAGCGGGTCTCGAATGGGGCGACATTCGGCCGGTCCAACCAGGCCAGGTACGGCAGCAGCAATTACACCAACACGCTGCGCTCCTCCAGCAAGCCGGTGTCGGTGGCGTCCTCTACCTCCCGCGGTGGCTTCGGCAGCAAAGCCAGCGCACGCAGCGGCTGGGGTGGCGGCGGGTCGAGCAGCTAAGGAAACCGGGCCATGAAAAAGATCCACTGCGCAGAGCGTCATGACTGGAAACAGACCGCCGACAGCCTCGGCTTTCTGTTCCACACCATCGACGACGAACCCTACTGGGACGAGCGCGCGTACTACCAATTCACGCTCGAGCAAATCGAGCGCGACCTCGAAGACCCGACCACCGAGATCCATGACATGTGCATGGACCTCGTGGCCCGCGTGGTTCAGAGCGAAGAGCTGCTGGAACGCCTGAGCATTCCCGCGCCGTTCTTCGACATGATTCGAACCTCATGGCTCGAAGGCCACCCGCACTTGTACGGGCGCATGGACTTCTCCTACAACGGCAGCGGGCCCGCCAAGCTGCTCGAACTCAACTACGACACGCCGACCAGCCTCTATGAGGCCGCGGCGTTTCAATGGGGCTGGCTGGAACAGTGCATCGAACGCGGCCTGCTGCCCAAGCATGCCGACCAGTTCAACAGTATCGACACCAAACTGCACCAGGCCTTCGCCCAATTGCAGGTCAACCAGCCGTTCTACTTCGCCTCCATGAAAGACTCGGTCGAAGACAAAGGCACCACCGACTACCTGCGCCTCGTCGCGGAAAAGGTTGGCATCGAATCACGTCACATCGACATCGAAGACATCGGCCTCACCAGCGACGGCCGTTTCGTCGACCTCGAAGATCGCTGGATCCCGCACCTGTTCAAATTGCACGCCTGGGAATTCATCTTCCACGAGCCCTTCGGCGCCGCGATTGCCCAGTGCGATACGCAGTTTTTCGAGCCCGCCTGGAAATCCATCCTCTCCAACAAAGGTATCCTGCCGCTGTTGTGGGAATTCAACAAAGGCCACCCCAACCTGCTCGCGTCCCACCTGGATACCGACCCCGGCAAAGCGGTGCCAAAGGGCTGGGTGCGCAAACCGTTCTTCTCCCGCGAAGGCGCCAACATCGAACTGCAAACCGCCGACGGCCTGATCGTAAAAGAAGACGGCCCCTACACCGATGCGCCGTTCATCCTCCAGGAGTTCGCGCCGCTGCCGCGCTTTGGTGACAGCTACACGCTGATCGGGTCGTGGGTGATTGGCGATCAAGCGGCGGGGATTGGCGTGCGGGAAGACAATAGTTTGATTACCAAAGACTCAAGCCGGTTCTTGCCGCACCTGATCCTCGACTGATGATCGCTGATCGTTCCCACGCTCCGCGTGGGAATGCCTCCTGTGACGCTCCGCGTCAGATGGCGAGCGGGCTTGCCCTAATGCTCAAATCAGCAAAGTTCAAATGTGGCAGCCCCCCTCAGCCTTAGCCCTGACGCGCCGTCACCGCCGCATACCCATTCATCAAATTCCGATAGTTAGGAATCCGCTGAGACAACAAATTCCCCAGCCCTTCCATGTCATTGCGCCAGTCACCCTGTAACTCACACGCCACCGAAAACCAATTCATCAACTGCGCCCCCGCCTGCGTCATCCGGTTCCACGCCGCCTGCTGCACCGTGGTATTGAACGTGCCCGACGCATCCGTCACCACAAACACCTCAAACCCCTCCGCCAGCGCCGACAACGTCGGGAACGCCACACACACATCCGTCACCACGCCCGCAATGATGATCTGCTTACGCCCAGTCGCCTTGACTGCCTTAACGAAATCCTCGTTATCCCACGCATTAATCTGACCAGGACGAGCGATGTACGGCGCCTGCGGAAACATCTCCTTCAACTCCGGCACCAACGGGCCGTTAGGGCCTTGCTCGAAACTGGTGGTGAGGATGGTCGGCAGGTTGAAGAACTTCGCCAGGTCGGCCAGGGCCAGCACGTTGTTCTTGAACTCGTTGGGGGAGAAGTCCTGCACCAGGGAGATCAGGCCGGTTTGGTGGTCGACCAGCAAGACTACGGCGTCGTCTTTGTTCAAGCGGCTGAGGGTTGGAGTGCTCATGGTTGAAATCCTTTTTTGGTTGGGTTGGGTTGGGTTGGGTTGGGCGTTGCGTTCAACATGGGCATAGATTAATGGGTGGGTGGTGGGGGATAAATCGGGTGGGAGGGGTAATACTGTCAACTCAGGGGTGACAGTGGTTGGGTGGCCAGCAGTACCGGTCCCTTTCATTTGCAGGACGTTTCCTAGAGAATCCGAGCGGCTTGCGCCAGCAAAATCGCGGGACTAGGCTGCGGACCGTCACTGCATATTCAGTGATCGGGTTTAGTCGCCCGGACTTCGCTAGGCGCACGCGCCATCCCAAAGCCAGGTGTCTTCTCACCTGCACTTTATGGTGGCTGTGCGCAGGGCACCTTCGGGTGCGCCGGTGCCTAGCGGCCGGTCGACTAACCTGCGTACAGCCGCCACCTCTGCTCGTTTAGTCGCGAAAGGACGGTGGTAATTACTTACCGCTAGAGGTTTTCTATGGATAACGTTGTTTCGGATTCGCTGTTATCGGCTGCGACTGAGCCATTCACTGTTAATGAAGAGCTGAGCTTTGAGGATGCCTGGGTGCGAGTGGCGGAGTTGCTGCAATGTGCGGTGGCTACGTCGCAGGCGCTGGGTGAACCGCTGGGGGCGCCGCATCGGGCGGTGATGCATTTGGTGGAGATGGCGAAGATGGTTGCGGATCGGGCTGTGGAGTGTTTGCAGCCGAGGTGATGCGAGGCGCTTGCTTCGTGTAATCGAGGCAAGCGCCCATGAACTATCAATCGTGGATTTGGTTTGTAAGCCGAGCCGCAAAGTATTGAGCTGTTTCAGGATCTGTGCAGTACAGGTAGCAGCCTTTCATGCCTCGAGTCATCAAGGTCCGGTAGGTGTTTTTGATGATCAAGTCTGTTTCCCGTTTGGCCAGGTCGGGTTGCTCTTTCATCATCTTTTTCCAGCCCCGAATAGACTTGTCGTTTTTATCTCGCTCTAGAGCTGAGGTGAGAACGCGTCCATCCCGTACGATGAGATCCGGTCCGATAATTACGCCGATGTAATCGACCTCCAGACCCTGGCAGGTATGGATACACCCGACCTGATCAACCGAGTTCTCTGCGATGATCCACAAACTGCCGTCCTGATCCAGATTCCATTGGCGTTCGTAGTCGCTGCCTATGACGATGTCGGACTCTCGAGCATCCTTCTTGCTGCGCCATGGCCAGCAGTAACCGGCTACAACCCGAGCTTTGTTACCGTGATTCTTCTGCTCGATCGCCGTATGCATGGCGTGAGGCGTGTCGAATATTTTGAATTCATACTCGCTGTTATCAAGCAGTTGGTTGGCTGTTGTACGGATATCCAACACGTCGTCTAGCCAAGCCAGATAGCCGTCGGACCCACTGCACCGAAACTGCGATGACAGCGTGTATTCCTCAATCTCTGCTCCTTTTGCTTTAGCAAAAGCTCGTATGGCTTGTTTGCTACCAATGTCATTCAAGGTGACTCGTTGGTCTTCATCGATGAAAAAGACCGTGCACTTCGCCGACTCGATCAACTCCTTGATTTGGTTCTCACCCAAATTAGCGTAGAGCCCGCTTTTTTCGTTTAGGCGGTGGGCTTCGTCGACGATTAGTGCATCAAACGTGTTGGGTTCGGTATCGATGAAGGCGCCTGAGCCGGAGAATAGATTGGAAAAGTGACTGCGTTTGACCGTACCTACCAATTTGCTCTCATACACTTTTCGCGGCGCAGCATTTTTAGAAACATATTTGCCCAGTAACCCAAGGCTTGTAAGCCTCACGAGCAAATTGATTGCCAGGACTGTTTTGCCAGTCCCTGGGCCGCCCTCGATGATAATCACCTTCGGCGCAGCCTCAGAGGCGGTACTCGCCGCTGCAAGTGCGGATTCAAACGTCGCTTTTTGATCGTCGATCAATATGAATTCAGGCTGGCCTTTTAGAAGCCCTTTAAGTGCGTCAGCCAAAGCCTTCGACGGGCGAATTTTTCCATTGGAAAGCTCATAGAGTATTTCCTTGTTATCGCCGTAAAGGATGTGTGTCTTGAGAAAAGTGCGCAGCTTTTCCAGCTCATCCGGTCCCTTTAGGAACAGCGGAGCTTTGCTGATGTACGCCTCGTAATGCGCTGAATTTATGACCCCATCACTGACATAGTTGTGAAGGTAGGCGCAGGGACGGACATCAATGCTCTTGTCATAGACAGCCTCGTTGAATCCCTTCAGCAATGCGGCGTATGACCAGACTTGGTAAGACGGGTGGATGGTTTCCACTATGCCGCCACCCAAGGCGGTTTTGACGATTGCGTCCTTGGTGGTCGCTGTCGATTTGCTCCACTGTTTTAACTCAATCAGAACGGCATTTTTACCCTGATTTGCATCCCTGCCAGTCATCAAAAAATCGATACGCTTCGAGGATTGGGGGATGTGCAGTTCAATAGCCAAGCCAGCGTCATTCGGTAGCCCCTCGTCTCGAAGCACCTTCGCCATATACGTCAGCGAGCCCTGCCAGGATTTTATCTCCGATGCCCCAACGCGTTTGCCCGTGGCTTCTTTGTAGTGCCTGAGAATGACCTCTTCGATGTCGTCGTTATCGTTGTCTTTTAGGAATTGCTGTTTGGTCGCAGCGTAAACGATCACGAGAAATCCTTAGCGCGTTGTATGTCAGAGTTGGTCGTATTTTTTGCTGGAGCTTTTGGCTTTATCGACGGGGTACTTCAAACCGTTAAGTGCGAGTTTGCTTTTGGTGGCTTCGTTGAGGTCGACGTCCAGCACGCTGGCCAAGCGGACCAAGTACATGAGGACGTCTGCGAGTTCGTCTTTTACGGCTTGGGCTGTTTCGGGGCGTTTTGCTGCGTCCATTGAGTCGGCCTCACTCATCCACTGGAAAATTTCGCAGAGTTCGCCCACTTCACCCGTCAGTGCCAAGAGAAGGTTTTTCGGAGAATGAAATTGTCGCCAGTCACGATCATCAGCAAAGCGCTGCAATGAAGCAGAAAGATTTTCAACGTTCACCAGGTGCTCGGATGTGCTACCTACTTTGCTCACAGGCTCGCCTCTTGATCGCCAATCGTTATCGCATCCGTAAGTGGATTTGGAAAACTAGACAGGGATTGTAAGAGAATTCGTTCTGGGTGTGAGCTTTTTGCAGTCTGAGCGTAAGGTCAGTTTTTTGGACGCCATTCAGGCATTGGAGAATGGTGTTAGGCGTGAGGCTATTTGATTTAGCAGGCCGTGCTGATCGGGGAATTCCAGACATTAAAAAGCCGGCTTGTGGTTAGCTTTTAATCGATCTATATGTTTGAAAAACAATAAGTTAAATAGTTTGAAAAGCGCTCTGATCCCCCATTTGTTCCCCCACTTTTTTGTGGTTTTTGCACGGCATTTGACCGACTTTTTTGTGGTTCAGCCTACGGTTTTCGTGAGGCTGGACCCGAATAGTGACATCCAACCCGCGGGGCCATCAGTCGTTGCTGTACCCGGCAAGTCGACTCTCAAAGTATTGCGCGGTCTCCTGATCTGTACAGTATAGGTAGCAGCCCTTCATCCCACGAGTCATCAATGTTCGGTACGTGTTTTTGATGATCAGGTCTGTCTCTTGCTGCGCCAGAGCAGGTTGTTCCTTCATCAACTTCTTCCAGCCACGGATCGATTTGTCGTGCTTGTCTCGCTCATGCGGCGAAGTCACCACCTGCCCATCACGCACGACTAGATCCGGTCCGATGATCACTCCAATATAATCAACTTCCAGCCCTTGGCAGGTGTGGATACAACCGACCTGTTCAATGGAATTTTCAGCGATGATCCACAAGCTGCCATCCTGATCCAGATTCCATTGGCGTGCGTAGTCATTGCCGATAACGATGTCAGCGGCCTTGGAGTCTTTCTTGCTGAGCTAAGACCAGCAGTAACCCGCGACAACGCGAGCCTTGTTTCCGTGGTTTTTCTGCTCGATAGCCGCATGCATCGCCTGAGGGGAGTCGAACACCTTGAACTCATACTCGCTGGTATCGAGTAGCGGGTTGGCTGTCGCGTGAATCCCCAATACGTCATCCAACCACGCCAGGTAGCCATCAGAACCACTGCAACGGAACTGGGAAGACAGTATGTATTCCTCCACGGTTGCGCCTTTGGCTTTGGCAAAGGCGCGGATAGCCTGCTTGCTACCAATGTCGTTCAAGGTCACGCGCTGGTCTTCGTCGATGAAAAAAATCGAGCATTTTGCTGATTCGATCAGCTCCTTTATCTGGTTTTCACCCAGGTTTCCATAAAGCCCGCTTTTCTCATTGAGCCTGTGGGCTTCGTCAACGATGAGCGCGCCATACGTATTGGGCTCGGTATCGATGAAGGCTCCCGAACCGGAAAAAAAGTTGGAGAAGTGGCTACGTTTGACGGTGCCAACCAACTTGCTCTCGTACACCTTGCGCGGCGCAGCATTTTTTGAGACGTACTTGCTCAACAGCTTCAAGGCGGTGAGCCTCACCAGCAAGTTGATCGCTAATACTGTTTTTCCGGTACCCGGACCTCCTTCGATGATCAGCACCTTCGGCGCTTCAACAGAGGCCTCACTTGCCGCAGCGAGCGCCGACTCGAAGATTGACTTTTGATCATCAATCAATACGAACTCAGGCTTGCCTTTCATTAGCCCGCTCAGCGCCTCCGCCAGTGCTTTGGACGGGCGAATCTTCCCGTTGGCGAGTTCGTAAAGAACCTCCTTGTTGTCGCCATGAATGATGTGTTTCTTGAGGAAACTTCGCAGCTTTGCTAGCTCTTCGGGGCCCTTGAGGAACAAAGGGGCTTTTCTGGTATAGGCTTCGTAGTGAGCAGAGTCGATGACGCCATCACTGACATAGTTATGGAGGTAGGCACAGGGGCGTACTTCGATGCTTTTGTCGTAGACGGCTTCGTTGAAGCCCTCCAGCAGCGCGGCGTATGACCAGACTTGGTAGGACGGATGAATGGTTTCGACAAGACCTCCACCCAGCGTCGTTTTGACAATCGCATCCTTGGTGGTTGCGCTGGCCTTGCTCCATTGCTTCAGTTCGATCAATACCGCATTTTTGGCCTGATTCTCATCGCGGCCTGTCAGCAAAAAGTCGATTCGTTTCGATGACTGAGGGATATGCAGCTCAATTGCCAGGCCGGCGCTGTTGGGCAGGCCGTCGTCTCGAAGCACCTTGGCCATATAAGTCAGTGAACCCTGCCAGGATCTAATCTCCGAAGCTCCTACCTTCTTACCGGTGGCCTCTTTGAAGTGCCTGAGGATCACGTCTTCAATATCGTCGTTATCGCTGTCTTTGAGGAATTGCTGTTTGGTCGCAGCGTAAACGATCACGAGTGGTCCTTAGAACCCAATGGGTCAGAGTTGGTCGTACTTTTTGCTGGTGCTTTTAGCTTTGTCGACAGGGTATTTCTGCCCGTTCAGGGTGAGCTTGCTTGTCACTGCTTCGTTGAGGTCGACGCCCAGCACACTGCCCAAGCGGACCAAGTACATAAGCACGTCAGCCAGTTCGTCCTTCACAGCTTGAGCGGTTTCGGGACGCTTTGCTGCACCCGTTGAATCGGCCTCGCTCATCCATTGGAAAATTTCGCAGAGTTCACCTACCTCGCCTGTGAGTGCCATGAGGAGGTTCTTGGGTGAGTGAAATTGCTGCCAGTCGCGATCATCCGCAAAGCGTTGCAGCGATGCTTCAAGATTCTTCACGTCGACCAACTGCTCGGGTGTTCTATCAACCTTGCTCACAGACTCGCCTCTTGGTGCCAGCAGTTAAGGTGACCGAAAAGCTGGTTCAGAAATCCAGGTCGAGATTGTAAGAGCTTTCCTTTTTTGTGGCAGATTTTTCGCTGATTTTCCTCGGCTCGTTCGTTTGCTACGAGGATCTTGCTTGAAATGACTAACGGCGACGGGCCGCAATCGACCGGTGCGGTTGATAAGACCCGAGCAGTCCGGCTCTCGCCACAGTGAGTTTGCAGAGCGCCCGTGTTCAACACTGCTACGTGAAATTTGAGCCAGTTTTTCTTTACGTCAAGATCAAGTGAACATTTCAAATTCAGGCGGGTATTTTTTTGCCGCAGAAACTATCAACGACTGTTTTCAGCAGAGCTCACGCCACTCAGAGCAGAGCACGAATAAGATGCGCAGTTTATAAGTGGCTGCTCTCATTAAGGGGTGGCATTATGCTATCCTTGGCATGGTTAGTAAATTAATCTCATAAAAGCAGAAATCTGCCTTTGTAAATTATAGTTTTAACGTACAGGGAGGTATATGTGAGCATTAAAATTTGTGGCTTTCCGCTGAATGCGGAATTGTGGAGCGGATTGAGGGAATGTCAAAAGCGAAGTGTCGAGACAGCTCTCACCTATATTAAGAGGCCGGTGGAGGCGCTAGGCTCAAAATCTTGCCTAATCAGCTTGCCAACCGGAGCCGGAAAGTCTGGTGTAATAGCTGTAGTGGCACATACATCACCGCAACCTAGAGTATTGGTTTTATGTCATCGCAGAGCTGTATGCGACCAGTTGATAAAAGAAATTAGTGGGGGGTTTTTTGAGGCTCTAGTTCCTGGTTATGAAGGGGCTAAGAAAGAGGTTTACGAAGATGTCAATGATACAAGCGCTCCTGGAGTTTACGTATCAACTTTTCAAAAGCTCGTAAGTTTTACGCCCGAGCAGCTTGCCAGACTTAAGAAAGAAATTGACTTGATTATAGTGGATGAAGGTCACTCCGAACCCTCTCCAATCTGGAAAGGTCTAGTTCGTGACGCTGGAGCACATAAGATTGTAATTACAGCTACCCCTTATCGGAATGATTTGTTCCAGTTTGACGTTGATGATAGCTCCAGCTACATCTATACATTTGAAGAGGCGCTGGAACAAAAAATATTGATGGATCCCGTCTTCTGCTTGGCAGAAGGTGACGAGTTAATTAAAAGCATAACGATGTTCTTACAAGATTATCCTAGTGCGAAATGCATAGTAAAGTGTAAAGAGTTCGGGGATATCGAATACTATTACAAGCTTTTGAATGAAAAGTTCTCCGTTCTAGCAGTGCATGAACAGTATGTTCGCGACCCAAGGCATAATGTAAAGGTTGATGTCCCTGCAAATCTTCGCGACTCTGAATATCAAGTAATAATACATCAGCGTAAACTCGATGAAGGGGTTGATATTCCTCAGGCAAAGCTGCTGATTCTCACCTATGCAGTAAATTCAGGGCGTGAACTAGTACAAACAGTTGGGCGAATCGTAAGGCTTTATCAAGATATTAATCCGATAGTGATTGAATGTAATGTAAACGCTAACGAAAGGATGTGGGTTAACTATAGGTACTTTGATAGGTCACTAAGCACCCCCGCGGCGGCAAGTAAATTTATATCTTCTTTAGATGTAAATAAGCTGATCGAGATATATCTTGATTCGTTTCCTGATGCTAGTTATTACGGTAATAGGTTTCTAAAAAAATTTGATATAAATGCTTTCAATCCTGAAGACTCATTGATAATACCAACCGCATCTATCTGTTTTCTTAATACGCTCGATAATTTTGATATTCAAGCTGCGGCCGACGTTCTGTACTGGCGGAGCAACCAAGCGGGGGAGTTAGCTAAGCACTTTGAGGTTGCAGGAGGTATAAATATAATTATTTCAATAGCCTTTAATAGATCTAGGTTTTTAAAAGATGAGTTTTTCTTTGAACCGTCATTAGAGGTTACTCTCCTGAAAAAGCTTCAACCAAGCGTCGTTGCTATCTATGACAGTAGAGGGCGCAGATTTAACTATGATGCGGAAATGTGCATAGGAAGCCCCATAGGACAAGATAAATTATTAAATGTAATGTCTCTAGGGGCTTCGGCCGTAACTAAGGAAGCAAGTAGTAGGTCGGTTGGTACGGCCAATAAACGGCCAGAAAGCGTTTCGATGAAAGGCCGTAATCTTGAAAATATAGCTGATCTTCAGCGAAATTCTTCCTATCGTGTTGCGACATTGAAATGTGACAATCTTGATCATTTAGGCGCAAAACAGAGCAGCTATTATATAGGCATCGATTCTGGAAGAATATCCGATCAAAAAGATGGTCAATATATGTTGGATGAGCTAGATCAATGGCTACAAAATATGGAGGCGACCATTTCTGCCGATAAGATTATAAGTAGTAATCTCTTGCATTCATTTGCGAAGCCTATTCCTGTTGATCTTAACCTGAAAATTGAAAGTGTAATTTTTGATTTTAGCGATTTGCCTCAGCCCGTACACATCCTCATCGATGGGCACAAAGCTGTTATAGATAATAGTTTTGTGTACCTAGAAAATAGCGGTGGAGTGATTTTAGATCCGGCTTTTCCAAAGTTGAAAATAAATATTTCACTTTGCGATCAAAGTCCATTCGTGATCTTTGAATCAGAAAGCAATTTTTTGTGTGATGTATACGGAGACGGTCAGCAATATGTAGACCTTTTTCCATTTCTCTTTGAACACTTGCACAAAATTCTTCTAGAAGATGGGGTTAGTTATTCCCAAGGGAAATTCTACGAGCTAAAACTTCCAGTTGAAGGTGGTTTTCGAATTGCGAGCTCAAGTCTTGAAAATATAGTCATTGGGTTGCCAGAGTTGCTCAGTCCGTTGCTCGATGAGAAAGGTTATGTGGAACTCGATAAGGATGAGAAAAAAGTTATTCAAGTAGTCAATGAAGAATTTAATGAGGGTTCTTTGTTTCATTTGCTTGATAAGCTAAAAGACAATTCACAACCCAATCCAACTCGATCCCAGCTTGGCCCTTTTCATAAGTATATTCCGGATGTTGATCTTGTTTTTTGTACGGATATGGATACCGAGCCAGCAGATTTTATACTTTCGTCGGTAAGTAAACTTATTTACGTTCACGTTAAGTGCGGCAGCGCCAAAGTAAAGCCTCACTCCTCAGCCGGTGCATTAGCAGAGGTGGGAGGGCAGGCTATCAAGAACATTGAAATGCTGATAACTGGTAATAAAAACCTCAAAGCGGCTAACTGGAATATTTTGGCATCAAGTTGGCCGACGCGAAACGCTCCACAGCAAATGACGGAACGGATTAGGCTTCTACGTGGTGCGCGCTTTTCAGCTCCTAATCAGAAAGCTCGTGAGCGAGCAGTTGAGCAGGCTTGGGAAATTGTAGCTCAACGGCGCAGATCAAGTCGTGTGCAAAAAGAAGTTTGGATAGTTTCCGCAAATAGCTTTTCGGCTACCCATTTTGAGATCCAACTGAATAAAGGTCACAATGGTAGTCAGGAATCGCTCCAAGCCTATCAGCTAATCCAGAGTTGGATATCCACAGCAAATAGTAATGATGTTGATTTAAAGATTTTCGTTTCTGTATAGTTCTTTGTGAAAGGCGATATTGAATTAATTTAGTGTCGTGTGTGTTTTAGAGTCTGATGAATGGTGAGAGTTGCGCAGTAAGAGGGGCTTCAGTGAAGTGGTTGTTTTGCTGATGAAAAGTTTCTTAGAGAATAAAATTTTCAATTTGGCTTTGGAGTTAGAAATGTCATTTCCCGCAAAAGTTTATAGAGTGTTGATTGGTTCTCCATCCGATGTTGCTGAAGAGCGTAAAGCCATTCCATTGGCACTAAATGAGTGGAATGTTAAAAACTCATTTGATAAGAAAACAGTGTTTTTACCTACTAAATGGGAGACGGATACTGTTCCAATTATGGGGGGGCGTCCTCAGGAGCTTATAAATAAACAAATAGTCATAGGGTCAGATATTCTTATCGCGATATTTGGCTTAAGGCTAGGTAGCCCGACTGGAGAGGCCAGGAGTGGTACGGTCGAAGAAATTCAGACTTTTATGCAAATGGGTAAGCCTGTCATTGTTTATTTTTCAAACAAGCCTATGAATCCGAATGAATACAAAAAAAATGCAAAGCAGTTCGAAGAGCTTTGCGAGTTCAAAGAGGAGTGTATGAGAAACGGACTAATTGGTGATTATGCATCTGTTGATGAGCTTAATGCGAAAATTAAAGATCACTTGTCTCTCATTATTGGGCAATTTGAGGAGAGCGATATTCCACCACCGCGTACTAATGCAGGTTCACATGTTGTCGAGTTACCTAAGGTAACACCGACTTCGGTCGGCGATTTCACCGTTGCTCCAGTAATTATAGATTACAGTGAAAAAGCAATTTTGGTAAAAGGAAATACAACCTCTTATAAGGATAAGTTTGTCGAGCTTGGTGGTAAATGGAATGGTTCGTTAAAGGGCTGGATATTTCCAAAGAAGCGAATAGATAGTGTTAAGGCTGTCCTTGGGATGACTAAATAATTTTTAGTGTAATGTTAAGTATTCGTGCTGTGGCGGTGTGACCAGTCAGCTGCTCGTAACGCTCGCAGGCGTAGGCCGCCCACAGTTTATGAAAGCCTTTCAGTCCTTGGTCACGCAGTATTCCTCGGGCGGGGAGCACGGTCTGTTGCAGGACCGCAGCGTAACTTTCGTCTCGGGCCAGCAAGTTGCGGCTGCCGGTCGGCGACGCATTACGAGCAAACATCAGCGCCCCTTCACCTCTTCATTTGCCACGACCCATCGCGGCGCTGAAGCCCCTGAGCGGCCGCCTTTGGTGCCGTCTTGGATGGTTGATGATGCCTAAGTGTTTGGCTTCGCGTAGTAACCGACACCAGCGCACAAACGCCTGCCGACGATCACTGTGCGCTTTGACCGTGCCGTAATGGCCGCCGCCAAACATGTCCCGCAACGCTTGTGGCCGGAATAACTCAATTGCCGGCCGTAGCCAAAGTTGCGCCCATCCCGTTTACCTATCAGTGCCATGATCGAACTGCTCGCAAAACCAAACCGTTGAAGCCTTTCCTCACGTCATCCCGCCAAGAATGTTGAGTGTTATCAGGGATCAAGGCCCCTGCGACCTGTGAGGGTTGTCCACTAACGCGGGACTGGCGGCTCTTTACGACCGGGAGCTTGGGCATCTCATGATCTGGCCTCCTGAGCACTTCCGCGGACGTGGGCGGGTGGAGGCTGCACTGGCTGACGAGAACAGCGCCGCGAGATCCTGAGTCAGGTGAAGGCAGTGAAGCGATGACCGGGGCATGCCTGACCGTCAGTCAGGTGCAGTCCATTCCGTGAGCTGGCACCATCATCTGCATCGCTGTTGCTGGTGACTTCGGTGTTTGTCACGCCGATTGTCACGAGGGGGAATGCCGCAAAGCCTTGTACGAGTTGGGCTGCAGCAGCGGTAGGTGCGCCCGTCTCTTTCCTGAAGAAAGAGACGGGCGCAGGTTGGCGCAAGGAAATGGCCAAGCGGATAGGTTGCTGCAAGGCAGCTATGAAAGGGAATGAGTTGCCGCAGTGGGCACACTGGTAAAAGTAGGCATCCATCACATCGCTGTGACCGTGCGAGCCGCCGGACGCTAATCGCACTTTGGGAGAACCACCACCGTGTGGCGTAGCCTTAAAGGTTCTGGCTACCTGGGTTGCTGTCGACGACAGCGCTTTGCCCGATCTTTTTTACCCCTGTGGGTAATTCGGGTCAAGGCTCGAATTTTTGGGAGTTCTGCGGCTGTGATGAAATTATCCGCTGGTGGAGATCCGTGGTTTTCCACAGATAGTTGCGTGGGCTTTAGATTTTTTAAATGAGGTCCATCCAAGCAGGGCGGCTTTGCAGCCCTGTTTGGATGGACCCGGCTTGAAAGTCGATAACCAGAGACCTTGTGGCCTTACACCGACGTTAGTCGCGTGGTTGCGGCCTCATCAATCTTCAGAGGTTTCGCGTTGAACCTTATCAGCGCGTTCAGGTGTGGATGTAGCGTAGATGGCCCACGCGTTCATCAGCTCCCGTCGCTTATCAAAAAAGTCTGATCGAGAGTATGCGCTTTCCGTTTCCCCGCGCTCGTCATGGGCCAGTGCGAGCTCGCAGATATCTCTCGGGAAAGGAGTCTTTTCACCTGCCCAGTCCCGGAAGGTCGAGCGGAAGCCGTGACGAGTGATGTGCTCATAACCCAGTGTATGTAGCAGATTGCGAATGCCATTAGCGTGCATCACGCCGCTTCGGCCGTGGCCGGGGAAAACGTATGGACTTCTGATATTGATTTTCGGAAGGCCCTTCAGAAGTGAAAGCACCTCTGGGGCCAGGGGAATCGCGAACGCTTGTCGTGTTTTCATGCGCTCAACAGGCAGAGACCACCGACCCAACTTCAAGTCAAATTCATCCCAGCGTGCGAATCGGACCATATGCGAGCGAGCCCCGGTTAGGATCAGTAACTGAGCTGCGACAGAAACGTGGCTGGTATCCTTGCGTAAGGCTTCCATGAGCTTCGGCAGGTCCTGCCATTTCAATGCAGGATGATGTTGGCGTTTGCGAGCTTTCTTCTTCTCATGCCGGCTGAGCAGGTTTTCGAGATGGCCGCGCCAGCGTGCCGGGTTCTCTCCGGTTCTGAGACCTCGGGCTCTGGCGGCATCCAGGATCTGTTCGATTTGCCCACGTACTTCGTCAGCCGTCCGCGTTTTAGTTTACCATATTGGCTGCAAGGCTTTGATCAGATGCTTGGTCTCGATCTGGTCCGCTGAAAGCTTCCCTACCGTAGGGAATGCATAGAGTTCGAGTTTCCTCAGCCAGCCCTTGCGCCATTTCTCCGACCAGCTCGAGCCGTGGGCATCTCGATAGTCGGTGGCCAATTTCTCGAAGGTAATCAGATGTGCCAGTTCTCGGCGCTCTGCCTCCCGCTGAGCGGCTTGTTCAGCCTGTCGTTTCGCGAGTGGATCAGTGCCGTGGAGGATCTGGACTTTATTTTCATAGGCGGCTGCGCGGGCTTTTTTCAGGTCGAGCTGAGGGTAGCTCCCCAGACCCATTTCCCTGCGTTTGCCGTTCAATTGAAAGCGGAGTACCCAGGTTTTTCGTCCTGAGGGTTTCACCAAAAGACGAAGCCCTTCACCGTCTTCATACGTCCCAGCCTCAACCAAATTTTTGATTTGATTGGCGGTCAGTTTGCCCATTTTTTCGCCCTCTGTTCCCCCACTTGTTCCCCCACTTACGCGTGGAACGCCTCGGATCAAAACGGAAGTCACAGGAACAAAAATAGGCTGAAACCCATGATCTAGCAAGGCTCTCGCGGATTTTGGTAGATGAGAATAGCTTTCAAAAAGGCATTAAAAAGCCGGCTTGTGGCCGGCTTCTCGGGGACTGCTTCAGCTTGTTTTTGACAAACCTCACCAGCCTTCAAATCGCTCAGCCCACATCACGTCGGGCTGAATAGTAGGGGCATCTGCGGGAACTCCTCCGCATCGCCGAGCAGGGTGAATAGCTTTAAGCCACCCCCTGCCAAATGTGCGGCGGATGATACCCACATTCACCTCAAATGCCTACCTCCGGGTCCGATTTAGAGCCTTCCCAGCCGAGCAGGTGTTCGTCCAGGGGTACGGGGCGGCGGTTGTTGAGGGTGGACCACCAGAACACCCAGCCCACGATCTGGAAGTTCTGTTCGAAGCGTTGCTCGTAGGTGAGGTATTCGTCGGGGTGTTCGCTGGCGTTGTGGCTGCGCATGCGCAGGCCGCCGCCGGGGCGGTTGTAGAGGTATTTGATGCGTAGCATGCCGTCGTGTTCGACGGCGTAGATTTCGCCGTCGGTGATTTGGCTGCGGCCACGGTCGATGGCGAGGGTGGCGCCTTGTTGGATGATGTCGATCATGCTGTTGTCGACCATGTAGGCGCCTATGGCGCGGTCGGGGTTGACGTTGAGGGCTTCGAGGGTGTGCAGGGTGACGCGGATGCGTTCGTTGGAGGTGAAGGTGGGGTGGAGGGCGATCTCCACGTCGATTTTTTCCGGGAGGCAGGCGGGGCCTGTGAGGTATTTGCCGCTTTCTTCGCGGGTGCGCAGTCCTTTGGCGGTGTCCGGGCCTTCCAGCAGGAAGTTGGCCGGTGGGTGTTTGAGGCCTTCGCCGGTGCGCAGCCAACGGCTGGAGACGCAGAGCAGTTCTGCGATCTCGTTGAGTCGGCCCATGGGCACGCCGCGTTTGAACCAGTTGTTCACGTGTTGAGGCGTGACACCGCGGTTCTTGGCGAAGTCGGAGGCGGAAAGATGAACTTCCCGTAATAACGCTTTTAGTCGATCACCTGATGTATTCATAAACGCAGAGTTTACTGGCCGGAAAAATACATCAAATAAACTATGCGTTGAATGTCGCGTGTAGGGATTTGCTTAGTTGTAGGCCGATATTTCAATATTTTAACTTTATTAAACGCTGCGCATTAAACATTGAACTCTGGGTTTAATTTTTCCCACAAAAAAAGCCCCGAATCGTCGGGGCTTTTTTGATTGCCGGGGCAATGAGGAGCGGGTATCAGCCTTTGTAGGCAGCTACCGACTTCAGGATCTCGGCGCGGGCGGCGTCTGCGTTGCCCCAACCGTCGATCTTCACCCATTTGCCTTTTTCGAGGTCTTTGTAGTTCTCGAAGAAGTGCTTGATCTGTTCCAGCAGCAGTGGCGGCAGGTCGGTGTATTCCTTCACGTCCACGTACAGCTGGGACAGCTTGTCGTGTGGCACCGCGATGACTTTGGCATCGCCGCCGCCGTCGTCGGTCATGTTCAGGATGCCGACTGGGCGCGCGCGGATAACCGAGCCTGGGGTAACCGGGTAAGGGGTTACAACCAGCACGTCGAGGGGGTCACCGTCGTCAGCCAGAGTGTTCGGGATGAAACCGTAGTTGGCCGGGTAGAACATCGGGGTGGCCATGAAACGGTCAACGAACAGGCAGTCGCTGTCTTTGTCGATTTCGTACTTGATCGGCGCGTGGTTGGCCGGAATTTCGATGGCGACGTAGATGTCGTTCGGCAGGTCTTTGCCAGCCGGAATCTTGCTGTAGCTCATTGGGCGATGCCCCCGTAGTTGGCCATGAAACATGGCCGGATTGGCCTAAAAGTGGCGGCGATTATAGGCATATTCTGACGCCGATGCCATGCGTCAGACGTCGTACGGCGCTTGGCGTTCCGTCTGGTAGCGCGCGTCGCCGGCTTGCAGTTGGTGCAGGCGGGCAAGCGGGTCCTGGCGATAAAAGCGGCTCAGTTGTGCGTACACCTGTGGATAACTGTTGACCAGTAAATCCGGGGCACTGAAAAAGTATTCGCTGGTGACGGCAAAAAACTCCGCCGGGTTTTCGGCGGCATAGGGGTCTATTTCGGTGTCGACGTCCGGTTTGGCGTCCAACTGGTGGTTGAGGTCATCAAACGCGCTTTGCATCACGCTGGCCCATTCCTGCACGCGCATGTCGTGGTGCAGCGGCGGCAGGCCGTTGGCATCGCCGTTGAGCATGTCCAGCTTGTGCGCCAGTTCGTGGATGACCAGGTTGTAGCCTTCCCAGTTGCCGCTGGCCAGCACGCCGGGCCAGGCGAGGATCACCGGGCCTTGTTGCCAGGCTTCGCCGCTGTGTTCGCCGTCCCACTCGTGCTCGACGCCGCTGGCATCGCGATGGCGCTGGGGGCTGATGAAGTCGTCGGGGTACAGCACGATTTCGTGGAAACCCTGATACCAGTCGAGGTCGCCGAGGTTCATCAGTGGCAACTGCGCCTGGGCGGCGAGCAGCAGGCGTTGCTCCTGGTGCAGCTCGACACCGGGCAGGGCGGTGAGGTGTTTTTCGGCGAGGAACACGACGCAGGCTTCACGTAGCCACTGGTCTTGCTCGGCCGTAATGCCGTCGAGGAAGCTAAGATGCTGGCGCACCCGCTGCCACGTGTCATCTGCAATCGGGTGCTTGGCCAGCAGGCGCCGGCGACGCCAGGCGCTGAGGGACCACATCGCCGGTTACTGCGGCTTGGCTTCGGAAGAACTGCGACCGAAGCGGCTGCGGAACACACCGATGATCATCGGCACCAGCGACAGCAGGATGATAAATACCACCAGCAGCGACAGGTTCTTCTTGATAAACGGCACGTTGCCGAAGAAGTAACCCAGGGTCACCAGGCCGCCAACCCAGAGGATGGTGCCGAACACACTGAACCCGAAAAAGCGCGGGTAGGGCATTTTGGCGATGCCGGCCACGAACGGCGCGAAGGTGCGCAGGATCGGCAGGAAGCGCGCCAGGGTCACGGTTTTGCCACCGTGCTTGTCGTAGAAGTCGTGGGTTTTTTGCAGGTAATCGCGGCGGAAGATTTTCGAGTTCGGGTTGCTGAACAAGCGTTCTCCCACTGTTCGCCCGATGACATAGTTGGTGCTGTCACCGAGGATCGCTGCCAGCATCAGCAAGCCGCCCAAGAGGATTGGGTCCATGCCGCCGCCTGCGGCGATGGCGCCGGCGATAAACAGCAAGGAATCGCCAGGCAGGAATGGCATGACCACCAAACCGGTTTCGCAAAAGATAACCAGGAACAGAATGGCGTAGATCCACACTCCGTAGTTTCTCACCAGCATGTCGAGGTAGACGTCGAGATGCAGGATAAGGTCGAGCGGGTTGAAATCCATGGGTGGCACCTGTGTGAATGGCCCGGCTCAGCAGGCCTGTGCGGAAGCTCGGGTAAGTAAGGCTACAAAGGCATGCCGTATTTCTTACAACCCTGAAAGGTCCGCATTATACGTATTGGGAGGTGAAAAGCGTGTTGGTTTTGTAGCGGGGGATGTCGTGGTTATCAACGATGTGCACGATCTAAAGGTGACTCAGACCCTAATGTGGGAGCGGGCTTGCTCGCGAAAGCGGCGTATCAGTCAACAAAGATTCGACTGGACTACCGCTTTCGCGAGCAAGCCCGCTCCCACAGGGGATCTGCGGTGTTTGGGCTTATTGGGTCAATCCTCACTGATCGGCAACACGTAGTTCTTGAACTCCGTATCTTCGCGAAACCCAATCGACTCATAGGTCTTCTGCGCCACTTCATTGTCGCTGCTGGTCGACACCCGCAGCCGCACCGCATGCGTCTCCTTGGCCATCTTCTTCGCCGTGCGCATCAGGTTGTCCGCCACCAATTGCCGGCGCGCATCTTCTGCGACGTAGATGTCATTGAGGATCCACACACGCTTAAGCGACAGCGACGAATAGCTCGGGTACAGCTGGCAAAACCCCAGCAAGCGCTTGTCGTCATCATCGGCCAGGGCCAGGTAAATCACCGACTCCTTGCGGCGCAGGCGTTTTTCCAGAAAGGCCCGCGACGAGTCCGGGAACGGCAGCGCCCCATAAAACTCACGGTATTTGACGAACAGCGGCGTCAACAGGTCCAGGTGTTCAAGGGTCGCTTGAGTAATCCGCATGCCAGGCCTCAACTTCCAAAGGGGGTATGACCACACAAGCGGCCGTGACCGGATGCTGCCTAATGGCGCAAAAAAGCGCAATCGTGCAGCGATCAGTCATTCCGGCGGGCTGAGCAGGAAATTGCCTTTCATCAAGTCAGGATCATCCGATTCGATGGTCTGAACCTGCGCCTCGTCCTTGAGATTGACCCCCGACAGCTGCCGACGACACGCTTCTTTCATCAAGTAAAGCAGGCGGTGCGCGGCCATGCCGTAGCTCAGGCCTTCCAGGCGCACATTGGAGATGCAGTTGCGGTAGGCGTCGGTGAGCCCGACCTTGGGGTTGTAAGTGAAATACAGCCCCAGGCTGTCCGGCGAACTGAGCCCGGGCCGCTCGCCGATTAAAATCACCACCATCTTGGCGCCGAGCAACTGGCCGACTTCATCCGCCACCGCCACACGGCCCTGTTCCACCAGGATCACCGGCGACAACGACCAGCCTTCAGCGTGGGTCTGTTCCTCCATGCGTGTAAGAAACGGCAGCGTATGTTTATGCACGGCCAGCGCCGACAGCCCGTCGGCCACCACCACGGCGAGGTCCACGCCGCCAGGGTTGGCGGCGGCATACTCGCGCAGGCGCTGCGCCGATTCGTCACTCAAGCGCCGCCCCAGGTCCGGGCGTTGCAAATACATATGCCGGTCAACGGCGGCGCTGTGCAGCAGCAGGCTGTCTCGGCCGCGCTCAGCCATTTGGCTGCTCAGGCCCTCATGGTCGAACGGCAAATGCACGGCATCACGCGCTTGGGCGTGGGCGAATTGAAAATCCAGCTGCGCGCTGGTGGGGATGCTGGTGCCGGTGCGGCCCAGCGCGATGCGCGCCGGCGTGAGGCGGCGCAGTTCCAGCCACGGGTTGTCAGGCAGGTCGAGTTGCACAGGCGGCTCCTTCATCCCAATTGCTTCAAGGCGTGGCGAAATGCCGGTGGCAGGCTGTTGCCGAAGTGCACCTTGCCGTCGGCTTGCGTGAAGATGCCCATTTTCGCCAGCCACTGTTCAAACTCCGGCGCCGGTTTTAAACCCAGTGTTTGGCGGGCGTATAAGGCGTCGTGGAACGAGGTGGTCTGGTAGTTGAGCATGATGTCGTCGGAGCCGGGGATGCCCATGATGAAATTGATCCCGGCCACGCCCAGCAGGGTCAGCAGGGTGTCCATGTCGTCCTGGTCGGCTTCGGCGTGGTTGGTGTAGCAGATGTCGCAGCCCATCGGCACGCCAAGCAGCTTGCCGCAGAAGTGGTCTTCGAGGCCGGCGCGGATGATTTGCTTGCCGTTGTACAGGTACTCGGGGCCGATAAAGCCTACAACGGTGTTGACCAAAAACGGCTTGAAGTGCCGCGCCACGGCGTAGGCACGGGTTTCGCAGGTTTGCTGGTCGACGCCAAAGTGCGCATTGGCCGACAAGGCGCTGCCCTGGCCGGTTTCGAAATACATCAGGTTCTGGCCCAAGGTTCCGCGATTCAGGCTCAAGCCCGCGTCATAACCTTCCTGCAGCACGCTCAGGCTGATGCCGAAACTGGCGTTGGCCGCCTCGGTGCCGGCAATCGACTGAAACACCAGGTCCAGCGGCACGCCACGGTTGATGGCTTCGATCGATGTGGTGACGTGGGTGAGCACACAAGCCTGGGTGGGGATTTCGTAGCGCTGGATGATCGCATCGAGCATCTCGAGCATGGCGCAGATCGACGCGATGCTGTCGGTGGCCGGGTTGATGCCGATCATGGCGTCGCCGTTGCCGTAAAGCAGGCCGTCGAGAATGCTCGCGGCAATGCCGGCCGGTTCGTCGGTGGGGTGGTTGGGTTGCAGGCGCGTCGACAGACGCCCGCGCAGGCCCATGGTGCCGCGAAACTGGGTGACCACGCGGATCTTTTGTGCAACCAGCACCAGGTCCTGCACGCGCATGATCTTGGACACGGCAGCGGCCATTTCCGGTGTCAGCCCGGGCGCCAGGGCGCGTAGGGAATGTTCATCGGCTGCGTCGCTGAGTAGCCAGTCGCGCAGGCCGCCGACGGTCAGGTGGCTGACCACGCTAAACGCCTGTTTATCGTGAGTGTCGATGATCAGCCGGGTAACTTCGTCACGCTCGTAGGGAATCAGCACTTCTTCGAGGAAGTGTTTCAACGGGATGTTCGCCAGCGCCATTTGCGCGGCCACGCGCTCGCCGTCGTTCTGCGCGGCGACGCCGGCGAGGAAGTCCCCGGAGCGCGCCGGGCTGGCCTTGGCCATCACGTCCTTGAGGCTGTCGAAGCGGTAGGTCTGTGCACCCACCGCGTGGGAAAAGCTTGCCATACAGTGTCTCCTTGGCGACGCGGGCAGAATGAGAGAGCGCCCGCGTCGAGGTTTACGGCAGTTAGTGCAAGGCGGCCTCTGCGGCCTGGATCGCCGCGAATTCTTCTTCGGGCGTGCCTGCTACCAAGTGATGCCGGCTGTAGAAAGCAAAGTAAGCAATTAATACTCCATAGATGATCGCGGCGCCAATCACCACTCGAGGATCGACCAGAAAGCCCGCCACCACGGCCACGCAGGCCAGCACCAAGGCGACGCCGGAAGTGAAAATGCCGCCCGGCGTGCGGTACGGGCGATCCATTTTGGGGCGGCGGATGCGCAAGGTGATGTGCGCGGCCATCATCAGCACGTAGGAAATGGTCGCGCCGAACACCGCCACCAAGATTAGCAAATCGCCCTGGCCGGTCAGCGACAGGCCGAAACCGATGATGCCGGGGATCACCAAGGCCAGCACGGGCGCTTTGCTTTTGTTGGTTTGCGACAGCTTGCGCGGCAGGTAACCGGCGCGAGACAGCGCAAAGATCTGCCGCGAATACGCATAGATAATCGAGAAAAAGCTCGCGATCAGCCCGGCCAGGCCCACGAGGTTGACGAAGCTGCCCATCCAGGTCGAACCGCCATAGGACAGTGCCAGTGCTTCA
Source organism: Pseudomonas sp. D2002 (assembly GCF_013385735.1). NCBI lineage: Bacteria > Pseudomonadati > Pseudomonadota > Gammaproteobacteria > Pseudomonadales > Pseudomonadaceae > Pseudomonas > Pseudomonas sp. D2002. The sequence continues at coordinate 227,726 of NZ_JACAPL010000010.1, read as the reverse complement.
ACCAGTGGGTTGCCGGATTTGATCAGCGCGTAAGTGCCCGCGCCGCCCGGTGCGATGACCAGAATCAACAGGGCAAAACTGGTCAGCACCACAATGGCGCCGATCAGGCCACGGGGCAGGTCGCGCTTGGGGTTTTTGGTTTCTTCGGCGGCCAGCGGTACGCCCTCGACGGCGAGGAAAAACCAGATTGCGTAGGGAATCGCTGCCCACACGCCGACGTAGCCGAACGGCAGGAAGGTGCTCGCGCCCTTGGCCTCGGTGACTGGAATATCCAGCAAGTTGGCGACGTTGAAGTGCGGCACCATCGACACCAGGAACACGCCCAAGGCAATGGCGGCGATGGCGGTAATCACAAACATCAGCTTCAGGGCTTCACCGACGCCGAAGATGTGGATGCCGATAAAAATGATGTAGAACGCCAGGTAAATCATCCAGCCGCCAATGCCGAACAGCGACTCGCAATAAGCGCCGATAAACACCGCGATGGCGGCGGGGGCGATGGCGTATTCGATCAGGATGGCGGTGCCGGTAAGGAACCCGCCCCAGGGGCCAAAGGCGCTGCGGGCAAAGCCGTAGCCGCCGCCGGCGGTGGGAATCATGGAAGACAGTTCGGCCAGGGAGAAACACATGCACAGGTACATGGTGGCCATGAGCAAGGTGGCGAGGAACATGCCGCCCCAGCCGCCTTGGGCCAGGCCAAAGTTCCAACCGGCGTAGTCGCCGGAGATGACATAGGCAACGCCAAGGCCAACTAACAGCACCCAGCCGGCGGCGCCTTTTTTCAGTTCGCGTTGTTGGAAGTATTGGGAGTCGACTTTTTCAAAGTCGACGGAAGAGCCAGTGGGTTCGCTAGGCATGGGAAAGTACCGTCCATTCTTATTGTTTTTTTTAGCAAGAGCGATCGTTCCCACGCTCTGCGTGGGAATGCATTCCGTGACGCTCTGCGTCACCTTGCACCCGGCTTGAGCCCTGTGCAGACATCGGGACGCGGAGCGTCCCAGGCGGCATTCCCACGCAGAGCGTGGGAACGATCGGGGAGAGTTAGAAAAAACCCAACGGATTAATGTCGTAGCTCACCAGCAAGTTCTTGGTCTGCTGGTAATGGTCCAACATCATCTTGTGCGTCTCACGGCCCACGCCCGACTTCTTGTAACCGCCGAACGCGGCATGCGCCGGGTACAGGTGGTAGCAGTTGGTCCACACACGGCCGGCCTTGATCGCGCGGCCCATGCGGTAGGCGCGGTTGATGTCGCGGGTCCACACGCCGGCGCCCAGGCCGAACTCGGTGTCGTTGGCAATCGCCAGGGCTTCGGCTTCGTCCTTGAACGTGGTGATGCTCACCACTGGGCCGAAGATTTCTTCCTGGAACACGCGCATTTCATTGGTGCCCTTGAGCAGGGTCGGCTGGATGTAATAACCGCCGGCCATGTCGCCGGTGAGCTGCTCGACCTTGCCGCCCGTCAGCAGTTGCGCGCCTTCGCCTTTGGCGATTTCCAGGTAGGACAGGATCTTGTCGAACTGCTGCTCGGACGCCTGGGCGCCGACCATGGTGTCAGTGTCCAGCGGGTCGCCGCGTTTGATCTGCTCGATTTTCTTCATCACCACTTTCATGAAGTCGTCGTAGATCGACTCCTCCACCAGTGCGCGCGATGGGCAGGTGCACACCTCGCCCTGGTTGAAGAAGGCCAGCACCAGGCCTTCGGCGGCTTTTTCGATAAACGACGGTTCGGCTTTCATGATGTCGGCGAAGAAGATGTTCGGCGACTTGCCGCCCAGCTCAACGGTGGACGGAATAATGTTCTCGGCCGCCGCGTGCATGATGTGCGAACCCACCGGCGTGGAACCGGTGAAGGCGATCTTGGCGATGCGTTTGCTGGTGGCCAGGGCTTCGCCGGCTTCTTTGCCGAAACCGTGCACCACGTTGAGCACGCCGGGCGGCAACAGGTCGCCGATCAGCTCCATCAGCACGTTGATGCCCAGCGGGGTTTGCTCGGCGGGTTTGAGCACCACGCAGTTACCGGCCGCCAGGGCCGGGGCGAGTTTCCACGCAGCCATCAGCAGCGGGAAGTTCCACGGGATGATCTGGCCGACCACACCCAGCGGCTCGTGGAAGTGATACGACGCGGTGAGTTCGTTGATTTCGGCGCTGGTGCCTTCCTGGGCGCGGATGCAACCGGCGAAGTAGCGGAAATGGTCGGCGGCCAGCGGGATGTCGGCGTTGAGGGTTTCACGCACGGCCTTGCCGTTGTCCCAGGTTTCGGTGATGGCCAGCAGTTCGAGGTTCTGTTCGATGCGGTCGGCGATTTTCAGCAGCACCAGCGAGCGGTCCTGGGCTGAGGTTTTACCCCAGGCATCAGCGGCGGCATGGGCAGCGTCGAGGGCTTTGTCGATGTCTTTGGCCGTGGAGCGCGGGAATTCGGCGATGGGCTTGCCGTTGACCGGCGAGGTGTTGGTGAAGTAGTTGCCATCCACCGGCGCAACGAATTCGCCGCCGATGTAGTTACCGTACTTGGCCTTGAACGAAACGATCGCGCCGTCAGTACCGGGATGTGCGTAACGCATGGTGGTTATCTCCTGCTTTTATGTTTATTGGAGTACAGCGGTCTTGCGCTTGATAAAGCGTAGAGCAAAGGTCGGGCCACTGCTGTGCAGGCCAGGTAAATCAAGGGGATAGGGTTTGTCGCAAGGCGTTGCTGTGACAGGGTTGGTACAGGCCGGGTGACAGTTTGTGCCATAAACGGTACAGCCTGTGACGGGTGGGCCTGCCCGGGATTGCAATGGTCGGGAGGCTAGGGGATGCTGACTGTTCTCCCGCAGAGAGAATAATAAGAACATGCAAAACGATCATTTCAGTCGCCATGCCCAGCAAGTCCTTACCGTTACGCGCGGGCAAGACCTTGCGCACGGCCCCGCCAGCGACCCGTCCATCGCGCGCTCCTGGCTGCGGTGCATCGAGGACTACCACCTCGACCCCGCGCTGAGCATCGCCCCCACCGTGCTCGAACACGGCCGCTTGCTGGAAAGCCGCGAGCGTCTGCAACAGGTGCTGCACATTGCCGGCACCGAGATGAACAGCCTGCACCAACAGCTTTCCGGTGCCGGCCATGCGGTACTGCTCACCGACGCGCGCGGGGTCATCCTCAACTGCGTCACCGCACCGTCGGAGCGCAAGATTTTCGAGCGCGCCGGCCTGTGGCTCGGCGCCGACTGGAGCGAGGCGTGCGAAGGCACCAATGGCATCGGCACCTGCCTGGTGGAGCGCCAATCGCTGACGATTCACCGCGATGAGCACTTTCGTGGCCGCCACACCGGCTTGACCTGTTCGGCGAGCCCGGTGTTTGACCCTCATGGCGAACTATTGGCGGTGCTGGACGTGTCCTCGGCGCGTGAGGCGGTGTCGCGCCAGAGCCAGTTCCACACCATGGCGCTGGTGAATCTGTCGGCGAAGATGATCGAGAGCTGTTACTTCCTGCGCCACTTTGAAAACCACTGGCTGCTGCGTTTTCACCTGCAGGCGGAGTCCGTGGGGCTGTTCAGTGAAGGGTTGCTGGCGTTTGATGGCGAAGGGCGCGTCTGCGCGGTCAATCAGAGCGCGCTGAATCTGCTCGGCCAGGTGCGCGGTGGTTTGCTGGGGCAGCCGGTGGAGGCGCTGTTCGACTGTTCCCTCGACGAACTGCTCGGCCGCGCCTGCGCCAATGCCACGGCCAGTTGGCCGCTGCGAACCCGTGATGGCCGGCGTTTGTTCGCTGCATTGCGTGGGCAGCCGCGCAGTGTGCCGTTGCCACTGGCCAAGCCCGAGGCGCCACGGTTACCCGGCATCTGCTTGGGTGATCCGGCCCTGCAGAATGATTTTCGCAAGGCGCTGAAGGTGTTCGAGCGCGACGTGCCGTTGCTGATCCGCGGCGAAACCGGTTGCGGCAAAGAGGCCTTTGCCAAGGCTGTGCACCACGCCAGCCTGCGCGCCCGCAAGCCTTTCGTCGCCATCAACTGCGCCGCCATCCCGGAGAACCTGATTGAGAGCGAGTTGTTCGGCTACCGCGGCGGCAGTTTTACCGGGGCGCTTAAAGAAGGCATGCGCGGCAAGCTGCAAGAGGCCGATGGCGGAACATTGTTTCTCGACGAGATCGGCGATATGCCCTTCGCTTTGCAAACCCGCCTTTTGAGGGTGTTGGAAGATCGCATGGTGGTGCCTATCGGCGGGGCTGCGCAGGCGGTGGACGTGCGCATCATCAGTGCTACCCACCGTGATTTGAGTGAGCGAGTCCAGGCCGGCAGTTTTCGGGAAGACTTGTATTACCGGCTCAATGGTTTGGAGGTCGCGCTGCCGGCACTGCGTGAACGCACTGACAAGGCTCAATTGCTGGATTTCATTCTCGACCAGGAGTCGGCAGGGCAGGCGGTCACAGTAGACAGGGCGACACGAGAGGCGCTGCTGGCTTACGCCTGGCCTGGCAATGTGCGGCAATTACGCATGGTGTTGCGCACGCTAGTGGCGTTGGCGGAGAACGGCCGTGTTGTGGAGGCCGATTTACCAGTGAACGTGCGCACCCCAAGCGTTGCGCCTTTGAACACGTCGCTGCTGGATGAGGCGGAGCGAAAAACCCTATTGACTGCGCTTGAACAGCAACGTTGGCATATAACCCGTACCGCTGAGCAACTGGCCGTCAGCCGTAATACGCTCTACCGCAAATTGCGCAAACATGGCGTGGTGGTGTCCAAGCGCAATGATTAGGGGGGTAAAGAGGAATAGGCGCACGTGCGGGTGTTAGTTCATAGGGTAGATTTATTGGGTTGTTAGTTATATTTAATCGATATAACCGCTGCCTGTCTTAGTTGTTTTGGAACTGTTTGGGTGGTGAGGGCCACTTAATAACTGAGGGCCGAGAGAGCCTCTGTTCAATGTCAAGTACTGGCAGGTTAGCTTTGCTGATCAGTTGGTCTGCGCTCATGTTATAGGGATTTAAAACAGCTCGTTAGTTCGGGGCTGTTCGAACGGTTGACTCTGAAAGTTGGCGCTCATTAAGTGGGCGTTAAACTTGGCCGGCTTTATACAATGTGTTCGCGAATCGCGCGGTTGATTCAGGTGCGTTTGTGAGCCGTTCATCAAAACCGTGAAAGAGATTACTTATGACTGTGCATAATATAAATATTGCGCCCCTTGGCTCGCCAAAGAATGATGCCCCTCAGTTCAACCCTGGCGCGAGCAGTGCCCCGTCCACGACGCATGAGAACACCTCGGCGGGTAGCACTGAAACTTCACGAGCGGCGGCGGATGCGCGTCTCAAAGATACTTTGAAGCAGCATTCAGCCGGATCGCGCCTGCCGGTTCCACCGGAGTCGACCTTGGGAGGATGGCTTGAAGCGCTGAGGTTTGCGACCAACTCTTCTGCGTTCACGCAACTGGAGGGTGGGCGTGGTGCGTTTACTCACATTGATCACAATAAAGGTGAGATCTGGTTTGACGGGGGGCATAGAAAAATAAATAGAGACTCGCCTGAACTTGACGCTATTCCGGGCGGTAAAGCGCTGTTTGAAAACTTGATGATCATCGCTAAAAAGTTGGCGCCTGATAGCACCTTTAGGCGTGGCGATGTTTTTAAACTCGAAGAGTTAGGGCACAGCAATTACACGGTCGATTCGAATCTTGTTCGTCAATTTATTGATGACCCAAAGCCGAACTCAATGGCTGATGATCACGTGCCTGCGACTATTTTAAACAAGACAGGCGAAGCCGAAACCCAGCATAACCTGCTCGCCGCTTTGAAAAAACAGATTGAAGCGCCCGGCGCGAAGCCGGACCTGGAATCCATCGTCGTAGAGATCGCACCGCACTCCGCCTTTTGGCGTGAAGACCAGCCGCAGCCGATCACGATGAACCTCAAGCAATTGATGGCCGCCTACGGTTTGCAAGTTCCAACCACACTGGAGGCACTTGCTAACTTGGAGCGCGTATTGTTCGCACCGCCGTTAAGTGCGCCACGTGAAGGCAATTATGGTGGGTTGCTGACTAAAAGTGTGCCGCTGGGCGAGGATGCTCAGAAAAAGATAATCGAAACCGTCAGTGCCTGGAAGGCGCTTCAAACTCAGGTTCCGTTGGACGCAGAGGGTAAGGCTCCCAGTCTTTTCGAGTACCTCAAGCGTGCGGTTCCAGAGTCTTCGAGGGCCCTGGCCGACACCCATCCAGAGGCGTTTCTCAAAGCCTTGATCGACACCCCTCAAGCCCGTGCATTAGGTAAACAACTGCAGGAAGCGATTGGCGCATTGCCTACCGCGACCAGTGGCCAGGAAGCACTGCTCACGGCATTGGGGTTGGAAGCCGACAAGTCAGCAGCGGGGTTGGAACGCGATAATTTGGCCGGCTATAACTTGCGCCAACCAGACAATGTGGGGCGTACGCCAGCCGAGATCGTCAAGCGTTTTGAAACCCATATGGCAGGCATCGTCGGCCCCGAGATGGCGAAAGTAGCCGCCTACCAATTGCTGGCGATGTCGGCTCCGGAGTTTTTGGTCACGGATGTGCCGGAGTCGGTAACGTTCGGCTCCCCGCAATGGGTCATGTTCAGCGCTGAAGTATTTCGCCGCGAACAGAGCACCCCCGGATCGTCGGCGGGCCAGAGCTATGTTCAGATCAGGGAACAAGCGGATCTGGAGCCCGTTACCCTGGAACAGGAGTCTCAGACGAAAGCTGCTGCTCTGCAGGCAGTGGTCGACTGGGGTCTGGCCAAAGGCATCATTAAGGAAAACAGTGAAGGCTATAGCGCTGAAACCATCGCCAGTGTAACGGCTGCCCTGGAAGAGGAAGCCAACCGTATGGCGACTGCGCTGAAAGGTGTTTTAGCGCCACTGCCGACTCGCCGGGATTTGGCGCTGGCGGCATTAACGCAGATATACGGCGAAGAAAACGCACACCTGTTTGAGAAAAAAATACTCACCCGCCCCATGGGGCTGAATCTGAAAAAAGACTCCTTGTTGAATCTTTTTATGTCGGGTGAACTCACGGCCAGTTGGAGTTCTACGGATTCAACCTTTACGACTGCCGTTTTACACGCAGGCATTAAGAAGCTGCCTGATATCAAGAAAGAGTTTGTTGAGAAATTTGATGAGTATGCCGACAGCTTCAGCAAGGCGGCAGGTGAGATGTTCGCGTATCAAGTGTCGCAGCTCCCGGATGAAGATCTGAAGAGATTTGATTTTGGCAAAATGGAAATGAGACATTTGAGCCAGCCGGCGGGTTCTAATTTTCCTAAAGACAGTGAGAGTAATGCGTTATTTCAGATGTTCGGAAGTGGTGCGTTTCTCATCACTACGGTATTGGAGGGTAAAAAGGTTGAGTATATTTACTCACCACAGTTAGGCAAGATTATCAAGAATGGTGACCCTCTGCCTGGCGTCCCTGAGGGGTGGAGTGTGAATTCCAGTCGCACCGCACCTTTCTTCAGTTTGAGTGTTGGGGGGAAACGTTACAACTTAAAACCTATTTGGAAGTACGGCGGTGCTGAAGAACTGCCACCGCCGCATATTCTTAAACCGAGGAATACGCCATCGCCAAGGATCGGCGTTTTGGCCGGGCAGGTAAGTGAACTTTATAAAAAAGCGGTCGATGAGCTTAAAGACGCGGCTAACGGTATGAGCGACTCCGAAAAAAGAAGGGCTCGAACGAAGATGTTCAAAAACTTCATGTTGAGCCTCCTTCCTTTCCACGACCTTATAAAAAATATAATCGAAGGCAATAAGCATGAGGCGGTTGTCAGCGGGGTTTTTGACTTTGTCGGCTTGTTTATACCGGGTGCTAAGGGCGGCTTCCAGGGTGTTAAAGTCGGCGCCAAAGGGGTAAGTTCAGCCATTGCTTTTTTCAAAGGGGCGGTCAAGTCAGGGGTTAAGGCTGCTAACCCGATAGGGGCGTTTTATGACTCCGGGAGTGGTTTATTCAAAGTGTGCAAGACCGCTTTGAATGCGGCGCCGCCTGTCAACTTGTCCTCGCTTTCGAGCAAACTTCGCATCCCTGGGCGTAGTTGGGACATCCCACACGGAGGTTACAAACAGACCATCGCCGAAGGCACTTATCAGCCGCTGGGTGAAAGCGGTCCCAAGGTTCCCGTCGTTGCCGTGAAACAAGGTAACAACTGGTACGCCTTTGATCACCAGACGCTGGAACACTGCGGCCCTCAGTTGCCGGGCTTCAAGCCCATTAAAGTGAAAGAGTTGCGTGATCTTCGTTATGACACTGGTACTTCTGTAAAGGATGGTAATGGTCATGCTGAGACGGTAGGAGAGTTTCAGGAAAACGCGTCGGGCCCGACACCGCCCCAGCAGCCTATTCAACCGAAGGCAGCCCAGTAGGCCTGGTAAGACAGCCCGAACTGCATGAGGGTGACGATCAATAAGGTGCGTATTTTGATCGTCACCGCAGGGAGGGCGAGTTCAAACGGGCTGTTGAATCGCGCTGCCACACGTTGATGCGCCCATCACCTCCGCGGACGTTTCACTGTGATACGAGGTCCAGTGAAAAGCGCTGTTGGGCACCCTTGAGCAGCAGCGCTGGCCTATGACCCATACCGGCCACACTTGGCATCCGCTACCGGAAGTTAAGAAAGTATGAAGGGGGTCGTTGGTAATGTTACGCGTTGAGTAGCGATAGCAGATTTTTCTTACTGGGAAAGTTAAGCGCTAGTGAGGGTGTTACATAGCGCGTGATGAAGGATTATTTTACAGTGTGCAAAGTTTCGTTTGGACATGACTTGCTGTGGAACCGATCAAGGGGGCAGGATCACACATAGGGTAGAGAGCAAGGAGGGCATCTCATTATTTAATGATATGTTTGATATAGGTTTTCTAACGATGCTAAATATTCCTTCAGTAAACGTTTTTGTTCCTTCTTTGGATCCTGTTTCTGACAGTGCCCCTGATGCGTTTGACCATAGTCGGGAGCCTAGGGGAACGTCACGTCGTGGCTCTAGAGGAAATAACCATACAGTTGATACAGGATCCACGACAGGGTCAAGTACAGGGTCAAGTACAGGAACTTCCCATAAAACCAATAAAGACACGCATGACACGTCCCGTGCCACCCATGATGCCAATAATAAAGTTATCAAGCCCGAAAAAAAGCCCGGTCAGAAGACAGATGACGAAGGCTGGCCGTTGAATAGCTCAAATCAACGGGTAGACGTTAACGGTCATGCGATAGACAAGCAGGGTCATAAGATCAATCAATATAACCAGCGCATTGATACTCAAGGGGTCGCTAAAGATCACAGGAACCGCCCAATAGACCCACAAGGTCGCCTGATCAATCGGGAGGGGCGGCTCGTTAATGAGAAAAAAGAATTTATCGATAAGGACGGCAACCGAGTTAACAAAGAGGGCTATCGGGTTGATGCTTACGACAGGCCTCTGGACAAAGACGGAAAGGTGGCAAGGTCTATGTCAACTGCGGTGAAGGGTAATAATGAACCTCATAAGCAGACCGATGACGTGCCGAAAGCGCTCAGAGGTCCTGGCAGCATTCATTCTCAACAGGCTGCGAAGCCCCCTGCGCCGCAACCCACCACTGATGACGCAGCCAAAAACGCGACATGGACCAGTAAGTTGCTTCAGTCGGGGGCAATCCCCTCACGTCCAGAATTGGGTAGAACTGCAATTAACGGTGCCGTTTCGGAGTCAGCAGGTACGTTGGCAGCGATACCCATCAAAATAGGAGAAACTGTCCTTACGACCATAACGGCAGAAGAAATCAAAAAAAAATATCTGCCTGTACCGCCTACGCCCCCGGCTACCGCGCCAACGCCAGGGACGAATCAGTCCCCTGAAGCGGATAAGGCCAACAGTGAGGCAGAAAATAAACTACCGGCGGCGCTTCGCGAGCGTATAGACAATGCCCAGGTCAATATACTCGAGACCAGTAACGCGGTGCTGAAATTAACCTATGGCACACTTGATAAGGAGCTGGGGCCGAGTGAACAATGGCCAGTAGACCCGTTAGCGATTATGGATAAGCTGGAAGAACGGATGGATAAACTTGAGGAGAACATGAAAGACCTGGCAAAGATACATGATGTATCTTGCTATAACGATGACTTGCCGCCGGACGAGGCGCCCCCTGGCCTCGATGGGCTCGAAACACGGACCAAGTCACTGGAAGCTCGGCTTGCAGTAGTGACGAAGTCGCGAAAAAAGGTAGAAGCTCAAATTGCACTTGGGGCGAACATCACCCCTTGAAGTGGCGCACATAAACCAAGGTATCGGTAGCCTTGGTTCTTGGTGTAACACACGTCTCTTACGCGTTCACTCAGTCTGGAGCTCTTGCGTTAACAAGGGCGCCAGACTTTTTTATGGCTTTATTGATTCAAGCGTCCGTGTGAGCGCTGTTAATTTTCCGTGCACGTAACACCGCTTATTCCGATCATCGTAGAGGTGAGGTATGACGGTTCCCGCTGTTAACTCGGAGCGTATTGGCGTTACTGGCACGGATGCTCGCCCATCAAGTATTAATACAGAGGCTGCATCGCCCAAGACGAGCAAACGTCGTCTCGTGCCAGATAACGAGTCTACTAGCGTGGCGGGTGACAACAACGCGCGTATGGAGATTTTACGCAAGACCGGCGAAGCCCGGATGCTGAATAACATGCTCGACGTTTTGAACACGCAGAGTGCGGCGCCCGGCGCCCAGGTGGATTTGGAATCCATTAGGGTACAGATCGCGCCGCATTCCTTGCTCTGGGACGAACAGCAACCGCAACCGATCACGATGAACCTCAAGCAGGTGCTCAAGGCCTATGGCTTGCAAGTGCCCACCACACCGGACGCAGTCGCCAACCTGGCGCGTGTGCTGGCCGCACCGCCATTAACTGCACCCAGTGTGGCGGATTACGGCGGGCTGTTAAGCAAAGACGTGCCGTTGAGCGAAGACAGCCAGAAAAAAATACTCGACACCGTCGGCGCCTGGAAAGCGCTTCAAACACAGGTGCCACCGACTCCCTCCGGCCAGGTCCAGACGCTTTTGGACTACCTGAAGCGTTCGCTGACACCGGCACAGCTTGCGCTGGCCAACTCAAATCCCGGTGCGTTTCTCAGCGCATTGATCAATACCCCCAACGCCCAGGCATTGGGTAAACAATTGCAAGAGGCGATTGACGCAGTGCCCACTCAAACCAGTGGCCAAGAGGCACTGCTTACCGCGTTAGGGTTGGAGGCCGACCCCGAGGGAGGGCGGCAGCGAAATAATTTGGCTGGGTATAATTTGCGCCAGCCAGACAACTGGAAGCGGACGCCGGAGGATATCGTCTGGCTTTTTGAAAAACATTTGGAAGGCCGAGTCGGGAAAGAGATGGCAAAAGTGGTGGCCTATCAGCTGTTGGCCATGTCTGCCCCGGAGTTTTTGGTCAAGGATTTTCCTCCCACGCTGGTTTACGGTTCACCGCAATGGGCATCGTTCAGCGCGGCGGTGTCGCGCCGCGAGCAGGACACCCCCGGCTCTACGGCTGGGCAAAGCTATGCTCAGATCATGCAATACGATGCGCTGGAACCCGTGACGGAGGCGGGCCAGTACCAGTCTGAGCTTGCGGGCCTGCAGTCGGTGATCGACTGGGGTATAGCCAATAAGGTTATTGATGAAAATAGTGAGGGAGACTACAGCGCGCAGACCATTGAACGTGCAGCCGCTGCGATGGAGAAGCAAGTCGGTGAGGTAGTCGAAGCCGTCAAGACAATGACAGGCCCCATGCCAACTCGCCGTGAGCTGGCACTGGTTGAGTTGACACGGGTATACGGCAAAGAAAAAGCGCACCTCTTTGAGCTGGAAATGTTCAAAAGCGCCAGCCAGACGAAGCACAGTACGAATAGATATTCTCTGCTGGATCTTTATATGTCAGGTGAATTGAAGTCGCGCTTCCGTGTTCCTGATGGCAATGATTTTTCTGTGGGTGAATTTGCGGCTGATATTCTCCACCTGCCGGATATCGAGGAAAAATTTGACGAAGCGTTCCACCACTACACAGCCGGCGTAGGCAACGCAGTGGGCGTGAACTTCAAGTATCAAGTGTCGCAACTGCCGGATGAAGATCAGCAGATGCTGGAACGCGGAAAACTTACAGTCTTACACCTGAAGCCTCTGACGGGTTTCGACGAATCGAAGGCGATTGATACGCCAATGTTGCGTTGTATAAAAGAGGGCGGCGTTGTCATTGGCGCGGAGCTTGAGGGCAAGAAGGTTCGTTATTGGTATTCGCCAACCCAAGGGAAAATCTTCAAGCAGGTTGAGCCCTTTAATGATTACGGTATGCCCGTGCCTGCCGAGGTGTTCGGCAGTCCACGGGTCAGGAATGACTCGCCTGCCTTTAGCCGAAAAGTGGGCGACTACGATTTAAAAATGCTCGAATTGGACAAAAAGCATTTGGACTCGGTGGCGACAGCAGCGCCTTCAGCACGGAGCGCTGCGCTGGGCGATGCGGTGGGCTCTTTTTATACGCGAGAGTTCAATACGGCAAAAGCATCGGCCAAAGGGGAAACCAAACAGGAAAAGGAACAGGCTCAAAGAAAGGCGTTCCACAGGTTCATGCTGGGCTTTATTCCCTTCTACGACTTCGTTAAATGCATCGTTGAAGGCAAGACGGGCGAAGCGATTATTTATGGAATGCTCGATCTTATTGGATTGGTCATACCCGCCCTTAAAGGCGGAATCAGTGCCGCGAGTGCGGGCGTCAAGGCGCTCAGCACAGGGTTCAGGTTTCTAAAGGGTTTCGCCAAAGCTGGCGTGTTGGCCGCTAACCCGCTCGGGTGTATTTATGATGCGGGGAAGGGCGTATACAAGCTGGGCAAATCCGGGATCAGAAGGTTGGGGGGTACAGACTTTTCCGCGTTTTATAAATTGCGTCATATCCGCGGTCGCAGTGGCAGTTGGAACATACCCAAGCCCGGGAAGAAAGGTGCCATTGCCGAGGGGGTTTACCGGCCTCTGGGCGGGAAAACGGCACCTGTAAATGTCGTTGCGGTTGAATGTAATGGCAAGTGGTACGCCTGTGATCCCAAGACCCAAGGGCCTTACGGCGCTCCGTTGAAAGGTTTCACGCCCGGTGTCGGGTTTGCCAGGCAAATAGCGCAAGCGACCGTCAGCGCAATTATCGATGCCGGCGTGAACTTTGGTATTGATCAAGCGCTAAAGGCCGCCCGACAGCCGCAGTTGATGCTGCACCCACTTCAACGCCAAACCCAGGCGCAAAACGATTCCGCGCTACAGAACACCGCCGACAGCGTTGACAGGCTTGCCGATCAAACACGGCTTGCCCGCGTGCAGACACTTTGGCGCGAGCTCAAGCAGGCAAACAAGGACCTGACGGCGCTGGCAGGTGGCGAGGTACAAGACGTTGATCACGCGTCCGAAGGCAGGCCGACCGACATTATTAGCAACCTTGATCAAATCGAAGCCGAACTTGATGTGCTCGAGGACCGCGTCCAGGAACAAGCGCGTGTGTTCAATGTGTTATTTGATCGCCACATACCGGCCCCTCTTGACCCTGCGGACAGCTATACGGCCCGCGAGCGATTCAATGCCATAGAGAAACGGTTGGCGGTGGTGAACGCGGCGCTACGGAAGATGAAGGCGCAGCGCGACAAGGCTGCGTGAGTGGCGGGGCCTGGCGCGTAGCCACGTAAGCTACCGCAGGCCTGAAAAATACACGGCTGAGCGAAGCACACACACTTGAATCGCTCAGCCGCCCGGCCGCATAAAAGGTGCGATTTCCCCTTCCCTGCGCTAACCTGCCCCGATGTTCAAGAGGTCAACCATGCACATTCATATTCTCGGTATTTGCGGCACCTTCATGGGCTCGATGGCGGTTCTGGCCAAAGAGCTGGGCCATCATGTCACCGGCTCCGACGCCAACGTTTACCCGCCCATGAGCACGCAATTACAAGCCCAGGGTATCGAGTTGACCCAGGGTTACGACCCGTCGCAATTCGACCCTGTCCCGGATCTGGTGGTAATTGGCAATGCCATGGTGCGTGGCAACCCGGCGGTTGAATACGTGCTCAATAAGGGGTTGCCGTATGTTTCTGGCCCACAGTGGCTGGCGGACCATGTGCTGCAGGGCCGTTGGGTATTAGCCGTCGCCGGCACCCACGGCAAGACCACCACCAGCAGCATGCTGGCCTGGGTGTTGGAACATGCGGGCATGAGCCCTGGCTTTTTGATCGGCGGTGTACCGCAAAACTTCTCGGTGTCGGCGCGCCTGGGCGAAACGCCGTTCTTCGTGATCGAAGCGGACGAATACGACAGTGCGTTCTTCGACAAGCGCTCCAAGTTCGTCCACTACCGTCCGCGCACGGCGATCCTGAACAACCTCGAATTCGACCACGCCGACATCTTCCCCGATCTGCCGGCCATCGAGCGCCAGTTCCACCATCTGGTGCGCACCATCCCCAGTGAAGGCCTGGTCATCCATCCGACCACCGAGCCCGCTTTGCAGCGCGTGATCGACATGGGTTGCTGGACCCCGGTGCAAACCACCGGCGCAGGCGGGCAGTGGCAGGTCAAGTTGCTCAGTGAAGACGGCTCTAAATTTGAAGTGCTGTTCGAAGGTGAAGCCCAAGGCATCGTTGAGTGGGACATGACCGGCCAGCACAACGTCGCCAACGCGCTGGTGACGCTGGCGGCTGCGCGGCATGTGGGCGTGGTGCCGTCCATGGGCATCGCCGCATTGAGTGCGTTCAAAAGCGTGAAGCGCCGCATGGAAAAAGTCGCCGACGTGAATGGGATTACCATCTACGACGACTTCGCCCACCACCCGACCGCAATCGCGACCACGCTGGACGGCCTGCGCAAGCGTGTCGGTGACGCCAACATCATTGCGATTGTCGAGCCGCGCTCCAACTCCATGAAGCTCGGCGCACACCGCGACGGTTTGCCGGAAAGCGTCAACGATGCCGATCAGGTGGTCTGGTACGCGCCGGCCAACCTCGGCTGGGACCTGCCGGCCATCGCTGCGCTGTGTACCGTTCCTTCCATCGTCTGCGATTCCATCGAGGGCATCATTGAGCACGTCAAGCATCAGGCCAAGCCCGGCACCCATGTGGTGGTGATGAGCAACGGCGGCTTTGGCGGCTTACATGGCAAGCTGGCCGAGGCGTTGAAATGAGTGGGCCGGAACGCGTCACCCTGGCGATGACCGGCGCTTCCGGCGCGCCCTATGGCCTGCGCTTGCTCGATTGCCTGGTGCGTGAAGACCGTGAGGTGCACTTTTTGATCTCCAAGGCCGCGCAACTGGTGCTGGCCACCGAGACCGATGTGGCGTTGCCGCCCAAAGTGCAGATGATGCAGGCCTTCCTCACCGAATACACCGGTGCGGCGGCGGGGCAGATCAAGGTTTACGGCAAAGAGGACTGGATGTCGCCCGTGGCTTCCGGCTCCGGCGCGCCGGCGGCGATGGTGGTGGTGCCGTGTTCCACCGGCACCTTGTCGGCGATTGCGACAGGCGCGTGCAACAACCTGATCGAACGCGCGGCAGACGTGACCTTGAAGGAGCGTCGCCAGTTGATTCTGGTGCCACGCGAGGCGCCGTATTCGAGTATTCACCTGGAGCACATGCTCAAGCTGTCGAACATGGGCGTGACCATCTTGCCGGCGTCACCCGGTTTTTATCACCAGCCGCAGACCATCGATGACCTGGTGGATTTTGTGGTGGCGCGGATTCTTAACCTGCTGAACATTCCTCAGGACATGCTGCCGCGTTGGGGCGAGCACCATTTGAGCAGCGATGAATAAGGCCTTGCTGGTGCTGTTGGCGCTGCAACTGACCGGCTGCGCCACCGCGCGCACCCTGGATGCCGCGCAACCTGGCGCGCCGGTGGTGTATGCCGGCACGCGCCTGGATTTGTATGCGATTAACGGCGGCTGTTGCGCCAAGGATCGGTTTGGCGCTGAGGCGCCGAGTTATCCGCATCTCGACCTGCCGGCCAGTGCGATGCTCGACACGCTGCTGTTGCCGCTGTCGGTGTTGACGGTGTTGGGGGTGGGGTTTAACGCAACAGGCGGGCTTTAACCCCAGATCACTCCCACGCTCTGCGTGGGAGTGAATCCTGTGACGCTCTGCGTCACGACCTTCAAGAGCGGACGCGGAGCGTCATAGGCGGCATTCCTACGCAGAGCGTGGGAACGATCATTTGCCGAGCTTACGCAACTCATCCGACTCCACCACCCGCACCCCATCCTGCTCTTCCAGCGCCAGGCGCCACATGGCGCGGGCCAGTTCGCAGACTTCAATGCCGCGGTACTTGCCCGGAATCAACCGCGACAACGGCCCGGCCAGCTGCTCGGCCAGGCGTGGCTCCAAGCGTTCCCCCAGCAGCAGCGAAGGCCGCACGATGGTCAGTTGCGGCCAGTCCTGGGCTTTGAGCGCCAGTTCCATTTCGCCTTTGACCCGGTTGTAGAAGATCGAGGATTTCGGGTCGGCGCCAATCGCACTGATCACGATCAGGTGCCGCGCGCCCATTTCCCGTGCGCGCTTGGCGAAGGCCACGACCATGTCCAGGTCGACCGCGCGGAAGGCCGCTTCGGAGCCGGCCTGCTTGATGGTGGTGCCCAGGCAGCAGAAGGCGATATCGACCTGGCCGCTCAAGTGCGGCAACAGCGCCGGCGGGTCGCCCACCGGGTTTTCCAGGTGCGGGTGTTCGGCCAGCGGCTTGCGACTCGGCGCCAGTACGCGGGTCACGGTGGGTTCGTTGAGCAGGCGGTCGAGCAGGTGTTCGCCGGTCAGGCCCGAGGCGCCGGCGAGCAGGATATGTTGAGGTGTCAGGTACATGGTGTTTCCCCCTTGTTACACGTTACAGCTTAGTTGCCTTTGGCTTCCTTGCTATTCATTGAGACGCTTTCGAGCGCCTTTCGTGCCTGCTGCTTGCGTAATAATTGCCAATGGGCGATCACACCTTTGGGGGCCCAGATCTGCGGTTCGGAGGCTTCGAAATTGTCCGCCTGTTCGCGCTCGGCCACGTGGAGTTGTGCCAGTTTGAAGGCCTGCAGTAAATCGTCGGTCTGGTTGAAGGCCTGTGCGAATAGGGCATCGCCGAAGTAGGTGAAGTCCGCTTCCTCGGAACAGCCGAAAGACACGCGATCAGCGCGCGAGGCGGTCATGATCAGGGTGCGCTCATCTTTCAGCGCCGGGATAAACCCGCCGGAATAACAGGCGGAAATCACGATGATCTTGTCGCGGTTTTTCAGCGGCGCGAGCACGGCGGCCAGTTCGTCGGCGGGCAGGTCGGCCAGCTCCATGCGCGGCTGGTCGAGCACCAGTTCATGTTCGTGGGTGCCATGGCTGGTCATGTAGATAAACACCAGGTCTTCCGGGCCGGTGCGCTCAGCCAGGGTTTGCACCGCGCGGCGCAGGCTTTCGCGGGTGGCCAGCGGGCGGTCGGCGATATGGTCGCGGTGGTTGACCAGGCGGATCTGCCCGCGCGCGCCGAAACGGGTGGCAAGCATGTTGCTCACATAATCGGCTTCACGCAGGAACACGCTTTGCTTGCCATCACCCGCCACGGCCAGGCTGTACAGCTCCACGGCGGGCGTCGAGGGCGGCACGGCGGCGAGCGCGGCATCGAGCAAGCGGCCCTGGGCCAGTACGCCGATTTCCAATGGGTCGGGTAACAACTTGCCGTCGGCATCGCGCACGCGCATACCGTTGACCCAGGTGCCGGCCTGGACGGTGCCGTCGGTGAGCACCAGCGTGCCTTTGCCTTGGTAGCTGTCGCTGTCGAAACCGCCGATATAGAAGCTCCCATCGGTGAGGTTCAGGCGGCCCTCGCCGGTAAAGCGCCAGTCGCTGAAGTAGCCGACATAGTGGCTGCCGTCGACGCCGATCAGCTCGCCCTTGCCGCTGAGCGCGCCTTCCTTGAACTGGCCGATCCACACGTCGCCGTCGGCGTTTTCATAGCGGCCCTTGCCGTTGAGCTGGTTCTGTTTGAACTGGCCGACATAGATGTCGCCGTCGGCGCTGTTGAACGTGCCATTGCCTTCGAGCTGGCCATCGACAAAGTGGCCACTGAACTGGTTGCCACTGTCGTCGTTGCGTTGGCCTTCGCCATTCGGCTTGCCGTGGGCAAACTGGCCCTGGTACTGGCTGCCGTCGGCCAGCTCCAGGCGGCCGAGGCCGGAATACTGGTCGTCCTTGAATTCGCCGCGATAGGTCATCTGCCCCTCTTTGAGGGTGCCTTCGCCATTGCGTCGGCCATTCTTGAAACCGCCGACGTAGCTGCTGCCCGCCGTGGTCAGGCTGCCCTGGCCGTCGAACAGGCCTTGCTTGAACTGGCCTTTATAGACCTCGCCGTTGCTGCCATGCCATTCGCCCTGGCCGTGCCACTGGCCTTTGTCGAACTGGCCGGCGTACCAACTGCCGTTGGGGTAGTCCACCCGGCCCTGGCCTTGCAGCAAGCCATTGACCACATCGCCCCGGTAGCGGCCGCCGTCGGGCAGGCGCGCATCGGGCGGCAACAGCGATTCGCCGTCTCCGCAAGCGGTGAGCAACAGGGCAAGGGCAAGGGGAGCGAGTGGGCGCATAGCGGGATCCGGATAATTGAGCGCCGAGTATGCCGCAGCCGCAGGATTCATACATAAATTTACATACACTGTGGCAAGGTTTATCACCTCACCACAGGCGAGGCCTTACACGAAGCAGAGTGACAACGACTCGGCGATGTACGCGGGTTTTTCCTGGCCTTCGATTTCCAGGGTGGCGGTGGCCTTAAATAGCCATTGGCCAGGTTTTTTCTCGGTGACGTCGGTCAGGGTCACGTTCAGGCGCACCTTGGAGTCGACCTTCACCGGCTGGATAAAACGCACGCTGTCCAGGCCGTAGTTGACGGCCATCTTCAGCCCCTCGGGCATGATCAGGATGTCTTCCATCAGCTTGGGCATCAGCGACAGCGACAGGAAACCGTGGGCGATGGTGCTGCCGAACGGCGTCTGGGCGGCCTTGACCGGGTCGACGTGGATGAACTGATGATCGCCAGTGGCTTCTGCGAACAGGTTGATACGCGCCTGGTCGATGGTGAGCCATTCGGAACGTCCCAGTTCCTTGCCGACATAATCTTTGAGCTGCGCTACAGGTACATAGGGCATTACGACTCTCCTTGGTTCATCGGTTTTTATAGGTATGCGAAATCCATGTTAGATCATCATGGGCAACCCAGTCGGTCAACCCACCATGCTTTTGGCGAATGCCGGAGCATAGAGCCGGCGTGCTTATAATGCGGGCGAGTCTTTTAGGGGGGAGAACGGATGCTGTTACGTGGCCTGACATGGCTGGTGCTGTTTCAGTTGATCGGCACCGCGATCAACCATTTGCTGTTGCCGGTGCTGCCGGGGCCGATCATTGGCTTGCTGCTGATGCTCGGCTTTCTGATCTGGCGTGGCGAAGTCGGCGAACCCCTGAGCCTGGCCGCCAGCAGCCTGTTGCGCTATTTGCCGCTGCTGCTGGTGCCGCCTGCCGTCGGCGTAATGGTGTACGCCAAAGACATCGCCGCTGACTTCTGGGCCATTGTCGGCGCGCTGGTGTTGTCGCTGGTGATTGCCATGGGCTTTGTCGGCGTGCTGATGCAGCAGATGGTCAAGCGCAAGGAGAAGGATCAATGATTTTCGACTGGCAGGGCGCCTGGACGGCTGTCATTCATCACCCACTATTTGGTATCGGTATCACCCTGGGTGCTTATCAACTGGTGCTGGCGGCGTTCGAGAAAACCCGCTGGATCTTCCTGCAGCCGGTGCTGGTGTCCATGCTGCTGGTGATCGGCGTATTGCTCAGTTGCGGCCTGACCTACGTCGAGTACCGCAAGAGCACCGAGATCATGAGTATTCTGCTCGGCCCTGCGACCGTGGCGCTGGCGGTGCCGCTGTTCTTGAACTTGCGGCGGATTCGCCAATTGTTCTGGCCGATTTTTACTACGCTGGTGATAGGCGGCGTGCTGGCTACCGGCCTGTGCGTGCTGCTGGGCTGGTGGTTCGGCGCCGAACACATGATGCTGATGACCATGGCGCCCAAGTCGGTAACCTCGCCGATTGCGATGCTGGTGGCCGAGCAGATCGGCGGCGTGGCCGCATTGGCGGCGGTGTTTGTGCTGATCACCGGGGTGATCGGCGCGATGATCGGCCCGGCGTACCTGTCGCGCCTGGGTGTGCACAGCCCCGAGGCGCGCGGCATGGCCTTGGGCATGACCGCCCACGCCGTCGGCACCTCGGTGGCCCTGCAGGAAAGCGAAGAGTGCGGCGCCTTTGCGGCGCTGGCCATGAGTCTGATGGGCGTGGCCACGGCGGTGTTCCTGCCGCTGGCCGTGTCGGTGATTGTTTAAATCGGGTTTAAGGAAGCCTTTATGAGTCTGGCGCTGTTCCCGCTCAATACCGTGTTGTTCCCTGGCTGCACCCTCGATTTGCAACTGTTCGAGGCGCGCTACCTGGACATGATCAGCCGCTGCATGAAAAAGGGCGAAAGTTTCGGTGTGGTGTGCACCCTCGGCGGCAGGGAAGTGGGCATGGCCACGCAAGGCTATGCGCTGATCGGCTGCGAAGCGCTGATTCGCGACTTCAAGCAGCAGGACAACGGCCTGCTGGGGATTCGTGTCGAGGGCGGGCGGCGCTTCCGTGTGCTTGATGCTGGCGTGCAGAAGGACCAGTTGCTGGTCGCCGAGGTGCAGTGGCTTGAAGAACTGCCGGACCAACCGCTGGAAGAAGAGGACGCTGACCTGCTGGCGTTGCTTCAGGCCCTGGCCGAACACCCGATGGTCGCCTCGCTCGACATGGGCACCCACGCTGATGGCCAGCAAGCCCTGGGCAATCAGTTGGCGTACCTGTTGCCGTTCACCGAGGCCGACAAGATCGACCTGCTGCAACTCGACGACCCGCAGCAACGTCTGGATGCGATCCAGATGTTGCTCGACGAATTGCAGGGCGAACTCTTCACTCAATAGGCGTAGCGCAGCATCGCGTGGGAAGTGCCGGTGAGCGCGATGAAACCGAGCACGGCGAGCACGATCGGCAGCATCCACCACCAGATTTTTTGTGGTAGCGGCGGCAGCGGGCTGCGGTACTGACTGATGGCCAGGCTGAACGCACACACTGTCATTGCCAGCAGCGTGCCGGCCAGGATGTCCGTCGGCCAATGCGCACCGAGGTAAACCCGCGACAGCGCGATAAACGCGGCAGGAATGCAGCCCAGCAGCAGCCAGGTCAGGCGCAGCCGCGTGGGTTGCCCGCGACCGGCCAGCACCGCCAGTGCCAGGAAAAATGCAAAGGCGCCCGAGGCGTGGCCGCTTGGCATGCTGAAACTGGTCAGTGGGTCGGTCAGGATTTCTGGCCGGCCACGGGCGAAAAACAGCTTGGTGGCGGTGTTGATCACCGCTGAGCCGGCCAACGTGGCGCCGACAAACACCGCGTGGCGCCATTGCCGCGCCACTAACAGCAAGCCGGTGAAAATCGCGCTGGCGATAAACATCTTCCTGAACTCACCCAACTGGGTAATCCGTACCATCACCTCGTCCAGCCACGGGCTGCGGTGTTCCTGCACCAGCGCGCTCAAGCCCTGATCGAAGTCATTGAGATGGGGGTAGCCGATAAACAGGGCGATCAACAGCGTCAGGCTGGCGCAACCGACCCACAACGTGGCGCGACGATGGCCACGCAGGCTGCTGTTCAAGCTCAGCCCCAGCAGCACGGCGATACATCCGGCGACAATCCCGGCCTCCAGCCAGAAACCTTCCGGCAACGGCAGGCGGAACGCGGCGCCGGTCGCCCAGCCCGGCAACAGATACGCGACCGACCAACCGGCGGCGGCGACGATGCTGACGGCGGCAAAGCGTGGGAACGGCATGTCGCACATGCCGGCCACCATCGGCAGCATCGGGCGCAGTGGGCCGATGAAACGTCCTACCAGCAGGCTGGCGATGCCGTATTTATGGAAGTAGGTTTCAGCGCCGTTCATCCATTCAGGGTGGTGACGCAAGCCGGGCAGGCGCCGGATGTTCTGGTGGAAATGTCGGCCCAGGTAGTAGGAAACCCCGTCGCCGAGCAAGCCGCCGAGGAAGCCCAGCAGTAGGGTTTCGCTCAATGACAGCGCGCCGCTGCCGGCGAGCGCCGCAATGGCAAACAGCAACACCGTACCCGGCACGATCAGCCCGGCGATGGCCAGGCATTCCACACACGCGACGATAAACACCGCCACGGCCAGCCATTCTGGGTTGAGGGTCAGCCAGCCGGTAATGCTATCGAGCCATTGGCTCATACAATCAACTCCCTTTATTCAATACATAACCTGAAGCGATGGAGATCAATTGTGGGAGCGGGCTTGCTCGCGAATGCGGTGTCTCAGTGAAAAAATCTTTAGCTGACACACCGCATTCGCGAGCAAGCCCGCTCCCACATTGGATCTGCTGCGCTGCCGGTATTAATGTTCAATTCAAATCAAAAAATAATCGCGCCCTTCGACCTGGCCCCGGCGCAGCGGGTTCCTGGTGCAATACGGTGCATAGCCCGCATCCACAAAGCGGTACATCAAATGTTCATCGCGCCCGCTGGGAATGCCCAAGCGAGTGGTCTGGATAATCTGCGTCGGCGTCTGGCCCACGTCCTCGACGTAGAGCTGCTCCTGATCAAAACGCTTGGCATCCCACATCGGCACTTTCAGTCCCAGGGCTTTGCACAGCAAAGTTTGACCGGCGCAGAGTTTCTGCGAGGGGCGAGGGTGGCCGTTGGCGTCCGGGTTGTTCAGCAGCATCTGCGCCAGGCTCGCCGGGCCGGACATGCCGTCTACCCAGGGATAGCCCGATTTGATGAGCACGGCATTGCCCGGGCCGTGGGCACTGAAGTTCAGCGAATCACCGCCACGGGCGTAGTACATGTAGATGTGCCCGCCATCCAGAAACAAAGCCTTACGCTTTTCTGTGTAGCCGAGTGAGGCGTGGCTGCCTTTTTCGGCCACGTAATAGGCTTCGGTTTCAATAATTCGTGCTGAAAGCCAGGTTTCGCCGACGCGATGGCGTATGACTTTGCCGAGTAATTCGCGCGCGAGCACTTGCGCGTCACGGTCGAAGAAGCTGTCGGGCAGGGCGCTGGCGGGGCGTTGCGGGGCAAAACTGGACATGGCGGTAAGGTTAATACGGCTAAATGTGACGGAATAATAACAACTCCCACCTTAATTACCGCTGAACCCCAAGTTTTTACAGTTCATTTCGACCATCCGCCCCTCACCGCTGTCAGTCGGGCGGCGTCGCAGCTATAATCTGCCGCTTTCCTCTTTGCCAAGACTCCCTGACCATGACTGAGTCCGTTCTTGACTACATGACCCGCCTGGGTCGCGCTGCCCGTCAGGCCTCGCGGTTGATCGCCCGTGCGAGCACTGCGCAGAAGAACCGTGCCCTGCTGGCCGCCGCCGATGCTCTGGATGCTGCGCGCTCCGAGCTGGCTGCCGCCAACGAACTGGACCTGGCCAGCGGCCGCGCCAATGGCCTGGAGCCGGCACTGCTGGACCGCCTGGCACTGACCCCGGCACGTATCGACGACATGATCGAAGGCCTGCGTCAGGTGGCCAAGCTGCCTGACCCCATCGGTGAAATCCGCGATATGCGCTACCTGCCGTCCGGCATCCAGGTCGGCAAGATGCGTGTGCCCCTGGGCGTGATCGGCATCATTTATGAGTCGCGTCCGAACGTAACCATCGACGCCGCGAGCCTGTGCCTCAAGTCGGGTAACGCCACCATCCTGCGTGGCGGCTCCGAGGCGATCAATTCCAACCGCGCCATCGCCGCCTGCATTCAGCAAGGCCTGGCCGTGGCCGAGTTGCCGGCCGAAGTGGTGCAAGTGGTGGAAACCACCGACCGCGCCGCCGTTGGCGCGCTGATCACCATGCCGGAGTTCGTCGACGTGATCGTGCCGCGCGGTGGCAAGAGCCTGATCGAGCGCGTCAGCCGCGATGCCAAGGTGCCGGTGATCAAGCACCTGGATGGCGTGTGCCACGTGTTTATCGACGTCGCCGCCGACATCGACAAGGCGATCCGCATCGCCGACAACGCCAAGACCCACCGCTACGCCCCGTGCAACACCATGGAAACCCTGTTGGTGCACGTTGGCATTGCCGATCGCGTGCTGCCGCCGCTGGCTGCCATTTACCGTGACAAGGGTGTGGAATTGCGTGGTTGTGAGCGCACCCGTGCGCTGCTGGGCGCGGACGTGATCGAAGCCACCGAACAAGACTGGTACACCGAGTACACGGCGCCGATCCTGTCGATCCGCATCGTCGACGACCTGGACCAGGCCATTGAACACATCAATAAATACGGCTCCAAGCACACCGACGCCATTGTTTCCGAGCATTTCAGCGATGCCCGGCGTTTCCTCAACGAAGTGGATTCCGCTTCGGTGATGGTCAACGCCTCGACGCGCTTTGCCGACGGCTTCGAGTATGGCCTGGGGGCGGAAATCGGTATTTCCACCGACAAGCTCCACGCACGCGGCCCGGTTGGCCTTGAAGGCCTGACCAGCGAGAAGTACGTGGTGTTCGGCGACGGTCATGTGCGCACTTGATGGCTAAACGCATCGGGCTGCTCGGCGGCACCTTCGACCCCGTGCACATCGGCCATTTGCGCAGTGCCCTGGAAGTCGCGGATGCCCTCGCGCTGGATGAGCTGCGGGTGATGCCCAACGCGCGGCCGCCGCATCGCGATACGCCGCAGGTGTCAGCGCAGCAACGCCTGGAAATGGTGCGCCTGGCGGTGGAGGGCATAGCGCCGCTGGTGGTCGACGACCACGAGCTCAAGCGCGATAAACCGTCCTACACTGTCGATACCCTGGAAGTGATGCGCGCCGAAATGGCCGCGGATGACCAGTTGTTTCTGCTTTTGGGCTGGGACGCATTTTGCGGCCTGCCCTCTTGGCATCGCTGGGAGGAACTCCTCCAGCATTGCCACATCCTGGTTTTGCAACGCCCGGATGCCGACAGCGAACCGCCGGATGCCTTGCGCAACCTGCTGGCCGCGCGGTCGGTAAGTGACCCCTTGGCCCTGACCGGGCCGAACGGGAATATTGCATTCGTCTGGCAGACCCCGCTTGCGGTGTCCGCCACCCAGATCCGTCAACTGCTGGCCAGCGGGAAGTCGGTACGTTTCCTGGTGCCTGACGCGGTCCTGGCCTACATCGATGCGCACGGGCTTTACCGTGCGTCGAACTGAAAAGGCGCGCTTGTCGCTACGCACAGTCGTGCAGCGAGCGCCCGAACATATGAGCAAAACGAGTTTTATATGACCAACAAAGACGTAAGCAAAGTTAAGCGCAAAGGCACGTTCAAAAGCGCCCCGCTGCCAGTTGAAGCGCACACCGGCCCTGAGCTGGCTGGCGAAGAGCTGGTAAAAGTGGCCGTTGCCGCTCTGGAAGACGTGAAGGCACAGGACATCCAGGTCCTGGACGTGCGCGACAAGCAGAGCATCACCGATTTCATGATCATCGCCACCGGTACTTCCAACCGTCAGATCGGCGCGATGCTCGACAAGGTTCGCGAAGCCGTCAAAGCCCAAGGCGTCAAGCCGCTGGGTGAAGAAGGCAAGGGCGATAGCGACTGGGTGCTGCTGGACATGGACGACGTGATCGTTCACATGATGACCTCCAATGCCCGTCAGTTCTACGACCTGGAGCGTCTGTGGAAAGGCGCCGAGCAGAGCCGTGCCGCTGATGGCAAGCACCACAGCCCGGAAGTGGGCCACGCGCACTTCGACAAGCTCAACAAAGACCAGGAATAAGGAACGGCTGTGCGCCTGCGTCTGATCGCTGTCGGTTCACGCATGCCCAAGTGGGTGGAAGAAGGCTGGCACGAGTATGCCAAGCGTCTGCCCGCTGAGCTGTCGCTGGAACTGGTGGAAATACCGCTCAACACCCGGGGCAAGAATGCCGACGTGGCGCGCTTTATCCGTCAGGAAGGCGAAGCCATGCTGGCCAAGGTCGGCCCCAACGAGCGCATCGTCACCCTTGAGGTGCACGGCAAGCCCTGGAGCACCGAGCAGTTGGCGGTGGAACTGGATCGCTGGCGCCTGGATTCGCGTACGGTCAACTTCATGGTCGGTGGCCCCGAAGGGCTGGCGCCGGAAGTCTGTGCGCGGGCGGACCAGCGCTGGTCGTTGTCGGCGTTGACGCTGCCGCACCCGTTGGTAAGGATTCTGATCGGTGAACAGCTGTATCGCGCCTGGACAGTTCTGTCCGGGCACCCTTACCACAAATAATCTGCGCCCCTGCCGATGACCCAGCCGATCCGCATCAAGGACCACGAGAAAGACGCACGTCTGGTACGCGCGCGGGTCGTGTTCGGCGCTTTTCTGGTGGTGGGGCTGATCGGTGTGCTGATTGCGCGCCTGTATTTCCTGCAGGTGATCCAGTACGACTATCACTCCACGCTGTCGGAAAACAACCGGGTGCATGTGCAGCCGATTCCGCCGACCCGTGGGCTGATTTTTGACCGTAATGGCGTGGTGGTCGCGGATAACCGGCCCAGCTTCAGCCTGAGCATGACCCGCGAGCGTTCCGGCGACTGGCAGCAGATCCTCGATGTGATTGTCGAGGTGCTGCAGCTGACGCCGGAAGATCGGGTGATCTTCGAGAAACGCATGAAGCAGGGGCGCCGGCCATTCGAGCCGGTGCCGATTCTGTTTGAGCTGACCGAAGAGCAGATCGCCCGCATTGCGGTGAACCAGTTCCGCCTGCCCGGTGTGGAAGTGGTGGCGCAGTTAGTGCGGCATTACCCGCAAGGGCCGCACTTTGCCCACTCCGTCGGCTACATGGGGCGTATCAACGAGAAAGAGCTGAAAAGCCTCGACCCGGTGAATTACAGCGGCACCCACCATATTGGCAAAACCGGCATCGAGCGCTTCTACGAGCCCGAGCTGCACGGCCAGGTGGGTTACGAAGAAGTCGAGACCAACGCCCGCGGCCGCGTGCTGCGGGTGCTCAAGCGCACCGACCCGGTGCCGGGCAAGGACATCGTGCTGAGCCTGGACATCAAGCTGCAGGAAGCGGCCGAGATGGCACTGGGCGGTCGGCGTGGCGCCGTGGTTGCACTGGACCCGAAGACCGGCGAAGTGTTGGCGATGGTCAGCCAGCCGAGTTTCGACCCCAACCTGTTTGTCACCGGGATCAGCTTCAAGGCCTACGCCGAGCTGCGTGACTCCATCGACCGGCCGCTGTTCAACCGCGTATTGCGCGGGCTGTACCCGCCGGGCTCGACCATCAAGCCGGCGGTGGCGATTGCCGGCCTGGATTCGGGCGTGGTCACCGCGTCGAGCCGTGTGTTCGACCCGGGCTACTACATGCTGCCCAACTACGATCACAAATACCGCAACTGGAACCGCACCGGTGACGGCTATGTCGACCTGGACACCGCGATCATGCGCTCCAACGACACCTATTTTTATGACCTGGCCCACAAGCTGGGGATCGACCGGCTGTCTGCCTACATGGGCAAGTTCGGCCTCGGTCAGAAAGTCTCCCTGGACATGTTCGAAGAATCCCCGGGCCTGATGCCGTCGCGGGAGTGGAAACGCGCAACCCGTCGCCAGGCGTGGTTCCCGGGCGAAACACTGATTCTCGGCATCGGCCAGGGCTATATGCAGGCAACGCCCTTGCAACTGGCCCAGGCCACGGCGCTGGTGGCCAACAAAGGCATCTGGAACCGTCCGCACCTGGCCAAGACGGTTGAAGGCGAGCGGCCTGTGGATGAAAACCCGATTGCCGACATCGTGCTGCGCGACCCGTCCGACTGGACCAAGGTTAACCACGGCATGCAGCAAGTGATGCACGGCTCCCGTGGCACCGCGCGCAAGGCGGCGGTCGGCGCGCAATACCGCATTGCCGGCAAGAGCGGTACGGCACAGGTGGTCGCGATCAAGCAGGGCGAGAAATATGACCGCTCCAAGGTTCAAGAGCGCCACCGTGACCACGCCTTGTTTGTTGGCTTTGCCCCGGCCGACGACCCGAAAATCGTCGTGGCGGTGATGGTTGAAAACGGTGAGTCCGGCTCCGGCGTCGCAGCGCCCGTGGTGCGCCAAGTGATGGACGCCTGGCTGTTGGCCGACGACGGCAGGCTCAAGCCCGAATATGGTGGCCCCCCTTCAAACACCGAGGTTACGGCCCGTGAAGAGTAATTTTGACCGCATCCTCTCCAGTGAGGATGTGATGCGTCGCCGTGCGACGTTGCTGCAACGTATGCACATTGATGGCCCGTTGCTGATCCTGCTGCTGACCTTGGCAGCCGGCAGCCTGTTCGTGCTGTATTCGGCCAGCGGCAAGAACTGGGACCTGCTGATCAAGCAGGCCTCGTCGTTCGGCCTGGGCCTGTTATCGATGGTGGTGATCGCCCAACTCGAGCCGCGCTTCATGGCGCGCTGGGTGCCACTGGGCTATGTCGCCGGCGTCTTGCTGCTGGTGGTGGTGGACGTCATGGGCCACAACGCCATGGGCGCGACGCGCTGGATCAATATTCCGGGGGTGATTCGCTTCCAGCCGTCGGAATTCATGAAGATCCTGATGCCGGCGACCATCGCCTGGTACCTGTCCAAACGCACCTTGCCGCCGCAGCTCAAGCACGTGGGCATCAGCCTGATCTTGATCGGCGTGCCGTTTATCCTGATTGTGCGCCAGCCCGACCTCGGCACCTCGCTGCTGATCCTTGCGGGCGGTGCGTTCGTGTTGTTTATGGGCGGCCTGCGCTGGCGCTGGATCCTCAGCGTGCTGGCCGCTGCGATACCCGTGGCCGTGGCCATGTGGTTCTTCTTTATGCACGACTACCAGAAGCAGCGGATTCTTACGTTCCTCGACCCGGAGAGTGACCCGTTGGGCACCGGCTGGAACATCATCCAGTCCAAGGCGGCCATCGGTTCCGGCGGCGTATTTGGTAAAGGCTGGTTACTCGGCACCCAGTCGCACCTGGACTTTTTGCCCGAAAGCCACACCGACTTCATTATTGCGGTGTTGGGCGAAGAGTTCGGCCTGGTGGGCATTTGCGCGCTGTTGCTGATTTATTTGCTATTGATTGGTCGCGGGCTGGTGATTACCGCGCAGGCACAGACGCTGTTCGGCAAATTGCTCGCCGGCAGCCTGACCATGACTTTTTTTGTTTACGTTTTCGTCAACATCGGTATGGTCAGTGGCCTGTTGCCGGTGGTTGGGGTGCCGTTGCCGTTCATTAGCTACGGCGGAACTTCGCTGGTGACATTGCTGTCAGCGTTTGGGGTTTTGATGTCGATTCATACGCATCGCAAATGGATCGCGCAGGTTTGAATAAGGTGAAGATGTCAATGCAAGTAATGCGCGGCTGGGCGACTCGGCATGCGTCCTGGATGAGCCTGATTGGGCTGCTGGGCGCGACGCAAGAGGCGCAGGCCGGTGACTACGATGGCTCACCCCAGGTTGCCGAGTTTGTCGGTGAAATGACCCGCGACTACGGTTTCGCCGGTGAACAGCTGATGGGCGTGTTCCGTGAAGCCCAGCGCAAGCAGGCGATCCTCGACGCGATCTCGCGTCCCGCCGAGCGCGTTAAACAGTGGAAAGAATACCGCCCGATGTTCCTCACCGATGCCCGCGTGGCGCGGGGCGTGGACTTCTGGCGCCAGCACGAAGCCGTGCTGGCCCGCGCCGAGCAGGAATACGGTGTGCCGGCCCAGGTCATTGTCGCGATCATTGGCATTGAAACCTTCTACGGGCGCAACACCGGCAATTACCGGGTGATCGACGCCTTGTCGACCCTGGGCTTCGATTACCCGCCGCGCGCCGAGTTCTTCCGCAAGGAGCTGCGCGAATTCCTGCTGCTGGCCCGCGAAGAGCAGGTCGACCCGCTGACCCTCAAGGGCTCATACGCCGGTGCGATGGGCTTGCCGCAGTTTATGCCGAGCAGCTTCCGTGCTTACGCGGTGGATTTCGACGGCGACGGCCATATCAATATCTGGAGCAACCCTGACGACGCCATTGGCAGTGTGGCCAGCTACTTCAAGCGCCACGGCTGGGTGTATGGCGAGCCGGTGGTGATCCGTGCCGAGGTGACTGGGGAGCGAGCCGACGAAGGCCTGACCCAGGGAATCGAGCCGGTCAAGACCGTTGGGGAGTTGCGAGCGCTGGGCTGGTCGAGTCAGAATGCGCCACGCGATGATATGCCGGTGACGGCGTTCCGCCTGGAAGGCGAAAACGGCCCGGAATACTGGATGGGCCTGAAGAATTTTTACGCAATCACGCGTTATAACCGCAGTGTGATGTACGCCATGGCCGTGCATCAGCTGTCAGACATGCTGGTCCAAGCACGGGGCAACAAGTAATGCGGGCATCGCCGTTCAATAAACCGCTCAAGCTGGTGGCGTTTGCCGCGTTGTCCTTGCTGGTTGTCAGTTGCTCCTCCACCACCAGTCGCGCCCCGGCGCAGAAGGGCGGTGGCGGTATCGTCCGCGCCCAGCCGGGCCTGGACATCAACCGCGCGCACAAAGACGGCGCACCGTGGTGGGATGTCGACGTGTCGAAAATCCCGGATGCCACGCCGACCCTGCACACCGGTCCCTACAAGGCCAACCCGTATACCGTGCTGGGCAAGAATTACTTCCCGCTGCAGGATTCCAAGACCTACTCGCAAACGGGCACGGCGTCCTGGTACGGCACCAAATTCCATGGCCAGAACACCGCCAACGGCGAAGTGTATGACCTGTACGGCATGAGCGCGGCCCACAAGACCTTGCCGCTGCCCAGCTACGTGCGTGTAACCAACCTGGACAACAACCGCAGCGTGATCCTGCGGGTCAACGACCGTGGGCCGTTCTATTCGGACCGCATCATCGACTTGTCCTACGCCGCCGCGAAGAAACTCGGTTACGCCGAAATCGGCACCGCGCGCGTCAAGGTGGAAGGTATCGACCCGGCGCAGTACTGGGCCCAGCGCGGTAAACCGGCGCCGTTGATGCTCAACGAGCCGCAAACCCCGCAACCGCAAGTCACCGCATCAGCCGGCAAGATCGAACAGTGGACACCACCACCGGCGCAGCACGCGCCGGACACGGTGGTGGTGCCTCAAGCAGCACCGGGCGCCTCGACAGTGGGTGGCCAGTACCTGCAAGTGGGCGCTTTCGCCAACCCGGATGCGGCAGAACTGTTAAGGTCCAAGCTCAGCAGCATGGTCAATGCGCCGGTTTTCATTAGCTCCATCGTGCGTAACCAGCAGACCCTGCACCGTGTGCGCATGGGGCCGATCGGAACGCCCGGTGAAGTGGCGCAAGTACAGAACAGCGTGCGCCTGGCCAACCTGGGGCAACCCAGCGTGGTCACCGCCGAATAATAAAGATTGATGGCTCAGGCCCGTACGCGGGTCCGGGCCCTGGTTGTTGGCTCGTTGAAGAATAAAAACCCAGGGGCAAGGGGTGAGCGGGCAACCGAACACGTGACAGTCTGGCAGCGGGCTGTCTGAATAGTTTTGCCCGCGAGGGCAAGTTTCCATAAGCAATTTCGAGAGACGGATGAACATCACCACCTTAGCCAAACGCACGTGCCTGCTTCTTTCGCTGATCATCACCCCGGCCGCCTGGGCGGTTGAAATGGTGCCGGCTTCCCCGCAACTGGCCGCCAAGGCCTGGGTCCTCATGGATGCCGCCAGCGGCAACGTGCTGGTCGAGAACAACGGTGACCAGCGCCTGCCCCCAGCCAGCTTGACCAAGCTGATGACGGCCTACATCGCGACCCTGGAAATCCGTCGCGGCCAGATCGGCGAAAACGACCCGGTCACCGTCAGCGAAAACGCCTGGCGCACCGGCGGTTCGCGGATGTTCATCAAGGTGGGCTCGCAGGTCACCGTGAGCGACCTGCTGCACGGCATCATCATCCAGTCCGGTAACGACGCCAGCGTGGCCCTGTCCGAGCACATCGCCGGCAGTGAAGACGCCTTCGCCGACTTGATGAACAAGACCGCCGGCGACCTGGGCATGACCAACAGCCACTTCATGAACCCGACCGGCCTGCCGAACCCGGAGCACTACTCGTCGGCTCACGACATGGCCGTGCTGGCTCGCGCGATCATTCGCGTCGACCCGGTGCACTACGCGATCTACTCCCAGAAGGAATTCTTCTGGAACAACATCAAGCAGCCTAACCGCAACCTGCTGCTGTGGCGCGACAAGACCGTTGATGGCCTGAAAACCGGCCACACTGACGAAGCCGGCTACTGCATGGTGTCGTCCGCTGTACGTGACGGCCAGCGTTTGATTGCGGTGGTCTTCGGTACTAACAGCGAGCAGGCCCGTGCGGCCGAAACGCAAAAGCTGCTGACCTACGGTTTCCGTTTCTTCGAAACCCAGACCTTCTACCAGAAGGGTGCCGAGCTGGCTCAAGCCCCGGTATGGAAAGGCGCTACTCACCAAGTCAAAGCTGGCCTGGCTGACGACCTGACCCTGACCATGCCTAAAGGCCAGCTGAAAAAGCTCGCGGCCAGCATGACCATGAACCCGCAATTGGTTGCGCCAATCGCCAAGGGTGACGTGATCGGTAAGGTCGAAGTGAAGCTGGACGACAAGGTGGTGCACAGCGCCGACCTGATCGCGCTGGACGCCGTCGACGAAGGTGGTATCTTCCGCCGCGTGTGGGATAGCATCCGTCTATTCTTCTACAGCTTGTTCAACTGATAAGTGTGCACCTGCAAAGCCCCGCGTCGACCTGACGCGGGGCTTTGCCCGTCGCCACGGCTTACGCTTACGAGGCCGTTACGCCATGACCGATAAAGAAGTAGAAGTAAAGGCGCCAAAGATCGAATTCCCCAACGTGGACTATCCCGTCAAGGTGATCAGCGATACCGGTGTGGGCAACAAAGACAAGATTCTCGAAATCGTGCGTAAACACGCGACGATCAACGACAACCGGGTGGACGAGCGTTTGAGCTCCAACGGTAAATACACCACGATCCAGTTGCACATCGTTGCGACCGGTCAAGACCAGCTCTACGACATCAACAGCGAACTGCGGGCCACCGGCTTCGTGCACATGGTGCTGTGATGTCTCAGGTCCTGGGCTTTCGCGAGCTCGGCCAGATGGCCTATGAGCCGGTCTGGCACGCCATGCAGCGGTTCACCAATGAACGCGGCAGCTCGGCCCCGGATGAAATCTGGCTGGTGGAACACCCGCCAGTGTTCACCCAGGGCCAGGCCGGCAAGGCCGAGCATCTGCTGCTGCCGGGGGATATTCCGGTGGTGCAGGTCGACCGAGGGGGTCAAGTGACTTACCATGGGCCGGGTCAGCTGGTGGCGTATCTGCTGCTGGACGTGCGCAAACTCGGGTTTGGCGTACGTGACCTGGTGAGCCGCATGGAGGCTTGCCTGATCGAGCTGTTGGCCAGTTACGGCGTGAGCGCCGCGGCCAAGCCCGATGCACCCGGTGTGTACGTGGACGGCGCGAAAATCGCCTCCCTCGGCTTGCGGATCCGCCACGGTTGTTCCTTTCATGGCCTGGCCCTGAACGTGGACATGGACCTGGCGCCCTTCGGGCGGATCAACCCGTGCGGTTACGCAGGGTTGGCAATGACCCAGCTGAGCGACCACGCCACACCGATTAAATTTGCCGAGGTAAGTGCCCGGCTGCGTGCGCAGCTCGTCAAACACCTCGACTATGCTGAGCAGACGACCCTTACGGGCGGAATCGACTGATTATGACTACTGATGCAGTGCAAACCATGATCCCGACGCTGGACATCACCGAGCGTCCGGCCCCGGCCCCGCGTGCCAAGGTGGAAGCCGGCGTCAAGCTGCGCGGCGCCGAGAAGGTTGCACGCATCCCGGTCAAGATCATCCCGACCACCGAACTGCCGAAAAAACCTGACTGGATCCGCGTGCGTATCCCGGTTTCGCCGGAAGTCGACCGTATCAAGGCCCTGCTGCGCAAACACAAGCTGCACAGCGTGTGCGAAGAAGCGTCCTGCCCGAACCTGGGCGAGTGCTTCTCCGGCGGCACCGCCACCTTCATGATCATGGGTGACATCTGCACCCGTCGTTGCCCGTTCTGCGACGTTGGCCACGGCCGACCGAAGCCATTGGACGTCAACGAGCCGGAAAGCCTGGCCATCGCCATCGCCGACCTGAAACTCAAATACGTGGTGATCACCTCGGTAGACCGCGACGACCTGCGTGACGGCGGCGCCCAGCACTTTGCCGATTGCATCCGTGAAATCCGCAAGCTGTCGCCGAACGTGATGCTCGAGACGCTGGTTCCGGACTACCGTGGCCGCATGGACGTCGCGCTGGAAATCACCGCGGCCGAGCCACCGGATGTGTTCAACCACAACCTGGAAACCGTACCGCGCCTGTACAAGGCTGCGCGTCCGGGTTCGGACTACCAGTGGTCGCTGACCCTGCTGCAGAAATTCAAGCAGATGATGCCGCATATTCCGACCAAATCCGGCCTGATGCTGGGCCTGGGCGAAACCGACGAAGAAGTCATCGAAGTCATGAAGCGCATGCGCGAACACGACATCGACATGCTGACCCTGGGCCAGTACCTGCAGCCATCGCGCAGCCACTTGCCGGTACAGCGCTTCGTACACCCGGACACCTTCGCCTGGTTTGCCGAGGAAGGCTACAAGATGGGCTTCAAGAACGTGGCGTCCGGCCCGCTGGTACGCTCCTCGTACCACGCCGACGAGCAGGCCAAGCTGGTCAAGGCCAGCCTGGTTTCGTAAGCCGCAACGCCGCTCTACTGTGGGAGCTGGTAAGCCAGCTCCTACAGAATTCCCCTCCGTTTCTCTCTTCTGTTTGCAACCATCACTGGCTAGAGTGTCTGGGTAATCCAACCACGGAGAACCATGGATGATGACTCAACTCGCGGTCGCTGTTCCTGCCTTGCGCCCCGAAGGCGTGATCGGCCTGATAGCCCCCGCCGGCCCTGCCACACTCGACGTTGAAAAAGCCGGCCAATGGATGCGTGCCCGTGGCCATGAGCTGCGGATCTTTCCAGGTGTATACGAACGCGATGGCTATCTCGCAGGCAGCGATGCGGTGCGCCTTCGCGACCTGCACGCCGCCTTCGCCGACCCCGAGATCGATGCCATCTTCTGCCTGCGCGGCGGCTACGGCACACCCCGCCTGCTCGATAGCCTGGACTTCAACTTGCTGCGAGCCAACCCCAAGCCGCTCGTGGGTTACAGCGATATCACCGCGTTGCATCTGGCGATTACCCGTCACGCAGGCTTCGTGACCTTTCACGGGCCGATGCTCAATGCCGATTTGCTTGGCGATAAGCAACAGCCTACGGAGTCGTCGTTATTCAGCATGCTGCGCGGTCAACTGAGTGCTGGCAGCGTGCTGGCGCACCCGGTGGCCTACCCGCTGACGACGATTGAACCTGGCATC
Source organism: Pseudomonas sp. D2002 (assembly GCF_013385735.1). Taxonomy (NCBI): domain Bacteria; kingdom Pseudomonadati; phylum Pseudomonadota; class Gammaproteobacteria; order Pseudomonadales; family Pseudomonadaceae; genus Pseudomonas; species Pseudomonas sp. D2002. The sequence goes on along the minus strand of NZ_JACAPL010000010.1, from coordinate 192,362 downwards.
GCCTGCGGGCCCTTGCTGGGTGGCAACTTGTCGATGATCGCGGCAGTGATGGGCACCGACTATGAAATCGATGCAGACGGCATCATTTTGTTTATCGAGGATGTCAACGAGCCGCTCTACCGTATAGACCGCTTGCTGACGCACCTGCGCCTGGCGGGCAAGCTCGCGCACATTGCCGGTGTGCTGGTGGGGGATATGGCGGGTGTAGATAACGCAGCGCTGGAGCGGCTGCTCAAGCAGACTTTCGAGCCGTTGTGCATTCCGGTGCTGTCCGGCTGGCGCAGCGGGCATTGTGACCCGAACCTGACCCTGCCGATGGGCGCCAGGGTGCGGTTGGATGCGGGGGAGCAGCGGGTGGTGTTGGAGCAGGATGTCGTCTTGCGCTGATCGGCAGATCGTCCCCACGCGGAGCGTGGGAACGATCTGTTAACGGCCCTGCAACGACTCCAGCAGTTTCACCGTCGGGTACCCATCCGCCGGCCACCCCAGCGACTGCTGCGCCGCTCGAATGGCTTTACGCGTATTGGCGCCGATAATCCCGTCTGCGTTGCCCGCGTCATATCCCTTGGCGCTGAGCACGGTCTGCAAATCAATGCGCTGAGAGCGACTCAGTGGCAGCTCATCTTTCGGCCAATCACCACGAATCACCCCGCCGCCAGCAAACCGTTCCGACAGCAGGCCAACCGCCAGTGCGTAGGACGATGAGTTGTTGTACTTGAGAATCGCGCGGAAGTTGTCCAGTACCAGGAACGCCGGGCCACGGTAGCCGGCCGGCAGCAGCAGGGCGGCGGACAGTTGGTCGACATTGGCCGGCATGCTCGCGCCGGGCGGCAGTTGGATACCGAGTTTCAACCAGTCGGCAACGGTCTTGCGCACGCCGCCGTCTGCCAGAGCGTAGTCGAAGTTTGCCGGTAGCCGGTTTACCTCAAAGCCCCACGGCTGGCCTTTCTGCCAGCCGGAGCTTTGCAGGTAGTGCGCCGTGGAGGCGAGGGCGTCGGCCGGGCTGTTCCAGATGTCGCGGCGACCGTCACCGTCGAAGTCGACGGCGTGGGTGTTGTAGGTCGTCGGGATGAATTGGGTCTGGCCCATCGCGCCGGCCCACGAACCTTTCATCTGGTCGGCCTGGATATCGCCATGCTGGATGATCTGCAACGCCGCCAGCAGTTGCGCCTGGGCAAAAGCCGGGCGGCGGCCCTCGTAAGCCAGGGTCGCCAGGGAACGGATCACCGAGTTATTGCCCTGGAACTGGCCGAAGTTACTTTCCATGCCCCAGACCGACACCAGCGCCTGGCGGTCGACGCCATAGCGTTGCTCGATGCTTTGCAGGATATCGGCGTACTTGATCAGCAAGGCCTGGCCGTTGCGCACGCGCAGCGGTGACAGGGCACCGTCGAGGTATTCCCAAACAGGGCGGGAAAATTCCGGTTGGCTGCGGTCGGCGCGAATCACGGCCATATCGGGGGTCACGCCAGCAAAAGCGTTATCGAACACGGCGGGTGTAATCCCGGCCTTCAGCGCTTCCACGCGAAAGCCCGCCTGCCATTCGGCAAAGGTCTGGGTCGGTTGGATATCGAGGTTGTCCACGGCCAGTGGGGCGACGACGGCAGGCGCTACGGCCGGCACGGTCTGCAGCTTTGGCAGGGGTTGCGCGTCCGCGGCGGTGGGTTTTTCCGCGCAGGCGACAAGCAGAATGAGGCTGGAGGCAGCGATCAATTGGCGAAGGTGCCAACGACGGGAAAGACTAGAGGGCATGCACAGGTCCAGGGATTACAAATCAGGTGCAGACCTTATCATGCCAGAGGGGCGCTTGCCTTCAGGCAGCCAGAAAGTAAGAAGCCTCCCAGCTATTAGACTGGAAGGCTTCGCGGCGGTAGCTGCCTTTGCCCTTGCCGGCGCGTTCCTGACGGCTGCGGAACAGTGGCTGGGCGATGATGGATTTGGCCTTGTTGGGGCCATGCTTGGATGGCTTTTTGCTCATGTCGGTACTCTCTAGAGGTGGGATGAAGCGGTGCAAATCATCTGCCGAAGTGGCGCTGCTGTAAAGCCCGGCGCGGTGTAGGCGGTTTCACTCTATCAAGTGGGCAGGATTAATGTGGGAGCTGGGGTGTTGGGAGGGACGCTATTCAGCCGGCAATGACAGGCGCTGCCCAGACATCAAAAGTGACAAACGACTCAGGCTCATCCACGGCGAGCCCGCCGCCTGGCCTTTGATTTGCGCATCAATGCGCTGCGCTTCAAGCAGAAGCTGCGCCCAGCGTTGCGCCGAGTGCCGTTGCAGGGCTTTGCTCATCAGCGGTTTGCGCTTGTCCCAGACCGGTGGCCGGGCTTGGCTGAAGCACTTGTCCAGCGGTGTGCCCTGGCTGTACTGCAGGGAAATATTGGCCAATACCCGCAACTCACGGGCCAGGGCCCAAAGAATCACCGGCGGTTCCACGCCTTCGCCACGCAAGCCTTCGAGCATACGCAAGGCATGGGCGGGTTCGCCGTTAAGAATCGCATCCACCAGCCCGAACACGTCAAAGCGAGCACTGTCGGCCACCGCACCTTGTACAGTCTCGACGGTGATTTGCCCGTCTTCGGCCATCAGCTTGAGCTTTTCGATCTCCTGGGCGGCGGCAAGCAGGTTGCCTTCGACCCGGGCAGCGATCAGCTCCACAGCGTCTTGCGTCGCCGACAGACCGGATTGGGACAGGCGCTGACGAATCCACTGTGGTAGCTGGTTGCTGTCCACTGGCCAGATCTGGATGAACTGGGTCTGTGGGCCTTCCACCAGCGCCTTGCCCCATTTGGTTTTCTGCGCGCTGCCGTCGAGCTTGGGCAAGCTGATCAGCAATACCGTGTCTTCGGCAGGCCGCGAGCAGTATTCCATCAAGGCCGCCGCGCCCTTATCGCCGGGCTTGCCCGAAGGCAGGCGCAGTTCCAGCAGGCGTTTTTCGGCGAACAGCGACATGCTCGCGCCGGCTTGCAGCAGCGTGCCCCAGTCGAAACTGGCGTCGGCGCTGAACACCTGGCGTTCATCGAAGCCTTGCTGGCGCGCGGCGCTGCGGATAGCGTCTGCGGCTTCCTGGCACAGCAGCGGGTCATCACCGCTGACGATATAGACAGGCGCGAGGCCACCTTGCAGGTGTTTGGCGAGTTGGGCGGGGGCGAGTTTCATAGGCGGGTCGAACGGGGCGCCAGGGGCGCCCCGTTTGGCTTACTCAGCTGGAACTTCAACAGGCGATTGTTTCGGCGTGTTGTCTTCGTACTCTTGCGCAGCTTTCAGGGCGTCGGCGTCAGCCTTGGCCTTGTTGTCGGCAGTTTGCTGCAGGGCTTGCAGCTTTTCCGGGGTCAGCTGTTGCAGGCGAACCATCAAGCGCTGGATCACTTCGCGGCGCATTTCTTTGCGAACCTGGATGATTTCCGAGTCCGAGCCCACCAGGTTGTTACCGTCGTGGCTCACGACTTTCTGTACCTGGACCTTGTCACCCATCAATGTCAGGTGTTCGCGGCCTTGTACTTCGAAGAAAACCTCGGTGCTCAGTTCGATGTCCGACGCACGGCCGGCGCTTGCGTAGCTGAGGTTACGCTGGGTTTCTCTTTCGTCGACCAGGTTCAGCTTGTAGGTCGCGCCGTTATAGACATGCACGCCGCTGCTTTCCAGGGTCTGGCGCAGCTGAGTCACAGTGTCGCCGTAGGCGTTGCGGGCGCTGAGGTCCAATTCCTTGAGCGACAGTTCATTGGTGCCGGTGCCGCGCAGCTGGAAGCCGCAAGCGCTCAGCAGCACAGCAAGGCCCATCACCAGCAAATTGCGTTTGATCATTTTGTTGCTCCCCTTGAAACCATGTGGGCCTTATCGAGGCCTTGGAGGTTTTGTTCGGCGCAGGGCTCAAGCCCTGCGCCCGATCCGATTAGCTAGCGACGATATTGACCAGTTTGCCGGGCACCACGATCACTTTGCGGATCGTCAGGCCTTCGGTAAAGCGCAGCACGTTCTCGTTGACGCGGGCGGCCGCCTCGACGTCTTCGCGGCTGGCGCTGGCTGGCATATCGATCTGGCCACGCAGTTTACCGTTGACCTGAATCACCAGTTGCAACGTGTCCTGTACCAGGGCGCTGTCATCCTGTACCGGCCAGCCGGCGTCGATTACCGCGCCGCTGTGGCCCAAGCGGTTCCACAGGTCGTGGCTGATGTGCGGCGTGATCGGCGCCAGCAGCAGAACGACCGTTTCCAGGCCTTCCTGTACCAGTGCGCGGTCTTGTTCGGTGGCTTGCGGTGCTTTTTCCAGCACGTTCATCAGCGTCATCACCTGGGCGATGGCGGTGTTGAACTTGTGGTTCTGGCCCACGTCCTGGCTGGCCTGGCGGATGGCCAGGTGGGTGCTGCGGCGAATGGCTTTCTGCTCGTCGTTCAAGCCGGCCACGTCCAGTTTGCCCGGCAGACCCTGGCTGATATGGGCGTGCGCCAGGCGCCAGACGCGCTTGAGGAAACGGTGCGAACCTTCGACGCCGGAGTCGGACCATTCGGCGCTCATGTCAGGCGGCGAGGCGAACATCATGAACAGGCGGCAGGTGTCGGCGCCGAACTGATCGATCATCGACTGCGGGTCGACGCCATTGTTCTTCGACTTGGCCATCTTCTCGGTGCCGCCGATTTCCACCGGCAGGCCGTCGGATTTCAACTTGGCGCTGATCACTTTGGCTTTGCTGTCACGCTCAAGCTCGACGTCCGCCGGGTTGAACCAGGTGTAGGCGCCATTGGCTTCGCGACGGTAGTAAGTCTCGGCGATCACCATGCCCTGGGTCAGCAGGTTCTTGAACGGCTCATCCGAGCTCACCAGGCCTTCGTCACGCATCAGCTTGTGGAAGAAGCGCGCGTACAGCAGGTGAAGAATGGCGTGTTCGATGCCGCCGATGTACTGATCCACCGGCAACCAGTGGTCAGCGGCGGATTTTTCTACCAGGCCGCCTTCATAGTGTGGCGAGGCGTAGCGGGCGTAATACCACGAGGACTCGACGAAGGTGTCCATGGTGTCGGTTTCACGCTTGGCAGGCTGGCCGCATTTCGGGCAAGCGCACTCGTAGAACTCGGGCATGCGCGCCAGTGGCGAACCGGCGCCGTCCGGCACCACGTCTTCCGGCAGTACCACTGGCAGTTGGTCTTCCGGCACCGGCACGTCACCACAGCTTTCGCAGTGGATGATCGGGATCGGGCAGCCCCAGTAGCGCTGGCGGCTGATGCCCCAGTCGCGCAGGCGGAACTGGGTGCGCGAGGCACCGAGGTTTTTCTTGATCAGCGCCACTTCGATGGCGTCGAAAGCGCCCTGGAAATCCAGGCCGTCGAATTCGCCGGAATTGATCAGCTCACCGTGCTCGCCGTAGGCGTCTTGCCACGGGGCCGGGTTGGTGTCGCCGGAGCTGGTGCGCACCACGGATTTGATCGGCAAGTTGTACTTGGTGGCGAATTCGAAATCGCGCTCGTCGTGGGCCGGCACAGCCATTACTGCGCCATCGCCGTAGTGCATCAGCACGTAGTTGGCGACCCACACCGGCAATTTCTCGCCCGTCAGTGGGTGCTCGACGAACAGGCCGGTCGGCAGGCCTTTTTTCTCCTGGGTGGCGACGTCGGCTTCGGCCACGCTGCCGCCTTTGCATTCGGCGATGAAGGTCTGCAGCTCCGGGTTGTTCTGTGCGGCCTGGGTGGCCAGCGGGTGTTCGGCGGCCACGGCGACATAGGTCGCGCCCATCAGGGTGTCCGGGCGGGTGGTGAAGACTTTCAGTGCGCCGGCAGCGCCGATGGAATCGACGTTGTACGGGAACTGCACTTCCATGCCCTTGGACTTGCCGATCCAGTTGCGCTGCATGGTCTTGACCTGTTCAGGCCAGCCCGGCAGGTTGTCGAGGCTCGACAAGAGTTCATCCGCGTAGGCGGTGATCTTGAAGTAGTACATCGGGATTTCGCGCTTTTCGATCAGCGCGCCGGAACGCCAGCCGCGACCGTCGATAACCTGCTCGTTGGCCAGTACGGTCTGGTCGATCGGGTCCCAGTTCACGGTGCCGCTTTTTTTGTAGATCACACCTTTTTCGAACAGGCGAGTGAACAGCCATTGTTCCCAGCGGTAGTAATCCGGCTTGCAGGTGGTCACTTCGCGCGACCAGTCCACCGCCAGGCCCAGGCTGCGCAGCTGGGTCTTCATGTAGGCGATGTTTTCGTAGGTCCACTTGGCGGGCGCCACGTTGTTTTTCATCGCGGCGTTTTCCGCCGGCATGCCGAAGGCGTCCCAGCCCATAGGCTGCAGGACGTTCTTGCCGAGCATGCGCTGGTAGCGCGAAATCACGTCACCGATGGTGTAGTTGCGCACATGCCCCATGTGTAGCTTGCCGCTGGGGTAAGGGAACATCGATAGGCAGTAGTAAGTCTCCTTGCCTGGCTGTTCACTGACTTCAAAGGACTTTTGCTCGTCCCAGAAGGTTTGGGCGGCATTTTCTATTTCACGGGGCTGATAGTGTTCGTGCATGGCTACTTTTGAACTGAATAGGGGTGGCCTAATCCTCTTCGGTGCAACGTTCAGGTTGATCGACACCAAGAAGCGGCGCGTCCGTGCCCAAACCCTGCGGGAAGTGGAGTTACAGGAAGCGCCGTAGCATACATGACCCCACTCTATCGAGGGAAACCCTGATTGCGCAGGCAGGGCCGTCTGTCGCGGCGCCAGGCAGGCGCAGCCACGGGGACTACGCTGTTTATTGGGGAGTGAGTCTTATCTTCAATGAGGTGAGGGGATGGTTGAATCGCAGCGAACTTTAACGAAACCGCAGTTGTACGAAGGACTGATCGACCGTTTGGGTCGAGCATTGGATGCCGCAAGAACTGCAGGCCGATTGTGTGATGAGCGGCCTCTGGAGCTGGAGTTGCGAGGCTTGAGCCAGGCAGAACTTGAACTGATCAAGTGCTACCTGGAATTGAATCACCACCGCGCCTCTCAGGGGCAGGCTTCCCCGCCTGCCCAGGAGCCCTCGCGTTCGGCCAAGGTGATCTGGCTGAAGGATGTGGCTGCCGGACGCGGTCCCGAAAAACACCGGGCCGTGCGGTACAAGTGAAACACGCGTTATTCGGTAGCCTTCTCTGAACAGGCTGGTAAAGATTGTCGCTAAACCCCGTTGCATTTAGGCTTCGGGCATCTTTGGAGATGCCCGATGCCTTTTCGTTATTTCATTAAACAATTGTTGTTGCCGCCCGGCATTTTTTTGCTGCTGATCGCGGTTGCCTGGTGGTTTCGCAAAAGTCGCCCGCGCCTGGCCGGGCTGTGTTTTGCCTTGGGGTTGGGCGGGATGTGGCTGATCAGCTTGCCGGTGATGGTGCAATGGGGCGCGCATGCGTTGGAGACCGAGCCACCGTTGGCCCGTGAAGCGTGGCCAACATTGGCCCAGCGCGCCGATGCGATTGTGGTGCTGGGTTCCGGGCGTGAACGCGGTGACCCGGCATGGGGCACTGATCAGCCCACCGGCATTGGTCTGGAGCGTCAGCGTTATGCCGCGCGATTGGCCAAGGCGTCCGGGTTGCCGGTGTTGACCAGTGGTGGATTGCACTACGGCACGCCGCCCAGTGAGGCTGAGTTGATGGCCGTGTCGATGCTCGATGACTTTGGCGTCAGCGTGCGCTGGAAGGAAGAGCGCAGCCGCACCACCTGGGAAAATGCGCAGATGAGTGCCGAGATTCTGCTGCCGCAAGGCATCAAGCGCGTTGTAGTGGTGACCCAGGCCTGGCACATGCCGCGCGCAGTCTGGAGCTTTGAAAAGGCGGGGTTCACCGTGGTGCCAGCGCCGGTCGGCTTTTTGGGCGTGGACAATGCCCGGCCACTGGGCGGCTGGATGCCGGAGGTCAAGTCGGTGTGGCAGAGCGGGCAGTTGATCAACGAGGCGGCGGGGCAGGTGGGGTATCGGGTGTTTTACCGATAACGCCGCAATTTCAAATGTGGAAAGCGGTTCATGTGGGAGCGGGCTTGCTCGCGAAAGCGGTGTGTCAGTCAGCTTATTCGTTAACTGATACACCGCTTTCGCGAGCAAGCCCGCTCCCACACAAGCCAGCTCCCACATTGGTTTATGGTGTTCGTTAGACCGTCTTGGACATCCGGCCCGCCAGCAACGCCCAGCCAAACAAGCCTAGGCACACCATGATCAACGGCCACGAGCGCCATTGCAGGTAGGGCGTGAGGTTGTGCATCGGCACCACTTCGCCGTAGAGAATCCCGCGTTCGAATTGCGGGATCTGCGCGGTGATCTGCCCGAACGGGTTGATCAGGCCGGTAACGCCGTTGTTGGTGGCGCGGATCATCCAGCGGCCAGCCTCCAGCGCACGCATCTGTGCCATTTGCAGGTGCTGCAGCGGGCCGATGGAGCGGCCGAACCAGGTGTCATTGCTGATGGTCAGCAGCAAGTCGCTCTGGGCCGATAGGCCAGCAGCGAATTCCGGGTACACCACTTCATAACAAATGAACGGCGCAATCTGATAGCCCTTGGCCTGCAGCATCGCCTGATCGGCAGGGCCGCGGGCGAAGTCCGACATCGGCAAGTCGAAGAACGCAATCAGCCCGCGCAGCATGTCTTGCAGCGGCACGTATTCGCCAAAGGGCACCAGCTTCTGCTTCAGGTAAGTGCCTTCGCCTTCGCCGACCACCGTGATGCCATTGAAGTAGCGCTTCTGGTGGTGCACTTCCTGGCGAATCGGCACGCCGGTGATCAGCGCCGTGTGCCGGTCGGCAGCAAATTTGCCCATCATGCCCAAGTAGCCCTCGACGGATTCCTTGAGCACCGGCACGGCCGTTTCCGGCCACACCAGCAAGTCGACAGGCTTGGAGCTGAAGCTCATGTCGCGGTACAGCGCCAGCTGCGCATTGAGCTGTTCGGGGTCCCACTTCATGCTTTGTTCGACATTGCCCTGGATCGCCGCCACCGTCAGTGGGGCGCCCGAGGGCGAGGTCCAGGCGTGATGCTTGAGTGCCAGGCCGATGGCCCACGGCGCAACCAGCAGCACCAGCCCCGCGCCGATAAAGCCGTTGCGCTTACTCGCCAGCAAGCGCGGCAAGTTGCACAGCACTGCAGCGGTCAGCGCCAGGGCGAAGGAGATCAACCACATCCCGCCCAGCGGCGCGAGGCCGGTGAGTGGGCCGTCCAGTTGGCTGTAGCCGGAATAAAGCCACGGGAAACCGGTCAGGAACCAGCCGCGAAATGCCTCTTGGCCGACCCACAGCGCAGCAAACGTCAGCGCGTCAGCCAATGGCGCTTCATTGCGGCGCAGCCAGCGCGCCCACAGCCAGGCGGGCAGGGCGAAGAACCAGGCAATGGCGGCGGTAAACAGCAGCATCAGGAAGCCAGCCAGCAGCACCGAAGCGCCGCCGAAATGGTGGATGCTGTAGTAGATCCAGCTGGTGCCGGCGCCAAACAGGCCAAATCCGAAACACCAGCCACGGCCCAGGGCCTGGCGTGGGGTCAGCTCGCGCAGGCCGATATAGAACAATCCGACCGCCACCAGTGCAAATGGCCACAGATCGAACGGCGCCAGCGCCAGGGTGGTGATGGCGCCGGCCACCACGGCCAGCAAGTTACCGGGCCAGCCGGGTGCGATCAAACGGCGCATGTAGGGGTGGGTCATCAGCTATTTCCTGTGTCGCAGCAGGCCCGGCCCTTCGGGTTGCTCCTTAGAACGGGCCATGCTGCGTTGCAGGCCTTGAAAAGGGAATGCCATTTCCTGCGGCCTGCGCCTTGCCTGGCCCGCTCTAAGGGGCAACGCGACACAGGAAATAGCTGATGACCCACCCCTTCCTTAGCGGGCAATAGGTGTCAGGCGAATCAAGTGGATACGGCGGCTGTCGGCATTCAGGATGCGGAAGCGGTACGCGCCAATCTCGGTGGTTTCGTTACGTTTTGGCAGGTGCCCGAACGCGCTCATCACCAGGCCACCGACGGTATCGAACTCATCGTCGGAGAATTCGCTGTCGAAGAACTCGTTGAAGTTCTCGATCGGCGTCAGCGCCTTGACCAGGAAATCACCGCTGGGCAGCGGCTTGATGTAGCTGTCTTCTTCGACGTCGTGCTCGTCTTCGATGTCGCCGACGATCTGTTCCAGCACGTCTTCGATGGTCACAAGACCGGCCACGCCGCCGTATTCGTCGATCACAATGGCCATGTGATTGTGGTTGGCGCGAAATTCGCGCAGCAGCACATTCAGGCGCTTGGATTCAGGCACGAAAGTGGCCGGGCGCAGCAGGTCCTTGATGTTGAAGTTGTCGCCGTTCTCCTTGAGGATCAACGGCAGCAGGTCCTTGGCCAGCAGGACACCCATGACGTCGTCATGGCTTTCACCGATCACCGGGTAGCGCGAGTGCGCCGAGTCGATCACGGCCGGGAGGAATTCCCGTGGGGTCTGGGTCGCCTTGATGCTGATCATCTGCGAACGCGGGACCATGATGTCCCGAACTTGCAGGTCAGCCACCTGGATGGCGCCTTCGACGATGGCCAGCGCTTCGCTGTCCAGCAACTTGTTTTGATGGGCCTCGCGCAGCAGCTCAAGCAGCTCCTGGCGGTTTTTCGGCTCGTGGGCAAAAGCCTGGGTCAGTTTACCCAGCCATGACTTCTGCCCGTTGCTCGATCGGTCTTCGCTCATAGCGATTACTCTAAATCCTTTGTTGTGTCAGTAAGGTGTAGTTTCAGTTTTCGTCGTCTGCATACGGGTCGCGGTGACCCAATTCAGCAAGCAACGTTTGTTCCAGTGTTTCCATTTCCAAGGCTTCGTCATCGTCTATATGGTCGTAACCCAAGAGATGCAAGCAGCCGTGGATGACTAGATGGGCCCAATGCGCCTCAAGTTCCTTGCCTTGTTCCCTGGCTTCGCGTTCCACCACTTCGACACAGATGACCAGATCGCCCAGCAACGGGATATCCAGTAACTCATCCGGTACGTCGGCGGGGAAGGACAGCACGTTGGTCGCGTAATCCTTTTGGCGCCATGTGTGATTCAGTTCACGGCCTTCGGGCTCGTCCACCAGACGGATGGTCAGCTCCGAGTCGGCGGTGCGCTGGCGCAGGGCCAGGGCACACCATTGACGGAACTGTGCTTCGCTGGGGGCGGGCGCTTCGGTGGCCAACTGCAGGTCAAGCTCAAGCATCGCGGCGAACGTCCTTGGCGGGTGCGTCGTCCTTGTGGTCGAAACGCTCGTAGGCCTCGACGATGCGCTGCACCAGCGGGTGGCGCACCACGTCCTTGGGCATGAAGTGCGTAAAGCTGATGCCCGGCACGTCCTTGAGCACTTCAATCACCTGCGCCAGCCCCGATTTAGTGCCCTTGGGCAGGTCGACCTGGGTGACGTCGCCAGTGATCACGGCGGTGGAGCCGAAACCGATACGGGTCAGGAACATCTTCATCTGCTCGACGGTGGTGTTCTGGCTTTCGTCGAGGATGATGAAGCTGTTGTTCAGCGTACGGCCACGCATGTAGGCCAGCGGGGCGATCTCGATCACCTGGCGCTCGATCAATTTGGCCACGTATTCAAAGCCGAGCATCTCGTACAGCGCGTCGTAGAGCGGGCGCAGGTACGGGTCGATCTTCTGGGCCAGGTCGCCGGGCAGGAAGCCGAGCTTCTCACCGGCCTCGACCGCCGGGCGCACCAGCAGGATGCGGCGTACTTGCTCGCGCTCCAGCGCGTCCACCGCACAGGCCACGGCCAGGTAGGTTTTGCCGGTGCCGGCAGGGCCGATACCGAAGTTGATGTCGTTACCGAGGATTTCCTTGACGTACTTCTGCTGATTCAAGCCGCGTGGGCGAATCATGCCTTTTTTGGTACGCAGGGCCACGCTGGCTTCAGCCACCGGGTTGTTGGCCAAATCTTCCACCGCCGATTCCTGCAGGTACAGGTGTACGGTCTCCGGCGACAGCTCACTACCCTTGGTTTCGCGGTAGAGGCGGCGGAGCAGGTTTTCTGCAGACGTGGTGTGTTGGGGTTCACCAATAAGCTCGAACTGATTGCCGCGGTTGCGGATCTCGATGCTCAGGCGTTGTTCGATCAGGCGCAGGTGCTCGTCGAACTGTCCGCACAGGTTGGCGAAACGGCGAGCCTCAAACGGCTCGAGGAGAAAACGATGGGGTTCTATGGGTGCGTTCAAGGTCGCTTTTAGCCGCCCTTTGGCTGTTGAGGTGAAAGAGAGGATAACGCCAGTGGCCGAGGTGCGAAAGCACTTAAATGGGCTGGTTTCGATCTCAAGAACCCTGAAGATCCACTGTGGGAGCTGGCTTGCCTGCGATAGCGGTGTATCAGTGCCAGTTGTATTGGCTGACTCACCGTCATCGCAGGCAAGCCAGCTCCCACATTTTGATCTTCATCAGGTCAGAGCGATCAGTTGACCAGCGACCCGCGCAACGAGTGCGGTTGCGCCGCATCAATGTGCACATCGGCGAACTGGCCGATCAGGGTGGGCGTGTCGCAGCGGAAGTTGACGATCCGGTTGTTCTCGGTACGGCCTTGCAGCTCGCCCGGGTCTTTTTTCGAATAGTCGGTGACCAGGATGCGCTGGATCGAACCGACCATTTGTCGGCTGATCTCGAAGCCTTGCTGGTTCAGACGATGCTGCAGCGCATTCAGGCGCTCTTTTTTCAGCGCTTCGGGCGTGTCATCCGCCAGGTCGGCTGCCGGCGTGCCTGGGCGTTGGCTGTAGACAAACGAGTAGGAGAAGTCGAAACCGACGTCCTCGATCAGCTTCATGGTCTGTTCGAAGTCTTTCTCGGTCTCGCCAGGAAAACCGACGATAAAGTCCGAGCTGATGCAGATACCCGGCACCGCCGCGCGCAATTTGCGCAGTTTGGATTTGTATTCCAGGGCAGTGTGGTTGCGCTTCATCGCCGACAGAATGCGGTCCGAACCCGATTGCACCGGCAAATGCAGGTGTTTGACCAGCTCCGGCACCTCGGCGTGGGCCTGGATCAGGCTGTCGGAGAACTCCAGCGGGTGCGAAGTGGTATAGCGAATGCGTTCGATGCCATCAACGGCGGCCACCACGCGAATCAACTCCGCCAGGTCAGCCAGGCGCCCGTCGTGGGTCTGCCCGCGATAGCCGTTGACGTTCTGGCCCAGCAGCGTCACTTCGCGCACACCGTTTTCGGCCAGGTGGATGATTTCCGACAGCACGTCGTCAAATGGCCGGCTGACTTCTTCACCACGGGTATAGGGCACCACGCAGAACGTGCAGTACTTGCTGCAACCTTCCATCACCGACACATAAGCGCTTGGGCCATCGATGCGCGGCTCGGGCAAGTGGTCGAATTTTTCGATTTCCGGGAACGACACGTCCACCTGCGGCAGCTTGGTGATGCGCGCGGCGTCGATCATTTCCGGCAGACGGTGCAGGGTTTGCGGGCCGAAGACCACATCGACATACGGCGCGCGGTCGCGGATCGCGGCGCCTTCCTGGCTGGCCACGCAACCGCCGACGGCGATCACCATGTCCGGGTTGGCCAGTTTCAATTCACGCCAGCGGCCCAGCTGAGAGTAGACACGGTCCTGGGCCCGCTCACGGATCGAGCAGGTATTGAGCAGGATTACGTCGGCATCTTCGGCGCGGGCGGTGACTTCCAGGGCCTGGTGTTCGCCCAGCAGATCGACCATGCGCGAGCTGTCGTACTCGTTCATCTGGCAACCGTGGGTTTCGATGTAAAGCTTCTTGGCCATGGGAATCGTCAACTGGTGGTAAAGAACCGCGCATTATAGGGGGCATGTCCATTGGTTCCTAGCGTTGTGCATCGGGTGCCATGCTATAGTTCGCGCCCTCTTTTATATCCCCGATGTGTTATCCGCCCACCATGACCAAACGTGAAGCTCCAATCTATAAGGTGATTTTCCTTAACCAGGGCCAGGTGTTCGAAATGTACGCCAAGCAGATCTATCAAAGCGATCTGTGGGGTTTCCTGGAAGTGGAAGAGTTCGTCTTTGGCGAGCGCACTCAGTTGGTCGTCGATCCGGGCGAAGAAAAGCTCAAGGCGCAGTTTGAAGGCGTGGTGCGCAGCTTTGTGCCGATGCATTCGATTGTGCGCATCGATGAAGTCGAGCGCCTGGGCACGCCGAAGATCAGTGAAGCGCGTGGCACCAGCAATGTGATGCCGTTTCCGATGCCGATGCCTGAGAAGTAGGGCGTTAGACCGCGTCGCTCCCTTCGCGAGCAAGCCCGCTCCCACATTCGACCGAGTTCCAAATTTGGAATGCAATTAAATGTGGGAGCGGGCTTGCTCGCGAAGAGGCCTTCAAAGGCACTGAAGATTCAGGGCAGGGGCGAGAACGGCGAGCGCCCATCGGCACTCTGCAATTCCTGCAGGTAATTGCGGAAGATCTGGCCCAGCACCTGGGTCGCCACTTCCAATTCATCGCGCTGCATGTGTTCGGCGACTTCGTCGGCGGTGTCCAGCGCGTCTTCGGCGCCGTTGACCGCAGCCATTTTCAGCACGATGTAGGCCTGGACGTTATTGGCCGGCACGCCTTCGCCTTTGAAGAACATGTTGCCCAGTTGGAATTGCGCCTGGGCGTGGCCCTGCAACGAAGCTTTCTCGAAGTAGCTCAAGGCTTTGTTGAGGTCACGGGCGGGGTTTTTGTCGTCGTGGTAGTACTCGCCCAACTCGTATTGCGCCTGCGCATCCCCGCCATCGGCCTGTTTCTGGCACGCGCTCAGGGCTTCGGCCTGGCTGTCTGGCTGGGTATTGAGGGTGCAACGACCCATCGCTGGGATTAACAACGAGTTGCCGCCTGCTTGTGCATGTGCCAGCAGCGGCTGAAGGAGCAACAGGCAGCCCAGAACCAGGGTGCGGCCGGTGCGTTTCATGGGAATCGACTTACCTCTGACGGGGCGCGCGGACCCTCGGGGGTCCAATAAGCGCGCATTATGAAATAAGCAGGCCTCTGCTTACAAAGTCTTTACTCGTTTTTCTGCTGCGTGGGCAAGTTATCTGCCCAATTGCAGGTAATTTCTCGTAAAACTTAGGAAGTCTCTGTAAGCAAAGTAGCAAATCTGACGCCACCAAGGGCAACGTCAGACGGATTGGCCGTTTATTTCAGGGCCGCGAAGGCGCGCTCGGCAGCATCCAGGGTCAGTTTCAGCTCTGCGTCACCATGGGCGATCGAGGTAAAACCGGCTTCGAAAGCGCTCGGTGCCAGGTAAACACCGCCTTCCAGCATCAGGTGGAAGAAGCGCTTGAACAGGTCGGCGTCACTGCCCATCACGTCATCAAAGGTGACGATGTCGTCGGCGCCGCTGAAGTACAGGCCAAACATACCGCCCGCCTGGGTCGTCACGAACGGGATGCCGGCCGCATCGGCACGCTGTTGCAGGCCGTCCAGCAGGCGAGTGGTGTAGTCGGTCAGCTCGGCGTGGAAGCCCGGGCGGCTGATCAGGCGTAGCGTGGTCAAACCGGCAGCCATGGCCAGCGGGTTACCCGACAACGTGCCCGCCTGGTACACCGGGCCCAGTGGCGCGATGTGTTGCATGATTTCGCGCTTGCCGCCGAAGCAGCCCACCGGCATGCCGCCACCGATAATCTTGCCGAAGGTGCTCAGGTCCGGTGTAACGCCGTAGTGAGCCTGGGCGCCGCCGAGGGCGACACGGAAACCGGTCATTACTTCATCAAAAATCAACACCACGCCGTGCTTGTCGCACTGCTCGCGCAGGCCTTCGAGGAAGCCCGGCGCCGGCGGCACGCAGTTCATGTTACCGGCGACCGGCTCGACGATGATGCACGCGACTTCCTGGCCTACTTCGCTGAGCATCTGCTCGACGGCGGCGATGTCGTTGAACGGCAGGGTCAGGGTGTGCTTGGCGAAGGCCGCCGGTACACCGGCCGAGCTTGGTACGCCTTGGGTCAGCGCGCCGGAACCGGCTTTCACCAGCAGGCTGTCGGAGTGGCCGTGGTAGCAGCCTTCGAACTTGATGATGCTGTCGCGGCCGGTGAAACCACGGGCCAGGCGAATCGCGCTCATGGTGGCTTCGGTGCCGGAGCTGACCATGCGCACCATTTCCATCGACGGTACGATCGAGCAGACCAGGTCCGCCATTTCGGTTTCCATGGCGGTCGGTGCGCCGTAGGACAAGCCGTGCTGCAGCTGCTGGCGCACTGCGTCGAGCACGTCCGGGTGGCTATGGCCGAGGATCATCGGGCCCCACGAACCGACGTAATCGACGTAGCGCTTGTCATCTTCGTCGGTGACGTAGGCGCCTTCGGCATGCTTGAAGAACAACGGCGTGCCGCCCACGCTCTTGAACGCACGCACGGGGGAGTTCACACCGCCGGGAATGTGTTTTTGGGCATTGGCAAACAGGGTTTCGGAACGGGACATGGTCGGGCTCTCTAAACTGAAATTTTAAGAAGATCGTTGAAGGCGCGGGCGCGGCGCGTGACTTCCTGGGTGCTGTCGGCACCAAACAGGCCGTGCACCACGGCGAGCAGGTCGGCACCGTGGGCCACCAGGGGTTCGGCGTTCTCCAGGGTGACGCCGCCGATCACGCAGATCGGCAGCTGCAAACGCGCGCGGGCCTGGGCCAGCATTTCAACGGTGGCGGCGGGTGCGCCGGGCTTGGTGTTGGAATTGAAGAAGCGCCCGAAGGCGACGTAGCTGGCGCCCTCTTTGGCGGCCTGTTCGGCCAGTTCGATCTGGCTGTGGCAGGTGGCGCCGATGATCGCTTTGGAACCGAGCAACGCACGGGCCGGGGTCAGCGGGCCGTCGGTTTGGCCCAGGTGTACGCCGACGCCCAGGCGCGCAGCCAGTTCGGCGTCGTCGTTGATAATCAGCTGGGTCTTGTAGCGCGAGCACAGCTCTCGCAGCTTCTCGGCTTCACGCAGGCGGCGGGCTTCGTCGCTGCTTTTGTCGCGGTACTGCAGCAGGGTCACGCCGCCGTCCAACGCCGCTTCGACGTAAGCGAGGAATTTGCCGGCCAACAGTTGGCTGTCGGTAATGGCATACAGGCCACGTAGTTTCATCGGGCAGGCCTCTTTTGCTTTAAGAGCAGAAATCCAGCGGCAAACGGCGCGGCACGAACTGGCCCTGGCCGAGTTGTTCGGCGTCACGCAACGTGCGCCAAGTGTAGTTGAGCGCCGATTGCACAGCGCTGACCAGGCCTTCGCCCTGGGCGATACGACCGGCCAGTGCGCTCGCCAGCGTGCAGCCCGAACCATGATAGCTGCCGGGCAGGCGCTGGCAGGTAAAGGTCTGGCGCGTGCCGTCGCGGCTGTACAGGCGATTGTGCACTTGGTGCTCGTCGCCATGGCCGCCGGTGATCAGCAGGTGCTTGATAAACGGCAGCAGCTTCTCGGCACATTCGTCCGCCGTGCCTTCAGGCAGTTCGGCGAGGATGCGCGCTTCAGGCAGGTTGGGCGTGGCGATCAGCGACAACGGCAACAGCCGCTCGCGCATCGCGTAGCCGACCTCGTCCTTGCCCAGGCTGCCGCCGCCACCGGCGCGCAGCACCGGGTCGCAGACCACCGGCAGGTGCGGGTGCGCCTGCAGCAGCTCGACCACGGTGTCGACCATCGCGGTAGAGCCGAGCATGCCGAGCTTGACCGCCGCCACTTCGGAATCGCTGAGCACGGCATTGGCCTGGGCCAGTACCCACTCGCGGTCGAGCACGCGGAAATCGCTGACATTGACGGTGTTCTGCACGGTCAGGGCGGTAACGGCAGGAGCCGCATGACAGCCTTGGGCGAGCAGGGCTTCGATATCTGCCTGCAAGCCGGCGCCACCACTGGGATCATGGCCGGAGAGACAGAGAACAACAGGGCGAGAGCTGTAGATATTCATGGTGCGCGAGCTTACCACCAAACGCTTTTTGCGTGGCCGTCGGGCGCAGGTTCAATTGCGTCAATGTTTACGTGGGATTGTGGCGGTTTGCTAGCATCGAGCGGTGTTCGAAAATTCGCTGAAAGCCTCGTCCCAGAGCCTTTCAAAAAATTTTATCAATGGTGTCTAATGGCCTCTAGCGGCTATGCTAGAGTGGATCCAAACAACTTACGATATCGCCGGTTTACGTCTACTCAAAAGGAATGGGGGGCTTTTGACCTAACCGGACAGGCCACGCTGGGGCTCTATGCGCTATTTGCTGATTTTATTTTTGTGCTGGCTGCCGATGTTCGCCGGCGCCGTCGAGTTCAATCAGAGCACTCGAAGCCTGCCGCTGGGCCGCGTCATGCAAGTGCTCGAAGACCCCACCGACGCCCTCACCATCGCCCAAGTCAGCTCCCCCGCCTACGCCGCCCAGTTCAAGGCCCATGATAAAGCCACCCTCAATGCCGGCTATTCGCGCTCGGTGTTCTGGCTCAAGGTCGACCTGCATTACACCGCCACTGACGCGCGCGCGCCGCGTACCTGGTTCCTGGAATTGGCGTACCCGCCGCTGAACCGCCTGGACCTGTACCAGAACGACGGCACCGGCAATTACCGGCTGACCACGCGCACCGGCAGCGCACTGCCTTTTGCCAGCCGCGAAGTGCGCCAGAGCAACTACCTGTTCAAGCTCAACTTTGTGCCCGACCAGCAACAAACGGTGTACCTGCGCCTGCAAAGCGAAGGCTCGATCCAGGCGCCGCTGACGCTCTGGGCCGGCACTGCCTATCTGGAAGAACAACCGCTGCGCCTGTATGTGTTGGGTGCCATCTATGGCGTACTGCTGGGGATGCTGGTCTACAACCTGTTCATCTACCTGAGCGTGCGCGACACCAGTTACCTCTATTACATCCTCTATATCGCCTCGTTCGGCCTTTATCAGCTATCCGTCAATGGCGTGGCCGTGGAGTACTTCTGGCCCAACAACCCGTGGTGGGCGAATGCGGCGGTGCCGTTCCTGATCGGGTCGGCGGCGCTGTTCGGCAGCCTGTTTGCGCGCAGCTTCCTGCACACCGCGCAACACAGCCGTTGGCTCGACCGCCTATTGCTTGCGCTGGCGGCCTGCGGCGCGGTGGTGATGGTGCTGGCGCTGCTGACCAGCTATGCCGTGGCCCTGCGCCTGGCTACCGGCTTGGCGCTGGTGTTCACCGTGACCATCTTTATTGCCGCCATCAAAGCCTGGTATTGCGGCCAGCGCATGGCGCGCTATTTCATCATCGCCTGGTCGGCATTCCTGTTGGGCGGGGTGGTCAACACGATGATGGTGCTGGGCTACCTGCCAAATATGTTCCTCACCATGTACGCCAGCCAGCTCGGCTCGGCCATCGAAGTGGCGCTGCTGTCCCTGGCCCTGGCAGACCGTATCAATGGCATGCGTGAGCAGCAGGCGCAGATCCTGTTCGACGCCAGCCAGAAACTCGAAGTGCTCAACCAGCAGCTCGCGCGCAGTAACCGCCTCAAGGACGAATTCCTCGCCACCCTGACCCACGAATTGCGCACGCCGATGAACGGCGTAATCGGATCACTGGAGTTGATGCAAACCGTGCCGCTGGACGACGATCTCGCGCAGTACCAGCAAACCGCCGCCGGCTCGGCGCGGGACATGATGCGTATGGTCAACGGCATTCTCACCCTGACCGAATTGCAAGCCGGGCGCCTGACAGCCCAGCCGCAGGTGTTCAGCTTGCGCGGCGCCCTCGACACCTTGCGCCAGCAGTTCAACGCCAGTGCGCAGAGCAAAGGGTTGGAATTTTCCATCGACGTCGCGGATGAGCTGCCGGACCGCGTGATCGGCGACGCCGGCAAACTGATCCAGTGCCTCGACTGCCTGCTCGACAACGCCTTCAAGTTCACCCATGACGGGTCCGTACGCGTGCGTGTGGTGGGTGTTCCACACAGCGACGGCAGCCTGCGCCTGAGCTTTATCGTGACCGACAGCGGTATCGGTTTCGCTTTCCTCGACGAGGCCACGCTGTACCAGCGCTTCTTCCAAGTGGACGGCTCGACGACCCGCGAATACGGCGGCCTGGGCATCGGCCTGGCGATTTGCCGACAACTGATCGAGCTGTTGGGTGGGCGCCTGACTCATCATTCCGAGCCACGCAAGGGCAGCCGTTTTCAGCTGGATGTGAGCGTGAATCCGCTGCCGCCCGAGCCAAAAGCGCAGCCCCATGACCCCCTCACGCAACGCGCGCCCCATGAATGCACGGTGCTGCTGGTAGACGACAACAGCGTGGGCCAACTGGCGGTGCGCGGCATGCTGCTCAAGTTGGGCTACCGGGTGAAAACGGTGGACAACGGGCCCTCCGCGCTGGCGCTCTTGCAGAATGAAACCTTCGACGCGGTACTGCTGGATGTGCCTGAAGGCGGTTTCTCGTTGTGTTGTCAGATTCGTGCTTTACCCGGTTGCGGTGAACTGCCGGTGATCGCCCTGAGTGCGTCACTGAATGTGTCGGATCGTGAGCGCTGCCATGGCATCGGAATCACCGACCGGCTCGCCAAACCCGTGCGTTTTGACGCGTTGCAGGCCGTACTGGAGTGCCGTTTACTGTGCCCATTAGAGGGCGAAAGCGCCGAACATTAGGCAGGTATGCCACTTTTTTAACCCCTGTGACGGTGCTTAACTGAAATTCTGGCCTCAACTGTACGTGGCCTTTTTCCAGGAGGCCTGCCATGAACCTGCACCCGTTCGCCGAAACCCACGACGTCACCAACCAGCCACCGTCCCTGGACGGCACCAACCTGTACCGCATCGACTTGCCGCTGCAAGAGTGGTCGCGCCGCTTTGGCGCCGGCTGGGCCGAGGCGCGTATCGATGCCTATGGCGCGCTGGCAGGCGGGCCGTTGATGGAAGCAGGGTTCCTGGCGAACCAGAATAAACCGGTGTTCAACAGCCATGACCGTTATGGCCATCGCATTGACCTGGTGGAGTTTCACCCGGCGTATCACGAGTTGATGCGCACCGCCGTCGAACATGGCCTGCCGTCGCTGCCGTGGGCGCATCCGCAGTCCGGCGCCCACGTGGCCCGCGCCGCCATGACCTACCTGCACAGCCAGGCCGAAGCCGGCACCGGTTGCCCGCTGACCATGACCTTCGCCTGCGTACCGGCCTTGCGCCTGCAACCGGACCTGGCGCAGACCTGGCTGCCGAAAATCCTCAACACCGAATACGACCCGCGCAATGTCGGCATCGCCCACAAGGCTGGCGCCACTATCGGCATGGCCATGACCGAAAAGCAGGGCGGCACCGACGTGCGCGCCAACACCACCCGTGCGTATCCGGTAGGCGCGGGCGGCCCCGGGCAAGCCTATGAGTTGGTGGGGCACAAGTGGTTCTGCTCGGCGCCGATGTGCGATGCATTCCTCACCCTGGCGCAGACCGACAAAGGCCTGACCTGTTTCCTGCTGCCTCGGCACCGTCCGGACGACACGCGCAACGAGTTCTACATCCAGCGCTTGAAAAACAAACTCGGCAATTGCTCCAACGCCTCCAGCGAAGTGGAGTTTCGCGGCGCCCTGGCCTGGATGATCGGCGAAGAGGGCCGTGGTGTGCCGACCATTATTGAAATGGTGGCCATGACCCGCTTCGACTGCATGGTCGGCTCCAGCGCCTTGATGCGTCAGGCGCTGACCCAGGCCAGCCACCATTGCGCGCACCGTATGGTCGGTGGCCGCATTCTCAACGAACAGCCGCTGATGCAAAACGTGTTGGCCGACCTCGCGCTGGAAAGCGAGGCTGCGCTGGCCTTGAGCATGCGCATGGGCCGCGCGCTGGACCACCTCGATAACGAGCAGGAAGCCAAGTTCGCCCGGCTGGTGACGGCGGTGGGCAAGTATTGGATCTGCAAGCGCGCGCCGGCGATGATCAACGAGGCCGCCGAGTGCATGGGCGGTGCCGGCTATGTCGAAGACAGTATCCTGCCGCGCCTGTACCGTGAGGCGCCGGTGAATTCGACGTGGGAAGGTTCCGGCAATGTGCAGTGCCTGGACGTGCTGCGGGCGCTGTCGAAAGAGCCGGGCGTGCTGGAGACGCTGTTTGTCGAACTGGGTGACGGGCATGGCGACAAGCCGTTGGCGCGGCATATCGAGCAGCTCAAGTCGGCGTTTATGGATACCCAGGATATTCAATACCGTGCGCGGCAACTGACCGAGGACATTGCCGTGGCGCTGCAGGCCAAGCTGTTGCTGGAGGCCGGGAATGCGGCGGTCAGTGATGGGTTTATTGCCAGCCGCTTGGGTGAGTCGTCCGGCCGGGTGTATGGCACCTTGCCGCGTGGCGTGGATGTTGAGGCGATCGTCGCCCGCTCGACCCCAAACCTCTGACTAAACTCGGTCAAAATGTGGGAGCGGGCTTGCTCGCGAATGCGGTCTGTCAGTTATTAAGTATGTGACTGATACACCGTATTCGCGAGCAAGCCCGCTCCCACATATTCACCGCATTCCAATCCGACTGTTTCAGTGAGGCTGGGATACAGGCAAGATAAAGGCCTGCAAGTCAGAACACAGGATGCTTACCGTGACCGAAGCTTTTGTTGTCGTTCAAACCGCCGAAGAAGCCGTGGATCGGCTGGCGGCTCTTCATGAGCGTGCTACCGGCGCGCTCAATCAAGCCCTCAAGCAATACCTCAAGGACCGCGTCGAGCCCGACGCCGAACAACGCGCACTGTTCCGCTACCCGGAACTGCGGCTGACCTACCACTGCCACGGCGAAGTCCCACAGACCACCCGCGCGTATGCCAAGGTCCAACTGCCGGGCACCTACAGCGTCACCGTCACCCATCCGGCAGCATTCCGTAAATACCTGCTGGAACAACTGGTGCCGCTGATGCACGACTTCACCGTCACGGTCGAAGTCGGCGTGAGCCAACAGAACATTCCGTACCCGTACGTAGTCGAGCAGGGCGATGAACTGGCCGGCTCCGGCGTCACCGCCGCGACCCTGGCGCGCGTGTTCCCCAGCACCGACCTGTCCGCCGCCACCGACGGCATTGCCGATGGCCTCTACGACTGGGAAAACACCGACCCGCTGCCCCTGGCGCTGTTCGATGCCGCCCGCGTGGACTTCTCCCTGCGCCGCCTGGTGCATTACACCGGCAGCGACTGGCGCCATGTGCAGCCGTGGATCCTGCTGACCAACTACCACCGCTACGTCGACCAGTTCATCCTGCATGGCCTGGAGCAATTGCGCAGCGACCCACGGTTTATCCGCATGGTGTTGCCGGGCAACGTGATCATCGACAAGAGCATGGACCACGGCGAAGCCTCGGCCATTGCCGCGGGCGTGGTCTGGCATCGTTACCAGATGCCGGCCTACCACCTGCAAGCCAGCGACGGCCACGGCGTGACCCTGGTGAACATCGGCGTCGGCCCGTCCAACGCGAAGAACATCACCGACCACCTGGCCGTGCTGCGCCCGCACTGCTGGCTGATGATCGGTCACTGCGGCGGCCTGCGCCAATCCCAGACCATCGGCGACTATGTACTGGCCCACGCCTATATGCGCCGCGACGGGATTCTCGACCGCGTGGTGCCGCCGAACATCCCGATCCCGGCCCTGGCCGAAGTGCAGATGGCGTTGCAACAAGCGGCGGCGAACGTCACCGGTGAGAAAGGCGAAGAGCTGAAAAAACGCCTGCGTACCGGCACCGTGCTGACCTACGACGACCGCAACTGGGAGCTGCGCTGGGCTCAGGAACGGCCGCTGATCAACCTGTCCCGCGCCGTGGCCGTGGACATGGAAAGCGGCACCATCGCCGCCCAGGGTTACCGTTTGCGGGTGCCGTATGGCACGTTGCTGTGCGTGTCGGACAAACCGCTGCACAGTGAAATCAAGCTGCCGGGTTCGGCCAACGCGTTCTATGAACGTGCGGTCAGCCAGCACTTGAAGATCGGCATCGAGGCGGTCGACCTGTTGCGCACCGAACTCAACTCGCTGCACTCGCGCAAACTGCGCAGCTTCGACGAGCCGCCGTTCCGCTAAGCGGTTGGGATGGTCATTTAGCGGTCAGGCCACTAGCATTGTCGGTCCTGACCGTTAGATGTTCCTTTGCCATGTCCCGTCCCACCCGTCCCGATGCGCGCCGCCCTGGCGTGAAACCTACGTACTCCGCTGCACGTCGCGTCGCCAAGGCGCCACCGGCCGAGCCGAAGTTGATCCTGTTCAATAAACCCTTCGACGTGCTGACCCAGTTCAGCGACGAAGGCGGGCGCGCGACGCTCAAGGATTTTATCGACATCCCCGGCATCTACCCGGCCGGGCGCCTGGACCGTGACAGCGAAGGCCTGCTGCTGCTGACCAACGATGGCCAGTTGCAGGCGCGGATTGCCGACCCCAAGCACAAGCTGGCAAAAACCTACTGGGTGCAAGTCGAAGGCGAGCCCACCGAGGAGCAACTGCAACGCCTGCGCGACGGTGTGGAGCTTAACGACGGCATGACCTTGCCTGCCGAGGCACGCCCGTTGGACGAGCCTGAACTGTGGCCGCGTAACCCACCCGTGCGTTTTCGCAAAAGTGTGCCCACGCACTGGCTGGAGCTGGTGATTCGTGAAGGGCGTAACCGCCAGGTGCGGCGCATGACCGCGGCGGTGGGCTTGCCGACCTTGCGTCTGGTGCGCGTGCGCATTGGTGACTGGTCGATTGATGGCCTGGACCAGGGCCAATGGAAGGAAGTACCGGCGCGTTTATAAGGCGCCGGACTCGATCAGGCCGATCACTACGCTCTTGATGATGAACGCGGCCACGCCCAGGCCCAATACGAAGAACAGGATGAACGAGCCAAAGCGCCCGGCCTTGGATTTCTTCGCCAGGTCCCAGACGATGAAGCCCATGAAAATGATCAGGAGGGTGACCAGGCCGGTCATCATCCATTCTTCGAACAGGGCGGGGTCGATGTTGTTCATGGGCTTCTTCCGACAGGGCAGGCGGGCAAGTATACGGCAGCGTTACAGACGCAATATTGACCTGAATCGAAGTGCAGCCCAAATGTGGGAGCGGGCTTGCTCGCGAATGCGGTGTATCAGAAACATATTCGTCGACTGACAGATCGCTTTCGCGAGCAAGCCCGCTCCCACAGGGGATCTTCATTGTGCTTGAGATCAGGTACGCAGGTGGGTCAGCGGCAATTCGGTGCTGTTGAGCACTTGGTTGAGCACAAAACTTGAGCGCACGCTGGTCACGCCTTCAATACGGGTCAAATGCCCCAGCAGCAGTTTCTGGTAGTGATCCATGTCCGGCACCACCACTTTCAACTGATAGTCAGCATCCATCCCGGTCACCAAGCTGCATTCCAGCACCTGCGGCAGGGTGCGGATCGCCGCTTCGAAGTTTTCGAAACGCTCGGGTGTATGGCGGTCCATGCCGATCAGCACATAGGCCGTGAGGCTCAAGCCAAGCATCTTGCGGTCGAGCAGCGCGACCTGGCGCGCGATGTAGCCATCGTCTTCAAGCTGCTTGACCCGGCGCGAGCAGGGCGAAGGCGACAGGCCGATGCGTTCGGCCAACTCCTGGTTGGAGATCCTCGCGTCGCGCTGCAATTCCGCCAAAATACTCAGGTCGTATCGGTCAAGCTTGCTCATTGGGTTGGCCTTTGTCGTAACTATTGCGGCGAATTATCTATGAAGGGTTAAAAATTGCGCAAGCACTGTTTATTGACGCAATCTTCGCAATCATCTGCCGGTGCGGCGAGCCTATGATTACCAACAGAATCACCGCCTGGACAACAGTCCACTTGCAGCGAGCCCAATCAGGCCCGTTGCGGCCGCCGCCCCAGCAGGGTTGAGCCGGCCTCCAGGCTGCACACTGTCCACAAGACGGCGTGAGGTGAGCCAACGTCAAAAGCGTTGAGCAAGGACGAAATTCTCAAGGGGTGGCCGACGGGTCACCCCTTTTTCTTTGCCTGCGCGTTTTGCCGAAAAAATACTTCTCGTGACTGATAACCTGTCTCAGAACCGGGCGAGGCTTTTCCAGTCTCATCTATGAGGCCGGACGTTCTAGGCCCTTATCCGCAGTGAGGAATAGCATGAAGCGCATCTGGCGTATGGCAGGTGTAGGTTTGCTGATGGTTACCGTCGGCACGCAAGTGATGGCCGACGACCCGCGCTCTGAAGGCGGCGGTCAGCATGAAAGAGGTCCGGAGGGCGGGCGGCAAGGCAACGAACAGCCGCGCCCGGAAAACAACCAGCCGCATCCGCAAAACCAGCATTTCGACCGCGCCGAGCAACAGCCCCATGGCGGCGGGCAGTGGCAAGGTCGCCCGCAAAATGCCGAGCAGCCTCGGCCAGCGCCGCAGCCTGCGAATAACCTGCCGATCCAGGGGCGTCCGGACACGGTTCGGCAAACCCAGGAACCGCGCCAGGGCTATTACCAGGACATCCCACGTCGCAACGATGGCAACCCGCATTGGCAGGGCGGCAATGGCCCCGGCCCGCGCCCTGGTGGCGGCTTCAACAATGGCCACCCCAATGACAACCACTGGCCGGGCCGCCCGAATGGGCACGGCAACGGCTGGGGCCCAGGCCCGCAATACCGCCCGGGCTACATCGTCGACCGTTTCCCCGACCGCAATTACCGCGTGCCTTACCGTGGCCAGGATTACTTCTTCTCCGGCGGCTACTGGTATCGCCCGCAAGGCCCGCGCTACGTGGTGGTGACGCCGCCGTATG
Organism: Pseudomonas sp. D2002; assembly: GCF_013385735.1. Lineage (NCBI taxonomy): Bacteria > Pseudomonadati > Pseudomonadota > Gammaproteobacteria > Pseudomonadales > Pseudomonadaceae > Pseudomonas > Pseudomonas sp. D2002. The sequence continues at coordinate 165,819 of NZ_JACAPL010000010.1, read as the reverse complement.
GCATTCGCGTGCAATACCTGCCGGACTACGCGCGGGAAGTGTGGGTGGGCAGCGCGCTGTTTTTCCTCGCAGCCGGTTCCTACTACACCTACGAAAGCGCCACCCAGCAATACGTGGTGGTGCAGCCACCAACCGAAGTGCCGGCGCCGCAACCCGCGCCGCAGGGCAACGGGTATGACGTGACGGCCTACCCGGCCAACGGCCAATCACCGGCTCAGGTGCAGCAGGACGGTTACGATTGTTATCGCTGGGCCGTGCAGCAAAGCGGGTTCGACCCACGCACCGTCACCTACGCTCCGGACCCGGCGGTGGTGCAAACCTACCGCCAGGCCCAGGGCAACTGCCTGACCAGCCGTGGCTATCAGGTGCAGTACTAGGCCTTGTTACCGGTGACCACTTCCCGCGGGTCGGCGTGCACCAGCACTTCGGCGCGCGGGTAGGCGGCGTGAATGGCATCGGCGGCCTGGTCGCTGATGCCGTGGGCCACTGACAGCGTCAATTCCCCCGGCAATTCCAGGTGCAGCTGCACAAACCAGTGGCTGCCGGAAATCCGCGTGCGCAGGTCATGCGCACCCAACACGCCCGGCACACCCCGCGCCAGCTCCAGCATGTGCTGGCTCACATCCGGCGGCAGCTCTTCGTCCATCAACACCGCAAAACTTTCCCGGGCGATCTGGATTGCACTCCACAAGATGTACGCGGCGATCCCCAGGCCGAACCACGCGTCCACCTGATGAAAGCCTAAACCCGCCAACACCAGTGCTACCAAGATGCTGCCGTTGAGCATCAAGTCCGAGCGATAGTGCAGCGAATCTGCGCGCACGGCGTTGGAGCCGGTTTCGCGGATCACCCGGTGTTGCAGCATCAGCAGCGCCACCGTCATCACCAGCGAAAACACGATCACGCCAATGCTCAGCCACGGCGCGCCGACCGGTTCCGGATGCTGCAAGCGCTGGTACGCCTGGAACGCGATCAACACCGCACTGCCGGCGATAAACAGCGCCTGAGCCATGCCCGACAGCGACTCGGCCTTGCCATGCCCATAGCGATGATCATCATCGGCCGGGCGCAGCGCGTAATGCACCGCGAGCAAATTCAGCAGCGAGGTCACGCCGTCGAGCAGTGAGTCGGTCAACCCGGCGAGCATGCTCACCGAGCCACTGAACCACCAGGCGATGGCCTTGGTGATAATCAACGCACACGCCACGCCCACCGACGCGCGTGTGGCCAGGCGCAAGAGCCTGGCGTGTTCGGGACTGCTGGTCATGAACGGTCCTTAAGCAGCGGGTTGCAGGCCCAGGGAAGCCAGCTGTTGCACGCTGCCCTTGAACTGGATCATGCGTGGATCGTCCAGCGGCAAGGTGCGGCCGGTTTCTTTCTGGATGATGGTTTGCAGCTTGGCGTTGTCGACCTTGCCGTCGGCGCCGATGGCTTCGCGCAGTTTTTCCGGGGCGACCTGGGCGGTCTTGCCCGGCTCGAAGTAGATCGCGCCGGTGGCGAAGTCGACGCCGAACGCGATCAGGCCCGGGATTACATAGAACAGCAGGCCCACGGCGTCGAGCACGGCAATGGCCGGGTCGATCTTGCCGTCGATCTGGCCACGGCGGTCCGGGTAGAAGATCGAACCGCAGGCCGTCAATTGGCTCAGCAGGGTGACGGCGAGGACACCGCCGATAACACGGGAAGCGATACGCATGAAGACTCTCCTGAACACGGTTGATACGAAACTATAAGCCAGATCCACCGGACGACGATGATCCAATGTGGGAG
>NZ_JACAPL010000010.1:0-164007 GCF_013385735.1 Pseudomonas sp. D2002 | reverse complement strand
GTGGGAGTGTGCGGTGTTTTTGAGACCACCACCGGCATCCGGCAGTTCGCCGTTATACTCGCCGCTCTGCTTTGGAGCCAGTATGAATTCGTTGCCGATCGATGATGTTTTACCCGCCCTGCGTGACGCCTTGGCGATTCGCCATGAAGCCGTGCTGGAAGCGCCGCCCGGCGCCGGTAAAACCACCCGCGTGCCCCTGGCATTGTTGAACGAACCGTGGCTGGCCGGGCAAACCATCCTGATGCTCGAACCCCGCCGCCTCGCCGCCCGCGCCGCCGCCGAACGCCTGGCCAGTGAGCTGGGGGAAAAGGTCGGCGAAACCGTCGGCTATCGCATTCGTCTGGACAGCAAAGTCGGCCCCAACACGCGCATCGAAGTGGTCACCGAAGGCATCCTCACCCGGCGTTTGCAGGACGACCCGGCGCTGGACGGCGTGGGCCTGTTGATCTTCGACGAATTCCATGAGCGCAGCCTCGACGCCGACCTGGCGTTGGCCCTGAGCCTGAACGGCCGCGATTTGTTTCGCGATGAGCAGCCGCTGAAAATCCTGTTGATGTCCGCCACCCTTGAAGGCGAACGCCTGGCCGGGCTGCTGGACGACGCGCCGATCCTGCGCAGCGAAGGGCGTATGTTCCCGGTGCAGATGCGCTGGGGCCGGCCGTATCAGGCCGGTGAATTTATTGAGCCGCGTGTGGTGCAGACCATTCTCGAGGCAGTGCATGACGAGACCGGCAGCATCCTGGTGTTTCTGCCGGGCCAGGCCGAGATTCGCCGCGTTAATCAGCAACTGGCCGACGCCCTGGGTGATCGCCCCGATGTGTTGCTGTGCCCACTGCACGGTGAACTCGACCTCAACGCCCAGCGTGCCGCCATCGACCCGGCACCCGCCGGCAAACGCAAAGTGGTGCTGGCCACCAACATTGCCGAGACCAGCCTGACCATCAATGGCGTGCGCGTGGTGATCGACGCCGGGTTGGCGCGGGTGCCGCGTTTCGACCCCGGCAGCGGCATGACTCGTCTCGACACCCAACGCATCTCCCGCGCGAGCGCCACCCAGCGTGCCGGCCGGGCAGGGCGGTTGGAACCGGGCGTGTGTTATCGGCTGTGGTCCGAAGACCAGCATGAAGGCTTGGCGGCGTATGGCAGCGCGGAAATCCTCGCCGCCGACCTTGCCGGGTTGGCCTTGCAACTGGCGCGTTGGGGCGTCACGCCGACGCAGTTGGTGTGGCTGGATGTGCCGCCGACCGCCGCGTATGCCCAAGCCCAGGATTTGCTGGTACGCCTGGGCGCCTTGAACGACGACAAACTCACCGCCCACGGCCAGAAGATGGCCGAGTTGCCGGCGCATCCGCGTATCGCCCATTTGTTGTTGCGTGGGCAGGACCTCGGGCTGGCGGCCACTGCCTGTGATGTCGCCGCGTTGCTGGGCGAGCGCGACATCTTGCGCGGCGGCGGTGCGGATTTGCACAGCCGCTTGGCGCTGATGTCCGGCGAAGAACGCGCGCGCGGCACCCAAGGCGGCGTGCAGCGAGCCAAGCAACTGGCGCGGCAATACCGCGGCTATTTAAGAGGCCAGGCGACGCAAGCCGTGGCCGACCCCGATCACCCGCGCTGGCTCGGCGCCTTGCTGGCGCTGGCCTACCCGGACCGCGTCGCCCAGCAACGCCGCCCCGGCGGCGCCGAATACCGCCTGGCCAACGGCCGCGCCGCGCTGTTCGCCGAGGCCGACAGCTTGATGAAACAACCCTGGCTGGTGATTGCCGACCTCGGCAGCCGCCAGGGCCAGCGCGAAGAACGCATCTACCTGGCCGCCGATTTTGACCCGGCGCTGTTCGACACGGTCCTTGCCGAGCAAGTGCGCAATGTCGACCAGTTGGACTGGGACGAACGCGAAGGCGTGTTGCGCGCCGAACGCCAGCGCAAAGTCGGCGAACTGGTGCTCAGCCGCGAACCGCTCACCGGCCTCGACGAGTCTGCGCGTAGCCAGGCACTGGTCAACCTCGTGCGCCGCAAAGGCCTGGAACTGCTGCCGTGGACGCCCGAGCTGCGCCAATGGCAGGCCCGCGTCATGCTGCTGCGCCAACTGGACGCCGGCAAAACCAGCGAATGGCCAGATATCAGCGACAAGGCGCTGCTCGCCAGCCTGGAACACTGGCTGATGCCCTACCTGGGCAAAGTCTCGCGCCTCAGCCATTTCGCCAACCTGGATATTGCAAGCTTCCTGCACAACCTGCTGCCCTGGCCGCTGCCGCAACGCCTGGACGAGCTGGCGCCCCAGCACGTGAAAGTGCCCTCGGGCTCATCGGTACGTTTGGACTACAGCGAACAACCGCCAATTCTGGCAGTGCGCCTGCAGGAGTTGTTCGGGCTGGCGGACACACCACGCATTGCCGGTGGGCGCCAGGTGGTCAAGCTGCACCTGCTGTCCCCGGCGCGGCGGCAGGTGCAGGTGACGCAGGACCTGGCGAATTTCTGGCGCAGTACCTATGCCGAGGTGAAGAAGGATTTGAAGGGGCGGTATCCGAAGCATTACTGGCCGGATGACCCGTTGGTGGCGGAAGCGACGGCCAGGATCAAACCGCGCAAGTAGGCATTGTGCAGATCTAATGTGGGAGCTGGCTTGTGTGGGAGCTGGCTTGCCTGCGATGCAGACGACTCGGTCTATCTGTTTCACCGAGGCGATGCTATCGCAGGCAAGCCAGCTCCCACAAAAGCCCCTTCCCACAAAAGTCCCCATACATATTGAGCTTTGTGGTGTGGGGTTATTGAGCGGCAGGCAACAGGAAGCGTGCTATCACCGGCAGGTGATTGGAAATACGCAGCGTATCTTCCTGCCGCACTTTCGCCTCCACCCGCTTGATCCGTGGGCTGTAAAACAAATAATCCAACGTACGATCCGGGCCATCCACGTTCGGGTCATTTGGGAAGTGCGTCAGCCATTTCTCACGGTCGATGCCGCTGGATTCGCTGTTGCTTGGGATCATCGGGTATTTATCCCACAGCAGATGCAGCTCGCTGTCCGGCGAATACTGGCCGCGCTTGCCGGCATCCAGGCGCAGGAATTGCCCCAGTGGCAGCAAGTTGAAATCCCCGCCGATCAGCCAGGGCGTGCCACGGCCTTCGAACTTATCCAGCAATTTCACCGTGGCTTTAGCCTGCTCCTGCACCGCCGAACGCCCAGGCCTGTCGCCATCCAGGCGGGTATTGAGCACGGCCAGTTGGCCGCCATCGCTGAGCGGCAGGTAGGTCAGCAATAACGCGGGTTTGGGTTGGAACTGGCGGCTGATGAAGTTGGCCGGGGACACCGGCAGTTGCAGGCGTTCGGCATGTTCGATCTGGTAGCGGCTGAGGGTCACCAGCTTGCGGCCGACGCTGCCGAAGATATGCAGGTTGGGCACAAAGTCGGCTTTCCAGTCGAAGGCCTGGGCGCTGCACGGGTAAAGGTCGACCAGGCGTTCTTGCAGCAGCGCGATTTGATCCTGGTAGTGCGACGGCTTGGCGTTTTCGTCGAGTTCCTGCAACAACAGGATGTCGGGTTGTTCATCGCGGATCACCCGCGCGACTTCGTCGAGGCTGGAGGCCATGTCTTCCACGGTAGGACGGTCGTCCGGGCCGCTGCCGTCGGCGGTGTCGTACCAGAACACGTAGTTTTTGCCGGCCAGGTACTGCACGTTCCAGGTCATGACCTTGAGCGCCTGCCCCGGCAGCAAGGTCGGCGCACGGGGCGCGACGCAGCTCACGGGCAGGGTTTCTTTGTCGGCAGGGCGCCAGGTCAGGCTGTAGATCAGGGCGGCGAGCAGGCCCGCGATGATCAACAGGCTCAACAGGGTGATGCGCACTAAACGGGTCATCGGCTCGGCTTATAGCGTTCCAGGAATGGCACGGAGCATATCACCGCGCGTCGGCATCGCCACCGATCAGCATGAATAAACGAAACATCACCACGCAGGTAAACAGTTGCAGGAAGCTTTGGGCGCTGTCGATCAACAGGCCCAGCAGCGGCGCGGGATCAGGATAGGCCGCCTCGCTGACGCCCTTGAGCAGCAATAGCGGTGTCATTACGCACAGCAGGCACACCAGAATTCGCCAGAAGTGCCCACGGCTCAGGCGCACACTTTCCTTTATCGCTTCCAGCGCCGACATGCCGCGTAATACCAGCACGTATTCGGCAAACGCCAGGATGACCATCAGGCCCAGGCCCGGCAGGTAATACAACGAAAACGCATACACGAGCAGCAGCGAGCTGATGGCTGTCAGCAGGGCCAAACGTGGCCACAGGGTCAGCGCCATCGCCCACACATCTTTAGTGCGCGGCGACTCGCCACGGGTACGCGCGTCAAGAAACAGGATCAAGGCGCCGGTGTACAGCGGGTACACCAACAAGCTCGCCACCATGGGGGAACCGGGGAACGTATTCGGGCCCAGCGTGTGGTCGAGCAACTGTTGCAGGAAGGCTTCGAGAATCACCAACGGCAGGCACAACTGGACGATGGCGCCCAGGTTGCGCAGGGTGAAACGGAAGGAGTCGCGCAATACGTCTAACGGATTCATCAGGTTCATCACAGGCCTAAAAGCAAGGCCCACACTTTAACCGATCATGGCCGGCCGTAAGCAAACGTAAACCTTGCGTAAAGACCATTGAAACGTCGGTCAAGAGCCCCATAACTAGGGCGTAGCTTGCTTGATTACAGGCAGGCCCATGATTTCTACCGGCAATCTAACGAGGTCGCCATGAACAGCGAAGAGCAAACCCTGATCGATGGACTGTTTTCACGGTTGCAACAAGCCGAAACGGACTCAGCCCCCCGCGACGCCCTGGCTGAAGCGCGGATCAAGGAGCACATGACTCGCCAACCGGCCGCCGGGTACTACATGACCCAGTCGATCCTGGTGCAAGAACACGCGATCAAAAGCCTCGACGCGCAGAACAAGCAACAGGCGCAGCAGATCCAGCAATTGCAGGATGAGTTGCAGCGGGCCAAGTCTCAGGCCGCACAACCTGCGCCGAGCAGCGGTGGTTTCCTGTCGAGCATCTTTGGCGGCGGTTCCCGTGACTCGCAGCCGGCACAAAGCGCTCCGCCCTCCTCCGGTGGCTGGCGTGAACCGGCGCGGCCGTCTTTCGGTCAGCCTGCACCCCAGCAAAACTACGGCGCGCCGCAGCAAAATTACCAGCAGCCCCAGCAAGCACCCGCCGCGCCGATTGGCAGCGGCTTCCTCGGTGGCGCGCTGAAAACTGCTGCCGGCGTGGCCGGTGGTGTGATGCTGGCTGAAGGCATCAGCAGCCTGTTCAGCCACAACTCGCAACAGCCACAAGTCGTGGAAGAAATCATCCGCGAAGAGCCCGCGCCAGCCAGCGACAACGGCAACTGGGGCAACGACGACCAAAAGTTCGCCGGCAATGACAGCTGGGGCAACGACAATTCCTCGGACAGCTTCGCCGACAACGACTATTCCGACGATTCCTCGTCTTTTGGCGACGACGACTCCTTCGTCTGACCCGCACTCAACCGGGGCGCTTCGTCGCCCCGGGCTGATTTTTCGCTGAAACTTCCCCATGGCTGGCATACTGGCGCCTTTCCGGGCGCTGGCGCCTGGCTGTCATGAGGAAGTGCGGTGAAGAAAATTGCGGTGTTCGCCGATGTACAAAACCTCTACTACACCGTGCGCCAGGCCTACGGCTGCCACTTCAACTACGCGGCCCTGTGGGCGGACATCAGTTCGCGCGGGCAGATCGTCGAGGCGTATGCGTATGCCATCGACCGTGGCGACAGCAAGCAGCAGCAATTCCAGCAGATCCTGCGCAACCTGGGCTTTACGGTGAAACTCAAGCCGTACATTCAGCGTGCTGACGGCTCGGCGAAGGGCGACTGGGACGTGGGCATTACCCTGGACATCATGGACGCCGCCGACCACGTCGACGAAGTGGTGCTGGCCTCCGGCGACGGTGATTTCGACATGCTGCTCGAACGCATCATCCAAAAGCACGGCGTCGAAGCCGTGGCCTACGGCGTGCCGGGGCTGACGGCCAATTCACTGATACGCGCCGCCAGCCGCTACGTGCCGATCGAAGGCGCGTTGCTGCTCAAATAAGTCAATTGTCAGACGGAGTTGGAACAGGTTTGGAACGTATAGCGGTCATCGACTTTGAAACCACCGGCATCACCCCGAGCAGCCACTGCCGGGCCACGGAAATTGCGGTGGTCATCCTTGAGCGCGGCCAAATCGTGGACCGCTACCAGAGCCTGATGAATGCTGGCGTGCGCGTGCCGGGGTTTATCGAACAGCTCACCGGGATCAGCAACGCCATGCTGCGCAGCGCACCGCCGGCCGAGCGGGTGATGAACGAAGTGAATGAGTTCGTCGGCACCACGCCCCTGCTGGCGCACAACGCCGCGTTCGACCAGAAGTTCTGGGACTTCGAACTGGGCCTGATCCGCCGCACCCGCCTGCAAAAATTCGCCTGCTCGCTGCTGCTGGCGCGCCGTTTGATGCCTTCGGCGCCGAACCACAAGCTCGGCACGCTGAATTCGTTCGCCCAACTGCCCCACACCGGCAAGGCTCACCGGGCGATGGCGGATGCGGAGATGGCGGCCAACCTCACGGCGCATCTGGCTGAAGAATTGCGCCGTACCCACGGTTTGCGCGAACTGTCCCACGACCTGCTATGCACCCTGCAGAAAGTGCCGGCGGCGAAGATCAATGAGCATCTGAAGAAGCATCGCGGGTTCTGACGCTTGCGATGATCGTTCCCACGCTCTGCGTGGGAACGCCTCCTGTGACGCTCCGCGTCACGACCTCAAGAGCGGACGCAGAGCGTCCTGGGCTGCATGCCCACGCAGAGCGTGGGAACGATCGGTGGTTGCCTATCGAGGCTGCACACACGCCAACGCCCGACCCACCACTTCTTTTGATCGTTCCCACGCTCCGCGTGGTAACGCATCCTGTGACGCTCTGCGTCACGACCTCAAGAGCCGACGCAGAGCGTCCTTGGCGGCATTCCCACGCAGAGCGTGGGAACGATCGGCGGTTGCCTATCGCGGCTGCACACACGCCAACGCCCGCTCCACCACCTCCTTCGCCATCCCCACCAAGTGCATCACCGCCCGCTGCTGCGCGCTGATCGTCTCACCCGCCACCTGCGCCGTCTCCACCGCGCAATGCAGCAAATCCGCCGCATGGGCCAGGGCGTCTTCGAAGCTCAGGTTGTCGTTCAGAACAAAGTTGGGTGCGTCCGGGGCGGATGCTTTGAGGTAGTAGTCAATGGCTCGGCGGTTGAGCAGGGCGTCTTCGCTGAGGAAGTTTGTCTGGTTATCAGTTGAAGTAGAGGTTGTTTTGACCATGTTGAGTCTCCGGGACTTGTAACTCTCTCCTTCGTCAATTTCGGCTTGCACTTCCGGTCACCGAAGGGCCGATGACGTGGGGAAGACTAGCGGTGGAATTTAACCGGGACAAGGCATGAAACGTCGCTAGGAAACTTCCCGCAAATGAAAGGGATCGGTCTTGCTGGCCACTGAAACATCACGCCTTGGAGGGGGCTTTTGCGACATATCGGAACAGTCAGTAGGTTGAGTCTTGTTGCAATGTCGGATTCTTCTGGTTTCTCTTTCGCCAAACGCTGACTTCTTCCAAACAATTAAGATCCTGCTCGTTAGTAGCGAAAAGGAATTTGGTTTTATGAGAAATGAGATCACCGAAAAAGTGATTCAGCTGTTCGTCGATATCATTGGTTTTATCGACCGAAGCCAAGTGACTGAGCAAACGGATTTCATCCATGACTTCAAGATCATTGATGAGGATTTGACGTGCTTTGTCATGCAGATCAAATGGCAATTCAACCTGCAGGCGACTCAGGAAGACTGGGATCACATCACGACCATCAAGCAGATTGTCGACTTGATTGTGAGGCAACTGACGCCATCGCAGGCAAGCCGGCTCCCACAGTAAATTGCCTGTTTGATCGTTCCCACGCTCCGCGTGGGAACGCCTCCTGTGACGCTCTGCGTCACGACCTCAAGAGCGGACGCAGAGCGTCCTTGGCGGCATTCCCACGCAGAGCGTGGGAACGATCGGTGTCAGGTGGCTTTCCCTTCCAACTGCCCCAACGGCACCCGCCGCGCTATCGCACTCGACAAAATAATCGAGGTCTTGCTGAAGCCGAATTTCGCCACTCGATTGATCAGGTTCTCCAGCTCCGGCATCGAGCCCACCGCCGCTTGCATGATCACGCACGGGTCGCCCGTTACCCGATGACATTCGGTCAGCTCGGGGATTTCCGCGAGGGCGTCGTACACCTTCTGGCTGCCGTTGTTGGTCAAGCGCAGTTCGATCGTGCATTGGATCGGCAGGCCGATTTTGGACAAGTCCACCTTGGCCTGATACCCGGTGATCACGCCACTGGCTTCCAGCTTGGCCACGCGCTCGGCCACGGCGGGGGCGGAGAGGTTTACCGTGCGGGCCAGTTGCGCGTAGGAAGCGCGGCCGTCTTCGAGCAAAGCGCTGAGGAGCATGCGGTCGTATTTGTCCATGATAAGGCTCCGGTTACGCGTGGCTTTCGAATGCACGGTTTATAGCCTTCATAACCATGTTTTGAAAAGTGTACGGGCGGTTTAAACAGGTTTTGTAACTTATGTTTAGCGTACTGCCTTTCTAGAATAAGCCTCCCTTCTTCTGCCGCAGAGCTACCCAATGCCTGGCCCACGTCGTTTTCCCTTACCGTTGATCGCCGCTTTTTTTGCGCTGTATGTGATTTGGGGTTCCACCTATCTGGTGATTCGAATCGGCGTGGAGTACTGGCCACCGTTGATGCTCGGCGGAATTCGATTCCTGGTGGCGGGGCTGGCGATGTATGGCTATTTGCGCTGGCGCGGGGCGCCTGCGCCGACGTGGGTGCAGTGGAAGGCCGCCGCCAAGATCGGCATTTTGCTGCTGACCTTTGGTAATGGCGCGGTGACGGTGGCCGAGCACACGGGCGTTGCCTCCGGCGTGGCGGCGTTGGCGGTGGCGACGGTGCCGTTGTTTACCTTGCTGTGCGGGTATTTCTGGGGCGCGCGCAATACCCGTCTGGAATGGGCTGGCGTGGTGTTGGGGATTATCGGCATCGCCATGCTCAACATGGGTTCCAACCTGCAGTCGAGCCCGACCGGGGCGATGCTGTTGCTGTTTGCTGCGGCCTCTTGGGCCTTCGGCTCGGTGTGGAGCAGGCACTTGCCGTTGCCGGCGGGCGCCATGGCCAGTGCGGCCGAGATGATCATCGCCGGTGCTTTGCTGCTGGTGGGCAGTGCGCTGACCGGTGAGCGCCTGCATTCAATCCCGCCGATTGAAGGTTGGCTGGCCTTGGCCTATCTGGCTGTGTTCGGCTCGATCATCGCTTTCAATGCTTACATGTACCTGCTCAAGCACGTACGCCCAGCGGCCGCGACCAGCTATGCCTACGTGAACCCGGCCGTGGCGGTGTTGCTGGGCATTGTGTTTGTCGGCGAGACCATCGGCATGGAAGAAGCCCTGGCGATGCTGGTGATCATCAGCGCCGTGCTGTTGATCAGCCTGCCCCAGTGGCGCAAGCCCAAGCCGGAAATAAGGTAAACTGCGGCGCATTGCGACCTTGCGCTGAATTTTTCCTACGGTAAACACATGACTTTCGCCACACTTGGCCTGATCGAACCCTTGCTGCGCGCCCTCGAGACGCTTGGCTACCAGACCCCGACGCCGGTGCAGGCGCAAGCCATTCCGGCGGTGCTGGCCGGTCGCGACCTGATGGCCGCGGCCCAGACCGGCACCGGCAAGACCGCAGGTTTCGCCCTGCCGCTCCTGCAATTGCTGACCATGGAAGGGCCGAAAGTGGCCGCCAACTCGGCGCGCGCCCTGATCCTGTGCCCGACCCGCGAGCTGGCCGAGCAGGTTCACGCCAGCGTCGCCGAATACGCCCAGCACCTGCCGCTGACCACGTACGCGGTGTACGGCGGCGTGAGCATCAACCCGCAGATGATGAAGCTGCGCAAGGGCGTCGACATTCTGGTCGCCACGCCGGGCCGCCTGATCGATCTGTTCCGCCAGAACGCGCTGAAGCTCAACCAGCTGCAAACCCTGGTGCTGGATGAAGCCGACCGCATGCTCGACCTGGGCTTTTCCGAAGAGCTGGCGAACATCTACCGCATGCTGCCGAAAAAGCGCCAGACCTTGCTGTTCTCCGCGACCTTCTCCGATGACATCCGCCTGCTCGCCGGGCAGATGCTCAACGACCCGCTGAGCATCGAAGTGAGCCCGCGCAACGTCGCTGCCAACACCGTCAAGCAATGGGTGGTGCCGGTGGACAAGAAGCGCAAGCCGGAGCTGTTTGTGCACCTGATGCGCAAGGGCCGCTGGAAGCAGGTGCTGGTGTTCGCCAAAACCCGTAACGGCGTGGATGCGCTGGTGGATAAGTTGCAGGGCCTGGGCATCAATGCCGACGGCATCCACGGCGACAAACCCCAAGCAACCCGCCAACGTGCGCTGGACCGCTTCAAGTCCAGCGACGTGCAGATTCTGGTGGCCACCGACGTGGCGGCGCGTGGCCTGGATATCGAAGACCTGCCGTTGGTGGTCAACTTTGACCTGCCGATCGTGGCCGAGGATTACATCCACCGTATCGGCCGCACCGGCCGGGCGGGCAATACCGGCGAGGCGATTTCGCTGGTGTGTGCCGATGAGGTGAACATGCTGTCGGCCATCGAGATGCTGACGCGTCAGACTTTGACCCGCAAGATGGAGCCGGACTTCGAACCGGAGCACCGTGTGCCGGACACCGATGCCAGTGGCCAGGTGGTGAAGAAACCGAAGAAACCGAAGAAGCCCAAGGCTTCGGGTGGTGGCGGTGGTAAGCGCAATTTGGGCAAGTGGGTGGACAGTGGCGACGTGGCGCCGTCGGAGCCTTCGATCAAGCCGGTGCGTAAAGTGCCTGTTTTTAACACGGGGCCGCGTAAGAAGAAGTAAGTCTTTTGTTTGATTAACAAAGGCGTGGTGAATTAAGTGAGCGGTGCAATGCCGCTCACTCGACGCCCTGCAAGGTGTCGAAACGACAGGTTAATAATTGTATAAATTTATTTGTGTGTTTCACCCTGCGTAGAAACTTTTTGTCATCAACTGCCCTGTACGTGTTTGGAACTTAGATTTCTTACTCGCCACTGATCTATTGTAAATATCAAATTAAAATAGAGAGGTGAGTATGGCTGTTTTTCTGGTTCCGATTGGGGCAGCTGTGGTAGGGGGCCTGCTAGTTATAGGCGCCGGAATAGGGCTTAATGAGTCTCGGAAGAGTAAGGCAGCGGATGCCGCGGAAAAAAAGCCGCGGAGATCGTTGCATATGAAAAGGCATCACTAAAAGGCCAAGAGCTGTGGGTCCGAGTGAAGAAGTATGAGGAGGAGGGGGCTCTGTATCCCGCTTTTCGCGAATACAGGAAGTTCCTGGAACATATGGGAAGCCACTTTAATATCTCGCCCGAAGAAAAGCAGAAGGGTGAAGATATATATGATGGCATGAGAAAAACAGCGTTAAAGGAGTACCAAACACTGCTCAGTGACTACGACAAAGCAGTTGCCCCCCTTTACGAAAGCGGCGATGAGCCCTACCAGGTGCAGAAGGAGTTTATCGATAAATTGATAACGTTACTGGGGCCAGACGCACCTAAGGTTAAAGAGTGGGAGAACAAGTTTGGTGCTAGTTACAAGGCTTATAAATACCCTATTACCAATTGATTGTGCAGGTGGAATAGTTCTGTAGCGGAGGGTGTATAAGGTGAAAAAAACGTATTTGGACGACTTGGAGCGTGAAGCGTTAGAGCCTGTCTATCGGCCACCCACTCAACCGGCTTCGGAGGAGGCGATAGAACGATTTCCGATGGATGAGCATTTGCTCAACGTTTGGCAGCAGGCTAATGAGAGGATGCGCACGGCCGTTATGGCGTTACGCGCGAAACAAAAAGCAGATTTGCCGTTGTTTCGGGGTGGCCTGAGAAAACCTTTGCAGTAAAACCCGGTGTGGGTCATTCCTGAATCGGTATCCCCACTACGCGGCGTTCTGTTGTTGAGTGGGGCAAGGCCAGCCACTCTAGAACGCCTCGCCCGGCCGCCCGCCCGCTGGCAAAACAGCCTGTCAGCAGATACCCGCCGGTCGGCGCTTCCCAATCCAGCATCTCCCCGGCACAAAATACCCCCGGCAATTGCTTGAGCATCAGCCGCTCATCCAGCGCCTCAAACGGCACGCCACCCGCCGTGCTGATCGCCTCATCCAGCGGCCGCGTCTTCACCAAGGTCAGCGGCAGCGCCTTGATCGCCACCGCCAGCTGCGCCGGGTCATTGAAGTGTTCTGCGGGCGCCAACTCGCGCAGCAGGGCCGCCTTGACCCCGTCCAGGCCCAACTGGCTGTGCAAATGCTTGCTCATCGAGCGCGAACCACGCGGCTTGGCCAAGGCAGCCTGCACCTTGTCCAGCGGCTTGCTCGGCAGCAGGTCGATGTGCACCGTGGCCGAGCCGTCGCGATTGATGGCTTCACGAATCGATGCCGACAGCGCGTAGATCAAGCTGCCTTCGATGCCGGTGGCCGTGACCACGCATTCGCCCAGCCGAGGCTTGTCATCCGCCAGGCCGATGGCGACGTTTTTCAACGGCGCGCCAGCGAATTTGCTCACCATCAATTCACTCCAGGCTGACACCTCGAAGCCGCAATTGCTCGGTTGCAGTGCGGCGTAAGGCACGCCTTTGTCTTCCAGCAACTTGAGCCAGGCGCCGTCGGAGCCCAGGCGCGACCAGCTGCCGCCGCCTAGGGCCAGCAGCACCGCGTCGCTGTGGACAGTTTTCTCGCCGTCCGGGCTGTGGATAAGTAAGCCACCGTCGTCAGCCCAGCCCAGCCAGCGATGCCGGGTGTGGATAACCACGCCGTGGTCGCGCAGGCGCTTAAGCCAGGCGCGCAGCAGTGGGGCGGCTTTCATGTCGGTAGGAAACACGCGGCCGGAGGTGCCGATAAAGGTTTGTATGCCCAGGCCATGAATCCATTCGCACAAGGCGTCGGCACCAAACGCCCGCAGCAGCGGCGCCATGTGCGGCGCGCGTTCGGCATAGCGCGACAGGAACGCCGGGTATGCCTCCGAGTGGGTGATGTTCATACCGCCCACGCCCGCCAGCAGAAATTTGCGCCCCACCGACGGCATGCCGTCATACAGGTCCACGCGCACGCCCGCCTGGCTCAAGACTTCAGCGGCCATCAGCCCGGCAGGGCCGCCGCCGATGATAGTGACGTGTTGAGAAGAGGTCTGAGGCATGGGCAAGGCTGCGGTCGCTGAATAGGCCGAGCATTCTACCCGACGGCGACGTAGATGCCTGATCAAAAAACGTACACTTTCCTACAGGCCATACGGCTACTCGCTCTCAGGCCCTTACGCTCAAGTTATCCACAGGCCGTTCCACAGGCATTGTGGGTAACGCGCACACTTCAATGACAACCTGATGACGTCCACACCCGCTGCGCGCTGTGGTGCAGGATGCCGTGGCGGCGGGCCAGGGCGGGGCGGTCCTTGCTGTAGCCGCCGCCGATCACGCCCATCACCGGGATGTCGCGGCCCAGGCAGTGGCGCATCACACTTTCATCACGGGCGGCGACGCCTGCGTCTGTCAGCTTGAGGTACCCGAGGGCGTCATCCTTGTGTACATCGACGCCGGCGTCGTACAGCACCAGGTCGGGCTGGTACAGCGGCAGCAAGTAGTTGAGCGCGTCGTCGACCACCTTGAGGTAATCGGCGTCGCCCATGCCCATGGGCAGTGGGATGTCCCAGTCACTCTGGGCCTTGCGCGCGGGGAAGTTCTTTTCGCAATGCAGCGACACGGTGATGGCGTCCGGCGTGTCGTGGAGGATGCGCGCGGTGCCGTCGCCCTGGTGCACGTCGCAGTCGAAGATCAGCACGCGGTTAACGCGGCCGCTGGCCAGCAGGTAATGGCTGATCACCGCGAGGTCATTGAAGATGCAAAAGCCGGCCGGGTAATCGTAGTGGGCGTGGTGGGTGCCGCCCGCCAAGTGGCAGGCCAGGCCGTGTTCAAGTGCTTGTTCGGCGGCGAGTATCGAGCCGCCGACCGCGCGCACGGTGCGCCGCGCCAGGGCTTCGTTCCACGGCAGGCCGAGGCGCCGCTGGTCTTCGCGGGACAACTCGCCGCCCATGTAGCGTTCGATGTACCCAGCGTCGTGGGCCAGGGCCAGAATCTCGGGCGGGCACAGTTCGGGGCGCAGCAGTTGGCGGTCCTCGGTCAGGCCGCTGTCCACCAGGTGATCGCGCAACAGGCGAAACTTGTCCATTGGGAACCGGTGGTCCGCCGGGAACTCCGGGCTGTAATCATCGTGGTAGATCAATGGCAGTGGCATGGGATTTTCTGACGGGAACCTGCGAAGGATCTTACCAGCGCTGTACACTCACGCACATGGCAAGGGAGGGGGACCCATGGAGCCGATACTGGAATTGGAAAGCGCAAGGCTGGTGCTGCGCCAATGGCGCGACAGCGACTTACCGGAATTTGCGCACATGTGCGCCGACCCGCAGGTGATGCGTTATTTCCCGGCCAAGCTGAGCCATCTGGAAAGCGCCGCGTTGATTGGCCGCATTCGCGGGCATTTCGCTGAATACGGCTTTGGCCTGTGGGCCTTGCAGCGCAAGGACACCGGCGAATTTATCGGCCTGACCGGGCTGCAAAATGTCAGCTTTGAAGCGGACTTCACCCCGGCGGTAGAAATCGGCTGGCGCCTGGCTCGCGAGCATTGGGGCCTGGGTTACGCCAGCGAGGCGGCCTGGACGGCGCTGCGCTGTGGTTTCGACCGGCTGCAACTGGATGAAATCCTCGCGTTTACCACCGAAACCAATCTGCCATCACAAAAAGTCATGCAGGCCATCGGTATGCATTACGATCCCCTGGCAGATTTTGAACACCCCAAGGTCGCAGCCGATGACCCGCTGCGCCATCATGTTTTGTACCGCATCACCCGCGCCCAATGGTTGGACACGCTGCACGGATAAGCAGCCCGGAATGCCCTATCGATTGTTGTAGGAGTTGCTCTATGAGCCAAGTATTGGAAGATCTGGTGGACTTGCTGACCCTGGAGCCGATCGAGGAAAACCTCTTTCGCGGCCGCAGCCAGGACCTGGGTTTTCGCCAGCTGTTCGGCGGCCAAGTACTCGGCCAGTCGCTGTCGGCGGCCAGCCAGACCGTAGAAGAAGCGCGGCATGTGCATTCCCTGCACGGTTATTTCCTGCGCCCCGGCGATGCGTCTTTGCCGGTGGTGTACTCGGTGGACCGCGTGCGCGATGGCGGCAGCTTCAGCACCCGCCGCGTCACGGCGATCCAGAAGGGCAACCCGATTTTCACCTGCACCACCTCGTTCCAGTACGACGAGCAAGGCTTTGAGCACCAGACCACCATGCCCGTGGTAGTCGGCCCGGAAAACCTGCCGTCGGAGCTGGAACTGACCAAGCAGCGTGCGCACCTGATTCCTGAGCACATGCGCGACAAGTTGCTGTGCCCCAAGCCGATCGAAGTGCGCCCGGTCACGGAAAAAGACCCGTACAACCCGCAGCCGTCCGACCCGGTCAAATACGTGTGGTTCAGGGCCGACGGCGCCTTGGCTGATGCGCCGGCGCTGCATAAATACCTGCTGGCCTACGCCTCGGACTTCGGCCTGTTGACCACCTCGTTGCTGCCCCACGGCAAGACCGTGTGGCAGAAAGATATGCAGGTCGCCAGCCTCGACCATGCGCTGTGGTTCCACGCTGACCTGCGCGCCGATGACTGGTTGCTGTATGCGATGGACAGCCCGTGGGCCGGCAACTCGCGGGGTTTCTCGCGTGGCAGCGTGTACAACCGCGCCGGGCAACTGGTGGCGTCGGTGACCCAGGAAGGCTTGATTCGCCATCGCAAGGATTGGGCATGAGCCTGTCGGACGTTAAGCATTGGGTGTTTGACATGGACGGCACCCTCACGGTGGCCGTGCATGATTTTGCTGCGATTCGCGTGGCGCTGGAGATTCCGCCCGAGGATGACATCCTCACCCATCTGGCGGCCTTGCCGGCAGACGTTGCGGCAGCCAAGCATGCCTGGCTGCTGGAGCATGAGCGCGAACTGGCGCTGGGTTCTATTGCGGCCGATGGCGCGGTGGAACTGGTACGCGAATTGGCCGGGCGCGGTTATCGCCTCGGCATCCTCACGCGTAATGCGCGGGAGTTGGCGCATATCACCCTGGAGGCGATTGGCCTGGCGGACTGCTTTGCCGTCGAGGATGTGTTGGGGCGTGATGATGCGCCGCCCAAGCCGGATCCGGGTGGGTTGCTGAAGTTGGCGGCGGCGTGGGCAGTGTCGCCCAGTGAGATGGTGATGGTCGGGGATTACCGCTTTGACCTGGATTGCGGGCGGGCGGCGGGGACCAGGACGGTGTTGGTGAACTTGCCGGAGAACCCGTGGCCGGAGTTGGCGGATTGGCATGCGGCGGATTGCGCGGTTTTGCGCCGGATGATTTAGCTCAAGCGATGAAGACCAAAATGTGGGAGCGGGCTTGCTCGCGAAAGCGGTGGGTCAGTCACAGATAAGTTGACTGAAAGGCCGCATTCGCGAGCAAGCCCGCTCCCACATTTTTAATCCGGCTTCGTCAGCTACTGTTATTTCCCGAACAGTACCTTCTGCCCTTCAGGCGAAGTGAACATCCCATCGCCGTTATGCCCAACCCCCGGCACTTCCACCAGCTTCTGGGTCAGCTGCGGATGGCGCGCCTTGAGGTAATCAAAGTAGTTGTGCCCACGAATCAGGCGATACGCGCCCTGGGTTTCGGCTTCGCAGCTTTTATCCAGCGCCGGGTGGTTCGGGTCGGTGTCTTGCTGGCCCAGCAGGTAAGTGATGTTGCGTGACACGTAGGCCTGTTCAAGCTGTTGTGCGCTCTGGCCCTTGGCGTAGTCCGGCAGGTTTTGCATGCCGTATTTCCAGTCGTTGAAGCCTGGGCAACTGGCCGCGTCGAATTTGACCGGGCGCTGTGGGCTGAAGTAGGCGTAGGACGACGGGTTGGCCGCCACGTAACGCAGGCTGATGCCTTCGGTTTGCAGCATTGGGTGGTCGTGGCCGGTGAGGGCGAAGCGCTGCACCACTTGCCCACCGCCGGAATGGCCAGCCACCACGATTTCTTTGAGTGCCGGGAACAGCTTGCGGTTGCCCAGGTGCTTGATGATCTGGTCGAGGGCGCCGTAGGAGCTGATCTGGCCTGGCCCGGTGGAGGGATCGCCGGCCATCCAGTCATTGCCGTTCCAGCGCAGCACCTGGTTGTCGAGGTGGTTGCGCTTTATGTCCGACTCATTGAGAAACTGCGGCGCAATCACCAGGGTGTTGGCAGCAACCCCGGCAGCGCTGGCCGCGTCTTCACCGCTTTGCAGGTAGGTCTGCGCATTACGCAGGCGACCGTGCACGATGATCAGTGCGCGAGTGACATTGGGCAGCGGCTGGCTCCAGTCCTGGCTCAGGCCCATGCTGAGGGCGCCGGCATCCAGTTGAAAACGATCGGGACTGACCACTTTGACGCCGTGTTCTTTTTCGGCAGCCCAGGTGGAGGAAGAGCAGGCAATCATCAAACTCAGCACTAGACCCAATCGTTTATTCATCTAAAGACTCTTCGCTGTAAAAGTGTCGCATTGAGTGATCTGGCCCTGGGCGAAGCCAGTCTTGAACCAGCGAACCCGCTGTGCCGAGGTGCCGTGGGTAAACGAGTCCGGCACTACGCGGCCTTGACCCTGTTGCTGTAAACGGTCATCGCCGATGGCGTTGGCCGCATTCAGTGCTTCTTCAATATCGCCGGGCTCCAGCCAGTTCAGGCGCTTTTGCGCACGGTTGGCCCACACACCGGCGAAACAGTCGGCTTGCAGTTCCTGGCGTACCAGCAGGCCGCCGTCGCCTTGCATCTGCCGGCCCTGTTGGCGTGCGGCTTGAATCTTGGCCGAGATGCCCAACAGCGTTTGCACGTGGTGCCCGACTTCGTGGGCGATCACGTAGGCCTGGGCGAAATCACCGGCGGCCTTGAAGCGTTGCGACATTTCCCGGAAGAAATCCAGGTCCAGATACACTTGCTGGTCAGCCGGGCAGTAGAACGGGCCGCTGGCTGAGGTCGCGCCACCGCAGGCGGAATTTACCCGGCCCCGGAACAGAATCAGTTTCGGGTTTTTGTAGACCAACCCATTTTCCTTGAACACCTGGCCCCAGGTGTCTTCGGTATCGCCCAGTACCGCGCGGACAAAATCGGCTTGCTCGTCGTTGGCCGGCGGTGCCTGGCGTGATTGCGTGCTCACCGACGGCGCTTGCTCGACCTGGCCGGTCAACTGGCCGAGGATCTGCAGCGGGTCCTGGCCGGTCAGCCAGCCGATCCCGACGATCAGCACGATCGCCGTCAAACTCAGGCCCTTGCCGCCGCCAAAGCGCATGCCGCCACCGCCGCCGCCACTGTCATCGCGGGCATCTACCACGTTGTCGCTGCGTCGGCCTTTTTTCCATAGCATGGGGCAATCCTCTCGATGAACCTGTCGAACACTTTTCCAAGAGCAGTGTTGTTGGTGCGAATGAATGGCGCCAGCCCGGCTGTCCGACAAGAGACGAGAGTTGCCTAGTATCGCTGCTGTCAGGCCGTGCAGGCAGGGGCGCCAGATGAAAGTTGTGTCAGCTGCGCGGGGTCAGTCGCGGCAGTAGCCTTCGCCGGTATCGACAATCAGGCAGTCTTTTTTATCCGCCAGCCATTTCAGGCCGGTGGCTTCACCGTCGCCGGCGCTCAGCTGTTGCGGGCCGTCCGGGCGGGTAAAGGCGATGCCGTCTTCGTTAGCCTCACCCTTGAAGGTGCCTTCGTCGTCGGCGTCGAGGCCATACTTCATGGTCAGAATGTAATGACCACGGCCGATGCTGTCGTCCTTGGCGATGGTCAGGTTCAAGCCTTCGACGCCAATCCATTTGCCGACCCATTTGTCGGTGGGCGGGGTAGCCGGCACCAAGGTGGCTTGCACCGACGCCGGTGCGGGTTTGGGGGCTTCCTTGGACTCTTGGTTACAAGCAGTGAGCAGGGCGAAGGCAGAAAGAACGAAGAGTGTTTTTTTCATAGCGGCAAGGCCTTGGTTAAAAAGTGTGCAACGCGCGGGGAAACGTGCAGCGTTGGACTCAAATCCCGTGATTTAGTGCGCTGTTCGCACGGTGTTTGGTTATGCTCTTGGGGCGGACTCCGGCCCGCCTGCTAGATTACCGGGTTGAGTGCTATTGCGTTCAGTGCTCAGCGATCAGCCCGCCACGCAAGAGAATTCAATGACTGTCAGTACACCCCTTTCCGGCGTCAACCATCCTTTCAAAGGCATTTTGTTGATTGTGGTGGCGACGTTTCTGTTTTCCAGCCACGACGCCCTGTCGAAATACCTGGCCGGGTTCTATCCGATTGTGATGGTGGTGTGGGCGCGTTACCTGGTGCATACCTTGTTGATGGCCGGCATCTTCCTGCCGCAATCGGGCTTGCGCGTGCTGCGCAGCAAACGCCCCGGCATGCAGGTGGTACGGGCGTTGTGCCTGTTGGGCACCAGCCTGTTTTTTACCGCTGCGTTGCATTACATCCCGTTGGCGGAAGCCACGGCGGTGAACTTCCTCGCGCCAATCCTGGTGACGGCGCTATCGGTGCCGCTGCTCGGGGAGCACGTGACACGCGGCCAATGGCTGGCGGTGATCTGCGGGTTTGTCGGCGTGCTGATCATCATCCATCCCGGCGGTGAGCTGTTCACGCCGGCGGTGTTGCTGCCGCTGTGTTCGGCGCTGTTCTTCTGCTTCTACCAACTGCTTACGCGCATCCTCAGCCAGTACGACACGCCGACCACCAGCAACTTTTTTGCCGGGCTGTGCAATACCTTGGTGATGAGTGCGCTGGTGCCGTTCTTCTGGCATCTGCCGACGCTGTGGCACGGCGTGCTGATGTTGGCGCTGGGCACGTGCGGGATGACCGCCCACTTGATGTTGACCCAGGCCTTCCGCTTTGCGGCGCCGGCCTTGCTGGCGCCGTTCGGCTATTGCCAGATCGTGTTTGCGGGGTTGTTGGGCTGGCTGGTGTTCAAGCATACCCCCGACATGACCACGGTGGTCGGCATCGGGGTGATCTGCATGAGCGGGTTGGCCGCTGCCTGGCAGCAGCGGCGGCGTTGACTCAAACGTCGACTTTTGGAATTTTGCGCGGTGCCATGAAGTACATCCACGTCAGCGCAATGAAGTACATCGCCGGGATCAGCGTGAACAGTACGGTGTAGTTGTTGTTCGTGACCGTGAGGATATGACCGACGATCTGGGTCATGAACATGCCGCCAATGGCCGCGCACATACCCCCGAAACCGAACACCGTGCTCATCATGTGCTTGGGCGTGTAGTCCATCACCAGGCTCCAGATGTTGGCGGTCCAGGCCTGGTGCGCGCCGATGGCCAGGGAGATGGCGAACACGGCGACCCACAGCTGGCTGGAGCCCGCGGCCATGATGACGCCGACGATGCAGCAGGCAAACAGCAACATCGACAACAACCGCGCCTTGATCGGGTTCATCCCGCGGCCGATCAGGAACGAGGACAGAATCCCTCCGCCCACGCTGCCGAAGTCGGCGGTCAGGTAGATGATGATCAGCGGGATGCCCATTTGGGTTACGTTGATGCCCAGGTTGTATTGCTGGTTCAAAAACGGCGGCAGCCAGTACAGGTAGAACCAGAACACCGGCGCGGTCATCGCGTAGGCGAGGGCGAAGGCCCAGGTGCCACGCATACGCAGGATGCGGCTGAAAGGCACGCTGGGTTGGTCGGGTTCGACCTCCTGTTGCACGTAGTCCAATTCGGATTGTTTGGCCGTCGGATGGTCTTCCGGGTTGTAGTACTTCAAGCCCCAGAACACCAGCCAGATAGCCCCCAACGATGCCATGCACAGGAACGCCGCCTGCCAGCCCCACACGTGCAGGATCAGCGGCAGCAGCATCGGCGTCATCATTGCGCCAACGTTAGTGCCCGCGTTGAAGATACCCGTGGCCACCGCACGCTCACCGGCCGGAAACCACAGGCGGGTGGTCTTGACGCAGGCGGGGTAGTTGGCGGCCTCGGTCAGCCCGAGAATAAAGCGGCAGACCATAAACCCTACGGCCGAGGTGGCCAGGCCGTGGGCGCCGGTGGCCAGACTCCACAGCAGCACCGCGCAGAAGAACACGCGCTTCACGCCGACTCGGTCAATCAGCCGGCCTTGCAACACAAAGCCGATGGCGTAGCCGACCTGGAACCAGAAGTTGATGTTGGCGTAGTCCATCGCCGTCCAGCTCATCTCCTTGGCCAGGATCGGCTGCATCACGCCGAGCGCGGCGCGGTCGATGTAGTTAAGCGTGGTGGCGAAGAACACCAGGGCCAGCATGCCCCAGCGCGTTTTACCCACGGCCATGGCGCCGCGGATTTTGTCGCCGATACCGGCTTGCGGGTTGCCCGGGCGCGCGGCCAGGGCGGGATTTTGCAGAGGCATGAGGTCGTACCCGTTTTTTGAAATTTTTATGGTGTGTTCTGGGTCTTGGTGCAGGTTCGATGGTGCGCAGCGGTTAAAACATCGTCAATTCGCCAAACCGGCATAGTGTTCGGTAATCGCCCGAAAAACTAACTGGTTCGTACATTTTAATTGCTGCGTGTAGGCTAGGGGCGAATAATTTGTCGCAAACAACAATTGCCGGGAGTCGCCCCATGCAACGTTCCATTGCCACCGTTTCCTTGAGCGGCACCCTGCCGGAGAAGCTCGAAGCCATTTCCGCCGCCGGTTTTGATGGGGTCGAAATCTTCGAAAACGATTTGTTGTATTACGATGGCAGCCCACGGGAAGTTAGGCAGATGTGCGCCGACCTCGGCATCGCCATCACCTTGTTCCAGCCGTTCCGCGACTTTGAAGGCTGCCGCCGCGACCGCCTGGCGCGCAACCTGGAACGCGCCGAACGCAAGTTCGACTTGATGCAGGAACTGGGCACTGACCTGGTCTTGGTGTGCAGCAATGCTTCCGCCGATTGCGTCGGCGATGAACGTATTTTGCTCGACGACCTCAGCCTGCTCGCCGAACACGCCGGCCGCCGTGGTCTGCGCATCGGCTATGAAGCCCTGGCCTGGGGCAAGCATGTGAACACCTGGCAGCAGGTGTGGAACCTGGTGCGGCAGGTCGACCACCCGAGCCTCGGCGTGTTGCTCGACAGTTTTCACACCCTGTCACTCAAGGGCGACCCGAGTGGAATCGCCGATATTCCCGGTGACAAAATCTTCTTTGTGCAAATGGCCGATGCGCCGATCCTGGCCATGGATGTGCTGGAGTGGAGCCGGCATTTCCGCTGCTTCCCGGGGCAGGGCGAGTTCGACCTGGCGGGCTTTCTCGCGCCAATCATCAAGAGTGGCTACACCGGACCGCTGTCCCTGGAAATTTTCAACGACGGCTTCCGTGCGGCCCCGACCCGGGCCAATGCGGCGGATGGCTTGCGTTCGCTGCTGTACCTTGAAGAGAAAACCCGTCAGCGCCTGGCGCAGGAGCAACCTGCCAAGCCGGTCGATATTCTGTTTGAAACCCCGGCTGCCAGTGAATACGACGGCATCGAATTCCTCGAATTTGCCGTGGATGAAAACCTCGGCGCCAAGCTCACACAGTGGCTGGAGCGCCTGGGGTTCGTCAAAGCCGGGCAGCATCGTTCCAAGAGTGTGAGCCTGTTGCGCCAGGGTGACATCAACCTGATCCTCAACTGCGAACCCTATTCCTTTGCCCACAACTTTTTCGAAGCCCATGGGCCGTCGCTATGCGCCACGGCCATTCGGGTCAAGGACAGCGTCAAGGCGTTGCAGCGGGCGGTGGCCTACAAGGGCCAGCCTTATCGCGGTCTCGTGGGGCCAAATGAGCTTGAGCTGGCCGCCGTGCGCGCGCCGGACGGCAGCCTGATTTACCTGGTGGACCCAAGCGAAGGCGGGCTGTATGACACCGACTTCAACCTGCAAGCGAATACTGCCTCAAGCGGCGGGCTGCTGCGCATCGACCATATGGCCATGGCGCTGCCGGCCGACAGCCTCGACAGCTGGGTGCTGTTCTACAAGAGCCTGCTGGATTTCGAAGCCGACGACGAGGTGGTACTGCCCGACCCTTATGGCCTGGTAAAAAGCCGCGCGCTACGCAGCCGCTGCAGCTCGATCCGCCTGCCGCTGAATATTTCCGAGAACCGCAACACCGCCATTTCCCACGCGCTGTCGAGCTATCGCGGCTCGGGTGTGCACCATATTGCCTTCGACTGCGCGGATATTTTCGCCGAGGTAAGCCGGGCTAAAGAGGCAGGTGTGCCGTTGCTGGACATTCCGCTCAATTACTACGACGACTTGGCCGCGCGGTTTGATTTCGACGATGAGTTCCTCAGCGAGTTGGCGTACTACAACGTGCTGTACGACCGTGACGCCCAAGGTGGTGAGCTGTTTCACGTGTACACCGAGCCTTTCGAGGGGCGGTTTTTCTTCGAGATCATCCAACGCAAAAACGGCTACGCCGGGTACGGCGCGGCCAACGTGGCGGTGCGCCTGGCGGCGATGGCCAAATCCCGCAGCGGCGCGGTGCGCCAAGCACGGTTATGACTGACGGCCGGGTGCTTCCTTCGGGGAGCGCCTCGGCCCATAATCGCGGCCTGCACAACAAAAATGGCCGTGAGCGCACCATGACCCTGACCCCCGACCTCTCCGCTGTGTCAGACGCACCGCGCAAGAGTCGTAAGAACAACCCGGAAAAGACCCGCGAAAATATCCTTCAGGAAGCCATTGTCGAGTTTGTTCAGCAGGGCCTGTCCGGCGCTCGCGTGGATGCCATCGCCGAGCGTATCCACACCTCCAAGCGCATGATCTATTACTACTTCGGCAGCAAGGAGCAGTTGTACGTCGAAGTGCTGGAGAAACTCTACGGCGACATTCGCAACACCGAAACCCGCATGAACCTCACGGCCCTGGAACCGCGCGAAGCGATACGGCGGCTGGTGGAATTCACCTTTGATCACCATGACCAGAACGTGGATTTCGTGCGGATCGTCAGCATCGAAAATATCAACAACGCCGAGTACGTAAAGCGCTCGGACTCGATCAAGGCGATGAACAGCAATATTCTCGAAGGGCTGGGGGCAACGTTGCGGCGGGGCGCCGAGATGGGGTTGTTCCGCCAGGGGTTAGACCCGTTGGACGTGCACCTGCTGATCAACTCATTCAGTTTTTACCGGGTGTCCAACCGTCATACATTCAGTGAGATTTTTCAGATCGAGCTGGCGGACGAAGCGGTTAAACAACGGCACCGCGAGATGATTTGTGACTCGGTGATGCGCTACCTCCAGGCTTGATTCAGCGAGTTACCTCAGTGGGAGCGGGCTTGCTCGCGAATGCAGTGTGTCAGTCAATGCATCCGGTGACTGACACACCGTATTCGCGAGCAAGCCCGCTCCCACAGTTGGATTGGGTTTCGCCAGTTAAGTATTCATGCTCTGAAAGTGCGCCAACATCCTCTGCGCATCCGGCGCTTCGCCACTGAACAACTCGAACGCCTTCACGGCCTGAAACACCGCCATGTTGCCGCCATCCAGCGTGCGGCAACCCAAGGCGCGGGCGTCGCGCAGCAGCTCGGTTTCGAGCGGGAAATACACGATTTCCGCAACCCATAATTGCGCCCGCAACAGGCTGCTCGGCACCGGCGTGCCGGGCAGTTTGGCCATGCCCATCGGCGTGGTGTTGACCAAACCATCCGCCTCAGCGATGGCGCTTTCCAAATGGTTGCCGACCTGGGCGCGGCCGCTGCCGAAATGCTGCGTGAGGTTATCCACAAGGTCGCGGGCGCGAGCCTTGTCTACGTCGAAAATGCTCAACTGTTCCACGCCTTCCGCCAGCAACGCATGGGCCACTGCCGCACCTGCACCGCCGGCGCCCATCTGCACCACGCGTTGACGCGCAACATCACTTAAATTGCGCCGAAACCCTTCGGCGAAACCCAGGCAGTCGGTGTTGTGACCGATGCGTTTGCCGTTCCTGAACACCACGGTGTTGACCGCGCCAATGCCTCGAGCTTCGTCGGATAACTCATCGAGTAACGGTAGGATCGCTTGCTTGCACGGGTAGGTAATGTTCAACCCGGTGAACTGCATCCGCTCGGCGGCGTCCAGCAGGTCGGGCAGGGCGTTGATGTTCAGTTGCAGCGGTTCCAAATCAATCAGGCGGTACAGATAACGCAGGCCCTGGGCGTCACCTTCCTGTTCATGCAGGGCAGGGGTGCGGGAGGCTTGGATGCCCGAGCCGATCAGGCCGGCGAGGATGCGCGGTTTCATCAAGGTCACCCTTTCAACGTGTGGCTGAAATGTTCCAGGGCCAGGTGGTAGCCGTGGCTGCCGAAGCCTGCGAGCACTGCCTTGGCAATGGGTGAGACAAAGGAGTGATGCCGAAACGCCTCACGTGCGTGCACGTTGGATAAATGCACTTCGATCACCGGCACTTCACTGGCGACGAGGGCGTCGCGAATCGCTACCGAAGTGTGGGTCCAGGCCGCGGGGTTGATCACGATGCCGGCGCACCGGGCGCGGGCGCCGTGGATCCAGTCGAGTAATTCACCTTCATGGTTGGTCTGGCGGAACTCGATTTTCAGCCCGAGTTTTTCCGCGCTGCGGCCGCACAGGGCGGCGATGTCGGCCAGGGTTTCATGGCCATAGGTGGCGGGCTCGCGAGTGCCGAGCAGGTTGAGGTTGGGGCCGTTGAGCACCAGCACGATAGGCGGCATTTAGGGGTTCTCCACAGTTCTTATAGGTTGTGAAGATAAAATGTACTGGATGGTTAATTTGGTCAATTGATGGCGGCGGATGTGTTCGATTATCGAACCGTTATTCAGCACGTTCGTACTGGATAATCAGATTAGATATCAATTGAAAATCATTCTCGACAACGCTTAAGATGCCGGTCTGTTTCCATCACATTCCAGGGAGTCGGTTTGTCGGACGTGGATCTCAAAGGCCTGTTTCTCAAGCACGCCGATACCCTGCGCGGGTATCTGGCGCGCAAGGTGCGGGACCCGCAATTGGCCGCAGACCTGGTGCAGGAGAGTTTCCTGCGCCTGGCGGAAAAACCGGCCGGCGAGCGCATCGACAACTCCCAGGGCTATCTCTATCGAACGGCGAGCAATCTGCTGATCGACCATATTCGCCAGGAAGCGCGGCGCAAGACAGACTCCGTGCCCCACGAGGCGCTGGCCGAGATTGAAGACGACGTGGCCGGCTTGGAGGCGCAGGCAATGGCGCAGCAGCAGCGACAGGCATTGAAGCAGGCACTGGCGGAGTTGCCGGAACGCACCCAGCAGGTTTTCCGTCTGAACCGCATCGAAGGCATGACCCATGCCCAGGTTGCCCGGCGCCTGGAGATCTCCGACAGCTCTGTGCAGAAGCATCTGGCCAAGGCCTTGGCGTATGTGATGCAACGCTTGCAGGAAGGCGAGGTGAAGCCATCCGACGAATGAATTACCGAAAAGCGCCGGGCCAGACGTCACAGCGTTTACATAACGAAAATTCGAGATTCACACGTGAATAGCCAGGGTCCGCAACAGCACAGCATTACCGAGGCGGCCGCCGAGTGGGCGGTGCGCCTGCACGCCGGTGCCCTGACCGAACAGGAGCAGGCCGAGCTGCGACATTGGATCGCCTGCGACAGTCGCCATGAGGCCGCATTGCGTTTTGCCGAGCAGACGTGGGCCGCCTTGGGCGAGTTGCACAAGGACGAACCGGTGCATCGCCAGCGCCCATCTTCAGCACCGTTGCCGGTGCGCCGGCCCAAACGGCGCAGACTCTGGCAGCGCGTGGCGGCCGTCGCGGTGGTTGTGCTGGTGGCGGGCGTTGGCTGGGTGCGTGGGCCGGATGCCTTGCTGCGCCTGCAGGCTGACTATGTCACCCAGAAAGGCGAAGTGCGTACGGTGCACCTGGCCGACGGCAGCGCTGTCGTGCTGGATTCTGCCAGCGCCATCCGCTTGGACTACGACGGCGTACAGCGGCGCATCAGCCTGATTCAGGGCTCGGCGATTTTTGATGTGGCGCCCATGACCGGGCAGGAAACGCGGCCGTTCGTGGTGCAAAGTGCCGCCGGGCAGACGCGTGCGTTGGGCACGCGGTTTGTGGTCGAGCGTGAAGGGGCCAGCCAGGCCTGGGTTGGCGTGCTACAGCACAGCGTTGAAGTGTCTCTGCAAACCGCACCCAAAAACGGCCCGAGCGAATCCGTGCTCAAGGAGGGCCAGGTCGCGCGCTACAGTCCCCGGGACGGCGTGGTGGCGCTTGATCGATTCGATGTAGAACGCGCCACCAGTTGGCGGCGCGGTGTGTTGATTTTTGACCGGTTGCCACTGGCCAAGGTCATCGAGCAACTCAACCGCTATCGCCCAGGCCACGTGGTGTTGACCAACCCGACCTTGGGCGATCGCGAAGTCAGCGGCGTGTTCCGCCTCGACATGCTCGATACCGCTCTGGGCACCTTGACCCAGGAACTCCAAGTGCAACGCTTGGACCTGGCGGGCCTCAGCCTGATCTATTGATAAGCCGGTGGGAGACCTGCCTCCCGCCGTGCGCGACACACCTTCCTGAAAAACTTTCCCAAAACACTTACTGACTTCCTGGGCCTCGTACGTCTTGCTAGGTGAGAAGCATTCGCACAAACAAAAACGCTCAGCGCAGGGAAACCAGAAATGTCAGCACTCACCAAGGGGCGTGTCACCGGTAGCCGGTTAGCCCTTGCCATTCACTTGGGACTGTTCGCCATAACAGCTCCGGTGTATGCCGCGCAACCCCAAGCGGGCGCCACCCAGCCTGCGGTGCAGATGTTCGATATTCCGGCGCAACCTTTGGGCAGCGCCGTGCTGGCGTTTGCTGATCAAGCCGGCCTGCAAGTGCTGTTCGACAGCCAGCGTCTGCAAGGCTTGAGCAGTACGGCACTGAAGGGCAGCTTCAGCGTGCAGGAAGGCCTTGGCCGTTTGCTCGGCGGCGCACCGGTGGAGTATCGCTTTACCGGCGAGCGGCAGGTCACCCTCAATCGCGTCGCTGACACCCACGACGGCGCCATGACCGTCGGCACCACCACCATCACCGGCAACACCAACGGCCAGGCCGGCGATTGGGTGTATCAGAGCCCAAAGTCCGTGGCCGTCATCAGCCGTGACATGATCGACAAACGCCCGCCCCGTCACGCCGCCGACATGCTCGAAGAAACCGCTGGCGTCTACACCGCCGTCAATCAGCGCGACCCTGGCCTCTCTGTAAACATTCGCGGCGTGCAGGATTATGGCCGGGTGAACATGAACATCGACGGCATGCGCCAGAACTTCAACGTCAACGGCCACCAGCAGCGCAACGGCACGATGTTGATCGACCCGGAATTCATCTCCAGCATCGAGATCGACAAGGGCAGCCAGTCGGGCCAGGGCGGGGCGGCAGTGCTGGGCGGGATTGCTTCGTTCAAGACCTTGGACGCCAGCGAATTTCTTAAAGATGGCAAAGAGATCGGCGGGCGTTTTCGCGCCGGCAGCGGCATCGGCGAGCTGGGTAACGGCACCTACTTCAACGGCAGCGGGGTGGTTGCCTTTGGGGATGAGCGCGGCGATGTGCTGCTGGGTTACAGCGAGCGGCATTTCGGCAACTACCGCGCGGGCACCCATAACGATCAAAAGCTAGGCACCCATATGCGCGCGCGTAAATACGCGCCGGCGGCCTTTGATGATTGGTTGAACAGCGAAGTTGGCGATATGGGCAGTGTCACCCGTTCGCAGATCGTCAAGTTCGGTCTGAACCTGCCCAATGACCAGCGCGTGCAGCTGAGCTACCTGGAAAGCGACAGCGACAGCAATGATGCCTGGGCTTACATCGCCGATGACCTGCAGAGCGTCTACTACCATCGCGTGAGCAAGAACAACCTCAACGCCAAGAACTTCGCGCTGGACTACAGCTACACGCCGGATGACCCGCTGATCGACCTGAAAGCCAAGGTCTACTACGTCACCACTCAGCTGGATCGCGCCAATACGCCCACGCTGTCCACGCCAGGCACGGGGAACTACGTGGGCGCCTACACCGACCACTTCCAGACCGACACCTGGGGGCTGCAGGGTGACAACACCTCGCGCTTTGATTTCGGAGAGCGCGGCCATCTGAGCTGGAACTACGGCCTGGAGATGTACCAGGACGAGTTCAAACCACGCACCAACAAAGTTGAGGCCGCCAACGACCTCGCACTGCTGCCCTATGCCGAAGGCAGTACGCCGAGTGGCAAGCGCACCATCGCCAGCCTGTTCAACAACCTGCAATACGAATACGGCGATTGGCTGACCCTGGATGCAGGCCTGCGTTACGACCGCTATCGGCTCGAAGGCCAGACCGGCATGACCTTGTACCGGCGCGACCGCTTCTTCAATAGCCTGGTGGGCGCAAAGCGTGTGTCGGAAGTGATCGATGTGGACCGTGAAGAAGGAAAGTTCTCCCCCACCTTCGGTATCGCGGTCAAGCCGGGCGTTGACTGGTTGCAACTCTATACCCGTTGGGGCAAGGGCTGGCGCCCGCCGGCGGTCACCGAGACCTTCATGACCGGCCGCCCCCACGGCGGAGGTACCGGGGAGCGGGTGTTCCCCAACCCGTACCTCAAGCCTGAAGAATCGCGGGATTGGGAAGTGGGCACGAACGTGTTCAAGGAGGGCTTGTTCTTCAATGACGACCGCCTCGGCATGAAGGTGGCGTACTTCGATACCCGAATTGAAAACTTCTCCTTCCTCAACACCAGCGTCAGCTTGCCGGAAACCCAAGTAGGCGGTTTTCTCGGGACCATGGCCTACGTCAACAACACCAACCCGACGCGCTTTCGCGGTTTGGAATACCAGCTCAATTACGACATGGGCCGCGCATACGCCAACCTCAGCTATACGCACATGATCGGCAGCAATGAGTTCTGCTCGAAGAACTATTACATGGGCGGGGCCAAGACCACCGGGCCAAGAACCACGCGCCTGGAACGCTTCACGCTGCCGAACGGGCGCATCAGCCTGCGGCCGGTCACAACCTACGAAGTGCTGGACGACAACGTCGCCAACAACAAGGAAAGCTGCGGCCGAATCATGGGCAACGCCACCTACATGCCTGCCGATCGCGGCTCGCTGACGCTGGGCGCGCGCTTCCTGGAAAAGCGCCTGGATACCGGCGTGCGTGTGCGTTACAGCGCGGGTAACGGCGAAAACCTCAATCAGCAAGGCTACGAGCTGATGGACCAGGCGATGTGGCCGCAATACACCCTCTATGACCTGTACGCCAGTTACTGGATGACCGATCACCTGAACATCGCGCTGGCGTTGGAAAACGCCACCGACGAAGCCTATTTCGTCGCCATGGGCGATGCCAACAACCTCAGCCTGGCGCGCGGGCGGACGCTGAGCGGGATGCTGGAATACAAGTTCTGATCCGTGTGCCACGGCACGCGATCAAAGGTTTTGCCCAAGGCTGGGCAAAAAAGCGCGCCGCTTTGGCGTGCTCATCAAAAACGTTGTTTAACGAGGTTTAGCGATGACTATTTCTGTTAGCTACGATTCGGGCCTGGGTTCACTGTCGGTCTCCGACTACCTGAGCGCTTGGGCTGTTGGGTTCAACACGGCTGGCCACGGCGCCAGCAACACCGGTGGTTTCAGCAACGGCACCCTCAGCGGCGATCAGTATTCGACCCACGGCGCCAGCGGCTCCGAATACGCGTTTATCGCCGACAGCGACACCAGCAATGGCCTGCACTATGTGTTCAACCCTTCGCTGCCTGCCGGCAACAACCTGAACCACTACCTGTGGGGCGACCTGGACAACGTGCAACTGGGCACCGGCCTGGCCGGCGGTAGCGGCAGCGACTTCACCTTGAACGACTTCAAAGTCGCATTCAACGGCCTCGACCTGAGCGCCGCCGAAGGTGCCGGCCGTGCGGGCAACGATGTGCAAAGCGTGATCTTCGGCCTGATGCAGGGCAACACCACTGCGCTGGAAACCGTGCTCAACAACGTGCTCGACGACTTTGGCCTGTCCACTGCCAGCACCTTCGACGAAGTGTCGGCGGGCCTGGCGGCACACGCCAGTGCAGCCAGCGCGGACGTCGCCCTGGTCGGCGTGCAAGATGTGGCGCAGGACTGGGCACTCGCTGCCTGAATCACTGCTGCATGAAAAAAGCGAAGGGGAGATCGCTCTCCCGTTCGCCGCATGACACACCGCCGTCGCTAAAGCCTTCTACTTCTTCAAGCGGCGGCGGTGCCAAATTCTGCGCAGCGCCGTATCGCCTGTCAACGCGGCGGCGTTGCCCGCTTAACCCTTTGAGAATCCCAGATGCGCCACGTCGGCAACGAAACCCTGGCCGCCCTCACGGCCTATAAAAGTGGCTTCTTCAACATCGGCCTGTTCTCGGCGGTGATCAACCTGCTGATGCTGGCCCCGGCGCTCTACATGCTGCAGGTGTACGACCGGGTGCTGGCTTCGGGCAATCAGATGACCCTGCTGATGCTGACGTTGATGATCCTCGGCCTGTTCGGCCTGATGGGCGCGTTGGAGTGGGTGCGCAGCCAGGTGGTGATCCGCCTCGGCACACAAATGGACATGCGCTTGAACCAGCGGGTGTACGACGCCGCGTTCGAAGCGCAACTCAAGGGCAGTACCCAAGCGGCAGGCCAGGCGTTGCAAGACCTGACCACCCTGCGCCAGTTCGCCACCGGCCAGGCACTGTTCGCATTTTTTGATGCGCCGTGGTTTCCGGTGTACCTGCTGGTGATTTTCCTGTTCCATCCCTGGCTCGGCCTGTTGGCGTTGGGCGGTGCGGTGTTGTTGATCGCGCTGGCATGGGTCAATCATTACGTCAGCCAGGCGCCAATGGCCCAGGCCAGCCAGCTCGCCATCAGCGCCAGCCAGCAGGCCACGGCCAACTTGCGTAACGCTGAAACCATCGAGGCCATGGGCATGCTCGCCACGTTGCGCGGGCGTTGGTTCAGCCAGCATCAAGGGTTTCTCGCCCAGCAGAACATGGCCAGTGAAAAGACCGCCGCCGTCACCGCCTGGTCCAAGGGCGTGCGCCTGGCGCTGCAATCACTGGTGCTGGGGTTGGGCGCATTGCTGGCGGTGCAGGGCGATATCACGCCGGGGATGATGATCGCCGGCTCGATCCTGATGGGCCGGGTGCTCAGCCCTATCGACCAGTTGATCGGCGTGTGGAAGCAATGGGGTTCGGCGCGCCTGGCCTATGAGCGGTTGTCGCAGCTGCTGGCGGACAACCCGGCGCGCCCGGTGCGCATGAGTTTGCCGGTGCCCAAAGGCCAATTGACCGTCGAGCTCGTCAGCGCCTGCGCGCCGGGCAGCCGTCGGCCGGCGTTGGCCAACCTCGGTTTCGACCTGCCGGCCGGCGAAGTGCTGGGCGTGATCGGACCGTCGGGTTGCGGCAAATCCACGTTGGCGCGCGTGCTGGTCGGCGCCTGGGCACCGCTGGCCGGCAAGGTGCGCCTGGACGGCGCCGACCTGACTCAGTGGGACAAGCAGCAACTCGGCCCGCACATCGGCTACCTGCCGCAGGACATCCAACTGTTCGCGGGCAGCATCGCGCAAAACATCGCGCGGTTTGCCGTGGTGCAGGCCGACAAGGTCCTCGCCGCTGCACAGATGGCGGGTGTACACGAGCTGATCCTGCAATTGCCCCAAGGCTACGACACACCACTGGGCGAAGGCGGCGCCGGTTTGTCCGGCGGCCAGAAACAACGTGTGGCGCTGGCGCGTGCGTTGTACGGCCTGCCCGCGCTGATCGTGCTGGATGAGCCCAACGCCAATCTCGACGAAGTCGGTGAACAGGCGTTGCTCCAGGCCATTGCGCAACTCAAGCAGCAGCGGCGCACCGTGATTCTGATTACCCACAAAGCCAACGTGCTGACCCTGACCGATCAGTTGCTGATCCTCAAGGACGGCCAGCTGCAGGCCTTCGGCCCGACCGCGCGGGTATTGGAGGCGCGGCAGAAACCCACGCCAAGCAAACCGGTGTCGAGCATGAGCATGAGTTACCGCCTCAGTGAAGGAAAACAGGCATGAGCCAAAGCAAACCGCTGCTGGTCAGCGGTCAGCCCAATAATGTGCTGGCGCTGGACGACAAAAAATACGCACGCCTGGGCTGGTTGCTGGTGCTCGGTGGTTTTGCCGGGTTTCTCGGCTGGGCGGCGTTGGCGCCATTGGACAAGGGCGTGGCGGTGTCCGGAAAGGTGATGGTCTCGGGCCATCGCAAAACCGTGCAGCACCCCACCGGCGGCATCGTTGAACGCATCGAGGTGCGCGACGGTGAAACGGTCAAGGCGGGCCAGGTGCTGCTGCGTTTGAAGGAAACGCCGCTGCGCGGGCAGATGCAATCCTTGCGCAGTCAGTACCTGGCTTCACTGGCCAGCGAAGCGCGCTTGACTGCCGAAAGCGAAGGTTTATCGGCGATCGCTTTTGGCCCCGAACTGCTCAATGAGCCGGATGCCGCCAGCCTTCTGAATTTGCAGCGGCAATTGTTCATTAGCCGCGCCCAGGCGCTGGCCACCGAGCAGCAAGCCCTGCGCGAAACCATTGCCGGGGCCGAGGCGCAGTTGCGTGGCACACGGGATTCGCAAGCGAGCAAAGTCCAGCAAAGGGCCGCACTGAACGAGCAACTGCAAGGCCTGCGCGAGTTGGCGCGCGACGGCTATATCCCGCGCAATCGCCTGCTCGACAGCGAGCGCCTGTACGCGCAAATCGACGGCACCATCGCCGAGGATTTCGGCCGCATCGGCCAGCTGCAACGCCAGGTCCTCGAGCTGCGCCTGCGCATTCGCCAACTCGGTGAAGACTTCCAGAAAGACCTGCGCAGCCAGTTGGCCGACACCCGCACCCGCAGCGACGACCTGCGCAATCGCCTGGCCTCGGCTGAGTTTGAGTTGGCCAACAGCTTGGTGCGCGCGCCGGCTTCCGGCGTCGTCGTAGGGCTGCAGGTGTACACCGAAGGCGGCGTGATCAAGCCTGGCCAGGCGTTGCTGGATATCGTGCCGCAAGGTGAACCGCTGCTGGTGGAAGCGCGCGTGCCGGTGCAGATGATCGACAAGGTGCACCCTGGCTTGCCGGTGGAGTTGCTGTTCTCGGCGTTCAACCAAGCCACCACGCCTCGGGTGGCCGGTGAAGTGACAATGGTTTCGGCGGACCGCCAGGTCGATGAACGCACCGATGAGCCGTATTACACGCTGCGCGCCCAGGTCAGCGCGGCGGGTATGCAGCAACTGGACGGCGTGCAGGTTCGCCCCGGCATGCCGGTGGAAACCTTCGTCAAAACCGGCGAGCGCTCGATGCTCAACTATCTGTTCAAACCCTTGCTGGATCGCACCCACATGGCCCTGGTGGAAGAATGAAGGCGCTGTTGTTTAGCGTGTTTTTGAGCTGTGCCCCGGCGGCGAACGCTTTGGGTTTGCTGGACGCTTATGACCTGGCCCTGCGCAACGATCCGACGTTTCAGGCGGCCATTCAGGAACGCGAAGCCGGTGAAGAAAATCGCGTGATCGGGCGGGCTGGGTTATTGCCGAATTTGTCGTGGAGTTACAACAACTCGCGCAACGAGTCCGAAGTGACGGCGGGTGATGTCACCAGCGACCGCGACTACCGCAGCTACGCATCGACCCTCACCTTGCAGCAACCGCTGTTGGATTACGAAGCCTACGCGCGCTTTCGCCAGGGCACTGCCCAGGCGCTGATGGCGGATGAGCGCTTTCGCGGCAAAAGCCAGGAGCTGGCCGTGCGTGTGCTCAGTGCCTACAGCCAGGCCTTGCTGGCCCAGGAGCGCATCGAGTTGAGCCGCGCGCAGAGGCGTGCGTTTGTCGAACGTTTGCAGCTCAATGACCGCTTGCTGAAGGGCGGCGAAGGTACGCGCACGGATGTGCTGGAAACCCAGGCGCGGCTGAGCCTGGCCCAGGCCGAAGAGATCGAATCTCTGGATGCCCAGGACAGCGCCCTGCGCGAGCTGGAAGCCATCGTCGGCCAACCGTTGCAGATTGAGGAACTGGCGCCGCTGGCCAGTCAATTCGAGATCCCGCCGTTGGAGCCGAACCGCTTCGACACCTGGCGCGAATTGGCCATGGCCAACAACCCTGAACTCAAGTCCCAGCATCACGCGCTGGACGTGGCCGCTTATGAAGTGGAGCGCAAACGCGCCGGGCATCTGCCCAAAGTCAGCCTGTACGCCAGCAGCCGAAAAACCAGCTCCGATTCGGAAAGCAGCTACAACCAGAGGTACGACACCAACAGCGTCGGCATCCAGGTCAGCTTGCCGCTGTTTGCCGGTGGCTCGGTGTCGGCGTCCACGCGCCAGGCGGCGAACCAGCTGTCCCAGGCCCACTATGAATTGGACGCGCAAACCGCCGCCACACTGGTGGAGCTGCGCAAGCAATTCAACCTCAACACCAGCGGCGCGGCGAAAGTGCGTGCCTATGAGATGGCCGTCAGCTCTGCCACGGCGTTGGTGACGGCCACGAAAAAAAGCGTCAGCGGCGGCGAGCGGGTCAACCTCGATGTGCTCGACGCCGAGCAACAACTGTTCACCGCCCGCCGTGATCTGGCGAATGCGCGACATGCGTATTTGCTGGCGCGGATTCAGCTGAAGTATTACGCGGGGTTGCTGAACGAGCAGGACTTGCGGGCGTTGGCGGGGTATTTCCAGCCGTCGGCATGAGTGGTTACAACCGGGCATTCGCCGGGTTGTTCGTCGTTACTAATCTGTGAAACAGCTTCGGGATTTTGGAGCCGGTTGTCGGGCTGCACGAGGAAAAGTGTAACTCGACGGAGAATAACCTAACGGATGGGTTACGATGAGAGTAGGTGCTTATAAAGGATATGTAATTTCGGTGTTCGTCAGGGATGAGCATTGCCCGCCTCACGTGCATGTCAGGGGCAAGGCATGGGATGCACGGTTTCGTTTCAGTTTTCTGGATGGGGAAGTGGAGTTGTGGGATGTGGAACCTGAACGAAGGCGACCACCCACAGCGATCCTGAAGGAAATACGCGAGGCGATCATGCAGCGGCACTACTTGGCGCGGGCACGCAGGATTTGGTGGGAAAAACTGCAAACGGTTTGCCTGGAGAATCATTCCTGGGATTGGGACGCTGGTGAATTGGTTCAAGGGTTGGTCATTCGACGTGGTGTCTATGTCATCGCAAGTGCCTGGCACGACGTTGTAGAGCAACGGACAATTTTGAATCTGGTAAGAGCGCCAGATTGCGTGGGGATTAATTTATGAAAATTGTAAAAGCGAAAACTGTGCCCTATAAGCCGCTCACTGAGGCCGATGTCGACAAGGCAATCGCCCGTGGGCGCAAGCTCAAACGTCTGTACGCCAACGCCAGCGACGTGCGCTATGAAAGCGAGTGCATTTCCATCGGCTTCAGCGACGGCAGCCGCGTCATGTTGCCTGTGGCGGGGCTACCGGAGTTCGAAGGGTTTTCCCAGGAGGACTTTCAGCAACTTGAGGTCGGCTTTGGCGGCAAGGCGTTGTGCTGTGAGGCGCAGGATCTGGACGTGTCGATCACCGGCCTCATCGCCACCAGCCAGCCCTTGATGGACCTTGCGACAAGCCTGGTAGCCTCGCGCAACGGTCGCAAAAGCAGCGCCGCCAAGTCGGCGGCCGCCCGAGCCAATGGCAAGAAGGGCGGTCGTCCACGCAAGAAAGAAGAGGATGGCGCTGAATTACCGCCGGGTCAGTAACACCCCGGACTCCATATGGTGCGTCCACGGGAACTGGTCAAACATCGCACACTGGGTAATGCGGTGCGTGTCATGCAGTTGCGCAATGTTCGCCGCCAACGTCTCCGGGTTGCAGGAGATGTACAGGATGTTATCGAAGCGACGGGTCAGCTCGCAGGTGTCCGGGTCCATGCCGGCGCGCGGCGGGTCGACGAACACGCTGCCGAATTCGTAGCTTTTCAGGTCGATGCCGTGCAGGCGGCGGAATGGGCGCACTTCGTTGAGCGCCTCGGTGAGTTCTTCGGCAGACAGGCGCACCAAGGTAACGTTATCCACAGCGTTTTCATCGAGGTTGCTCAGGGCCGCATTCACTGAGGTCTTGCTGATCTCGGTGGCCAGCACTTTGCGCACGCGGGTCGCCAACGGCAGGGTGAAGTTACCGTTGCCGCAGTACAGCTCCAGCAAGTCATCCGGGCGATCGCCCAAGGCTGCGTAAGCCCAATTGAGCATCTTCTGGTTCACCGTGCCGTTGGGCTGGGTGAACGCGCCTTCGGGTTGGCGATAGCTGAACGTGCGCCCGCCGACTTCGAGTTTTTCCACCACATAATCGTGGCCGATCACATCGCGCTTGCCCTTGGAGCGGCCGATGATGCTCACATTCAAGTCGGCCGCGAGCTTGTTCGCGGCTGTGTGCCAGTGCTCGTCCAGCGGGCGGTGATAACACAGGGTGATCATCGCGTCGCCGGCCAAGGTGGTGAGGAACTCCACCTGGAACAGCTTGTGGCTCAGCGCCGCGCTGGCTTGCCAGGCGGCCTTGAGTTGCGGCATCAACTGGTTGATGCGCTGGCTTGCGATGGGGAATTCTTCGATCAGGATCGGCGTGCGCTTGTCGTCCTGGGAAAACATCGCGTAGTGGCGCTCGCCGCCTTCGCGCCACAGGCGGAACTCTGCGCGCAGGCGGAAGTTCTGCAGCGGCGAATCGAAGACCTGCGGCTCGGGGGCGTCGAACGGTGCCAGCAGGTCACGCAGGCGCGTGACCTTGTCTTGCAGTTGAGCGGTGTAGCTTGCGGCGTCAAAAGTCATGCGTTGAACCAGCCCAGCTTGATCACAAACAGAATCGACAGAATCACC
This sequence comes from Pseudomonas sp. D2002, assembly GCF_013385735.1. Lineage (NCBI taxonomy): Bacteria > Pseudomonadati > Pseudomonadota > Gammaproteobacteria > Pseudomonadales > Pseudomonadaceae > Pseudomonas > Pseudomonas sp. D2002. The sequence continues at coordinate 126,087 of NZ_JACAPL010000010.1, read as the reverse complement.
AGTGCCGGGTTCAGCTCACGGTAGCGGCCCGAAAGCAGCTTGATGGCGGTCCAGGCGATGAAACCGAAGGCGATGCCGTTGGCGATGGAGTAAGTGAAGGGCATTGCCAGGGCGGTGATCACCACCGGCGCTGCAACAGTAATGTCGTCCCAGTCGATTTCGGCCAGGCCGGAGGTCATCAGCACGGCCACGAACAGCAGCGCCGGTGCGGTGGCGAAGGCAGGCACACTGGCAGCCAGCGGCGAGAAGAACAGCGCCAGCAGGAACAGGATGGCGACCACGATGGCGGTCAAACCGGTACGGCCACCAGCACTCACGCCCGCAGCGGACTCGATGTAGCTGGTGGTGGTCGACGTACCCAGCAGCGAACCGGCCATGGCCGCGGTGCTGTCGGCGATCAGGGCACGGCCCATTTTCGGCATGTGGCCGTCCTTGCCCATCAGGCCGGCGCGCTTGGCGACGCCGATCAGAGTGCCGGAGTTGTCGAACAGGTCAACGAACAGGAACGCGAAGATCACGCTGACCAGGCCAATATCCAGCGCGCCTTTGATATCCAGTTGCAGGAAGGTCGGGGCCAGGGATGGCGGCACCGAGATCACGCCGCCGAACGGGGTGACATTCAACAGGATCGAAACAATGGTCACTGCCAAGATGCCGATCAGCACCGCACCGCGCACGGCCAGGGCTTCCAGGGCCACGATGAGGATAAAACCAAAGGTGGCCAGGATCGGCGCGGGTTGTTTCAGGTCGCCCAAGCCCACCAGGGTATTCGGGTTGCCGACCACGATGCCGGCGTTATGCAGGGCGATCAGCGCCAGGAACAAGCCGATACCGGCCGCAATCGCCGAACGCAGGGGCAGTGGGATGCTGTTGATGATCCATTCACGGATGCGAAAGATCGACAGCAGGAAGAACAGCACCGCCGAAATGAACACCGCACCCAGCGCTACTTGCCAGGTGTGGCCCATGTGCAGGACCACGGTGTAGGTAAAGAAGGCGTTGAGGCCCATGCCCGGCGCCAGTGCGATCGGGTAGTTGGCGATCAGGCCCATCACGGTCGAACCGATGGCGGCGGCCAGGCAAGTCGCGACGAACACCGCGCCCTTGTCCATGCCGGTCTCGCCGAGGATGCTCGGGTTCACGAACAGAATGTAGGCCATGGCCAGAAAGGTCGTGATCCCCGCGAGAATCTCGGTGCGCACATTGGTGTTGTGTGCCTTGAGTTGAAACAGCTTTTCCAGCATGCCGGCTCCCTGTGACGCTATTTTGCGTCGTTATTTGTTGACCTCTAAGTCAAAGCACAAACTGCGCCAAGCGCCTGTGGTTTCAGAGAGGATCGGAAAAAGCGGCGCATCATACCAGCAGCCGAAGGCCAATGGCGTATAGGCTTGGTTTTGTGGGTTCATGGCCTTGAGGCATACTGCGCCGACGTTTAATCCAGGGTCGTTACCAGCATGAAAAAAGCCAACGCCAGCAGTCTAGCTCTGTTCGCCATTCTCGGCCTGTGGCTCGGTGCAGCACCGGCGTGGGGCGCGTCTGCACCGGCGTTGAGCGAGGTGCGGGTGTTCAAGGTGCAGTCGGCCAGTTGCACCGAAACCATCCCTGAACGCGCGGTCAGCACCCAAATGTGCACACATCGTGGGCAAACGCTGGTGTACGTGATGGAAGTCGGGCTGGGCAATAGCTCCCAGGCGTTCTTCGATGGCGCGCCAGTGTCCGGCACCAGCACCGCCATCTGCCAGGTGGGCTCGGTCAGCCAGGCGTGCAGCGGCGCGGGCACGTTGATGGGCTACATCTATACGTTCCAGTTGAATATCCAAGCTGGCGGCACCTTCCAGTACAGCAACACCTCGATCAACCCGCCGCGCAATCAACTGGTCACCACCCTCAGCATTCGCTGATCGCCACCTATCAATTGCCTTGAACGCTCAAAACCCCGGGAAGTCGTACCCCTGAGACGGCGACTTTCCTGAACGCCGCGGATGGATACCAACCCGTGAGGTGTTTATGAGCGCAACCCCTAATGGCGCGGCGGCCAAGCCGTTCGTCAGCCACCCGATACGCCTGACTCTGAACGGTCAGAGTCGCCAACTGGACGTGTTGCCCTGGACCACCTTGCTCGACCTGTTGCGTGAGCAACTCGACCTGGTCGGCAGCAAAAAGGGCTGCGACCACGGCCAATGTGGCGCCTGCACCGTATTGCGCGATGGCAAACGCGTGAACGCCTGCCTGACCCTGGCGGTGATGTGCGATGGCGCCGAGCTGACCACCATCGAAGGCTTGGCCCAGGGCGACGTGTTGCACCCAATGCAGCAGGCCTTTATCAAGCATGACGCCTTCCAGTGCGGCTACTGCACCCCCGGCCAAATCTGCTCCGCCGTCGGCCTGGCCAATGAAGGCCGTGCCCACGACACCGCGCAGATCCAGGAACTGATGAGCGGCAACCTGTGCCGCTGCGGCGCCTACAACAACATCCGTGATGCCATCGAAGACGCCTTGCCGGCCTGTCGCGCCCAGGGAGGTGAGCAATGAACCCCTTCCAGTACAGCAAGCCCGCCGATGTGCACGAGGCCGTGCACCTGAGCAGCGCCGCGTCGCGCTTTATCGCCGGTGGCACCAACCTGCTGGACCTGATGAAAGAAAACATCAGCCGCCCCGAACACTTGATCGATATCACCGGCCTGCCGTTGCATGAGGTTGAAGAAACCGCCGACGGTGGCTTGCGCATCGGCGCGCTGGTGAGCAACGCCGACCTGGCCTGGCACCCGTTGATCGAGCAGCGTTACCCGTTGCTGTCCCAGGCCATCCTGGCCGGCGCCTCGCCGCAATTGCGCAATATGGCCAGCACCGGTGGCAACCTGTTGCAGCGCACCCGTTGTTACTACTTCTATGACGCCAATGTGCCGTGCAACAAGCGTGAGCCTGGCAGCGGCTGCCCGGCGCGCACCGGCTTGAACCGCATCCACGCGATCCTCGGCGCCAGCGAGCACTGCGTGGCCACGCATCCCTCGGACATGTGTGTGGCCTTGGCCGCGCTGGACGCGCGGGTACACGTAGAGGGCCGTGGTGGTGCGCGGATTATCGAGTTTGCCGACTTCCATCGACTGCCCGGCGATACGCCGCAGCGCGACAACCTGCTGGCTGACGATGAGTTGATTACTGCCATCGAGTTGCCTGCCGACCATCTGGCCAATCACAGCCATTACCTGAAAATTCGCGACCGGGCCTCCTATGCCTTCGCCTTGGTTTCCGTCGCCGCCGCCCTTGAGCTGGACGGCGACCGCATCGTCGATGCACGCCTGGCCCTCGGCGGCGTGGCGCACAAACCGTGGCGTGACCGCGCGGTGGAAGCCGCACTGATTGGCCAGTCCGTCAGCCGTGAAACCTTCAGCGCCGCCGCCGACGCCTTGCTGCAAGACGCCGAGCCCTTGGAACACAACGGCTTCAAGATCAAGCTGGCGCGCCGCGCAATTATTCGCGCCCTGAGCGATGCCGCTGTCGCAGGAGAACGCCCATGACCGCTGTCGGCAAACCCTTGGACCGCGTCGACGGTCTGCTCAAAGTGACTGGCCAGGCACGCTATGCCGGTGAGTATCCCGAAAAAGGCTTGCTGCATGGCAGTGTGGTCTCCAGCACCATCGCCAAAGGCCGGGTCGTCAGGATCGATGCGTCCAAAGCCTTGGCGCTGCCGGGCGTGGTCATGGTGCTTGATCACCTCAACCGGCCCAAACTCGCCAGCTACGATGAGGCTTTCGTCGACGCCGATGCGGCGGATGGCTCGCCATTTCGCCCGCTGTATAACGACCGCGTGCTGTACAGCGGCCAGCCGTTGGCGCTGGTGATTGCGGATAACCTGGAACTGGCGCGGCATGCTGGCTCGCTGGTCGAGATCGAGTACGCCAGCGAAGCCTTCGACACCGACCTGGTGGCCCTGCAGGAGCAGGCGTACCCTTCGCCGCAAACGCCACCTGCGCCACGCGGCAACTTCCAGGCCGAATGGGCCGCGGCCGCCGTCAGCCTCGACATGCACTACAGCACGCCGATCGAACACCACAACCCGATGGAGCCCCACGCCAGCACCGTGCTGTACCAAGCGGACGGCACCCTGCATATCCACGACAAGACCCAAGGCCCGCAGAACTGCCAGGCTTATGTGCAAAAAGTCTTCGGCTTGGATAAAAGCCAGGTGCGGATTTTTGCCGCGTTTGTCGGCGGCGCCTTTGGCTCGGGCCTGCGCCCGCAATATCAACTGCCGTTGGCGGTGATGGGCGCGCTGGCACTCAAACGATCGGTGCGCGTCACCCTGACACGCCAACAAATGTTCACCTTCGGCTACCGCCCGCGCACCTTGCAGCGTTTGCAGATGGGCGCCGCCGCCAATGGCCGCCTGCTCGCGCTGGGGCATACCGCGATTGGCCAGACGTCGCGCTTCGAAGATTTCAGCGAACACGTGGTGGAATGGAGCGGCATGCTCTACCAGTGTGACAACGTGCAATTGACCTACAAACTGGTGCCGCTGGATGTGTACACGCCAATGGACATGCGCGCGCCCGGCGCCGCGTTGGGCGTGATCGGCCTGGAATGCGCCATGGATGAACTGGCGTGTGCGCTGGGCATGGACCCGGTGCAACTGCGCCTGATCAACTACGCCGAGCGCAACCAGGCCGAAGACAAACCCTGGTCGAGCAAAGCCCTGCGCGAATGCTACAGCGAAGGCGCCGAACGCTTCGGCTGGAGCCAGCGCAACCCGGAGCCGCGCAGTATGCGTGACGGTAACCAGTTGATCGGCTGGGGCATGGCCGGCGGCGTGTGGGAAGCCATGCAAATGAAGGCCAGCGCCAAGGCGCGCATCGACACCGAGGGCAAACTGACGGTGAGCAGCGCCACCACCGATATCGGCACCGGCACCTACACGGTCATGACCCAGATTGCCGCCCAGGCCAGCGGCGTGCCAATGGGCGATATCCAGTTTTTGCTGGGCGACTCGTCCTTGCCCACCGCGCCTTTGCAGGGCGGCTCGTTCACTGTGTCGTCCGTCGGCACCGCCGTGCAGCAGGCGTGCGAAGCGCTGAATGCCAAATTGCTGAAGATCGCCCGGCAGACTTACCCGGTGTTCAAGGACGCAGAGGTCGTGCGCTTTGAAGACGGCCAGTTGCACACGGGGGATGTGAGTGTGTCGTTGGCCCAACTGATCAAGGACAGCGGCGAAGAGGCATTGGAGGTACAGGTCGACAGCGAGCCGGACAAAAAACGTGAAGGCTACGCCACGGCCACCCATTCGGCGGTGTTTGTCGAGGTTCGGGTCGATGAAGACCTGGGCACCATCAAGGTCCGCCGGGTGGTCAGTGCGATTGCGGCCGGGCGCGTGGTTAATCCGAAGATGGCCCGCAGCCAGATCCTCGGCGGCGTGGTGTGGGGCATTGGCATGGCGTTGCATGAGGAAACCCAGACGGATCATCAACTGGGTCGCCACATGAACCACAGCCTGGCCGAATACCACATCCCGGTGAACGCCGATATTGGCGAAATTGACGTGATTTTTGTCGAAGAACACGACGAAGTCGTCAACGCCCTCGGGTCCAAGGGTGTCGGTGAGATTGGTATCGTCGGGGTCGCGGCGGCGGTGGCGAATGCGATTTATCACGCCACCGGCAAGCGCGTGCGGGACTTTCCCATCACCCTGGATAAGGTGCTGTAGCGCAAACCTTAAACCCGCCGAAGATCAAAATGTGGGAGCGGGCTTGCTCGCGAATACGGAGTGTCAGTCACCTATTCCTTAACTGACACACCGCATTCGCGAGCAAGCCCGCTCCCACATTTTCTGTATTCCAACATCAGATCAGGCGGCGGGGCTTAGACCTTGGTCTCTTCCACCGGCACATGCATACGGTCGCGGTTGGCCAGGGTCGGGAACAGTTTTATCCACACCCCCGTCACCACCAGCGTGCCAATCCCGCCCATCACAACGGCAGGCACAGTGCCGAACCAGTGGGCGGTAATCCCCGATTCAAATTCGCCGAGTTGATTGGAAGCGCCGATAAACAGGCCGTTGACCGCACTCACGCGGCCGCGCATTTCATCCGGCGTCTCCAACTGCACGAACGAGGCGCGGATCACCATGCTGATCATGTCCGCCGCGCCGAGCACCACCAGCACCGCCAGCGAAAACCAGAACGAGGTCGACAGGCCAAAGGCAATAGTCGCTACGCCGAACACGCCGACAGCCGTAAACATCACCCGCCCGACTTTCCGGTCCACCGAAAACCGCGCCAGCCACAGCGACATCAACAAGGCGCCCACCGCCGGTGCCGAGCGCAGCAGGCCCAGGCCCCAGGCGCCGGTCAGCAGGATGTCTTTGGCAAACACCGGCAGCAAGGCGGTCGCGCCGCCCAGCAGCACGGCGAACAGGTCGAGTGAGATGGCGCCGAGGATGTCCGGGCGGCTACGGATAAAGCGAATCCCGGCCAGCAACGAGTCCATGGTGGCCTTGGCTTTATTCAATGGGGTCTGGCGGGCGGGCAGGTTGAGGGTCAATACGCAGGCGATCAGGTACAACGCCACTGTCGGGCCATACACCCACACGCTGCCAAACGCATACAGCAAACCGCCGAGGGCCGGCGCGACGATGGTCGCCAGTTGCTGCGCCGATTGCGACGACGCCACGGCGCGCGGGAACAGCGCGCTGGGCACGATGCTCGGCAGCAGCGCCTGGGTGGTCGGCATTTCAAACGAGCGCGCAGCGCCGAGCAGGAAGGCGAGGATGAAGATCATCTCGCGGGTCACGTTGCCGGTCAGGCCGCCGATGGCCAGGGACAAGGCGATCAGCGCCTGCACGGTCTGGCAGATCGCAGCGACCTTGCGCCGGTCATAGCGGTCGGCCACATGCCCGGTGTGCAGCATGAACAGTACACGCGGTACGAATTCCACCAGGCCGACCAAACCCAGGTCCAGCACGTTACCGGTCAGTTGGTAGAGGTTCCAGCCGATGGCCACGGTGAGCATCTGGAAGCCGCTGGCGGTGAAGATCCGTGCCAGCCAGAACGCGATGAAAGGGCGATGGTGACGCAATAGCAACGCAGGTTCACGGGTAGGCATCGGGAATTCAGGTCGGGAGCAGAGGGAATGCCGAGATTAGCATCAAGCTGTAACAAATAGTTGCAAGAAGTCGACTGAGGCAGCCTGTCACGCGGCAAAAGACCACACAGTCCTACAGCCAAAATGGGACTACTCTTTCATCAATGCTTGATCCAGATCAAACCCTGCCCCGGGATTGCTCTGGCGGCCGAAAGGCCAGACTCCCTGCGTGGTTGGTTAAAAAAAGAAACGAATTGAAATTCGCCACACTCCATATCCGTGGGGGCAGTGGGTGCAGGCTCCCAGCCAGCAGCCGGTATTACCTGACAGAGGAAGACTTATGTTCGGTTTGGAGGCGCTAGATCTCGCCCGAATTCAATTCGCGTTCACCATCTCATTCCACATCCTGTTCCCGGCGATCACCATCGGCCTGGCCAGTTACCTCGCGGTGCTGGAAGGCTTGTGGCTCAAGACCCATAACGACACCTACCGTGACCTCTACCATTTCTGGTCGAAGATCTTTGCCGTCAACTTCGGCATGGGTGTGGTCTCGGGGTTGGTCATGGCCTACCAGTTCGGCACCAACTGGAGCCGTTTCTCGGACTTCGCCGGCGCGGTGACCGGGCCATTGCTGACCTATGAGGTGCTGACGGCCTTCTTCCTTGAGGCCGGGTTCCTGGGGGTGATGCTGTTCGGCTGGAACAAGGTCGGGCGCAAATTGCACTTTTTTGCCACGGTGATGGTGGCCGTGGGTACGTTGATCTCAACCTTCTGGATTCTCGCGTCCAACAGCTGGATGCAGACGCCGCAGGGCTTTGAAATCATCGATGGCCGCGTGATTCCGACCGACTGGCTTGCGGTAATCTTCAACCCATCGTTCCCCTACCGCCTGATGCACATGGCCACGGCGGCATTTGTGGCCACGGCGTTTTTCGTCGGCTCTTCGGCGGCCTGGCACTTGCTGCGCGGCAGGGACAACCCGGCGATCCGCACCATGCTGTCGATGGCGATGTGGATGGCCCTGATCGTGGCGCCTATCCAGGCGGTGATCGGTGACTTCCACGGCCTCAACACGCTCAAGCATCAACCGGCGAAAATCGCCGCGATTGAAGGCCACTGGGAAAATATCGGCAACGAGCCGACGCCGCTGATCCTGTTCGGCTGGCCCGACATGAAGGCCGAGAAAACCAAATACGCGGTCGAGATTCCGTACCTCGGCAGCCTGATCCTGACGCACTCGCTGGATAAACAGGTGCCGGCGCTCAAGGAGTTTCCACCGCAAGACCGGCCTAACTCGACCATCGTGTTCTGGTCGTTCCGGGTCATGGTCGGCCTGGGTTTCCTGATGATCTTCACCGGCCTGTTCAGCCTCTGGCTGCGCCGGGGCGACAAGATGTACACGTCCAAGCCGTTCCTGTACCTGGCGCTGTGGATGGGCCCGTCCGGCCTGATCGCGATTCTCGCCGGTTGGTTCACCACCGAAATCGGCCGCCAGCCGTGGGTGGTCTATGGGCTGATGCGCACGGCGGATGCATCGTCCGGGCATAGCCTGGCGCAGATGACGATTACGCTGGTGCTGTTCGTGGTGGTGTACTTCGCGCTGTTCGGCGCAGGGTTGGGCTACATGATGCGCCTGGTGCGCAAAGGGCCGCAGACCCACGAAGGCAGCGAGCCGACCCACGGTGGCCCTGGCCAGAAACGCACACCGGCGCGTCCGTTGTCTGCCGCCGATGATGGCAGCGATGACGACCACGACCACGCCCACATCCAGCACAAGGGGAATTGAGATGGGTATTGATCTTCCGCTGATCTGGGCCGTGATCATCATCTTCGGCATCATGATGTACGTGGTCATGGACGGTTTTGACCTGGGTATCGGCATCCTCTTCCCGTTCATTCCGGGAAAAGTCGACCGTGACGTGATGATGAACACTGTCGCCCCGGTCTGGGACGGTAACGAAACCTGGCTGGTACTCGGCGGCGCGGCGCTGTTCGGCGCGTTCCCGCTGGCCTATTCGGTGGTGTTGTCGGCGTTGTACTTGCCGCTGATCCTGATGCTGATCGGGCTGATCTTCCGGGGCGTGGCCTTCGAGTTCCGCTTCAAGGCCAAGGACGACAAGCGTCACCTGTGGGACAAGGCATTTATCGGCGGCTCGATTGCGGCGACGTTCTTCCAGGGCGTGGCGCTGGGGGCGTTTATCGACGGCATCCCGGTGGTCGACCGTCAGTTTGCCGGTGGTTCGCTGGACTGGCTCACGCCGTTCACGATGTTCTGTGGCGTTGCCTTGGTCATCGCCTATGCCTTGCTCGGCTGCACCTGGCTGATCATGAAGACCGAAGGCAAGTTGCAGGAGCAGATGCACAACCTGGCGCGGCCATTGGCTTTCGTGGTGTTGGCGGTGATCGGCATCGTCAGCCTGTGGACGCCGCTGGCGCACCCGGAAATCGCTTCGCGCTGGTTTACTCTGCCGAACCTGTTCTGGTTCCTGCCGGTGCCGATCCTGGTGCTGGTGACCATGTACGGTTTGATTCGCGCCGTGGCGCGTAATGCCCACTACACGCCGTTTTTGCTGACGCTGGTGCTGATCTTCCTCGGCTACAGCGGCTTGGGCATCAGCCTGTGGCCGAACATCATTCCGCCGTCAGTCTCGATCTGGGACGCCGCCGCGCCGCCGCAGAGCCAGGGCTTCATGCTGGTGGGCACGCTGTTCATCATTCCGTTCATCCTGGGCTACACCTTCTGGAGCTACTACGTGTTCCGCGGCAAGGTCACCCACGAAGACGGCTATCACTAGGAGGGTTGGTTCATGTCCGGCAAACCGTCGTTGCAAGAGATCGAACAGGCCGAGAAACAGCCGCTGTGGCGGCGCCTGGGGTGGTTGGCGATGATCTGGACTGGCAGTGTGCTGGCGCTGTTCGTCGTCGCCAGCCTGATGCGTATGTTCATGAACGCGGCCGGCCTGACGACCCACTGACATCCCAATCCGGGCCTCGCGGCCCGGCTTTCAGCCCTGCCTTTTGCAAGAAAGGCAGGGTTTTTTTATTTGCGCGCTTTGAGGATCACGAATTTTGGTGTGGTAGCGACTTGCTCGACGCCACGGAATAACCGCGCCAGTTTGGTGTGATAACCCAAGTGACGGTTGCCGACTATATAAAGGGCGCCGCCAACCACCAGTGATGATCGCGCTTGCTGGAACATGCGCCAGGCGAGGAAATCGCCCACTACCTGCTGTTGGTGGAAGGGTGGATTGCATAGCACCACGTCCAGGGAGTCTTGCTCCTGGCCGGCCAGGCCATCGTCGGCGCGCACCGTCACATCGCGTGCACCCAGAGCCGCTTGCCAGTTTTCGAGTGCTGATTGCACGGCCATGTAGGACTCATCCACCAAGGTGTACCGCGCCTCGGGGTTTTGCAGCGCGCTGGCGATTGCCAATACGCCGTTGCCACAGCCCAGGTCCGCCACGCGGGCGCTGCCGAGGTTTTTCGGCAGGTGTGGGAGGAAGGCGCGGGTGCCGATGTCCAGGCCTTCGCGGCAGAATACATTGGCGTGGTTGAGCAGTTCGATGCTCGGTGTGTCCAGGCTGTAACGGGTGGGGTAGGGCGACACGGCGTTAGGGCGAGCCTCTGCGGTCGCGATCAGCAGCCGTGCTTTTTTTACCGCGAGAGACGCGTGCATCGGCCCGATGTACCGCTCCAGCAACTCGCCTGCGGCCCGTGGCAAGTGCTTGATCATTGCCGAGGCGACCACTTCGGCGCCCGGTGCCAATTGCCCTTGCAGACGGATCAATTGCTCTTCGAGCAGCGCCAGGGTTTTGGGCACGCGGATCAGCACGCGGTCGAATGGCCCCACTGGCACCTGGCTGGCAGGCACAAACGTCACCGCGTCAAATGCCTTGCCGTTGCGCACCAGGTTTTTCTCAAGGCCAAGGGCTGCGAGAAACGAATCGCCGCTGGACGTGAGCTGCACCTGGCCTTCCAGGCTGGCCGCCAAAGCGCCGAAACTGTCATTGAGCACCAGCACACGGGTTGCAGCGCCGGGCTGCTGATCGGCCAGATAGCTGAGCAGGTACTCGTCGGCGGCGTCGAAGGCCTGCAGCGGATCATTGTGTTGCTCAGGCTGGCGAATCAGGTCGAGCTGGGCGAAGGGGCTGTCAAGCAGGGGCATGGCGGGGGAGGCTCTGGGTCATCGATGGGTGTTCGGCGGCTGTGGGCAGCCGGCGCAACCATCTGAGTGAACTGCGAGGCGACTTCCGCAACGGGAACTGCGTCAACACTCAGAATTGGCCGTAAATGTTACTTTTTTTTCGATGGGATTACATGCGGTGTTTCTAAAGCAGCTAAAACAACCCGGCTTTCGAGGCACAGAGCACGGCGGCGATCTTGTTATTAACGCCCAGTTTCCTGAGGCAACTGCTGATATGAAAGCCCACGGTACGCTCTGACAGGCACAGGATCGTGGCGATGTCTGATGCAGTCTTGCCCATGGCTGACCATCTGAGGATGTCCGTTTCCCGTGGCGTCAGCTTGCAAGGGGGCGAGATGCCCGGTTTGTCGGCATATTTATGTGAAACCACTGCGTGCATCGCATGGCAGAGCCACAGTACCTGGCCGGCTTTCTCGTAAAGTTCTTCGGGGGTGACTTTGCCGGTACTTCGACCCAGGGTCAGCATGCTGAACACGCCCTGGAAGTCATGCACTGCCTGGGTCCAGCCCAAGTGCACGCCAAACGATTGGGCCAACGCCCATAAATCCGGTGAGGCGTTGAAGGTCTTCTGCTCCCACACAATCGGCAGCACGCTACGTTTGCAGTGAGCAACGACAGGGTCTACATCAAAAAAGTGCGCTTGGTTATAAAGTGTGTTCCATTCATTCGGGTAGTTATTTAAATTGATCGGCTTCGTCTGATGGTTGGATTGTTGTGAGCTCATTGTGAAAGAACAGTATTCAAACCCTAGCTGGTACGTGTGATTGATGACCATCTCATAAACAGTGGTGATCTTGTTCTCACCCTCCAGTTTGGGGAGTCTTGTATTGCGCCAGTTAACCATTGGTAACTCTCCATGGGTGTTAGTGTGACTTGGGTACGTCCTGGCCCCCAATGCGGCACGAAAATTAGTGTAGGACATGTCCTACGTATTTTGTGTGAAAAAAATTTGCCTGATATCCGCATTTCATTTTCTCTAATGTGTACAGGATGCTTATTTTTGTACAGGGCGACTTACTGCCCGGAAAATTTCATTGTTTTTAATAGCTTGCCGGCGATGTTAAATTGATGGCCTTTAAATTTAAGGCCTCATCTAATGACATGAAGTAAGCGAGGAAATAGCTAAATGATTAGTTCGAACTAGACAGCCGCCTTGTATTTAATTGTTACAAGTAGCTGAACAGCCTAACCTCATGCCTGCCTGTAAGACTGTCGAACAATCGCAATGCCAGTACAAACCAGCGGTGTTTCCCCGCGCGACTTTGAGGGACACTAGGGCACCTGTTAAACGGAGCTCCTCATGACGGCCAGTGCTGAGAAATTTACCCGCCAGACCTTGCTCGACGTGCAATCGCTGACCCCCAGCCTGTTTACCTTGCGCACTACGCGCGACCCGGGTTTCCGGTTTACGGCAGGCCAATTCGTGCGTTTGGGCGTCGCCAAGGCGGATGGCAGCACCGTATGGCGTGCCTATTCGATTGTGTCTTCGCCGTTTGACGAGCACCTCGACTTCTTTTCCATCGTTGTACCGGGCGGCGAATTCACCAGTGAGCTGAGTCGCCTGCAGGTGGGCGATACGCTGCTGGTGGAGCGTCAAGCCACGGGCTTCCTGACACTTAACCGCTTTGTCGACGGACGTGATTTGTGGTTGCTGGGCACCGGGACGGGCGTGGCGCCATTCCTATCGATCCTGCAGGACTTTGAGGTGTGGGAAAAATTCGAGCGCATTGTGCTGGTGTACAGCGCTCGGGAGGCCCAGGAGCTGGCGTATCAGGCGTTGATCAAGGAACTGGGCGAGCGTGAGTACCTAGCCGAGCACGCTCACAAGCTCGTCTACATTCCTACCGTGACCCGTGAGCAGCATCCGGGGGCGCTGAATGGGCGTATTACCACCCTTATCGAGAATGGCGAGTTGGAGCGCGCTGCCGGCGTTGAACTGACCCCGGAACACTCCCGCGTACTGATTTGCGGCAACCCGCAGATGGTCGATGACACCCGCCAACTGCTCAAGCAACGCGACATGCAACTGAGCCTGAGCCGCCGTCCTGGCCAGGTGGCAGTGGAAAACTACTGGTAAACCGCCGGGGTAAAAAAAAGGCGCCTGCAATAGGCGCCTTTTTTTGCCAAGCCCGGGCTGATTAAAGCGGCTTGTCGTTCTGTGCCTTGAGCAGATCGCGGATCTCACCCAGTAACACTTCTTCCTTGCTTGGCGTTGGCGGCAAGCTGGGGGCCACAGCCTCTTCGCGCTTCAGGCGGTTGATCGCCTTTACGCCCATGAAGATTGCAAAGGCCACGATCACGAAGTCGATCACGCTCTGGATGAACTTGCCGTACGCCAGCACCACGGCGGGCACGTTACCCTGCGCGGCTTTGAGCGTTATCGCCAAGTCCCCGAAATCCACGCCACCGATCAGCAGACCGATAGGCGGCATCACCACGTCGCCCACAAACGAGGAAACAATTTTGCCGAAAGCGGCGCCGATGATGATACCGACGGCCATATCGACCACATTGCCTTTGACCGCGAAGGCCTTGAACTCACTGATCACGCCCATAGGTTATTCCTTGTTACAGATGAGAAGGGTGGAGGTCAGTGTAAGTCAGTCGCAGAAGGCTTGCGCGACACAACCGTTAACACTGTCAATTTTTATCGACACATTAAATCGCAAATAGTTTGCAAAGTGCCACCAATCGCGCGCGGAATACTCGCTATTTCAGTGGCTTACCACCGTATTTTCCTAATCGGCCCGGTGGGGTTTTTCTATTTATCTTCTGACTCGCGGGTCACTAGCCTCTGGCAAGCACAACTGAATGTGCACTAAAAAAACCAGAGGAAACCTCGATGAACAATCCAATGAAGCGCGGCCCGGTTCTCGCGCGACATGCGCTGATGCTCGCAAGCGCCAGCCTGCTGTCGCTCTCCGTACACGCCGCCAACCTCACGCGCGATAACGGTGCCGCCGTGGGCGACAACCAGAACTCGCAAACCGCCGGTGCCAACGGCCCGGTGCTGCTGCAAGACGTGCAACTGATTCAAAAATTGCAGCGTTTTGACCGTGAACGCATCCCCGAGCGCGTGGTGCACGCCCGTGGCACCGGCGCCCACGGCACCTTCACCGTCACCGACAACCTCAGCGACCTGACCAAAGCCAAAGTGTTCGCGGCCGGTGAGGCCACGCCGGTGTTTGTGCGTTTCTCCGCCGTGGTCCACGGCAACCATTCCCCGGAAACCCTGCGCGACCCACGCGGCTTTGCCACCAAGTTCTATACCGCCGAAGGTAACTGGGACTTGGTCGGCAATAACTTCCCGACGTTCTTTATTCGCGATGCGATCAAGTTCCCGGACATGGTCCACGCGTTCAAGCCCGACCCGCGCACTAACCTGGACGACGATTCCCGCCGTTTCGATTTCTTCTCCCATGTGCCCGAGTCCACCCGCACGCTGACCGAGCTGTATTCCGACTCCGGCACCCCGGCCAGTTACCGTGAAATGGACGGCAACGGCGTACATGCCTACAAGTTGATTAACGCCAAGGGCGAAGTGCACTACGTCAAGTTCCACTGGAAGAGCCTGCAAGGCATCAAGAACCTCGACCCCAAACAAGTCACCGACGTGCAAGGGCGCGACTACAGCCATATGACCAACGACTTGGTCACCCACATCAATAAAGGCGACTTCCCCAAGTGGGACTTGTACGTGCAAGTCCTTAAACCTGAAGACTTGGCAAAGTTTGACTTCGACCCATTGGACGCCACCAAAATCTGGCCGAATGTGCCGGAACGCAAAGTTGGCCAGATGGTGCTGAACCGCAACCCGGCGAATGTCTTCCAGGAAACCGAGCAAGTGGCCATGGCCCCGGCCAACCTCGTGCCGGGCATCGAGCCGTCGGAAGATCGCCTGCTGCAAGGCCGAGTGTTCTCCTACGCCGACACACAGATGTACCGCCTTGGGCCGAATGCCCTGCAACTGCCGATCAACGCTCCACGTGTGACCGTCAACAACGGTAACCAGGACGGTGCGATGAACTCAGGCAAAACCACCACCGGCGTGAACTACCAGCCAAGCCGCCTGCTGCCACGCGAAGAGCCGCAAACCGCGCGCTACAGCCAGTCGGCGCTGTCGGGCAGCACCCAGCAAGCGAAGATCCAGCGTGAGCAGAACTTCAAGCAAGCCGGTGATTTGTATCGTTCCTACAGTAAGAAAGAGCGCCAGGACTTGATCGAAAACTTCGGCGGCTCGCTGGCGACGACTGACGATGAGAGCAAGCACATCATCCTGTCGTTCCTCTACAAGGCGGACCCTGAATACGGCACTGGCGTGACCAAAGTCGCCAAAGGTGACCTGGCGCGCGTGAAAGCGCTGGCAGACAAACTGACCGACTGACGTCCGTTCCCGTCGGCGCCCTTGCACGGGCGTCGACTCCTGGCAGGAGAACACCCCATGCGTATTTCGATTGGTTTATTGATGGCGATGCTGGCTTTTGTCGCCCATGCCGAGTCGCCTGACCCGGTCGCGCTCAAGGCGCAATTGCAGGACTACTACTTCGACGCCGCCCGCCGTGGCGATATCGACATGCTCAACACTTTCATCGAGTCCGGCTACAGCCTCAACACTCAGGACGACAAGGGCTACACCGCGCTGATCCTCGCTGCTTATCACGGCCAGGGCTCTTTTGTGGAGCGCTTGCTCAACGCCGGCGCCGACGCCTGTGTGCAGGACAAACGCGGCAACACCGCGCTGATGGGCGCGATCTTCAAGGGCGAGCTGAAAATCGCCCAGCGCCTGCTGGCCACCGACTGCAACCCCGACCAACGAAATGGCGCCGGGCAGACCGCGGCCATGTACGCCGGGCTGTTCAAGCGCGTCGAGCTGCTGGATGAATTAAAAGCCAAAGGCGCCGACCTCAACGCCGAAGACCCAATTGGCAACAGCGCTTCACGATTGGCCAGTGGTGAAATCCGGACCCCGGCGCCGCGCTGAGCTATCATCGCGGTTTTTCGGTTGGAGGTTCTCAAATGGCAAAGGCCAAGCGCATGTACGGCTGCACAGAGTGCGGCGCGACCTTTCCCAAGTGGGCCGGCCAGTGCACCGAGTGCGGCGCGTGGAACACCCTGACGGAAACCATGATTGAAAGCGGCGGCGCTGCGGCCCCCACCGGCCGTGCCGGCTGGACCGGGCAACAGGCGCAGATCAAAACCCTGGCCGAAGTCAGCGTTGAAGAGATCCCGCGCTTCTCCACCGCCTCCGGCGAGCTGGACCGCGTACTCGGCGGCGGCCTGGTGGATGGCTCGGTGGTGCTGATCGGCGGTGACCCCGGCATCGGCAAATCGACCATCCTGCTGCAAACCCTGTGCAGCATCGCCAGCCGCATGCCGGCGCTCTACGTCACCGGTGAGGAATCCCAGCAGCAAGTGGCCATGCGCGCCCGGCGCCTGGGCTTGCCCCAGGACCAACTGCGGGTGATGACCGAAACCTGCATCGAAAGCATCATCGCCACGGCCCGCATCGAAAAGCCCAAGGTCATGGTGATCGACTCGATCCAGACAATTTTCACCGAGCAGCTGCAATCGGCACCGGGCGGCGTATCCCAGGTGCGCGAGAGTGCGGCGCTGCTGGTGCGGTATGCCAAGCAGAGCGGCACGGCGATCTTTCTGGTCGGCCACGTGACCAAAGAAGGTGCGCTGGCCGGGCCACGAGTGCTGGAGCACATGGTCGACACCGTGCTGTATTTCGAAGGCGAATCCGATGGTCGGCTACGCTTGCTGCGGGCGGTGAAAAACCGCTTTGGCGCGGTCAACGAATTGGGCGTGTTCGCCATGACTGACCGAGGCCTGAAAGAAGTCTCCAACCCATCGGCGATTTTTCTCACGCGTGCCCAGGAAGAAGTCCCGGGCAGTGTGGTGATGGCCACGTGGGAAGGCACCCGGCCGATGCTGGTGGAAGTCCAGGCGCTGGTGGATGACAGCCACCTGGCCAACCCGCGCCGGGTCACCCTCGGGCTGGATCAGAACCGCTTGGCGATGCTGCTGGCGGTGTTGCACCGTCACGGCGGCATTCCCACCCACGACCAGGACGTGTTCCTTAACGTGGTCGGCGGGGTCAAGGTGTTGGAAACCGCCTCCGACCTGGCGTTGATGGCGGCGGTGATGTCCAGCCTGCGCAATAAGCCGCTGCCCCATGATTTGCTGGTGTTTGGTGAAGTCGGCCTGTCCGGCGAAGTGCGCCCGGTGCCGAGTGGCCAGGAGCGCCTTAAAGAAGCCGCCAAACACGGCTTCAAGCGTGCGATTGTGCCCAAGGGCAACGCGCCAAAAGAAATGCCCGCTGGGTTAAAGGTGATTGGCGTCACGCGCCTGGAGCAGGCGTTGGATGCACTGTTCGAATAATTCATGGATCAGTCAGGGATGAGTGCAATGCACAACACGAATCGCTGGGCAGCCGTTGCCCTGTTCATGGCCTTGGTGGGTTTGCCGGGCATCGCCTTGGCCGAGTCGGCCAAGCTGCCGGCCGGTTACCGGTCTGCGCAGAAGTTGGCGACCCAGGACGGCAGCGTGCTGCAAGTGCTGGAAGACCAACGCATCAGCGCCCAATTGCACAAAGACAGTTGGGGCAATGGCCTGGACGAGGACTCGTTTGACGAGCCCGGTGATCTGGTCGAAAACCCGTTGCTCAAAGCCCGCGTGCGTTTGCTGTCGGCGTCCGGCGAGGTGCTGGCCAGCGAAGAGCTTGGTTACCCATTGGCCAAAGTCGAGAAGGCCCCGCTCAAAGGGCTGCCGGACCCTGTGTATTTTTTGAGCATTGATCAGACGGCGCCGATGGGCAGTTACAGCGGCCCTGCGACGCAACTGCTGCTGCCAGCCAAACAGCAACTCAAACCCGTGAGCTACAAGGGCGCCGACGGTAAGGTCGAGCCATTGACCCTGGCCCAGACCGGCAAAGCCGCGTGGCAGATTGCAACGCCCGCTGACGGCGGCGCAGATGAGTTGTTGCAAGTCTCGTCATTTATGGACGGCGACGGCGATGATGATTTCGCCACGCGGTTTGAAACCTACCGGTTTGTCGACGGCCAATGGCAAGCCACCTCGAGTCAAAAGGCGGGCTACTGGGACGCAGAAAACGAATTCCCGGCACGTACGGCGTTTCCGTAAAGCCTCACACCTGCAGCAGTGCGCGGAGCTCGCGCTCAAGTTCTTCCTGATCGCCGAGGTTCAGTTCGATCAGCCGGCGCAAATGGCTGATCGACTCCAGGTCGATGTGCTCGCACACAAAGCCCAACTGCTCAGGGTCATCATGGGCCAGCTTCACCTGCATCTTGATATGCGCCTGGGGGTCAAGGCGGATATCCACCTCGAACGCCTCGGCGCGATTACCCTGCCAGTCAGCCGGGCGTTGCACCAACAATCCTTTCAGCGACAAGTCCACCAATTGCACCGGCCAATTCCAGCCGTTTTGCGCAATAGTCGTGCGTGCATCGAAGGCGATACGCCGAAAACGGCGGCGATCAGACGGCTGTTCGCTCATGGTCGATTCCTCTGTGGATAGGAGGATTGTAGCCCTGCGCCATCATCGGGCTTTTATTTCTGCTTTTTTTACCGTTGCAAGGCTCTAGACCAATGTAGGGGGGTGGCCTTTAAGGCCAGTAGCGCTAAACTCGGACTGGCTGTCCTTTCTGTCCACCCTGGCTGGAATATAAAAATGAAAAATAATAATAGCCTGCTACGCCACCTACCCTGGCTGGTGCTGGCAATCGTAGGAGCGTGCGCCCTGGGCGTAGTGGCCTTGCGCCGCGGCGAGGCGATCAACGCCTTGTGGATTGTGGTCGCTGCTGTGGCCATCTACCTGGTTGCGTACCGTTACTACAGTCTGTTCATCGCTAACAACGTGATGCAACTCGATCCACGGCGGGCCACCCCCGCAGTGCTCAACAATGACGGTCTGGACTATGTGCCGACCAACAAACACATTCTTTTTGGTCACCACTTTGCGGCGATTGCCGGTGCAGGCCCGCTGGTCGGCCCGGTACTGGCGGCGCAAATGGGCTACCTGCCAGGCACGCTGTGGCTGATTGCCGGCGTGGTGCTGGCCGGTGCGGTGCAAGACTTCATGGTCCTGTTCCTGTCCACCCGTCGCAATGGCCGCTCCCTGGGCGACATGGTGCGCGAAGAAATGGGTCGCATCCCCGGGACCATCGCGCTGTTCGGCTGCTTCCTGATCATGATCATCATCCTCGCGGTGCTGGCGCTGATCGTGGTCAAGGCCCTGGCCGAAAGCCCATGGGGCATCTTCACGGTGATGGCGACCATTCCGATCGCGATGTTCATGGGCGTGTACATGCGCTACATCCGCCCGGGCCGCATCGGCGAAATCTCGATCATCGGCGTGCTGTTGCTGCTCGGTTCAATCTGGCTGGGCGGGCAGATTGCTGCTGACCCGGTCTGGGCCAAGGCCTTCTCCTTCACCGGGATCCAGATCACCTGGATGCTGATCGGCTACGGTTTCGTTGCCGCAGTGCTGCCGGTGTGGCTGATTCTGGCGCCGCGTGACTACCTCTCCACCTTCCTCAAAATCGGCACCATCATCGCCCTGGCGATCGGCATCCTGGTCACCATGCCAGAGCTGAAAATGCCGGCCCTGACCCAATTCATCGACGGCACCGGCCCGGTGTGGAAGGGCGGCCTGTTCCCGTTCCTGTTCATCACCATTGCCTGCGGCGCGGTCTCGGGTTTCCACGCGCTGATTTCGTCGGGCACCACGCCCAAGCTGCTGGATAACGAAGTCAACTCGCGCTACATCGGTTACGGCGCGATGCTGATGGAGTCGTTCGTGGCGATCATGGCCATGGTTGCCGCTTCGGTGATCGAACCCGGCGTGTACTTCGCCATGAACAGCCCGGCTGCGGTGGTCGGTGCTGACGTGGTGACGGTGGCGCAAACCGTCAGCAGCTGGGGCTTCGCCATTACCCCGGAAGCCTTGACGGCGGTGGCCCATGACATCGGTGAAACCACCATACTGGCGCGTGCCGGCGGTGCGCCGACCTTGGCGGTGGGTATCGCGCAGATCCTGCACAGTGTGCTGCCAGGTGAAAACACCATGGCGTTCTGGTACCACTTTGCGATCCTGTTTGAAGCGCTGTTTATCCTGACGGCCGTCGACGCCGGCACCCGTGCCGGTCGCTTCATGCTCCAGGATTTGCTCGGCTCTTTCGTGCCGTCGCTCAAGCGTACCGAGTCCTGGACCGCCAACCTGATTGCAACCGCAGGTTGCGTAGCGATGTGGGGTTATCTGCTGTACCAAGGTGTGATCGACCCACTGGGCGGTATCAACACCTTGTGGCCGCTGTTCGGTATCTCCAACCAGATGCTGGCCGGTATCGCGCTGATGCTCGCCACCGTTGTGCTGATCAAAATGAAACGCCAGCGCTACATTTGGGTGACCATGCTGCCGGCCGTCTGGCTGCTGATTTGCACCACCACGGCGGGCTTCATCAAGCTGTTCGACGCCAACCCGGCGATCGGCTTCCTGTCGCTGGCCAAGAAGTACAGCGACGCCCTGGCCAACGGCCAGATCCTCGCGCCGGCCAAGAACATCGACCAGATGCAACACGTGATCTGGAACGCCTACACCAACGCAACGCTCACGGCACTGTTCCTGTTCGTGGTGTTCAGCATCCTGTTCTATGCGCTCAAGGTCGGCGTCGCCGCCTGGGGCAACAAAGAACGTACGGATAAAGAAGCCCCGTTCCAGGCCGTACCGGACGCGTAATCGAGGATTGCAAGCATGTTCAATGACATCAGTCGCCTCGGTAAATACCTCGGTCAGGCCGCGCGCCTGATGGTCGGCATGCCCGACTACGATACGTACGTCGAGCATATGCAAACCAAACACCCGGACAAACCGATGATGGACTACAAGGCGTTCTTCCGGGAACGCCAGGAAGCCCGTTACGGTGGCAAGGGTGGGCCTAAATGCTGCTAGCCCGATAAGTTGGGCTAGCGGTGATCCCATGTGGGAGCGGGCTTGTGTGGGAGCTGGCTTGCCTGCGATAGCATCAACTTGGTCTGCTAGAAAGACCGAGTTGTCTGCATCGCAGGCAAGCCAGCTCCCACATAGGTCTGCTCCCACATTTGTTTTGTGTTCCTTCAGTTTTCAGGAGAATTGTCTTTGTCCTCTCCCATCCCCGTCACCATCCTCAGCGGCTTCCTCGGCGCCGGCAAAACCACCTTGCTGCGCCACCTGCTCAAAGCCGAGCACGGCCTCAAAATCGCCGTGATCGAAAACGAATTCAGTGACGCCGGCATCGACACCCAACTGCTGGGCGCAGAACCCGTGCAAGTCATGACCCTGTCCAACGGTTGCGTGTGCTGCACCATCCACACCGACCTGACTAAAGCCCTGTACCTGCTGCTTGAACGCCTGGACAGTGGCGAGATAGCCTTCGACCGCCTGGTGATCGAGTGCACCGGCCTGGCTGACCCGGCGCCCGTGGCCCAGACCTTTTTCATTGATGAAGAACTGCGCGAGCGCTACATCCTCGATGGCATCATCACGCTGGTAGACGCAGCTCACGCCGAACACCACCTGACCCAGACCATCGCCCAGGCGCAGATCGGTTTTGCCGACCGCCTGCTGGTGAGCAAGCGCGACTTGGTCGACGAAGCGACCTTCGACGCCCTCAGCCAGCGCCTGACCCGCATCAACCGCCGCGCGCCAATTCGAGTGGTCGACCACGGCGCCATCGACCTGGCTGAATTGCTCGATGTGCGCGGTTTCAACCTCAACGCCGGCATGAACCTGCGCCCGGTCAGCGCCGCGCCGTCCATCGACCGCATTTCCAGCCTGGTGCTGCGCACCGACCAGCCGCTGGATATCGACCGCCTCAGCGAGTTTATGAACGAGCTGCTGGAAGACCACGGCAAGCAACTGCTGCGCTACAAGGGCGTGCTGAACATTGCCGGGGAAGACCGGCGGATGGTGTTTCAGGGTGTGCTGAAACTCTACGGCTTCGATTGGGACACCGAATGGGCCGAGGGCGAGGCGCGCGAAAGCGTGATTGTGTTTATTGCCGATGAGTTGCCGGAGCAGAAAATTCGCGACGGTTTTGCCAAGGTTTACCAACCCTGACTTGAAATACAATCCACTGTGGGAGCTGGCTTGCCTGCGATTGCTGTTGATCGTTCCCACGCTCCGCGTGGGAACGCCTCTTGTGACGCTCTGCGTCACGCTTTGGGACGCGGAGCGTCCTGGGCTGCGTTCCCACGCGGAGCGTAGGAACGATCGACATCTCAAGCATAAAAAAGCCCGGCTCTTGAGCCGGGCTTTTTATTCAAGCAACTGCAATCAAGCGCCGTATACCGGCAGCTTTTTGCAGATGGCCTTGACCTTCTCACGCACCGCGTCGATCACGGCTTCGTTGTTCAGGTCTGCCAGGATGTCGCAGATCCAGCCGGCCAGTTCCTTGCACTCTGCTTCCTTGAAGCCGCGAGTGGTCACAGCCGGGGTGCCGAAGCGCAGGCCGGAGGTGACGAACGGCGAACGTGGGTCGTTCGGTACCGAGTTCTTGTTCACGGTGATGAAGGCTTTGCCCAGTGCGGCGTCAGCGTCTTTACCGGAGATGTCCTGCTTGATCAGCGACAGCAGGAACAGGTGGTTTTCAGTACCGCCGGACACCACGTCAAAACCGCGCTCGATGAATACACCGGCCATGGCCTTGGCGTTTTTCACCACTTGCTGCTGGTAGGTCTTGAACTCAGGCTGCAGGGCTTCCTTGAAGCAGATCGCTTTGGCGGCGATCACGTGCTCCAGCGGGCCACCTTGGCCGCCCGGGAATACGGCGGAGTTCAGCTTCTTCTCGATCTCGGCGTTGGCGCGCGCCAGGATCAGGCCGCCACGTGGACCGCGCAGGGTCTTGTGGGTCGTGGTGGTCACTACGTCAGCGAATGGCACAGGGTTCGGGTAGACGCCAGCGGCGACCAGACCGGCCACGTGGGCCATGTCGACGAACAGGTAGGCGCCGACTTTGTCAGCGATTGCGCGGAAGCGTGGGAAATCCAGGATCTGCGAGTAGGCAGAGAAACCGGCCACGATCATTTTTGGCTTGTGCTCAACCGCCAGGCGCTCGACTTCGTCGTAGTCGATCAGGCCATTGCCGTCGATGCCGTACTGAACGGCGTTGTACAGCTTGCCGGAGGAGGAAACGCTGGCACCGTGGGTCAGGTGACCGCCGTGGGCCAGGCTCATGCCCAGGATGGTGTCGCCCGCTTGCAGCAGGGCCAGGTAAACGGCGCTGTTGGCTTGGGAGCCGGCGTGCGGCTGGACGTTGGCGTAATCGGCGCCGAACAGTTCCTTGGCACGGTCGATGGCCAGTTGCTCAACCACGTCGACGTACTCGCAACCGCCGTAGTAGCGCTTGCCTGGGTAGCCTTCGGCGTACTTGTTGGTCAGAACCGAACCTTGAGCCTCCATGACCGCAGGGCTGGTGTAGTTTTCCGAAGCGATCAGCTCAATGTGCTCTTCCTGGCGCACGGCTTCTTGCTCCATGGCGGCAAAGAGATCGGCGTCGTACTTGGCAATAGTCAAATCACGGCTGAACATGGCGGTCCTCAAGGATCGGGGGCAGAAAAGGAGGGCATTCTAACCCAATGGGTTTTAGATGGCATATGAAAGGACATCATGTCGCGGACAAGTGGGGCTCATCCAGGGATGGGCGGTGTCTGTGCGGCCCTCTTCGCGAGCAAGCCCGCTCCCACACTTGACCGAGTTCCATCTTTGAAATGCGCTCGAATGTGGGAGCGGGCTTGCTCGCGAAGAGGCCATCCAAAGCGCTGCAAAACCTCAGTCAAACATGAACAGCGCATCATTGCTGAACTGCGCCTCAAACCGATTCGCCGGCATCGGCCGCCCGAACAGATAACCCTGCACCTCATCGCAACCATGCTCGCGCAGGAAGTCCAGCTGCTCATGGGTTTCCACGCCTTCGGCGATCACCGCCAGGTTGAGGCTGTGGGCCATGGCGATAATGGCGCGGGCGATTTGCGCGTCCTGCTCGCCGGACGGCAAGCCGTCGACAAACGTGCGGTCGATCTTCAGCACGTCGATAGGGAACTGCTTGAGGTAGTTCAGCGACGAATAGCCCGTGCCGAAGTCGTCCACCGCAATGCTCAGGCCGAGGTTTTTCAGGCTGGCGAGGATTTGCAGGGCTTCGTTGACCTCGCGCATCAGGATACTTTCGGTCAACTCCAACTCCAGGCACGCGGGCGGCAGGCCCGTGTCCCTCAGGATGGTGGCGATACGCTCGCCCAACTGGCCGTCCGAGAACTGCCGCGCCGAGATGTTCACCGAGACTTTCGGCACGCGCACCTTGTTCTGGTGCCAGGTCTTGAGTTGGCGGCAGGCTTCGCTGAGTACCCAGTCGCCGACGTCCACCACCAGCCCCAACTCTTCCAGCACCGGAATGAAATCCCCCGGTGGCACCAGCCCACGGCGCGGGTGGCGCCAGCGCAGCAAGGCTTCGGCGCCGGTCAAGCGTTTGCCATCGCCGCTGAACTGCGGCTGGTAATACAGCACGAATTCGTTCTGCTCCAGCGCGTGGCGCAAGTCGCTTTCCAGCTCCAGGCGTTCAAGCGCACTGGCGTTCATGTCCGCCTGATAGAACTGGAAGTTGTTCTTGCCGCGTTCCTTGGCGTGGTACATCGCGGTGTCGGCGTTTTTCATCAGCTGGCTCAGCTCGTTGCCGTCCTGCGGGCTCAGGGCGATGCCGATACTGGCGGTCACGAAGAACTCGCGGCCCTCAAGCACAAACGGCTTCACCAGGCTGGCCAGAATCTGCTCGGCCACGGTGATCGCGCGATTCAGCGCCATCTCACGGCTGACGCGCGGTTGCAGGAGCAAGGTGAACTCGTCGCCGCCCATGCGCGCCACGGTGTCGTCTTCGGCCACGCAGCCCAGCAGGCGCGTGGCCATTTCCTTGAGCATGCGGTCGCCGGCGGCGTGGCCGAGGGAGTCGTTGATCGGCTTGAAACGGTCGAGGTCGAGGAACATCAGCACCACCCACGACTTCTGCCGTTCCGCCGCCTGCAAGGCAGTGTGCAGGCGGTCCTGGAACAGCGTGCGGTTGGGCAGGTGGGTCAGGGCGTCGTAATAGGCAAGGCGGTGGATGCGCTGTTCGCTGGCCTTGCGCTCACTGATATCACTGAAGAAACACACGTAGCTGGCCAGGTCGCCTTCATCGTCGAACACGGCGGTAATGCCGACCCAGGCCGGGTAATGTTCGCCATTGCGCCGTTTCAGCCACACTTCGCCTTCCCAAGTGCTGTGCTGGTGCAGTTGCTTGAGCACATAACGCAGGTGGGCTTCCTGCTGTTCGTCGACAGTGAGCATGTTCGGCAACTGATCGAGCACATCCGCCACGGCATAGCCGCTGACTCGGCTGAACGCCTCGTTGGCCTGCACGATGTAACCCGCCGGGTCAGTGATCAGGATCGCTGAAGTAGAGTGTTCGAATACGGTGGCCGCCATGCGCAGGTCTTTCTCGGCGCGGCGTTGCTGGCTGATATCGCGGCCTACACCCAGGATGCCCTCAAATGCGCCGTGCTCATCCCACACCAGCACCAGGCGCAATTCGATCGGCACTTTGCGGCCATCGGCGCGCAGGCAGTCGAACAGGAACAACTGCGTCTGTACTTCGTCGCGCAGCGTGTTCAGCGCCGTCGCGTCGCCCAGCGAGCGGCTGACTTGCTCCACCAGGCTATAGATGCCGGTCAGTTGTTGCGGGTTGGCGATGATCGACTGCCAGCCGTTCTTGAACACCCAATCCACGTCATAACCCAGCACGGCATTGACCGACGGGCTGATGTAATTAAGCGCAAGCTGGCTGTCGGTAGAGCAGATCACGTCGCTGATGCTTTCGGCCAGCATGCGGTAGCGTTGCTCGCTGTCACGCAGGGATTCACTGGCTTCGATCTGGTCGGTGATGTCCTTGGCCACGCCGATGATTCGCGTGACCACGGCCGTTTTGTCGCGGGCCAGGGCCTGCTCGCGGATATCGAAGCGCCGCCATTGGTTATTGCGATGGCGAAAGCGCAGCTGGCATTGCAGTTGGGTGGTGTAGCCGACCTCGCGCTGTTGCTGGCGCAAGTCGTGGTAATACTCGGCATCTTCGGGGTGCAGCAGGATTTCCCAGAAGTATTCGCCCATTTGCTGCAGTTCGGCGCGGTTGTAGCCGAGGGTGTGGCCCAAATGGTGGTTGCTGAAAATCATCCGCTGGCTGATTACGTCCTGCACATACAGGTGATCCGGCACGGTGCGCACCACGTCCGACCAGAAACTCTCACGCTCCACCAGCGACAGTTCGATCAGCTTGCGGCTGGTGATGTCGCTGATGCTCAGGATCACGGCCTTGAAGTCATCGTGCTGCTCGGGCAGGCGCATCACCAGCCACAGGTATTGATCATTGCCGGCGACGTCGCTGAGCTGGATTTCCAGTTCCAGCTGTTTTTGCTGAGTCAATACCGCTTCCAATACCTGGTAGCCGATGGCCGTGGCGTTACGCGGGCAGTCATCGATCAGGCGCTCCCAGGCCTGCTCGCAAGAACTGACGTTCAACAGGCGCACAGCCACCTGGTTGACCTCGGTGACGCGCAATTCCTTGAGCAGTTGCTGGCGTTCTTGGGCGTTGTTGTGCAGCCAGGCCTGCAAGTGCTCGCGGGTTTGCATGTGGGCCTTGTCGAAGAACGCCTTCAGGCCCGACAGGTCGAGCACGCAAAGCGCCACGCCGGTGCCTTCGAAAATGTCCTGATAGCGCCGCCGGCCTTCATGCACCTGGCGCTGGCGACGGCGCATGTTCAGCAGCACGATCACCGGGATCAGCGAGAAGGCCAGGCCCAACAGGCATTTGCCGATAAACGCCGGCAGCAACTGCTCCAGCACGGCGCTGCGGTCAAACAGCCCGCGCAACTGCCAGTCGCTTTTGCTCAGGGGCGTGACCAACACGCTTTTATTCAATTCGTCTGGGGTGAGCGCAGAGGTCCACTGTGCCGGCATGCCGCTGTCACGGCTGACCACGCGGTGGTTCAGACGGTTCTCGATGGCCCACATCGGGCGCTGGCCCTGGCCGTCCTGGCGGGTCAGGTTGCTCAGGTAGTTGGGCGCCAGGCGCAGCGCCCAGTACATCCGCGAGCCGCCGCTGGGTTGGTGCAGCAACAAATAGATGATGGTGCCGTCGGGGTTGTTGCTCAGGTAATAAGGTTGCGAATGGCTGCGTTGCACCAGTTCTTCCAGCCAGGCGCTGTCCTGGCTGTCTTTGGCGCTGTCACTGATCATCGCGCCGCTGGGGGCGAGCAGGGCGACACTGCGCAGTTCCGGCAGCGAGCGCTGCAAGGTGCGCATCAAGGCCTGTTGCTGTTCGTCGTTGCGCGGTGGCTCGACCATCGGCAGCAAATTCAGGGCGATTTTTGCGCTCAGGGCCATGTTCAGGCTGATCTGTTCAGCCAGGTCGGCGCTGTAGTCGATGGTGTATTGCTGCTGGTTTTTCTGGTTTTGCTGCAGTTGGTCCAGCAACTGCCAGAACAATAACGCGAGCAACATCAGGACAAGCGTCGCCAATGCGCCTTTGAGGGTGCCGTGCAGGGGCGCTCCCGGCGCAATATGAGCGGCGCGCAGGGGAGTGGGCGGCGTGACTTTGGACAAGCTGTGATCCTGCGGTTTGGCTGGACTGGCGCGCGACGTGCACTATAAGCCGGACGCCCGGAGGGCGGCTAGCATGCCTTGACTTGTGGCAAAGTGCCAGCCCCGCCTGGCTGGACTGACCAAGCGCATTCAGGTAGCTTTGCCGGTTACGCGGGGGCGTTCCAGCCCCAGACATTCAGGCTTTTTGCGCACGAAGGCATTGACCACCGTCAACGGCCCGCGCGGCGCATGGCCTGCACGGGCTTCGCCCGCTTAATTCATCAGTCACTGACGCTAGGTTCACCATGGCTCAATACGTCTTCACCATGCATCGGCTGGGAAAAGTTGTTCCGCCGAAGCGGGAAATCCTGAAAAACATTTCGCTGTCCTTCTTCCCCGGCGCCAAGATCGGCGTGCTCGGCCTCAACGGTTCGGGTAAGTCCACGCTGCTGAAAATCATGGCTGGCGTCGACACCGAGTTCGAAGGCGAAGCCCGCCCGATGCCGGAACTGAACATCGGCTACCTGCCGCAAGAGCCGATCCTGGACCCGACCAAGACCGTGCGTGAAGTGGTCGAAGAGGCTGTCAGCGTCATCAAGGACGCCCAGGCGCGCCTGGACGAGGTCTACGCTGCCTACGCCGAACCGGATGCCGACTTCGACAAGCTGGCCGCCGAACAGGCCAAGCTCGAAGCCATCTTGCAGGCCGGCGACGGTCACAACCTGGAGCGCCAACTGGAAGTCGCCGCCGATGCGCTGCGCCTGCCGGCGTGGGACGCCAAGGTCGAATTCCTCTCCGGTGGTGAAAAACGTCGGGTGGCCCTGTGCCGCCTGCTGCTGTCGGCCCCCGACATGCTGCTGCTCGACGAACCAACCAACCACTTGGACGCCGATTCCGTCGCCTGGCTGGAACACTTCCTTCACGATTTCCCGGGCACCGTGGTTGCGATCACGCACGACCGGTACTTCCTGGACAACGTTGCCGGCTGGATCCTCGAGCTCGACCGTGGCGCCGGTATCCCTTACGAGGGCAACTACTCCGGTTGGCTGGAAGCCAAGTCCGACCGTCTGGCCGCTGAATCCAAGCAGCAATCGGCCCACGAAAAAGCCATGAAGGAAGAACTGGAGTGGGTGCGCAAAGGCGCCAAGGCCCGACAGTCCAAATCCAAGGCACGTCTGCAACGCTTCGAAGAAATGCAGTCGCAGGAATTCCAGAAGCGCAGCGAAACCAACGAGATCTACATCCCGGCCGGCCCACGCCTGGGTGACAAGGTCATCGAGTTCAAGAACGTCACCAAAGGCTACGGCGATCGCGTGTTGATCGACAACCTGTCGTTCTCGATGCCAAAAGGCGCGATCGTCGGCGTTATCGGCGGTAACGGTGCGGGTAAATCCACCCTGTTCCGCATGCTGATGGGCAAGGAAACCCCGGATTCGGGCACCATCGAAGTCGGCGAAACCGTGCAGCTTGCTTGCGTTGATCAGAGCCGCGAAGACCTGGACGGCAGCAAGACTGTGTTCCAGCAAATCTCCGACGGTTCCGACCAGATCCGCATCGGCAACTATGAAATCCCGTCGCGTACCTACGTCGGCCGTTTCAACTTCAAAGGCGGCGACCAGCAGAAGTTCGTCAAGGACCTGTCCGGTGGTGAGCGCGGTCGCTTGCACCTGGCCCTGACCTTGAAAGAAGGCGGCAACGTCTTGCTGCTCGACGAACCGTCCAACGACCTCGACGTTGAAACCCTGCGTTCCCTGGAAGAAGCCCTGCTGGACTTCCCGGGCGCCGCCATTGTGATCTCTCACGATCGGTGGTTCCTTGACCGCGTCGCGACCCACATCCTGGCGTACGAAGACGACTCGCAAGCGGTGTTCTTCGAAGGTAACTACACCGAGTACGAAGCGGACCGTAAAAAGCGCTTGGGCGAAGCAGCAGCCCAGCCGCATCGTGTACGGCACAAAAAACTGGCCTGATTTGGGTAGGTTGGAAAGAGCGGAGCCTTCGGGCTCCGTTTTTTTTGCGTGCTATTCAGCTGAACCGAGGTGAATTCATTCGCGAGCAAGCCCGCTCCCACATTCGACCGCATTCCATAGTTGGAAATCGATCAAATGTGGGAGCGGGCTTGCTCGCGAAGGCGGTTTAACCTTTGGTGCATTCCCTCAGTTGAAATCCCTTTCCTGGTGCAAATAAGGCCACTTATTTATATCCAATGCACCATTTAAATTCACAAAGGCGACATTTTGCGCTTTTCAGGTGCAACATGAATTGCTAAGGTCCGGCTCAATCTCCCTTAAAAACAATCAATTTGCCGAGACGTTTCCATGATCGAATCTGTCGAATCCTTCCTTTCCCGCCTCAAGAAACGCGACCCCGACCAACCGGAATTCCACCAGGCCGTAGAAGAAGTCCTGCGCAGCCTGTGGCCGTTTCTTGAAGCCAACCCGCACTACCTGAGCTCGGGCATTCTGGAGCGCATCTGCGAGCCGGAACGTGCGATTACCTTTCGGGTGTCGTGGGTGGATGATCACGGCAAGGTCCAGGTCAATCGTGGCTTCCGTATCCAGATGAACAGCGCCATCGGCCCCTACAAAGGCGGCCTGCGCTTTCACCCGTCGGTGAACCTCGGCGTGCTGAAATTCCTCGCCTTCGAACAGACCTTCAAGAACTCCCTCACCTCGTTGCCTATGGGCGGCGGCAAAGGCGGCTCGGACTTCGACCCCAAGGGCAAGAGCGACGCCGAAGTGATGCGTTTCTGCCAAGCGTTCATGAGTGAGCTGTACCGCCACATCGGCGCCGACGTGGACGTGCCGGCCGGCGATATCGGCGTGGGCGCGCGTGAAATCGGCTTCCTGTTTGGCCAGTACAAGCGCCTCAGCAACCAGTTCACCTCGGTGCTGACCGGCAAAGGCATGACCTACGGCGGCAGCCTGATCCGCCCTGAGGCCACGGGTTTCGGCTGTGTGTACTTCGCCGAAGAAATGCTCAAGCGCAACGGCCAGCGGGTTGAAGGCAAGCGCGTGGCGGTCTCCGGCTCCGGTAACGTCGCGCAATACGCGGCGCGCAAAGTCATGGACCTGGGCGGCAAAGTGATTTCCCTGTCCGACTCCGAAGGCACCCTGTACGCCGAAAGCGGTTTGACCGAGGAGCAATGGTCGGCGCTGCTGGAGCTGAAAAACGTGCAACGCGGGCGCATCAGTGAATTGGCTTCCCGTTACGGGCTGGAATTTCGCGCCGGTGAAACGCCCTGGGAACTGGCCTGCGACATCGCCTTGCCCTGTGCGACCCAGAACGAACTCGACGGCGAGGCCGCCCGCACGCTGTTGCGCAACGGCTGTATGTGCGTCGCCGAAGGCGCCAACATGCCGACCACTTTGGAGGCTGTGGATATCTTCATCGAGGCGGGCATTCTGTTCGCGCCGGGCAAAGCCTCCAATGCGGGCGGCGTGGCCGTAAGTGGCCTGGAGATGTCGCAGAACGCCATGCGCCTGCTGTGGACAGCAGGCGAAGTCGACAGCAAATTGCACGCAATCATGCAGTCGATCCACCACGCGTGCGTGCACTACGGCGAAGAAAATGGCCGGGTCAATTACGTGAAGGGCGCGAACATCGCGGGCTTCGTGAAAGTCGCCGACGCGATGCTGGCCCAGGGCATCGTCTAAGCCTCGGGCTCCACGCGCAGCACTTCAATCACCTGATCACCGACGGGACGCTTCCACAGCACCTCGTCGCCGACCTCGGCGCCCAGCAATGCACGGCCCAGCGGCGAACCCCAGTTGATCAGGTTGGCGCTGGCGTCGGCCTGGTCTTCACCGACCAATTGAATGCGCTGCTGTTCGTCCTGTTCGTTGGCAAAAGTCACCCAGCTGCCGATCTGCACCTTTTCGGTTGAGGTCGCCGGCGCCACCACTTGGGCGCTTTGCACCCGCTGGTTGAAGTAGCGCAAATCCCGCTCAAGATCCGCCTGACGCTGCTTGTCGTCCTTGGCGGACTCGACGCTGTATTCGTGCTGCAACTGCGCGACCTTGGCCTGCAATTGCGCCAACCCTTGCGCAGTCAGGTGATTGGGTTGCTCACTGACCTGACGCTCCACCGGTTGATCGGCCTGGGCGGCGGCGTTGTCTTCGTTAACAAAAGCTCGGCTCATGACATTCTCCCTCTATGGAGTTTGGGCCATGGTCGCCGCGCGATCGTTCCCACGTTCTGCGTGGGAATGCAGCACTGGACGCTCTGCGTCCTATTTTGAGATTGCGACGCGGAGCGTCACAGGGTGCATTCCCACGGGGACCGTGGGAACGATCAGCGACCTATTGCGACCGATAAGCCCTGGCGGCGTCACGGTCCTTCTCCTGTTGCCAAGCCCGCTCACGCTCGTCCCAGTGGTTGTCCTTGTAGTCGCGCAACTCTTCGTTCTCGCGCATCGCCTTGCACTGGCGAAAGCCATCTTCCCAGCCTCCGGCGTACTCACGGTCTTTCAGATAGCGCGGCACATTCTTGCGAAACTCCCCGCTGATCACTCCAGCAGCCTGGCGACCGCTGCTGCAACCGTCATCAAAGCCATCGGCAAAGGCCGGTGGATAACCTTTGGCCAGTAACTCCTGATGGGTTGATTGGCAACCCGCCAACCACACTACCGCGCACAGCATTACCGCAGACCGCCACATGGCGTACTCCCTGGCCGTTTCACGGCTGATGAAAGGAGTCTAGTCAGGGAATTGTCGGGGAGGCGTGAAAGCGAGGTGAGAAAGGTGTTGGGTTAAAGGGCCAGTGCTCGTTCCCACGCTCTGCGTCTGCTTTAAGGTCGTGACGCGGAGCGTCACAGGATGCGTGCCCACGCGGAGCGTGGGAACGATCTAATCCGTGGCTAAGCTCGCCAGCGCAGCATGCTCTGCCAATTCCTGCTCAATAAACGCCGCAATCATCGCGCGATACACCTGCTCAGTCACTTCAGGGTTGGCACCCACCGCCTCGGATAAACCCCGCACCTTGGCGATCACCTGTTCAACCCGTTGTGGCGCCTTGACGCCATCGGTGTCTTTTTTGAAGCGCGCGGCTTGGGAGACAAAGCGGCCGCGTTCGGCCAGCAGGGTGACAATTTGTTGGTCGAGGCGGTCGATGTTGTCGCGGATTTCTTCGAGCGTGGTGCAGTTAACAGCCATGTTGATGGAGCTCCTGATTGGGCGGGCAATGGGATGCATCTGACTATACGCGAGGCAAAAATGTGGGAGCGGGCTTGCCTGCGAAGGCGGTGGGTCTGCTGAAAATCAGTGACTGATACACCGGCACTGATCGTTCCCACGCTCTGCGTGGGAATGCCGCCGTGGACGCTCTGCGTCCGATTTCAAGGTCGTGACGCGGAGCGTCACAGGATGCATTCCCACGCGGAGCGTGGGAATGATCATCTTTGTATCGTTTTGGTCAGTAGTGATACCACTTCACTTCCAGCATCACTTCATTCACCGGCGTAGACAAATGGCTGTACTCGCGCTGGGCGCTCAGGCGTAGCCCGAGGTTGCGCGACAACTCCCACTGCTGGTTCAAGCTGACACTGCGCCGCACTTCGCCATTGGTGAAGAAGTCGCCCTTGGCTTCCAGGCTCAAATTCCCCAGCGGGTTTTTCCACAACACACCGGTGTTAAAGCCGGCTGCCGGGGAGATGGCCTCACTGAAGTCGTTGTTGTGTTCCACGCGCACGGTGCCGAGGGCGAAGCCGAGCATGTCGTCGGTGAGTTGCCAGGTGCCACCGGCGCCGCCGTTGACGTGAGCCACCAGGGTTTCGTCGTCGTGTTTGCCCGGCACGCGTTCCAGGCCGCCGGTCACTTGCCATGACCACGGCTGCAACAGCGCGTTGCGCGGGGTCAGGGAGCGGATGGTGGCCAAGTCCAGTTGTTGCAGTTGCCAGTGGTTGCCTTCGTACTGGCGCAGTTTCATTTGCAGGATTTCAATCTGCGCGCCCAGCGGGAAGCCTTCGGCGTTGTCGTTGAGGTCGTGGTAGGCCATGCGCAGGCCGTACTCGCCGAAGGTTTTGCTGCCGCGGGTGCCGATGCCGGCTTGCCAGGTACGCGATTCATGGCCGTCTTCCGGCAAGCCGGGGCGTTCGATCTGCAGGTCGGGCGCAGGGTTCTGGTTAATTGCGCGCAGCAGTTCGAAGCTGCGTTGCGAGCGCTCGGTGTCGCGCTCCAGGCCGTTGGCGCGGTAGCGGCCAAGGCGATAAGCCGCGTCGATGATCAGCGCCTGGCGGTCGCGGGGCAGGGCTTTGAAGGCCGGCTCCTGCAATTGCTTCTGGTCATCGCTGATTTTCAGCACCCATTGCTGCTCATCGCCATCCAACGGCTTGGCGCGTTCAAGCAGCTCGCGTTCACGGGACGGGCGATAGTCGATTTTCTCCACCAGGCCAGCTTCTTTCACCGCTTTCACGGTGTCGGTCGGGATGGCTGTCAGTGGGAATTGCTCGGTCAGGCGCAGGCTCGGGCGCGCCACTTGCAGCAGTTCAAGCAGGCGGTAGGAGCAGTTTTCGTCGAAGAAGAAGTAGTCGAACTGGATCTGCTTGAGCTCCCACACGTGCTCGACCATGCGCTCGGTCTCGACTTGGGTGAGATTCAGGCGGTATTCCCACAGGTCGCGGTTCTCGAGGCTACGGTATTCCGAGAGTTTTTCCTGATACGGCACCAGCGCGAACAGGCCGGGGTAGCCGCCCATCAGGCCTTTCCAGGCGTAGAGAATGCTGTTGTCGGAGCCTTCAATGTAGGCGCCGAAGTTGATCGCGTAGCTGAGCAGGGCGGTCTTGTCTCTCTGCACGTCAGCCTGGTCGATGCGCAGCAGGGTGTGGCCGAACATCGACGACGGGCTGTTGAGGTAGGCCGCCGGGAAGATCATCACCGCGCTATGGGGCGCGACGTCCTTGAACCATTGCTTGAATTCTTTGCAGTCCACGGCGGGCAGGTCGGTCAGCTGCAGCTGATCCTTGAGCCAGCGGGTGCGTGCGGGGTAAACGCATTGGGCGTGTTTTTCACCGAGGCTGGCGGGGGCATACAGCGCGTCTACGGTGGCTTTCAGTTCCTGGTCCGGATGGTGTGCGCCATCGGCGGCGAGGAAGAACTTCTTGTCGCTGACATAGCTGCGCCAGCCTTTGAGCTTGCCGGCTTCGTAATGGCCCAAAGACAGCCAGAACGGATCGTTGGCCAATTGCTGCAAACGTTGATCATCAATATGCGGGGCCGCATACAGCGGGGCGCAGGCGAAGAGTGCCAACCAGGCAAAGCGTTTGAGCATAGGGGCAACTTAAGTCGGAAATAGTGAGACCCAAAGGGGAGGCGGGTCCAAAATAAAACCCGCGCCTCGAAAGGCGCGGGCGGGTCGAGCTTAAGCCTGGGTAGCGTATTTCGCCAGGCGGGCATCACTTTTCAGTACAGCCAGGGTGTTGTTGTGCACGTCGTCAGCGGTTACGTCAGCTTTGCTGAAGATCTGCTGGAAGTGCTCGTGAGTCACGGCAGCGAAGTGCTCGCGATCTTCCGGTGCAACGCCCAGTACCACCGCGTAGGTGGTCAGTGCTTCGCCGTTGCCTTTGGCCATGTCTTCGGACAGCTCGTTCATCATGCCATTCATGGCAATCCAGGACTTGCCGCCGTAGGTCAGGGCGCTATTGGTGCTGCAACCGTTGGTGCCAGAGGTCATGCCGAAGGTGGCGTTACCGGAGGTACCGTTGGTGGTGGAAGCGAGGAAGTGCGCAGGAGTACCGCGCTGGCCTTCGAACAACATGTTGCCCCAACCGCAGTTCGGGCCACCGGGTGCTTCAGCCATTGCATTGAGGGAGACGACGGTGAAGAGAGTACCAAGAAGGATCCGTTTCATAGCTTTGTTCTCTTTGTGTGCAAAACCAATGGACAAGGGTTCAGGCACTTCATAGCGCCCTAGGGGCCAGTTATTAGTCCAACCCGCGCAGTTTGGAGTTTAGGCACGTTCCAGGGGTTCCGTGATTTTTTATAAAACAAACAGTGTTTTTGCAAACAGCCGCCGCGATTTTTTTGTAAGACCCATCCCCTGGCTATGCTTTCCCAAAGTCGCGCCTTGCCAGAGCGCGTAACCGGGAGCCAGAATGCCGTCATCTGCCCCGCCTGATGTAAGGAAGCCCGATGCCTGATCCTGTTGCTGCCAGCTTGCGTCTAGCGCCCGAAGCGCTGACTCGCCCTTTCTCCGCTGAACAGTTCAGCTTCTCGACCACCAATGATTTGGAGCCCTTTCGCGGTGTGCTTGGCCAGGAACGTGCGGTTGAAGCCTTGCAGTTCGGTGTGGCCATGCCACGCCCCGGTTACAACGTGTTTGTCATGGGCGAGCCGGGAACCGGCCGCTTTTCGTTCGTAAAACGCTACCTGAAGGCCGAAGGCAAACGCCTGCAGACCCCGGCGGACTGGGTCTACGTGAATAATTTTGATGAGCCGCGCGAGCCGCGTGCCCTCGAATTGCCGGGCGGCGGCGCGGCGGCGTTCATCGCCGATATCAACGCTTTGGTCGATAACCTCGTCGCCACCTTCCCGGCGGTATTCGAACACCCGACTTATCAACAGCGCAAAAGCGCCATCGACCGTGCCTTCAACCAGCGTTACGACAAGGCCTTGGACGTGATCGAACGCCTGGCCCTGGAAAAAGACGTGGCGCTGTACCGCGACAGCTCCAACATCGCGTTCACGCCGATGCTCGACGGCAAGGCGCTGGACGAAGCGGAGTTTTCGCAACTGCCGGAAGCTGATCGCGAGCGCTTCCACACGGATATTTCCGAGCTGGAAGAACGCCTCAACGAAGAGTTGGCCAGCCTGCCGCAGTGGAAGCGCGAGTCGAACAACCAACTGCGCCAATTCAACGAAGAAACCATCACCCTGGCCCTGCAGCCTTTGCTGGCGCCGCTGTCGGAAAAGTACGCGGAAAACGCCGCCGTCTGCGGTTACCTGCAAGCCATGCAGGTGTACCTGCTCAAAACCGTGGTCGAGCAATTGGTGGATGACGCCAAGACCGACGCCCAGGCGCGCAAGCTGCTCGAAGAGCAATACTGCCCGAGCCTGGTGGTCGGCCACCCGGTCAACGGCGGCGCGCCCGTGGTGTTTGAGCCGCACCCGACTTACGACAACCTGTTCGGCCGTATTGAATACAGCACCGACCAGGGCGCGCTGTACACCACCTACCGCCAACTGCGCCCGGGCGCTTTGCACCGTGCCAATGGCGGTTTCCTGATCCTGGAAGCCGAAAAAATGCTCGGCGAGCCGTTTGTGTGGGACGCCCTCAAGCGTTCCCTGCAGTCGCGCAAGCTGAAGATGGAATCGCCGCTGGGTGAGCTGGGCCGCTTGGCCACCGTGACGCTTAACCCGCAAATGATTCCGTTGCAGGTCAAGGTGATCATCATCGGTTCGCGCCAGCTGTACTACGCGTTGCAAGACGCCGATCCGGACTTCCAGGAGATGTTCCGCGTACTGGTGGACTTCGACGAAGACATCCCGATGGTCGACGAAAGCCTGGAGCAGTTCGCCCAGTTGCTCAAAACCCGCACCTCGGAAGAAGGCATGGCGCCGCTGACGTCGGACGCGGTCGCGCGGTTGGCGACTTACAGCGCACGTTTGGCTGAACACCAGGGGCGTTTGTCGGCGCGCATCGGCGACCTGTTTCAACTGGTCAGCGAGGCGGACTTTATCCGCCACCTGGCAGGCGATGAGATGACCGATGCCGGCCATATCGAGCGCGCGCTCAAGGCCAAGGCCACGCGCACTGGTCGTGTATCGGCGCGGATTCTCGACGACATGCTCGCCGGGGTGATCCTGATTGATACCGCCGGTGCGGCGGTCGGCAAGTGCAACGGGCTGACGGTGCTGGAGGTGGGGGATTCGGCGTTCGGCGTGCCGGCACGGATTTCCGCCACGGTATACCCGGGCGGCAGCGGCATTGTCGACATCGAGCGTGAAGTTAACCTCGGCCAGCCGATCCACTCCAAGGGTGTGATGATCCTCACCGGTTACCTCGGTAGCCGGTACGCCCAGGAATTCCCGTTGGCGATTTCGGCGAGTATCGCGCTGGAGCAGTCCTACGGGTACGTGGACGGCGACAGTGCATCCTTGGGCGAGGCATGCACCTTGATTTCGGCCTTGTCGAAGACGCCGCTCAAGCAGTGCTTTGCCATCACCGGCTCGATCAACCAGTTCGGTGAAGTGCAGGCGGTGGGCGGGGTCAACGAGAAGATCGAAGGCTTCTTCCGCCTCTGCGAAGCGCGCGGGTTGACCGGTGAGCAAGGCGCGATCATTCCGCAGGCCAACGTCGCCACGCTGATGCTCGACGAGAAGGTGCTGCAGGCCGTGCGCAACGGGCAGTTCCACATCTATGC
This sequence comes from Pseudomonas sp. D2002, assembly GCF_013385735.1. Classification (NCBI taxonomy): domain Bacteria; kingdom Pseudomonadati; phylum Pseudomonadota; class Gammaproteobacteria; order Pseudomonadales; family Pseudomonadaceae; genus Pseudomonas; species Pseudomonas sp. D2002. The sequence goes on along the minus strand of NZ_JACAPL010000010.1, from coordinate 87,792 downwards.
CGTGCGTCAGGCGGATGAGGCGTTGAGCTTGTTGGTCGGTGAGCCTGCGGGTGAGCCGGACGAAGAAGGGCAATTCCCCGAAGGCAGCGTGAATGCGCGCGTGGTCGAGCGTTTGCGCGCGATTGCCGAGATGATCAGCGAGGATGATCTGAAGGAGGCCGAGAAGGAGTTGGCGCAGCAGGCGCTGGCCGAAGCCAAGCCAACCTGATTGTTGTCAGCACGCGGTTAATGTGGGAGCGGGCTTGCTCGCGAAAGCGGTGGATCAGTCAGTATCAATGTGTCTGACAGACTGCATTCGCGAGCAAGCCCGCTCCCACATTGGATCGTCGGCACATTCGGAATCCTCCGCTAATTCGCCACAATTTTGACTCTAATCTACGGCACCAACGCCCGTTGGTCCCTACAACCTTGGTTTGTACTGGTTTTCTTCTATTCTGAGTTCTAAGGATATCCACTGGAGTCGCAGGATAGAGACAGCCTCGCCGTGTAATTGAGGTTGAACACCGATCTACCGAGGGTCGCCGCCATGCCGCGCAACCTTTGCCTTACCCGCCAATGCCTGGGCCTGGTCACCCGTATCGAATGCTCCATTCGCCCTCTCGCGGGGGATAACGGGATGTGGACGTTGTTGTTTGCCGCCGGAATGACCGGTGAACAGCCTTCCACCATCAAGTCCCAAGGCCCGTTCCATGGGCCTTTTGTGGCAGAAACCATTCTGGGATCAATCGTCGAAAGCCTGACGCTGCACGGCTATGAGCTGGCGGATGACCCGCAGATCTGGTGCCTGCACTTACAGGCCCATCTGCGACAGCTCAACGGCGGACATGAGCGCCTAGCCTTGTGAATGATCGTTCCCACGCTCTGCGTGGTAACGCCGCCCTCGACGCTCTGCGTGCGGCTCCAGCCTTGCGCGGGGTGACGCGGAGCGTCACAGGATGTGTTCCCACGCAGAGCGTGGGAACGATCGGTTCACTAAGGCTTATTTGCTCTCGGGCTTGTCCAGCTTGACCTCAAAACCGTATTGCACGGTGTCGAGGTCGGTGCGCTGGTAGCTTTCCAGTGTGGTCGGCTGGCCGTAGAAATAATGCACGTCAAACAGCGCTGTGCCGTATTCCTCGGCGCGGTGGCTGACGCTGAGGATTTCCTTGAGGTAGTTGCCACTGGCGTCCTTGGCGTAGAAGCGCCAGCTGTCGGCGGGAAATTCCTTTTGATCGACGATCAGCGCGTTGTCCTTGAGCGACAGGCCCTTGGGCAGCTTGGCGATATCAATCGTGGCTTTCTCGATGGTGGCCAGGAACAGCGGCACCGAACCCACCGCAAACGCTGGGGTTTCCGGGAACAGGTTGAGGTCGTAGGTGAGCGTGCCGCTTCCTGCATTCATCTCAAAGGCTTCAGTCGGCAGCTCAATAGGCTCGCCGCGTTCGCCTTTGTCGTCCGCCGTGAAGAAGGTAATCGGCGCATCGCTGTTGTTGCGCTCGGCGCCGACCAGGTCGTCGTTGAACGTGAACGGGTGGTCAAACACGATCTTCGCGGCGCTGGCGTCTTCGGTCGATTGACTGATGGTGACGCTTTTTTTCAGCTGCTCCTCGGTCATTGACGCATCCTTGAGCCAGCTCGGCGCGCTGTCGTCATACACCGTGACCGGCATCGGCAAGGCTTGCACGGTGCTCTGCAGGCTGTTCTTGTCGAAGCGCAGCACCGGCAGGTCGAGGTCTTTGCGGGTGAGCGTGGCCTTGGAAAAATCCAGCACGTTGACTTGCAGGTTTTCGATCAGGCCATTGAAGTACACCTTGGCGTAATGGCTGGTCTGCTTGTGTTCGAGGGCTTTTTGCTCGTCTGTCAGTTGCTTTTCAAAGGCGTCCGACCAGGCCGTCTGCTTTTGCATCTCGGCCAATTGTTTTTCGTAGAACGCCACTTGCGCGGCGTTTTCGTTGATCGAACCCGAGCGGGTAAGAAATTGCCCGGTGCTGTCGCGCGCTTGCACCAGCAATGGGTTCGGCGATTCGTCGCCGACTTCCGGCGCCAGTGGCGCGCTGTTGGTCAGCTCGATCTCGGCGTAGTTTTTCTCAAGCAGCAGCAGGTTGAGGGTGATATTGCCCTCGGTGCGCTTGTGGCCCACGTCCTTTTTCGTCAAGTCGAAGGTCAACACCTTGCCCGGCGCCACCACCTCCACCGCGCCCTTGAGGCTGACGGGCTGTGGCTGGCTTTTGTTCTCGGTCTCCACGCCTTCGATGAACGGGTACGTCACCGTCAGGTCATCGGGGTTGGTCAGGTTGGAGCTGCTGGGGCTCAGCTGGATGCCCGGATCGGTTTCCGACCATTCCGGCTGGAAGGGGATGACTTTGTTGTTGCTCAACGTCACCGACTGCCATTCCAGGCCGTGGGGGAAGGGGAATTGGTCCGGGGTGTTGAAGTTGAACGGAAACACCGGCTGCAAGTCGGTCAAGTAGTCGGAATGCGAGGCTTTGCGCAGCACGAACAGGCCGTTGATGTAGGTGTCGACCAAGGCTTGGGGCGTGGGGTAGTGCTTGAGCAGGGCCAGGGTGTCTTCGCCGTATTCGGCTTCGATGGGCTTGGTGGCCAGCTTGGTTCGCGCCCGTTCCAGCAACAGCAGCGAGCCGCCAAGGTCGGCGATGGCATCGCGCAGTTTGGGGTCTTGAATGCTGTCCAGCGATTGCTCGAATTTCGCGGTTTTCTCTTCGAGGGTGGCCTGCTTCTGCTCTTCTTTGGGGGAGCAGCCGCCGGCCATCAGCAACACCGCACACAGGCCGAAAGAGGCCAAAGGGGATCGCACATCCATCATCTGAGTTTTCCTGTTCCACAGCATTGAGCTGATTTGATGGGCTCGACACTAGCAGAAAAATTCTCTTACAGATGCCGCCCAGGTCAGTTTTCTCGCGGTTACAGGTGTTTGGACGCGGCTGGTATACTCGCGGCCATTTTTAGCATAGCTGTGTGAGATCCAATGGAACGCTTTATCGAAAATACTATGTACGCCTCACGCTGGCTGCTGGCGCCGATCTACTTGGGGCTTTCCCTGGGCTTGCTGATTCTGGCGCTGAAGTTCTTCCAGGAAATCATCCACGTCCTGCCTAACATCTTCACCATGTTGGAGTCGGAAGTGATCCTGCTGCTGCTGTCGTTGATCGACATGGCCCTGGTGGGCGGCTTGCTGGTGATGGTGATGATTTCCGGCTACGAGAACTTCGTCTCGCAGCTGGATATCGATGAGAACAAGGAAAAGCTCAACTGGCTTGGCACCATGGACTCTTCATCGCTGAAGATGAAAGTGGCCGCCTCCATCGTGGCGATTTCGTCGATTCACCTGCTGCGAATCTTCATGGACGCCAAGAACGTCGATCCGCAGCATTTGATGTGGTACGTGATCATCCACATGACCTTCGTGGTCTCGGCGTTTGCCATGGGTTACCTGGACAAGCTCACCAAGCATTGATGCCCTGCGCCGGCCTTACTGCTCGACGAAGAAGTAAGGCTGGCGGTTGATCGACATTTCCTTGATGACCGTGACCTTCTCGCTCAGTTGCTCGGTGCGATCCAGCAACGCCACGTTACCGGGTTTGGCCGCAAGATAGCTGCGCAGCTCAGCTTCGGTTTGCAGGATCGGCAAGTAGGCCTGCAGATAAAACACGCTGGCCCCGGCGATGCGTTCGTTGGGCTGGAACAACACCACCTCTTTGCCTTCGGTCTGGAAGGCCTTGGCCTGGCTGATCACCGGTACGAAAGACTCACGTTTGTCGGCCTTGGGGGCAAACCAGAAGGCGGCGGTCATGTAGCTGACGATCAGCAGCGTGAACACCCCGCCGATCACGCCACGGTGATAACGGTACAGCGCCGGCTTGTTCGCTTTGAGCCACTCCAACACCACTCCCGCGTACTCCGCAGCAAGCACCGCAGCGGCGGGTGTCAGCGCCATCAGGTAAACCACGCGCTTGCTCGACGCCAGCGTCAACAGGGTGAACTGCGCCACCAGCCACACGCTGAAAAACAGGCGGTAGCGGTTTTGTACCAGGCTTTTACGGAAGTGCCACAGGCCCAGGTACACCAGGATGTTCCACGGCAGGAAGGCTTCGGGCAGTTTGGCGATGTAGTAGTAAAACGGTTCGTAATGCCCGGCCTCGACAAACGAGCCGCTGAAACGCCCGACGCTGTTGGTCCACAACACCTCGGCCACGGCTTGCATGCCGCCGCGCTGGAACAGGAACCCCAGCCAGATCAGCAGCGGCACCAGCGCCAGCAGCGTGAATAGCGCTGGCTTGAGCCAGTCACCGATGCGCAGACGTTTGTCCATGATGCTGGTGCTGGCCAGGTACACAAAAATCACAATGCCCGGCATCGCCAGGCCCAGTACACCTTTGCTCAAGGTCGCAATGACCATCCCGAGCGTAAACAACGCCCAGGCCCACACACTGGAACCTTCACGCTCGGGCCGCACGGCCTGGTAGAACGCCAGCAGCGCCGTGGTCACGCCGAGGCTCAGCAGTGAGTCTTCACCCACGCCGCGCACATTGCCCCAGTAGCTGGCCATGGTCGCCAGGATCAACGCAGCGCAGAACGCCATGTTTTTCGGCCGCCCGAACCTGCGCAGCATTGCGTAAAACAGCATCACACTGAACAGCCCGGCAAACGCCGACGCCAGGCGCACGGCCCCGCTGGTTGCGCCAAACAGGCGAATCGCACCGGCGTCCAGCCACAGGCTCAGGGGCGGTTTTTCCAGGAAGGGCTCGCGAAACAGGCGGGGGATGACCCAGTCATTGTCCAGGTGCATGGCCATGGCGATCCCGGCGACACGGGCTTCGGTGGAGCCTTGCAGCTCATGGCCACCGAGGGCAAAGAAGAACAACAAACCGGCGAGAAGGAGCAGCAGAGGAGCGGGACGCGTCATGGTTCTGGCTACCGAAGCAAGGGACCGTTCGGGGGAACGGCCGTGGCGATCGGGTAGTATCTGTCAGCACTTCTGAATATTTCATGAATGAGTGTCAGTTTTTTGTAAGGCTCGCTGAGGAGAAACCGAGGCAGGCGTTCCAGCCATTTCCGCGATCAGAGCAACGCGGACGATGTCACCACTATCCCCAGAGGCCCGCTGCGTTTATCGACGCGAGCCTGACCGCCGCCGTAGCTCCCTCCCGGCTGACAGACTTTGATGCGTTTGTTTAACTGCGCGTCGAACACCTTGATACCACTGCAGCTATAGCGTCCGGACGGCGAATATTCATACGTGCTGATGTAGCTGCCGGGCACCGCACTCGTCAGGTAAATCGCCGCTGCAAACAGGTGCACCAGCACCACACCACTGGCGATAAACACCCCAAGCACCAGCTTCGGCCATTCGCGTTTTTTCTTCTGCTGGATAAGCGGCTTCTTGTAGCGCCACAGCAGCACGACCGCAACCAGCGTCACCCACAACGAGGCGATCAGGCAGGCTTTTTCAGCCAAGGCGTTGAAGTGAATCGTCGGCCAGATGCCGATTTGCCAGATCAGCGTGAAGGCCAGGACAGCTTGCGCGCCAATGACGACGGGTATCAGGTAGGCGTAGGAATTTTTATTCAACTCAGTGCTCATCCTTGCAGCGTTTACTGCGGGTTTTCCGACCCCCAGATACAACAAAACCCGCGCTAAGTGCGTTTTGCCGATGCTTTGAACTGGGGGGAATTGATTTCGCAAGTTTTTATTTATAGTGTTAATTACGAATTATTTTTTCCCCCAATACCAATTGGAATACTGCATATTCTAATTGACCACCCGTTTGCATTTGCTCGGATCATTATGCGTCGTACCGTGAGCCTAGAAAGTGAGATGTTTATTCAGCCCACTTTGCCAAGAGTCAGTACGCCGCTTCTACGATCGCTAGATGTTTCTTTGTTGGGTCATCGAGGTACAGTACAAAGGTGCTACCCTCAGTCTATTCTCTCCCGGTAAAATCTGGTTTTTAGATCAGCTTCGTTCGTTTCCGTTTTATCTCGGCTAAAGTCGACCCATCAACCGATGCAAGTGGAAATACGGGAGGTGGTTTTCAGGACACCTCCCATAGCCTTCGACTGTATCTTTCGCCTTAGGAGTATTGAAGCAACCATTTCCAGAGTTGCCCATTAGCCGCCGCAGGCGTGTTAATAACTATTTTGAAATATGCAAACTAATACCCTGAGAGGCTTTCGATCCTGAAAATCTGATCCTGCTCATTGCGACCTGTTTTCTCGATGTGCTTCACGGTCATGAAGCGCCCTCCAGAGTCCTGAACAAGCATCACAGGCAACCCATATAGTTTGTGGGATGCCAGTATTTTGTCCAGCGTGTCGTCACCGTTTAGGATGTGATTGCCTTTAATTTCCACCAGTAAGATGCCGTCACCCGCAGAACGGCCTGCAACCTTGATTGCGAAGTCAGGAAAGTAGCGTTCGCCTCCTGGCATCACAATACCAATTGACCACGGCTTACGTGGTTCATTACGGAACCAGTATTCCACCGATCCGGAGGTGTCAGAATCAAGCATTTCCGCAAATAATTTCTCTGGCCCATTTAAATCTTGAGGCATCACACCATAGATATTATGGCGTGACTTCCTTGAACCTGCAGGTAGCTCCACAAATTGGGGCAAAGGGGCCGCATCAAACACTTCCTTAAATTTGGCCGCACAACCACGCGCAGCCAAGCGAATGAGATTAGGGTAAGTGGCCATGATGCGGTTCAAAGCGTTTTCCAAGCCCGCGTCATCCGTATCAATGCCACGATGGTTGTATTCAGTTTTGAGCCGACTTAACAAGATATTATGGAGGTCACGTGGGTCTAAATATTCGGCATCGAACAACACGTTTTGCGCGCGTCGCGCCATTTCCAAATCAGACAAGCGAGCCTGCATAGCCTCCATGTGATCGCTGTCTTTGACAAACAAGTCGACTGTCTGCCGAGTCACCTTTACCGACTGGCGAAACCCTGCGTTAAACACCTTATCGTCAATGCCGATGTTGGCCGCAATGCAGTTCAATAAGTCTCCGGTAGACAGAGGCAGTTTCTCTGACTTGTAGGTGCGCGGCAGATCGGCGCGAGCGTAATATTGCTGGTTGCCAGGCGCAACTGACGGTGAATGGAGTACATCTGATTTTTTCTGTGTTCTCGGCCCTGGGTCCGTGGGCATCAGAACCAAATTCGTCAAAATCCCCGTATGCTTCCAAAGCGGATTGTCGTTTATCGGAACGGCACCTGAGTTGTCATCCGTAGGATTGCTCAAATTTGTCGTCTGTGTTGGCCATGGGTGTGGAACATACGGCACAGATAGCAGTTGGGTTTGGCCGTTTTGGTTGACTTGAATCTCATTGCTGCCCGCGATCGTCACCACCATGGTGAATGGGCAAACTTTAGATAACTCGCTTTGAATGGAGTTGATTTTTTGTCCGGCGTTGACTAGCCCAACTTGGTTCGCGGCATCCGCCAAAAACACATATCCACAGCGAAGCAGCTCGGGAAGTGTATTTTCCAGGGTGGGTCCCTGCAGACGGCTATGAACGCGTAGAATGCGTCCCACCACCTGTATGCCAAAATCAGTGTCTTTCGCGCCGCGCATGGATACGAGAGTGAAGGCGCGCGGCGCATCAAACCCCAGCGCCACCGCAACCTTGAAAATCAACACTTCCTTTTTTTCGTCAATTGCCACCGATAACAAATCGTCATTCGGATCGGTTGAGGTATACCAAGCTACTTTTGAGTCAGGGACGCCAAGCGCGGCTAATCGCGTACGGGCCTCATCCACCGAGGTGCTGCTATTGCTTACTTGCACCAGCATCAAGGGCACTAAGCTGATACCTGCGGACTGCAAGCATTGTTTGACGGCGTTGTGCATGCTCCATCCGTCGGCAAGCGCAGTTGCAGCGAAGTCAACTAGTGCTTTTTGATCGTCCGCAGCAAGGTAAGCAATCGATTTTATCCCGTCTTTGATGAGCCCTGCGTCCACCGCTTCTTTACGGCTAACACAAATTCGGTGTAAATGGCTTATACCTGCGGCCGTCTTGAATTTCTCCACATCATGATCATCCGGCGTTGCGGTAATCATTAGCGTGAACTCAGGGCGCAGTGTTTCACGATAGAAACGTACGGCCTCCGGTGCTTTTGCGAAGCCATGGTGCGCCTCGTCCACTAGCACGCCAATCCTGAAACCGTCACTTCGCAGTTCTTGGATCAACTCATCCAGTGCGAGCGTGAATTCGCCTCCATTGTGGACTTTGCGTTTCGCGGGATTGGAGGCTGCTACCGATGCCCAAGTGGTTACAAATACATCGCCACTTTTGGTGCCTCGTGTAATACGGTCGCCTTGCAGGTCCCGCACGCGGAGACCCGAAAATGTGGACTTAATGGCTCCTTTGGCCTGCTCCACCAGCCCTGAAAATGGCGTGAACCAGAACCAAACAATTTGCGCATTGCTCTCGCGGTCAGGTGCAGCAAAGGCTTCGGCAATCATCCCTGCCATAAGGGTTTTGCCTGACCCTGTAGGTGCTTCTAGCAGTAAGCAGCCGTTAAACGCTGTGGCTGCTGCCTTGCTGGCAACATCATCGGTTTGCCGAAGTTGGTTTTCCGCATAACGAAATATCTCTAGCGCATTGCTGACCGCTTCGCGCTGGTAACCCTTGGGTGCTGGTGCGCTCACGAGCGGCCTCCTTTAGCAGTAGATCTTGCGCCGAAGCGGTTGACTAAAAACGCTGGTATTGGCTCGAAAGAAATGCGCGGATCGTACAGTCGCTGCGCGAGCAAAGCTGGTTGCCAGGAATAAATCACAGCCTCCGGCGCGGAGGAGATAGCCGTTTTTAGTAAGTCCAACACTGTTTCGCTTATCTTCGGCACATAGATAAATAGGCCACGCTTACCTTGTGCTATTTGCAGGGAGGACGCGGCTTTGTAAAGAGTAAGTGGCACCTCATGAATTAGTTGTAGCGCCGTCCATATTTGTGTGTGTTGTATGCTGCGAAATACGTTTGCTGCTGGAACACGACGGCAACGCAGATAGGCGAAGCTACCACCAAGCGCGGCAACAGTTCCGCCCTTCTTTCTCTGGTAGCCTGTAACAGCCTGACTGACACGTTTTGCGCACACGTCGCGGCATATGTTCTTGGTTGGCAAGTCTGGCGTCGCTTCGGTGTTAGAAACCAGAATAAAATTGCGGTTGCCACCATCTTCGGCGTTGAGTTCTAAAACTGCTTGCCCTGTTGTCCCTGATCCCGCGAAGAAATCGAGAACTAAGGCATTTTTATCTTCAATCATGCTGATGAGATATTTGATCAAGCCAACTGGTTTTGGATATGTGAAATCTATGCCTTGCGCAAGCAGATCAGCCCCCGAGGACTGAACACTGCCGACATTTTTGATCACCGAAATGACGTGTGATTGATTTTCAGACCTCACCTTCACATTTTCTATCGCTCCGGTACTCGTGAGCTTGAACGTTGTGAGTTGATTCTTTGTATCCCAAACTGGAGCAAATCCGGTTGCTATAAAGCGTTCGCAAAGGTGCTTGTTCGCCCATCCACTCTTTACTATGACAGCTGTCGAGAGCTTTCCGTCCTCGATCACTGCGTCTGAGAGAAAGTGCGGCCATTTGTCGATTCGAGCGGGGATTGTACCGCTCTCAAAGTCGGCGGGAAAACCAGCAGGCAGGTGGATTTCTGAGACCGGGTTTTTGGGGCCGTTCTTCACAATAGTATTCCGAATCACGTCACGGAAAAGCTTGCCGGTCTCCTCTGCGTTGGGGTCGATTGTAGGCGGTGCTCCTACCTGACTTTCTGCAACCGCATAAACAAGCACGTATTCATGACAGACTTTAAATCTAGCTTGATTATCGAAATTTCCATCCGTTTGCCATATCAGTTTTGCCAAACAATTTTTTTCTCCAAACACCTGTTCCATCAACAGGCCAAGGTGAAACACCTCATTGTCGTCAATAGATACAAAAATTACACCGTCCTCAGCTAACAACTCCTTAGCTAGTTCCAACCGTCTGAACATGAATTCTAGCCATTTTGTGTGGCGGTAATTATCATCCTTGTCAATAAAACGGTCGTTGTAAATAAAATCGCGGTTTCCGGTATTGTATGGCGGGTCAATATAGATACCTTTCACACGGCCGGCGTGAGTCATGCGCAAGGTGCGCAGGGCGTCGAAATTATCACCTTCGATGATCAGGTTCTGCTGCGGCCCATCTCCGCAAGACAATTTTTCATCCCAATCCAGTGCCACAAAATCGTTATTAACCGACAAGTCGTGGTCAATTTCGTCCCGCTCCCATACAAGGCCAAGCCTAGGGGCACGATCGCGTTCACGGATTAGGCGTAACAGCTGCTCACGGGAATAGTCATCATAATTATCGGCCATGCTTAAAGCGTCTCAATCGGATAGGATCTTCTGACCGCCCAGTTTGCCACTAAAGCTCCCCTGAATACTCCCACCTGATCAAAATTCTCAGTTTTTTGCGGAGCTATTCCGGCGCAAATTTTAGTGGTTGAGTGCTTCCGTGCTGCTCCAACAGTCCGTCGATGAGGTGTATGAGAACGTTGGTTTGTCAACAGGGCCAGCCCACGGAGCCGGACGGCTCTTAATGTGTCTACGCGCCTATTCTAAGCGAGAGCTGGTCGTCCCATCCGCTTCCAGATCAACAGCAAAGTAAGTCTATAGGAGTGCCGTGTTCACGCTCGACCTTCAATTTGGCCAAGCATCAATATCAATCCGGTTATGACCGAGCTGAAAGCCGATCTGTGGCCGCGCTTGTTGATCAAAGTCGCGTTCATGGCAATAGCAGTGTCCGCCCTTGGTTCCGTCCTAGATTTTGATACGGCCAAGCTGTTGGGTAAGCATATGCGGACGGTCGAGTACTGCAAACCTAACGCCTGACTGGGCTGGTGATCCGCAAGTGAAATAGGATCAGCCCCTGATAGATCTGTATAAGTATCCGACGGCTTCCATGGATTTGGGTCTTTTTTGTGTGGTGCAACCTAAATTGCCGACTCATGAAGGTGTTTTAAATTTTCCAATTTATCGATTTTTGGTAAGAAAAATTGGGGATCCTTCATGTTTAGGCCACGATTATCTCGATGGGCGTCGCGTGCGGAGATTTCTTAAGGCCGGGTTGCTGTAAAGCGACTCGGCCCTTTTGGGTTTTGCTACTGCGGAGACGATTGTGCGTCGTTAGTGGGCGCAAGCGTGTTCAATAAACTTTCGACGAGTAGTTCACCCAACACGATTAATTGTTGGCTGGCCAATAGCTTTTGACGGTGTGCACCTCCGAGTTCGAAGGCAAGATCGGTGGTGATGGCGTTCAGCGAAGCGAGGGTTTCGCTGGCTTGGATCAGCAGGGTTTCTGTCGGAATGTCTGAGGCGAGGGTGAAGAGGGTTGTTGGGGGATTGGGGGTGATTTTTTTCATGATGAAGCTCCCACACTGTTTAAGGAGCTACCGCCCCCTGCTGTCAAACAGGATTGGGTGGCAGCTGTACGCGGGTTGACAGACCGGAAGTGTAGGAACCCGGCGCACCCGAAGATGCCCCACGCACAGCCGCCATGAACGAGACGGAACATGCAAAGCATGCCGCTAAATCAAGGGGTGTGAAAGGTTACACTTTTCGGCCTGTCAAAGCCGGTCGCTGATAGGCAGCGACGGGGGAAAAGTTAGCGTTGTGGATGGGGTTACGCCAGTTCACCAACAGCGCGATATGTTGAAGGAAAATTCCGAAGGCCCACCGGCCGGGTTTTCCAAACCCCAGAAACAACAAAACCCGCACTAGGCGGGTTCTGTCGATGCTTCGAAGTGGTGGAGCCGGGGGGATTTGAACCCCCGTCCGCCAGTACTCCGCTGTCGGTACTACATGCGTAGCCGTTTCTATTAAGTTAACCCTCAGCGACCCGAAGGGCAGGGTGCTTTGGGCGAGTTGTGTAAGTTTTAGCCGCTTCGTCCACAACGTACTGCACGGCGATTCTGTTCTATATGACAATCACTTTGGGTTTACAGACATCCCCTGGTGATTGCTGGACCCGAAGGTACCAGAAGCTCAGGGCTAAGGCTGCTTACGCAGCGAGAGCGAATTCCTGGCCGTAGTTTTCGTCATTGGCAACTATAAGAAGTTGCAACAGTGGATTTACGAGTTCTGTTACCAACTCGGCATGCACCTAAAGTTTCGCGACCGGCGTCGAATCCTAAACGGCCCCGTGCTTGTAACTCGTTGTTTCTTAGTGAGTGACAAGCCTGTGCAGTGTACGCCAAACGTTCGCAGAAGGCCAACCCGAAGGTTGGCCGCGAGCCAGTCAGGGGCTTACTGGCCGCCTTTCTCGCTGTTCTGCAAATCCTGGATGGCTTTGGAGGTGATCTCGATGCACTTCTTGTCATCGCCGGCCGCGTGGGCAGCCTTTGCCTGGGAGACCGCAGTGTCAATCTCGCCGCTTTTACCGCTGGTGTCGGTGGCGAGCAGCGCTTTACCATTGTTGATTTTGTCCAGGTTGATCTGGCAGAGGTCTTTGTCACCGGCTGCAAACACAGGGGCGGCCATCATCGCAGCGGTAATGAACAAGCCAGCAAGAGCGGAACGCTTCATAGGGTATCTCCTTGCGAAAAAGGGCTCGACGCTACTGGCGATCAAGGGCTGCCAGTGACATCACTGATGAGCCTCGTTCAACGAGGCCTATGCAGATGACTACGCCGGCGCGCAGGGGTTCGGTTTCATTGGCTATTTAATGCGCCCGCGCCTGGGTAACCCGGTCCACGAGGTACACCAAGCCATGATAATCAATGCCTCCATGCTGGCTCAGGCCGATCTCGCACGTGCGGCTGGTGGAGATGCCTTCGCTGCAATATTGCACCGCGTCCTTGAGTGAGCGCAGTGAATGGGCGTTGAGTTCCGGCGTGGTAAAGCCTTTGTCGCCGGCAAAGCCGCAGCAGTGGATGCCTTCCGGGATCACCACATTTTTTGAGCAGCGCCGCGCGAGATCAATCAATGCCTGGCTTTCGCCCAAGTGCTGGGTGCTGCAGGTGACGTGCACGGCGATGGGGGCTTCTTGCGGCGTAAAGTCGAGGCGGTCCATCAGATGCGTGCGGATAAACCTTACCGGGTCGTAGAGGTCCAGGCGGGTTTCGGCGAGGTCTTGCACCAATCGCAGGGTGCACGGGCTGGTGTCGCAATAGATCGGGTCGAGGCCGCCACGGCTGGCGTGGAGCAGGGCGCCGATCAGTTCCTGGCGTTTGTGTTCGGCCTGTTCGGCATAGCCTTTGGAGGCGAAGGGCTGGCCGCAGCACAGGCTGTCCTGGTTGTCGGGGAACACGACTTGGTAGCCGGCTTTTTCCAACAGGCCACGGGTTTTGTCGTACAGCGACATCTGCTCGTTATCACCCGCCGCCGGGCCCATGGCGCGTGAGACGCAAGCTGCGAGGTAGACCACCCGTGGTCGCTCATCGGCCACGGCCGGGCTGAAGCGAATGGCTTTTTCCGGCTGCGGCATGGCGCTGGTCCACTGCGGGATTTGCCCCTTGGACAGTTTGGTCACCGTTGCTGACAACTTGGCCAGGCGCGGCGCGCCCAGGAGCATGCGCGCGCCATTGGCGACATGCAGGGTAAACCGCGCACCTTGCAGCGCGGTGGCGAAATGGCTGGCCAGCCAGTCGGCAGTTTTCGTACGGTCGGCATCACGTGCGCGCAGCTTTTTCACCAGGTCGCCGGTATTGATGCCTACAGGGCAGCGTTGCGCGCACAACCCGGTGGCGGCGCAGGTGTCGATGCCTTGGTAGTGGTAGGCCGCTTCCAATTCGGTGGTGTCGACGCCTGCGCGTTTCTTCGCCTGAATGTCGCGCCAGATCACGATGCGCTGGCGCGGGCTCAAGGTCAGGCCCTTCGATGGGCAGACCGGCTCGCAGAAACCGCACTCGATGCACTTATCCACAATCTCATCGGCGGCAGGCAATGGCTTGAGATGTTTTAAGTGAATTTGCGGGTCTTCGCTAAGCACCACGTCGGGGTTGAGAATGCCGTTCGGATCGAGCAGGCGTTTGAGCTGCCACATCAACTGATACGCGTCGCTGCCCCATTCCAGCTCGACGTACGGCGCCATGTTGCGGCCGGTGCCGTGCTCGGCTTTCAACGAACCGCCGAACTCCACCGCGACCAACTGAGCTACGTCGTCCATGAATGCTTGGTAGCGTGCGACTTCTTCGCTGCTGTTGAAGCCCTGGGTGAACACAAAATGCAGATTGCCTTCCAGGGCGTGTCCGAAAAGGATGGCTTCGTCGTAGTGATGTTTGTCGAACAGCTCGATCAGGCGGTTCACGCCGATGGCCAACTGCTCGACCGGGAAGGTCACGTCTTCGATGATCACCGTGGTGCCGGTTTTACGCACGGCGCCGACGGCGGGGAAGGTGTCTTTGCGGATGGCCCACAGGCGCGCGTTTTCGGTTGGGTCTTCGGTGAAATCGACCTGTTTTTCCACAGGGAACGGCGCCAGTGATGCCATGATCAGCGCCAGTTGTTCGTGCAGCAATGACGGCGACGCGGCGCGGGATTCAATCAGCAGCGCGCAGGCATTTTCCGATAGCTGCTGTACGAAAGCGGGCATGCCCGGTTTGTCCTGTACCGAGCGCATGCTGCGCCGGTCGAGCAGCTCGACGGCCGAGACCGGTTGGGTCTTGAGCACCGTAACGGCGTTGCAGCAGGTCTCGACATCCGGAAACACAATTAGCGCCGAGGCTTTGTTCGGGTGATCAATCACCGTGTCGTACGTCACCGCACTGATAAAGCCCAAGGTGCCTTCGGAACCCACCAGCAGGTGGCTGAGGATATCCAGGGGCTCGTCAAAATCCACCAAGGCATTGAGTGACAGGCCGGTGGTATTTTTCAGACGGTATTTGTGGCGGATTTTGGCGGCCAATTCAGCGTTTGCCCGCGTCTCGCGGCCGAGAGTGGCCAGGCGCTCAAGCAGCGCGCCGTGTTGGTTGCGAAACGCGCTGACGCTGGCGGCGTCTTCGGTATCCAGGCGGCTGCCGTCAGCCAGTACCAGGCGAATACCGGCCAGGGTGTGGTAGGTGTTTTGCGCCGTGCCACAGCACATGCCGCTGGCGTTGTTGGCGACGATGCCACCGATTTTGCACGCATTGATCGACGCCGGGTCCGGCCCGATCTTGCGCCCGAACGGTGCGAGCCAGGCATTGGCCTGTGCGCCGATCACGCCGGGTTGCAGGCGAATCTGCGTGCCTTGGCCGCGAATCTCGCGGCCATTCCAGTTGTCACCCAGCACGATCAGCACCGAGTCGCTGATGGCTTGACCGGACAAGCTGGTGCCCGCCGCGCGGAAGGTGACGGACACGCGATCACGCTGGGCCAATTGCAGCAGCGCCACCACTTCGTCTTCCGACTCGACGCGAATCACCAGCTGTGGGATGAGTCGGTAAAAGCTGGCGTCGGTGCCGAAAGCGAGGGTGGAAAGTGGATCGTCGAAGCGGCGATCTTTCGGGATCAGTTGTGCGACGTCGCTCAGGAAAGCAGCAGGCAGGCTCATCGGTCCTCCAGAAATAGCAGACGCCGGCATGGTTGTCCGGCGTCGATTCTTACCCTATTGCGTGCAGGTCTCAGTGCACCAGCATACCGGTGAACCAGTAGGCCTGCGCCAGCGTGATCAGCCCGACGATGGTGGCGAAGAACAGGCTGTGCTTGAGGGTAAAGCGGAACAGATCAGATTCTTTGCCGACCAGGCCGGTAGCCGCACAGGCCACGGCAATCGACTGCGGCGAGATCATCTTGCCGGTCACGCCGCCGCTGGTATTGGCGGCAACCAACAACACGTCGTTGACGCCGATCTGGTGCGCGGTGGTGGCTTGCAGCGAGCTGAACAGGGCGTTGGACGAGGTGTCGGAGCCCGTCAGGAAAACCCCCAGCCAGCCGAGGAAAGGCGAGAAGAACGGGAAAGCCGCGCCGGTGCCAGCCAACACCAGTGCCATGGTCGAGGACATGCCGGAGTAGTTGGTGACGAAGGCGAACGCCAGCACCATGCCGATCGACAGAATCGGCCAGCGCAGCTCGTAGAAGGTCTCTTTTAAAGTGGTAAGACCAGTTTTAACGTCGATTTTAAGCACCAGCATCGAAACCAGTGCGGAAAAGAAAATTGCGGTGCCGGTGGCTGAAATCGGGTCCAGCTTGAACACGGCTGGGATTGCCGTCGGGTTGGTAACGATGGGGGCGACTTTGATCACCAATTGATCCAGGTGCGGGATCGCAAAGTTGAAGACCCAGCTGTACATCGAACCGCCCGCCGCGAACATCGCCTTGAACGGCTTGAGCGTCCAGATGGTGACCAATACGGTCAGGATCAGGAACGGCGACCAGGCCTTGAAAATTTGCCCCAGGCTGTAGGGCGAAGCGACCGTTTGGCGCGGCTGACCAAAGCCGCCGACACTGGCGGTAACCACGGCGCTGGACGTGGCGCCGGCAATCTGCGCGCCCGCGGTGCGCTTGGGTTGCCAGACTTTCAGGAACAGCGTCAGGGCAATCAGGCTGGCCAGGGCTGAGGTGATGTCCGGCAGTTCCGGGCCGATGAAGTTGGAAGTGAAGTATTGAGTGACGGCAAAGCTCAGGCCGGCCACCAGTGCGGCTGGCCAGGTTTCGCGAACGCCGCGCAGGCCGTCCATCATGAACACCAGCCAGAACGGCACGAACAGCGACAGCAGTGGCAGCTGGCGACCGGTCATGGCGCCGATTTTAAACGCGTCGATGCCGGTGACTTGCCCGGCGACAATGATCGGAATGCCCAGTGCGCCGAAGGCCACTGGCGCGGTGTTGGCGATCAGGCATAGGCCGGCGGCGTACAGTGGGTTGAAACCCAGGCCGACCAGCAGTGCAGCAGTGATGGCCACGGGTGCACCGAAACCGGCGGCACCTTCCAGGAAAGCGCCGAAGCAAAAGCCGATCAGCAAGACCTGCAAGCGTTGGTCGTCGGTGATCGACAAAACCGAGCTGCGGATGATCTCGAACTGGCCGCTCTTGACCGTCAGTTTGTAAAGGAATACGGCCGCAACGATGATCCACGCGATAGGCCACAGGCCGTAGGCAAATCCATAACCGGCAGCAGCCAGCGCCATGTCCACGGGCATCTGGAAGGCAAAGATCGCTACCAGGATCGACAGCGCCAAGGTGATGCTGCCGGCGACGTGGCCTTTGAGCCGAAAAACCGCCAGCGCGAGGAAGAAGAACACGATCGGAATAACGGCGGCCAGTGCGGACAGGCCGAGGCTGCCGAGAGGGCTGTAGAGCTGTTGCCAGGTTTGCATATGGGGTGGCCCCTGATTGTTGTTGTTTGGTCAGCTTGGATAATTGGTAATACCAATTTACAGTCGCTGTCGGCTAGAGTAAAAGCCTTGGGTGGGGTGTGTCAATTTGCCGCTCGCGAAATATGAGGCGCTGGTGAGGCGGCGAGGGGATCTGGTCTGATCAATCGAAGGCGTTCTGATAGGTGCTGCAAGCGCGGGGATAGGCCAGAATAGAGGGCCCGGCGAGTGGTCGGGATTGTGGAGAGTGAGTTATGGGGTTTGATCAGGTGCGTCAGCGCCGTTTGTCTGACGATATCGTCGAGCAGCTTGAGGGCATGATCCTTGAGGGCACGCTGAAGTCGGGCGAGCGCTTGCCGGCCGAGCGCGCTCTGGCCGAGCAGTTTGGCGTGTCGCGCCCATCGTTGCGTGAGGCGATCCAGAAGCTGGCGGCCAAGGGGTTGCTGGTCAGCCGCCAGGGCGGCGGCAACTATGTGGCGGATTCCTTGGGGTCGACGTTCAGTGACCCGCTGCTGCACCTTCTGGAAAATAACCCCGAGGCTCAGCGTGATCTGCTGGAGTTTCGCCAGACCCTTGAAGCGTCATGTGCGTATTACGCCGCGCAGCGCGCCACGGAGGTCGACCGCGAGCGTTTGACCGCAGCGTTTGAGGCGTTACAGGATTGCTACACGCGCGTTGATGAAGTGAGCCGGGCGGAAGAGGGCGCGGCGGATGCGCGGTTTCACTTGGCCATTGCCGAGGCCAGTCATAACGCCGTGTTGCTGCACACCATTCGCGGGTTGTTCGACCTGCTCAAGCGTAATGTGGTGACCAACATCGGCGGCATGTACCAGCAGCGCACAGAAACCCGCGACATGCTGATCAGTCAGCATCGGGATTTGTACCTGGCGATTATTGAGGGGCGGGCCGAGCAGGCGCGAGAAGTCTCAACACGTCACCTGCTGTATGTGCAGGAAGTGTTGGAAGAAGTGCGTCAGGAAGTTCAGCGCGTGGCTCGGGCGGAGCGACGTAAAGGCATGTAGCCCGGGGTGTTCACCCCAGGCTACATCGTCACAAGGGCTAGTCTTCCTTGCCCTTGTTGCGCACGGCGCGATGCAGCTCACGGTTGGAGTCGCGTTCACGCTCGGTATCGCGCTTGTCGTATTCCTTTTTACCCTTGCCCAGTGCGATCTCACACTTGACCAAGTGCTTGCTCCAATACCAGGACAGGCAGATGCAGGCATAGCCTTTCTGCTGTACGGCGGCGGCGAGCTTTTCCAGTTCGCGTGCATTGAGCAATAGCTTGCGCGTGCGCACCGGGTCGGCAATCACGTGGGTGCTCGCGGTGGTCAGCGGGGTGATATGACTGCCGAGCAGCCAGGCCTCGCCATCTTTGAGCAATACGTAGCTGTCGACCAGTTGCAGCTTGCTGGCGCGCAGACTTTTTACTTCCCAGCCGGCCAGGACCAGACCAGCCTCGAACCGATGTTCGATGAAGTAATCGTGTCGCGCCTTTTTATTTTGCGCGATGGTCCCTGTGGGGTGTTTCTTTTGTTTAGCCATAGGGGCGGCATTATAGGGAGTTGCGAGCGTGTCGGCTACGGTCAACCTGCGTGCTTGAGCGTGTTGGACGAATCCCGGACAATACCGGCAGTTCTTCGGTTTTTTTCTCTCGCGGATTGGGCTGTTCTTTCGCGATGTTTGCCTCAGCAGTGGAAGTAACGCGCACATGACGACGCACATTCAACGTTCGGCCTTACTGCCTTATCCGGCACAGGCGCTCTATGACCTGGTCAACGACGTGGCGCGTTACCCGGAATTCCTGCCGTGGTGCTCTGCCGCCGAGGTGCTGGAGAGCAGCGACGAGCATATGGTTGCCAGTGTCGGCGTCGCCAAGGCGGGTATGAGTCAGCATTTTGTTACGCGCAATATCCTGGTGCCTGGGCAATCCATTGAAATGAACCTGCAGGAAGGGCCGTTCACGCAACTGCACGGTGTGTGGGTATTCAAGGCGTTGACTGACAAGGCCTGCAAGATAAGCCTCGATTTGTCCTTTGATTACGCGGGGCCCATCGTGCGGGCGACGTTGGGGCCTTTGTTCAATCAGGCTGCCAATACGTTGGTGGATGCATTTTGTCAGCGGGCCAAGCAACTGCATGGTTGAGATTGAAGTGGTGTATGCCGCTGAGGATCGCCAGGTCCTGTTGGCGGTGACGGTGCCGTCGGGCACGAGCCTGAGGGCGGCGGTGCAGGCGTCGGGAATTGCAGCGCAGTTTCCGCAACTGACGCTGGCTGATTGCCCCTTGGGGATATTCGGTAAAGTGGTTACCGATGCGGATGCGCGCGCCGTGCAGCCGGGTGATCGTATTGAGATTTATCGGCCCTTGCTGGCAGACCCTAAAGAAGTGCGCAGGCTACGCGCGGTCAAAGCGGCGATGGCCAAGCAACGCAATTCCTGAGTCTGCCAATCGGCAGGCAACAAAAAGCCCGGCATGCCGGGCTTTTTGTTGTGCGCCGCAAAATTACTGCGGGGCGGTGTCCAGAGGCTGTGGCGTCGGGACTGGAACGGTTTGCACGCCGTCGACGTCCTTCTGGATCTGATCCAGCAAGGAGCCAGGCTTGGCCGGAACCTCGGACTTCGGCTTCTCCGCTTCCTGCGCAGGCGCAGTCACGTTGGTGCCGTTGTCCTTGCCCAGCAAGGCTTCATCACGGCTTACGCCGGGCATGAAGTCACCGGACAGGCTGACAAGCTGGTCATTGCCATTGAAGATGACGCTGACGCGCTCCTGCTGGCGTTCACCGCCACCAGGCTGGATGCTGTAGAGATAATCCCAGCGATCGGCATGAAAAGTGTCGGTCAGCAGGGGATTGCCCATGATAAACCGTACTTGCCGTCGGGTCATTCCCGGACGTAACTGGTCTATCATGTCCTGCGTGACGACATTGCCCTGCTGGATGTCGATTTTGTAAACCCCGGGGAATGAACAACCGGCGAGTGCGAGCAGTCCCACAAGGGTGAAACTGGTTAGCAAGAGCTTGGTGTTTTGCATCGGTGGGCGACTTCCACTATCTTGGCTGGGACAACGTAAACGCCGATCATACCCGTATTAAGAGAAGCTGCGAAGCAGCATCCGCGAGAAAGCTAACCATGGTTGAAAATAGCGAACTACGCAAAGCCGGTCTTAAAGTGACTCTGCCACGAGTCAAGATTCTACAAATGCTCGATTCTGCTGAGCAGCGCCACATGAGTGCCGAGGATGTTTACAAGGCGCTGATGGAGTCTAACGAGGACGTTGGCCTGGCCACGGTTTACCGTGTGCTGACCCAGTTTGAAGCCGCAGGGCTGGTGGTTCGTCATAATTTCGACGGCGGTCATGCGGTGTTCGAATTGGCTGACGGTGGTCATCACGATCACATGGTTGACCTGGATACCAATGAGGTTATCGAGTTCACCAGTCCGGAAATCGAGAAGCTCCAGCACCAGATCGCTGAGCAGCATGGTTTCGATTTGGTGGACCATAATCTGGTTCTTTACATCCGTAAGAAAAAGTAAAAATCGACGCAGATTTGCTCTGCAAAACGATTGAAGGCGACCCTAGGGTCGCCTTCGTGCTTTCTAAATAGAAGAAATTGTCGGGTTACGCCTTGGCTGCCACGACCATTTTCTTCGCGTGTGCCAAAGATTCTTTGGTCAGGTCGATGCCGCCGAGCATTCGTGCCACTTCTTCCACGCGTTCCGACTTATTCAGCTTCGACACAGCGGTGTGCGTCGCATCGCTGCCGCGTACTTTATGTACAAATAAATGTTGATGCCCCTGGGCGGCCACTTGTGGCAAGTGAGTCACGGTCAAGACCTGGCCGCGTTCCCCCAAACGGCGCAGTAATTGGCCGACAATCTCCGCAGTCGGCCCGCCGATACCCACGTCCACTTCATCGAACACTAATGTGGGGACGCGAGAGGTCTGTGCGGTAATCACCTGGATCGCCAGGCTGATCCGCGACAGCTCGCCACCAGACGCCACTTTCGCCAGTGCCTTGAGTGGCTGGCCAGGGTTGGCGCTGACCAGCAGCTCTACCTGCTCCAGGCCGTGAGGTTGCAGTTCGTTGCTGGTGTTGGCATGCAATTCGATAGTGAAACGCCCGCCGGGCATGCCCAGGCGCTGAATCTCCTGCTCTACGGCATTGGCCAGGCTTGTGGCGGCTTGTTGGCGCAGCTCGCTCAGTTCGCGGGCTTTCTCGTGGTAATGCCGGGCGAAAGACGCGAGTTCGTCGCCCAGGCGCTCAATGGATTCGTCATTGGCGTTCAGGGTTTCGATTTCATCCAGCAGTTTTTGCTGCATGGTCGCCACTTCGGTGGGCTGGATGCGATGCTTGCGCGCCAGGGTGTAGATGGTATCCAGGCGTTCTTCTATCTCCTGCAAGCGAGCCGGGTCTGCATCGAAGTGATCGAGGAAGCGGTTCAGCTCTCCTACGGCTTCTTCGACCTGGATCTGTGCGCTGGTCAGCAGCGTGGTGGCTTCATTCAGCGAGCCGGAGGCGTTGTTCACGCTGGACAGGCGATTAAGACTCGCCGTCAGCGCGTTAAGCACATTGCCTGAATCACTTTCGCTGCATTGCTCTACCACTTGGCGGCAAATGCCCAGCAAGGTCTCGGCGTTGGTGAGGTTCTTGTGTTCCTGCTCCAACTGCTCCAGCTCGGTTTCGCCCAGGCCGAGGCTTTCCAGCTCTTCAAGCTGATAGCTCAGCAATTGATGGCGGGCGCGCTGCTCGTCGCCGGAGTTGGAGAGACGCTCCAGCTCCTGGCGGGTCTGGCGCCAACGCTGGGCGGCAAGCTGGACCTGTCGGGCCAGGTCGGTGGCGCCGGCGTATTCATCGAGCAGGCGGCGATGGGTGTCGGTTTTCAGCAGGGATTGGTGTTCATGCTGACTGTGGATATCGATGAGCAACTCGCCCAGGGCTTTCAAGTCGCCAAGGGGGCAGGGCGTGCCGTTGATGTAGCCACGTGAGCGCCCTTCCGCAGTGATAACGCGGCGCAGGATGCACGGGCCTTCATTATTAAGGTCGCGCTCGGCCAGCCAGGTTTCAGCTTCGGGGATGTCCGCCAGGTCGAAGGTGGCCAGGATATCGGCCTTGTCCGCGCCAGGGCGCACTACGCCACTGTCGGCTCGGTCACCGAGCGTCAGGCCCAGGGCGTCGAGCATGATCGACTTGCCGGCACCGGTTTCGCCTGTGATTACGCTCATTCCGCGATCCAGTTCGAGGTCCAGATGTTCAACGATGGCGTAGTTATGTACAGACAGGTGCACGAGCATGACGGCGCTCCCAGGCGTTAGGTCTGGTTATTTATACAGTGTTTTGTTCGGGGCTGACAATCCTGAGGCTTAGCTCGATTTGCTTGATTGAGTCGCTTTTTTAGCGCGATGGGGAATGAGCGTGCAGGAATTGATCCATGGCAGGTGAAAGACTTTTGGTAACGCTTGCGCTCTTGAACCTGGAAATTGTGGCCCCATATACCGGAACAGAAGCGCGAGTTGAGTTCGCGCATGATTTTGAAAGGAGAAATCTATGGCTGACGAACAGACGCAGGATACGCAAACTCCAGACGCCAATTCGGCTGTCGGTGATGAACTGGCGACTCGTGTGCAAGTGCTCGAAGAGCAATTGGCTGCTGCGCAGGATCAGTCGTTGCGTGTCGCCGCTGATCTGCAGAACGTCCGCCGCCGCGCCGAGCAGGATGTCGAGAAGGCTCACAAATTCGCGTTGGAAAAATTCGCCAATGACCTGCTGCCGATCATCGACAGCCTGGAGCGTGGCCTTGAATTGTCCAACCCGGACGACGAAAACATCCGCCCGATGCGCGAAGGGATCGAGCTGACCCTGAAAATGTTCCAGGACACCCTGAAGCGTTATCAGTTGGAAGCCATCGATCCGCAAGGCGGCGAGCCGTTCAATGCAGAGCATCACCAAGCCATGGCCATGCAGGAAAGCCATGACCTTGAGCCGAACAGCGTATTGAAAGTATTCCAGAAGGGTTACCAGCTCAACGGTCGCTTGCTGCGCCCGGCAATGGTGGTAGTGAGCAAGGCTCCTGCACCTGTTGCACCTTCTATTGATGAGCAGGCTTGAAATCCGCCGCAAGGCCCCCATTTATAAGTCAAGCGTTTAAGTGCTACCGCAGTTAGCCACCACTGCTGCGGCAACCAAATTAAAGTTTCGGGAGAGTAAATCATGGGCAAAATTATCGGTATCGACCTGGGGACTACCAACTCCTGCGTCTCCGTGCTGGAAAACGGTGTTGCTAAAGTTATCGAAAACGCCGAAGGCGCGCGTACCACGCCGTCGATCATTGCTTACGCCAACGACGGTGAAATCCTCGTCGGTCAGTCGGCCAAGCGTCAGGCTGTGACCAACCCGCATAACACCCTGTACGCGGTGAAGCGTCTGATCGGTCGTAAGTTCGACGAAGAAGTCGTACAGAAAGACATCAAGATGGTCCCTTACAAAATCGCCAAGGCTGACAACGGTGACGCCTGGGTTGAAGTAAACGGCCAGAAAATGTCGCCGCCGCAAATCTCGGCTGAAATCTTGAAAAAGATGAAGAAAACCGCCGAAGACTACCTCGGTGAAGCCGTGACTGAGGCGGTGATCACCGTTCCGGCCTACTTCAACGACAGCCAGCGCCAGGCGACCAAAGACGCCGGCCGCATCGCGGGTCTGGACGTAAAACGTATCATCAACGAACCAACCGCAGCCGCTCTGGCTTACGGTATGGACAAGGCCAAGGGCGACCACACCGTGATCGTTTACGACCTGGGTGGCGGTACTTTCGACGTCTCCGTGATCGAGATCGCTGAAGTTGACGGCGAGCACCAGTTTGAAGTGTTGGCCACCAACGGTGACACCTTCCTGGGTGGTGAAGACTTTGACATTCGTCTGATCGACTACCTCGTTGACGAATTCAAGAAAGAAAGCGGCATGAACCTCAAAGGTGACCCGCTGGCCATGCAGCGTCTGAAAGAAGCCGCTGAGAAAGCCAAGATCGAGCTGTCTTCCGCTCAGTCGACCGACGTGAACCTGCCGTACATCACTGCAGACGCTACCGGTCCTAAGCACTTGAACGTGAAGATCTCGCGCTCCAAGCTGGAAGCACTGGTTGAAGACCTGGTTCAACGTACCATCGAGCCTTGCCGCATCGCGCTGAAAGACTCCGGTATCGACGTGGGTTCGATCAATGACGTGATCCTGGTCGGCGGTCAAACCCGTATGCCACTGGTTCAGAAGCTGGTTACCGAGTTCTTCGGCAAAGAAGCACGTAAAGACGTGAACCCGGACGAAGCTGTTGCCATGGGTGCTGCTATCCAAGGCGCGGTACTGGCCGGCGACGTGAAAGACGTGTTGCTGCTGGACGTCAGCCCGCTGACCCTGGGTATCGAAACCATGGGCGGCGTGATGACCGCGCTGATCGAGAAAAACACCACGATTCCTACCAAGAAATCGCAAGTGTTCTCGACTGCCGACGACAACCAGGGCGCGGTGACCATTCACGTGCTGCAAGGTGAGCGTAAGCAAGCCGCTCAGAACAAGTCCCTGGGCAAGTTCGACCTGGCTGAGATTCCACCAGCACCACGTGGCGTGCCACAAATTGAAGTGACCTTCGACATCGACGCCAACGGCATCCTGCACGTAGGTGCTAAAGACAAGGCCACCGGCAAAGAGCAGAAGATCACCATCAAGGCCAACTCCGGTCTGTCTGATGAAGAAATTCAACAGATGATTCGTGATGCTGAAGCCAACGCTGATGCAGATGCCAAGTTCGCTGAGCTGGCCGCCGCCCGTAACCAAGGCGATGCCCTGGTTCACTCGACGCGCAAAATGATCGCCGACGCGGGCGAAAAAGTGACTGCTGAAGAGAAAACCGCGATCGAAGCTGCTGTGGTTGCCCTGGAAGCCGCCATCAAAGGCGACGACAAGGCTGCCATCGAAGCCAAGGTTGAGGAGCTGTCGAAAGTCTCCGCGCCGGTTGCTCAGAAAATGTACGCCGAGCAAGGCCAGCCGGCAGAGGGTGCGGCACACGCAGAGCCTGAAGCCAAGCACGACGACGTTGTCGATGCCGAGTTCGAAGAAGTCAAAGACCAGAAGTAAGTTGGTCGCCCGGTTGACCGCTATCAAGCGGTGACTGGTAGGATGTCGCCGCGCGGGAGCTTGCTCCCGCGTTGGCGTGTCTGGGGTATGCGAATTTTTACAACATGCGACAAGGTTCGGATGTTGGCGGTGTGATCGGGAATGCTCCTGCTTCCTGGCGACAGTCACCGCGTTTTTGGCCGGGTCCCTGGCTGAAAGCAGTAATGACCAGGATCGTTGAATTGACGTGAGTTGGGTCCGGGCCTGTATTGGGGCTCAACGAGTTTGGCAAGGCTCAGGAGGGTCTCGCCGAACGTCCTTAAGAGTGCAAAGACTTATGGCAAAGCGTGACTATTACGAAGTGTTGGGTGTGGAGCGTGGCTCCAGCGAGGCGGACCTGAAAAAGGCTTACCGTCGCCTGGCGATGAAGCACCACCCGGACCGTAATCCGGATAGCAAAGAATCCGAAGAGCTGTTCAAAGAGGCCAATGAGGCCTACGAGTGCCTGTCTGATCCCAACAAGCGCGCGGCCTACGACCAGTACGGCCATGCCGGCGTTGACCCAAGCATGGGTGGCGGCGGTGCCGGTTTTGGCGGTCAGAATTTCTCCGATATTTTCGGCGACGTATTCAGTGACTTCTTCGGCGGTGGCCGTGGCGGTCAGCGTGGCGGCGCACAGCGTGGCAGTGACTTGCGTTACACCCTGGAATTGAACCTGGAGGAAGCCGTACGCGGCACCACCGTCAATATTCGGGTGCCGACGCTGGTCAATTGCAAGCCGTGCGATGGCTCGGGTGCCAAGAAAGGCTCCTCGCCGATTACCTGCCCGACGTGCGGCGGTATTGGCCAAGTGCGTATGCAGCAGGGCTTCTTCTCGGTGCAGCAGACCTGCCCGCGTTGCCATGGCCAGGGCAAGATCATTTCCGATCCGTGCGATTCCTGCCACGGCGAAGGCCGCGTCGAAGAGTACAAAACCCTCTCGGTCAAAGTGCCGGCGGGCGTGGATACCGGTGACCGCATTCGCCTGTCGGGCGAAGGTGAGGCGGGGACTCAGGGTGGCCCTACGGGCGATCTGTACGTGGTGATCAATGTGCGCGAGCACTCGATCTTCCAGCGCGACGGCAAGCACCTGTTCTGCGAAGTGCCGATCAGCTTTGTCGACGCGGCCTTGGGTGGCGAGTTGGAAATTCCGACGCTGGACGGTCGGGTCAAGCTCAAGATTCCCGAAGGTACGCAAACCGGCAAGCAGTTCCGTATCCGAGGCAAAGGCGTTGCGCCTGTGCGCGGAGGCGGTGCTGGCGACCTGATGTGCCGCGTAGCGGTGGAAACACCCGTCAACCTGGGCCGTCGTCAGCGCGAACTGCTGGAGGAATTCCGTAGCTCGTTGGAAGGCGATGACTCCCATTCGCCGAAAACCACCGGTTTTTTCGATGGTGTGAAGCGCTTCTTCGGCGACCTGTAAGGAAGTGAGTATGCGACGTATAGCCGTAATGGGCGCTGCCGGGCGCATGGGCAAGACGCTGGTCGAAGCGGTGCAGCAGCGCTCGCCGGCCTCCGGGTTGACCGCGGCGATCGTTCGCCCAGGCAGCACGTTGATCGGTGCGGATGCCGGTGAGTTGGCCTCGCTGGGGCGTATCGGTGTTTCGTTGTCGGGTAACCTTGAGCAGGTGGCTGATGAGTTCGACGTGCTGATCGACTTCACCCTGCCGGAAGTGATGCTGAAAAACCTGGCGTTCTGCCGCAAGGCGGGCAAGGCCATGGTGATCGGTACCACGGGCTTGAGCGTTGAGCAGAAGCAGTTGCTGGTCGAGGCGGGCAAGGATATTCCGATCGTCTTCGCGGCCAACTTCAGTGTCGGCGTGAACCTGTCGCTCAAGTTGCTGGACCTGGCGGCGCGTGTGCTGGGCGATGAGGCGGATATCGAGATTATCGAAACCCATCACCGTCACAAGATCGATGCGCCGTCGGGTACTGCGTTGCGTATGGGTGAGGCGATTGCCGACGCGCTGGGGCGTGACCTGTCGAAAGTCGCTGTTTACGGCCGTGAAGGGCATACCGGTGAGCGTGCGCGTGACACCATCGGCTTCGCCACTGTGCGCGGCGGTGATGTGGTCGGCGATCACACCGTGCTGTTCGCCACGGAAGGTGAGCGCCTGGAGATCACGCATAAAGCGTCAAGCCGCATGACCTTTGCCAAGGGGGCGGTACGTGCCGCGCTCTGGTTGGAAGGTCGCGAGGCGGGGCTGTATGACATGCGTGATGTGCTGGATCTGCACTAATCAGTAGCTAAAACGGGGTCTCAGGATTATCCTGAGGCCCCGTTTTTACCCGCTAAGCGACGTCCTGTCGCATTCCCCTGCCTTTAAGGCTCATTAGCGGTGGACCAAAAAAGCCTTTTTCTGTAAGCTACAGCTTTAGTGTGTCCACTAAAAGCGCGCAGAATAATTCAGTGAAGAAGCGGGGTGACGTGTCCATACGTCACTCCGCTTTTTTACAACCTGCGATCGCCCTTTCAGGCTTTATTTACGGGAGGTCTTCTTGACTAAGCCAGCCATACTCGCCCTTGCTGATGGCAGCATTTTTCGCGGCGAAGCCATTGGAGCCGACGGTCAAACCGTTGGAGAGGTAGTGTTTAACACTGCCATGACCGGCTATCAGGAAATCCTTACCGATCCTTCCTACGCCCAACAGATCGTTACCCTGACCTATCCGCACATCGGCAACACCGGTACTACACCGGAAGACGTCGAGTCTGATCGTGTCTGGTCGGCCGGTCTGGTGATTCGTGACCTGCCACTGGTTGCGAGCAACTGGCGTAACACGATGTCGCTGTCCGATTACCTGAAAGCCAACAACGTTGTGGCGATCGCCGGTATCGATACGCGCCGCCTCACGCGCATCCTGCGTGAAAAAGGCTCGCAGAACGGCTGCATCATGGTCGGTGACAATATTTCCGAAGAAGCAGCGATTGCTGCAGCGCAAGGCTTCCCTGGCCTGAAGGGCATGGACCTGGCGAAAGTTGTCAGCGTCAAAGAGAAGTATGAGTGGCGCTCCACTGTCTGGGACTTGAAGACCGACAGCCATGCGACCATCGAAGCCAGCGAGTTGCCTTATCACGTGGTCGCTTATGACTACGGCGTTAAGTACAACATCCTGCGCATGCTGGTTGAGCGCGGCTGCCGCGTGACCGTCGTACCGGCGCAAACGCCGGCCAGCGACGTACTGGCCCTGCAACCGGACGGCGTGTTCCTGTCCAACGGCCCGGGTGACCCGGAGCCGTGCGACTACGCCATCCAGGCCATCAAGGACGTGCTGGAAACCGAGATCCCGGTGTTCGGTATTTGCCTCGGTCACCAACTGCTGGCCCTGGCCTCCGGCGCCAAGACCCTGAAAATGGGCCATGGCCATCACGGTGCCAACCACCCAGTGCAAGACCTGGACACAGGTGTGGTGATGATCACCAGCCAGAACCACGGCTTTGCGGTGGATGAAGCGACCTTGCCGGCTAACGTGCGCGCGATTCACAAGTCGCTGTTCGATGGTTCCCTGCAAGGCATCGAACGCACCGACAAGAGCGCGTTCAGCTTCCAGGGCCACCCTGAAGCAAGCCCGGGCCCGAACGACGTAGCGCCGCTGTTCGACCGTTTCATCAATGAGATGGCCAAGCGACGCTGACTGAGTGGCGTGCGGGCGGCCCCGAATGTCGGTGGCCCCCGCAGGCTCTTCAAAGATTGTTCAAGACGGCTTGCCGACTGACCTGCGGATTTGAGTGACAAACCCATGCCAAAACGTACAGACATAAAAAGCATCCTGATTCTCGGCGCTGGCCCGATCGTGATCGGCCAGGCCTGCGAATTCGACTACTCCGGCGCCCAGGCCTGTAAAGCCCTGCGCGAGGAGGGTTACCGCGTCATCCTGGTGAACTCCAACCCGGCCACCATCATGACCGACCCGGACATGGCCGACGCCACCTACATCGAACCGATCAAGTGGCAGACCGTTGCCAAGATCATCGAGAAGGAGCGTCCGGACGCACTGCTGCCGACCATGGGTGGCCAGACTGCACTGAACTGCGCCCTGGACCTGGAGCGCGAAGGCGTTCTGGAAAAGTTCGGCGTAGAGATGATTGGCGCCAACGCCGACACCATCGACAAGGCTGAGGACCGTTCGCGTTTCGACAAGGCCATGAAGTCCATCGGCCTTGACTGCCCGCGTTCCGGTATCGCCCACAGCATGGAAGAGGCCAATGCGGTCCTCGAGAAGCTGGGCTTCCCGTGCATCATTCGTCCGTCCTTCACCATGGGCGGCACCGGTGGCGGTATCGCTTACAACCGTGAAGAGTTCGAAGAAATCTGCGCTCGCGGTCTGGACCTGTCGCCGACCAAGGAACTGCTGATCGACGAATCCCTGATCGGCTGGAAAGAGTACGAGATGGAGGTTGTCCGCGACAAAAAGGACAACTGCATCATCGTCTGCTCGATCGAAAACTTCGACCCGATGGGCGTGCACACCGGTGACTCGATCACCGTTGCTCCGGCTCAGACCCTGACGGACAAGGAATACCAGATCATGCGTAACGCCTCGTTGGCGGTACTGCGTGAGATCGGCGTTGAAACCGGCGGTTCCAACGTTCAGTTCGGTATTTGCCCGGACACCGGCCGCATGGTCGTGATCGAGATGAACCCGCGTGTATCGCGCTCTTCGGCGCTGGCATCGAAAGCTACCGGCTTCCCGATTGCGCGCATCGCTGCCAAGCTGGCGATCGGTTACACCCTGGATGAGTTGCAAAACGAAATCACTGGCGGCGCTACGCCGGCGTCCTTCGAGCCGTCGATCGACTACGTCGTGACCAAGCTGCCACGTTTTGCCTTCGAGAAATTTGCCAAGGCTGACGCGCGCCTGACCACTCAGATGAAGTCCGTGGGTGAAGTCATGGCCATCGGCCGGACCTTCCAGGAGTCCTTGCAGAAAGCCCTGCGTGGCCTGGAAGTGGGTGTTTGCGGCCTGGACGAGAAGCTCGACCTGAGCAACCCGGAAAGCATGAGCGTGCTCAAGCGCGAACTGACTGTGCCGGGCGCTGAGCGTATCTGGTACGTCGCTGACGCCTTCCGCGCGGGCATGACCGTCGAAGACATCTTCGGCATGAACATGATCGACCCGTGGTTCCTGGTACAGATCGAAGATCTGATCAAGGAAGAAGAGAAGGTCAAGACCCTCGGTCTGTCCTCTATCGACCGCGACCTGATGTTCCGCCTCAAGCGCAAAGGTTTCTCCGACCAGCGTCTGGCCAAGCTGCTGGGTGTGACCGAGAAAAACCTGCGCACGCATCGCCACAAGCTGGAAATCTTCCCGGTCTACAAGCGCGTTGACACCTGCGCGGCCGAGTTCGCCACCGACACCGCCTACCTGTACTCCACTTACGAGGAAGAGTGCGAAGCCGCGCCGTCGGGCCGCGACAAGATCATTATCCTGGGTGGCGGTCCAAACCGCATCGGCCAGGGCATCGAGTTCGACTACTGCTGCGTACACGCCGCTCTCGCCCTGCGCGAAGACGGGTACGAGACCATCATGGTCAACTGCAACCCCGAAACCGTTTCCACTGACTACGACACTTCCGACCGCCTGTACTTCGAGCCGGTAACCCTGGAAGACGTGCTGGAGATCTGTCGCGTCGAGAAGCCAAAAGGCGTGATCGTCCAGTACGGCGGCCAAACCCCGCTGAAACTGGCTCGCGCTCTGGAAGCTGCCGGCGTACCGATCATCGGCACCAGCCCTGACGCCATCGACCGCGCCGAAGACCGTGAGCGCTTCCAGCAAATGGTTGAGCGCCTGAACTTGCGTCAGCCGCCAAACGCTACCGTGCGCAGCGAAGACGAAGCCATCCGCGCAGCCAGCAAGATCGGTTACCCGCTGGTGGTGCGTCCGTCCTACGTACTGGGCGGCCGTGCGATGGAAATCGTTTACGAAGAAGAAGAGCTCAAGCGTTACCTGCGCGATGCGGTGAAAGTGTCCAATGACAGCCCGGTGCTGCTGGACCACTTCCTCAACTGCGCCATCGAAATGGACGTGGATGCTGTCTGCGACGGCACCGACGTGGTGATCGGCGCAATCATGCAGCACATCGAGCAGGCCGGCGTGCACTCCGGTGACTCCGCGTGCTCGCTGCCGCCGTACTCGTTGCCGGCGCACATCCAGGATGAGATGCGCGAACAGGTCAAGAAAATGGCATTGGAGCTGGGCGTTGTCGGCCTGATGAACGTTCAGTTGGCGCTGCAAGGCGAAGACATCTACGTCATTGAAGTCAACCCGCGCGCTTCGCGTACCGTGCCATTTGTTTCCAAGTGCATCGGTGTGTCCCTGGCGATGATCGCTGCCCGCGTGATGGCCGGTAAGACCTTGAAGGAAATCGGCTTCACCAAGGAAATCATTCCAAACTTCTACAGCGTGAAAGAGGCGGTGTTCCCCTTCGCCAAGTTCCCTGGTGTGGACCCGATCCTGGGCCCAGAGATGAAGTCCACCGGTGAAGTGATGGGCGTGGGCGATACCTTCGGTGAGGCGTTCGCCAAGGCTCAGATGGGTGCCAGCGAAGTGTTGCCGACCGGTGGTACTGCGTTTATCAGCGTGCGTGATGATGACAAGCCACTGGTTGCAGGCGTGGCCCGTGATCTGATCAACTTGGGCTTTGAAGTCGTGGCTACCGCCGGGACCGCCAAGCTGATCGAAGCTGCCGGCCTGAAAGTGCGTCGCGTGAACAAGGTGACGGAAGGCCGTCCGCACGTGGTCGACATGATCAAGAATGACGAAGTCACTTTGATCATCAACACCACCGAAGGTCGCCAGTCGATCGCGGACTCCTACTCCATTCGTCGTAATGCCTTGCAGCACAAGATCTACTGCACCACTACCATTGCTGCTGGCGAAGCCATCTGCGAAGCGCTCAAGTTCGGTCCGGAAAAGACCGTGCGTCGCTTGCAGGATCTACACGCAGGATTGAAGGCATGACCAAATACCCAATGACCGTCCAGGGCGCCAAGGCCCTGGAAGAGGAACACGCCCATCTGACCAAGGTCGTCCGTCCGAAGCTGAGCCAGGACATCGGGACGGCCCGCGAGCTGGGCGACTTGAAGGAAAACGCTGAATACCACGCTGCTCGCGAGCAGCAGGGTATGGTTGAGGCGCGTATCCGTGACATCGAAGGCCGTATGCAGAATGCGGTGATCATCGATGTCACGACCATCCCGCATACCGGCAAGGTTATTTTCGGTACTACCGTGGAAATCGCCAACGTCGAGACCGATGAGCGCGTTGTTTACCACATCGTGGGTGAAGACGAAGCCGACTTCAAACTCGGCAAAATCTCCGTCGGTTCGCCACTCGCCCGTGCCTTGATTGCCAAGGAAGAGGGTGACGTGGTGGCTGTGAAAACGCCTGGTGGCGTAATCGAGTACGAGATTGTTGAAGTTCGTCACATCTGAAAGACGGCGCCCGCTTCGTGCGGGCGCCATGCTTTGGCAGCTTGCCCAGATGCTTTGGGTTGGCGGCGTGTGGTTGTTGCACATTGGTATATTGCCGACGCTGGGCCTGATTGGCCTGGCGCCGTTGCTGATCGATGAGATCGACGGATTGCTGAGTGCGTTGCTGGTGGGTTTTGCGGCGGCGTGCGTGACGCTCCAGGTGCTGGTGCTGATCAAGGCCGAAGGCTTGGGGAGTTTGTGGCGGGATATTCGCGGCCAACTGCTGTTGATGGCGCTGTATGCATGCGCAATGTTTTGCGTGGTGCATGTGTGGCTGCCGGAAGCGTTGCGCTGGCAGCTTTTCAGCTATCTTGTGCTAGGGTTCTCCGGCCTGGTGCTGGTGATACAGCCGGCGCCGGGATGGAGTGGCGGGGCGCGCGAAGCACGCCCGTGACCCTTTTTGTTACTTGAAGCGGTGTACGTTCGACAGTTGCTTGTTGACGCTGAAATTCTTGCGATACAGCAGCGCCATCTTGCCGATGACCTGAACCAGGTCCGCTTTGCCGACCTTGCACAGTTCTGCAATGGCGGCCAAACGCGCTTCGCGGTCAAGGATGTTGACCTTGATCTTGATCAGTTCGTGATCGCCCAATGCGCGTTCAAGTTCGGCTAACACACCTTCAGTCAAACCGTTGTCTGCCACAATCAGAACTGGTTTCAGATGGTGGCCAATGGATTTGTACTGTTTCTTCTGCTCTTGAGTGAGCGGCATAATCTGACCCCTGCGTCTGATCTTGTAAAAAGCGGCGGCCAGTTTACCCGAGCGAGTCCGGGACCGCCCAGTTAATCACGACCCGTTTTATTTTTCGAGGTGGCCCGTGGCCCGTTCCAAAACTAGCCTTAAGTGGCTGCAAGAGCATTTCAACGATCCTTACGTCAAAAAGGCGCAGAAGGACGGCTACCGTTCGCGGGCCAGCTACAAGCTGCTGGAGATCCAGGACAAGGACAAATTGATCCGGCCGGGCATGAGCGTTATTGACCTTGGCGCGGCCCCCGGTGGCTGGTCCCAAGTGACCAGTCGTCTGATTGGTGGGCAGGGTCGCTTGATCGCTTCCGACATCCTGGAAATGGACAGCATCCCCGATGTGACCTTTGTTCATGGCGACTTTACCCAGGACGCCGTGCTCGCACAGATTCTTGAAGCTGTGGGAAATTCGCAGGTAGACCTTGTGATTTCCGACATGGCCCCCAATATGAGTGGATTACCGGCTGTCGATATGCCGCGCGCAATGTTCCTGTGTGAACTGGCGCTGGATTTGGCAGGTCGGGTGTTGCGTCCTGGGGGTGATTTTCTGGTGAAAGTCTTCCAGGGCGAAGGTTTTGACGAGTACCACAAGAACATCCGCAAGTTGTTCGACAAGGTGCAAACACGCAAGCCTGACTCTTCCCGGGACAGGTCTCGCGAGCAATACCTGCTGTGCCGTGGCTTCCGCGGTGTTGAAGGGGCAGCGAGCGAAGAGCGTTTTTGAGGAATTTGAGGGGGGCGATAGGTTTTTTTATATCGCTTTCGACACGAAGCTTTACGAATATTGTGTAGTCAAAGTTTCACAAAGGGTTACAGACGGCGCCTGCCAGAGTTGTAGGTAATGTAGTAAGTTAGGCCGGTGAATATCATGCGAAGCGCGCGCCAGTAGCGGAGCTTGCTTCAGAGGGTAGTTAATTGAACGATATGGCAAAGAATCTGATCCTGTGGTTGATCATCGCGGCAGTCCTGGTGACGGTGATGAACAACTTCTCCAGCCCTAACGAGCCGCAGACCCTCAACTATTCCGACTTCATCCAGCAAGTTAAGGATGGCAAGGTCGAGCGCGTAGCGGTTGATGGCTACGTGATTACCGGCAAGCGCAACGATGGCGACAGCTTCAAGACCATCCGTCCGGCAATCCAGGACAACGGTCTGATCGGCGACCTGGTAGATAACCACGTTGTCGTTGAGGGCAAGCAGCCTGAGCAGCAGAGCATCTGGACTCAACTCCTGGTGGCCAGCTTCCCGATCCTGGTGATTATCGCCGTGTTCATGTTCTTCATGCGCCAGATGCAAGGTGGTGCGGGAGGCAAGGGCGGGCCGATGAGTTTCGGCAAGAGCAAGGCACGCCTGCTCTCCGAAGATCAGGTGAAGACCACCCTGGCTGACGTCGCGGGTTGCGACGAAGCCAAGGAAGAAGTTGGCGAGTTGGTCGAGTTCCTGCGGGATCCGGGCAAGTTCCAGCGCTTGGGCGGCCGCATTCCTCGTGGCGTACTGATGGTCGGTCCTCCGGGTACCGGTAAAACCTTGCTGGCCAAGGCTATTGCCGGCGAAGCCAAAGTGCCTTTCTTCACCATTTCCGGTTCTGACTTCGTCGAGATGTTCGTCGGTGTCGGTGCCAGCCGTGTTCGAGATATGTTTGAGCAGGCCAAGAAACACGCGCCTTGCATCATCTTCATCGACGAAATCGATGCCGTTGGTCGCCATCGTGGTGCCGGCATGGGCGGTGGTCACGATGAGCGTGAGCAGACCCTCAACCAATTGCTGGTGGAGATGGACGGCTTCGAAATGAATGACGGCATCATCGTCATCGCCGCCACCAACCGTCCGGACGTATTGGACCCTGCGCTGCTGCGTCCAGGCCGTTTCGACCGCCAGGTTGTGGTTGGCCTGCCGGACATCCGTGGCCGTGAGCAGATTTTGAAAGTGCACATGCGCAAAGTGCCGATGGGTGACGACGTGGCTCCGGCCGTGATTGCCCGTGGTACGCCGGGCTTCTCCGGTGCGGACCTTGCCAACCTGGTGAACGAGGCTTCGTTGTTCGCAGCCCGTACCGGCAAGCGCATCGTAGAAATGAAAGAGTTCGAACTGGCGAAAGACAAAATCATGATGGGCGCTGAGCGCAAATCGATGGTGATGTCCGAGAAAGAGAAGCAGAACACCGCTTATCACGAAGCCGGTCACGCCATTGTCGGTCGCGTCGTGCCTGAGCACGACCCGGTCTACAAAGTGTCGATCATTCCTCGTGGTAGAGCATTGGGTGTCACCATGTTCCTGCCGGAGGAGGATCGCTACAGCCTCTCCAAGCGTGCGCTGATCAGCCAGATCTGCTCGCTGTACGGTGGTCGAATTGCCGAAGAAATGACCCTGGGCTTTGACGGTGTCACCACTGGTGCTTCCAACGACATCATGCGTGCCAGCCAGATTGCGCGGAACATGGTGACCAAGTGGGGCTTGTCGGAAAAACTCGGTCCTTTGATGTATGCCGAGGAAGAAGGTGAAGTGTTCCTGGGTCGTGGCGGTGGCGGTCAAAGCGCGAGCTTCTCCGGCGAGACAGCCAAGCTGATCGACTCCGAAGTGCGCAGCATCATTGACCAGTGCTACGGCACGGCCAAGCAGATCCTGACCGACAACCGCGACAAACTGGACGCCATGGCTGATGCGCTGATGAAGTACGAAACCATTGATGCCGACCAGATCGACGACATCATGGCGGGTCGTACACCGCGTGAGCCTCGCGATTGGGAAGGTGGTTCGGGTACGTCGGGAACTCCGCCGGTAGTACAGAACGAACGCCCTGAAACCCCGATCGGCGGCCCGGCAGCTGACCACTAAGGTTTGAAATGACTTCTGTGTTGTCCTCCATCCGGTTGCCTTGCGGCAACCGGGTTCTTGATTTGGCCCATACGCATGTCATGGGCATTCTTAACGTAACCCCCGATTCTTTCTCCGATGGTGGCCGTTTCAACCAGCTGGATGCCGCACTGCGTCATGCCGAAGCGATGGTTCTGGCTGGCGCCACGTTGATTGATGTGGGTGGCGAGTCGACTCGTCCCGGTGCTCGTGTGGTTTCTCCCCTGGAGGAGCTTGAGCGAGTGGCGCCAATAGTCGAGCTTATTGCTCGCGAGTTGGATGTGATCATCTCGGTTGATACGTCGACCCCGGCAGTGATGCGTGAGACGGCGCGCCTGGGGGCGGGGTTAATCAATGATGTGCGAGCTCTTCGACGCGATGGTGCCCTGGATGCAGCGGCGGCAACCGGTCTTCCTGTGTGCCTGATGCATATGCTCGGAGAGCCCGGGAATATGCAGGACAGCCCACACTACGATGACCTTGTTGGCGAGGTGAGTGGCTTTCTGGCTGAAAGGATCGCTCAATGCGCCACGGTGGGCATTGCGGCCGAAAAGATCATCCTTGATCCCGGGTTTGGCTTCGCCAAGACCCTGCAGCACAATTTGAGTCTGTTCAAGCATATGGAATCCTTGCACGCCCTTGGTCGGCCCCTGTTGGTCGGCGTTTCGCGCAAGAGCATGATAGGTCTGGCCCTGAACCGTCCCGTCGGCGAGCGGCTTTACGGTGGTCTGGCGTTGGCGGCGCTTGCCGTGACCAAGGGTGCGCGTATTTTGCGTGTGCATGACGTCGCCGAGACGGTTGATGTGGTGCGCATGATTGCCGCTGTAGAATCAGCCGAATAAGAATGATGGAGCACTTATGACTAAAAAATATTTTGGCACCGACGGTATTCGTGGTCGGGTCGGCGAGTTTCCGATTACTCCTGATTTCATGCTCAAGCTGGGTTGGGCGGCAGGTATGGCGTTCCGCAGCATGGGCGCGTGCCGCATCCTGGTAGGCAAGGACACCCGAATTTCGGGGTATATGTTTGAGTCCGCACTTGAGGCGGGTTTGTCCGCCGCCGGTGCTGATGTGATGCTGTTGGGGCCAATGCCGACGCCTGCTATCGCCTACCTGACGCGTACCTTTCACGCTGAAGCCGGTATCGTGATCAGCGCCTCGCATAACCCTCATGATGATAACGGCATCAAGTTTTTCTCGGGCCAGGGCACCAAATTGCCGGACGAGATCGAGCTGATGATCGAAGAGCTGCTGGATGCACCGATGACGGTGGTCGAGTCCAGCAAGCTGGGCAAGGTGTCACGCATCAACGACGCGTCTGGCCGGTATATCGAATTCTGCAAGAGCAGCGTGCCTACCAGCACCAATTTCGCCGGGCTGAAGATCGTTGTCGATTGTGCCCACGGTGCAACCTACAAGGTTGCGCCGAGTGTCTTCAAAGAGCTGGGCGCGGACGTAACGGTGCTGTCGGCTCAGCCGAATGGTTTGAACATCAACGAAAATTGCGGCTCCACCCATATGGAGCAGCTGCAGGCTGCGGTCCTGGCTGAGCATGCCGACCTGGGTATCGCCTTTGACGGCGACGGTGACCGTGTGCTGATGGTGGATCACACCGGTACGGTGGTTGACGGTGATGACCTGTTATTCATTATTGCCCGCGACCTGCACGAGCGTAACAAGCTGCAAGGCGGTGTCGTCGGTACGCTGATGAGCAACCTTGGGCTTGAGCTGGCCCTCGCTGAGCTGGGGATCCCGTTTGTTCGTGCCAATGTCGGTGACCGTTATGTGATCGCCGAGTTGCTGGAGCGTAACTGGCAGGTGGGCGGTGAGAACTCCGGGCATGTTGTCTGCTTCCAGCACACCACCACAGGCGATGCCATTATTGCCGCGCTGCAAGTGTTGCTGTCTTTGCGTCGCCGTGAAGAGAGCCTGGCTCAGGCGCGTCAAGCGCTGCGCAAGTGCCCGCAAGTTTTGCTCAATGTGCGTTTTGCGGGCGGCGAAAACCCTATCGAGCACCCTGCTGTCAAAGATGCCTGCGAGCGTGTAACCCTGGCAATGGCGGGGCGCGGGCGAGTGTTGTTGCGCAAGTCCGGCACAGAGCCACTGGTGCGTGTCATGGTCGAAGGTGAAGACGAAGTACAGGTTCGCGGCCATGCCGAAGACCTGGCAAAACTGGTAACTGAAATTTGCGCCTGAATTCGGCTTGCCAGTGATGATGTGGTTGGGTAACATCTGCGCCCACTTTGACCGACGAGGTACAGCATGCGTCGCACTATGGTAGCTGGTAACTGGAAGATGCACGGTACCCGCGCCAGTGTCGCTGAGCTGATCAATGGCCTTCGTCACTTGGCCTTGCCTAGCGGTGTTGATGTTGCGGTTTTCCCGCCTTGCTTGCATATCAACCAAGTGGTTGATGGCTTGAAAGGCAAGTCGATTCAGGTCGGCGCGCAGAATTCTGCGGTGGAGCCCATGCAAGGTGCGTTGACCGGTGAGATTTCACCGAGTCAGCTGGTTGATGCGGGTTGTTCCTATGTGCTTGTCGGGCACTCCGAGCGCCGTCAGATGATGGGCGAGCGTGATGGGACACTCAACCGCAAGTTCGCAGCGGCACAGGCTTGTGGCTTGATTCCGGTGTTGTGCATAGGGGAGACCCTTGAGCAGCGTGAATCAGGCAAGACTCTTGAAGTTGTCTCGCGTCAGCTGGGCAGCATCATCGAGGAGCTGGGTGTCGGTGCATTTGCAAAGGCAGTAATTGCTTACGAGCCGGTCTGGGCCATTGGCACCGGGCTGACTGCTACACCGCAACAGGCGCAGGATGTGCACGCAGCCATCCGCGCTCAGTTGGCGGCAGAGAATTCTGAAGTCGCACAAGGTGTGCGGCTTCTATACGGCGGCAGCGTGAAGGCGGCCAATGCGGTCGAACTGTTCGGCATGCCGGATATCGATGGGGGGCTCATTGGTGGAGCTTCCCTGAATGCAGATGAGTTCGGTGCGATCTGTCGCGCCGCGGGAAACTGAAAAAATGCTGGAAACAGTCGTAGTCGTTTTTCATCTGTTGGCTGCCCTGGGCGTAGTTGCCCTGGTTTTGTTGCAACAGGGTAAAGGTGCGGATGCTGGTGCGTCTTTCGGTGCAGGTGCTTCAAATACTGTGTTCGGAAGCCAAGGTTCCTCTACCTTTCTTAGTAAGTTTACTGCTATACTTGCCGCCGGTTTCTTCATAACCAGCTTAGGGTTAGGTTACTTTGCTAAAGAGAAAGCTCATGTGCTGACTCAAGTAGGTCTCCCAAACCCAGCAGTGTTGGAAGTACCAAAAGCAAAACCGGCTTCTGATGATGTCCCGGTGCTTCAAGAGCAAAAGTCGGCTACTCCAGCGACTGACGTACCTCCAGCTCAAGAGCAGAAGTAAGAAGGGTTGTAAACGCTGTATTGCCGAGGTGGTGGAATTGGTAGACACGCAACCTTGAGGTGGTTGTGCCCATAGGGTGTAGGGGTTCGAGTCCCCTTCTCGGTACCAATTATCAGGAGAGCCCGCTGTTGCGGGCTTTCTTGTAGGTGGAAGGTTACATTGACCCTGTAAGGGATCGGTCGTATACTTCCGCCCCAGCTTTGTCGCGGGGTGGAGCAGTCTGGTAGCTCGTCGGGCTCATAACCCGAAGGTCGTCGGTTCAAATCCGGCCCCCGCAACCAGTTTTAGCGGAGCCCCTTTTAAGGGGCTTTTTGTTAGCTGGACACTTTCAACGCCGCTGTTCGACGGCGTTTCAAGGATGGGCGTTTCGCCCATTTTTTTATTTTGCACAGCATGCACATACATGCACGAGGGGGTTCAGGTGTCGAGCAAGCTAGAAGAGTTGCAGGCCTTGCTGGCCCCGGTGGTCGTGGCCCTAGGCTATGAATGCTGGGGTATTGAGTTTTCGGCTCAAGGTCGCCACTCAATGTTGCGCGTTTATATCGATAAAGAGGGCGGCGTGCTGGTGGACGATTGTGCCATTGTCAGCCGTCAGATCAGCGGTGTCCTGGATGTTGAAGATCCAATTTCCGTTGAATACACCCTCGAAGTTTCCTCGCCTGGCATGGAACGCCCACTGTTCACTATTGATCAGTTTGCAAAATTTGCCGGTGAACAAGTGAAGATCAAGCTGCGTTCTCCCTTTGAAGGGCGACGCAACTTTCAGGGCCTTCTGCGCGGTGTAGAAGAACAGGATGTCGTGGTGCAGGTAGAAGACCATGAGTTCCTGTTGCCGATCGATATGATCGACAAGGCCAACATTATTCCCAGTTTTGACTGAGACGCGGATCCCGCGGATCCAATGGCTTGCGAAAGGCGAGGCGTACGATGAGCAAAGAAGTACTGCTGGTTGTTGAGTCGGTATCCAATGAAAAGGGCGTACCGGCAAACGTGATTTTTGAAGCGCTGGAGCTGGCCCTGGCCACTGCTACCAAAAAGCGTTTTGAAGACGAAGTTGATCTGCGTGTGGAAATCAACCGCCACACCGGTGCCTATGAGACTTTCCGTCGCTGGACGGTCGTCGAAGAAGCCGATCTTGATGATCCGGCCATCGAAACCTGGCCGAGCAAGGTTGCCGAAACGCACCCTGGCGCCAAGGTCGGTGATGTCGTCGAAGAAAAGATCGAGTCGATCGAATTCGGCCGTATTGCTGCACAGACCGCCAAGCAGGTCATTGTGCAGAAGGTTCGCGAAGCCGAGCGCGCTCAAGTCGTTGACGCTTATCGCGAACGCCTGGGTGAAATCATCTCCGGCACCGTGAAAAAAGTAACCCGCGACAACGTGATCGTCGACCTGGGCAACAACGCTGAAGCGTTGCTGGCTCGCGAAGACATCATCTCTCGCGAAACCTTCCGTGTCGGCGTGCGTCTGCGTGCGCTGCTCAAGGAAATCCGCACCGAGAACCGCGGCCCTCAGTTGATCCTGTCGCGTACCGCGCCGGAAATGCTGATCGAACTGTTCCGTATCGAAGTGCCGGAAATCGCCGAAGGCCTGATCGAAGTCATGGCTGCGTCCCGCGACCCGGGTTCGCGCGCCAAGATCGCGGTCCGCTCCAAGGACAAACGCATCGACCCGCAGGGCGCTTGCATTGGTATGCGCGGTTCGCGCGTCCAGGCAGTGTCGGGCGAATTGGGCGGTGAGCGTGTGGACATCGTCCTGTGGGACGATAACCCGGCGCAGTTCGTGATCAACGCCATGTCGCCAGCTGAAGTGGCGGCAATTATCGTTGACGAGGATGCCCATGCAATGGACATCGCCGTTGGCGCAGACAATCTGGCTCAGGCCATTGGTCGTGGTGGTCAGAACGTGCGTCTGGCCAGCCAACTGACCGGCTGGACCCTGAACGTGATGACCGAATCGGACATCCAGGCTAAGCAGCAAGCTGAAACCGGTGACATCCTGCGCAACTTCATCGACGAGCTGGAAGTCGACGAAGACCTGGCACAGGTGCTGGTAGATGAAGGCTTCACCAGCCTGGAAGAGATTGCCTACGTACCGTTGGAAGAAATGCTCAACATCGACGGCTTTGACGAAGACACCGTCAACGAGCTTCGCGCTCGGGCCAAGGATCGTTTGTTGACTAAAGCCATCGCTACTGAGGAAAAGCTGGCAGACGCCCATCCGGCCGAAGACCTGCTCTCGCTTGAGGGTATGGACAAGGATTTGGCGATGGAACTGGCGGTGCGCGGCGTAATTACCCGCGAAGACCTGGCCGAGCAGTCTATTGACGATCTGCTCGACATCGACGGCATTGACGATGATCGTGCCGGCAAGTTGATCATGGCCGCCCGAGCCCATTGGTTCGAGTAACTAGGCGCGGCCTGAGGAGAGAAGTGCATGACGCAAGTCACGGTGAAACAACTGGCCGATGAGGTCAAAACACCGGTGGAGCGCCTGTTGCAGCAGATGCGTGAGGCAGGTCTGCCGCACACCGCCGCCGACGAAGGTGTGAGCGACAGTGAGAAGCAGTCTTTGCTGACTCACTTGAAGAGCAGCCACAAGGCGAAAGTGGAAGAACCGCGCAAGATTACATTGCAGCGCAAAACCACCAGCACCCTGCGTGTTGCTGGCAGCAAGAGCATCAGCGTTGAAGTACGCAAGAAGAAAGTCTTCGTACAGCGCAGCCCGGAAGAAATCGAAGCCGAGCGCAAACGCGAACTGGAAGAACGTCGCGCAGTAGAAAATGCTGCTCGTCAGAAGGCTGAAGAAGAAGCCAAGCGTCGCGCCGAAGAAGAAGCGCGTCGCCAGCCTGCTGCTGCGCAACCTGCTGGTACTGAAGCGGCCGCCGCGCCTGTAGCGCCTGTTGAAGCTGTGCGTGAGGCCGCTCCGGTTGCCGCTGCACCTGCTCCTGCAGCAGACGCTCGCAAGCGCGACGAGCCTCGTCGTCCGGACAAGCCACGTGCCGACGATAACAATCGTCGCGGTGGTGGTGGCGATGGCGAGCGTAAAAACGCTCCACATCGTGCCTCGGTCAAAGAGAAAGCGCCTGCTCCACGCGTTGCTCCACGTACTACCGACGAAGAAAGCGATGGCTTCCGTCGTGGTGGTCGCGGCAAGGCCAAGCTGAAAAAACGCAACGCCCACGGTTTCCAGAGCCCAACCGGCCCTGTCGTGCGTGAAGTGAAGATCGGCGAGACCATCACTGTTGGCGATCTCGCCCAGCAGATGTCGGTCAAGGCAGCTGAAATCATCAAGTTCATGTTCAAGCTGGGTACTCCGGCCACCATCAACCAGGTACTGGATCAGGAAACTGCCCAACTGGTTGCTGAAGAGCTCGGCCACAAAGTGACCCTGGTCAGCGACACCGCCCTGGAAGATTCCCTGGCTGAGTCCCTGAAGTTTGAAGGTGAGGCAGTTTCCCGTGCACCGGTTGTGACCGTAATGGGCCACGTTGACCACGGTAAAACTTCCCTGCTCGACTACATCCGTCGTGCCAAGGTTGCTGCAGGCGAAGCCGGCGGTATTACCCAGCACATCGGTGCGTACCACGTTGAAACCGAGCGCGGCATGGTCACCTTCCTCGACACCCCTGGTCACGCCGCGTTTACCGCGATGCGTGCCCGTGGTGCCAAGGCGACCGACATCGTGATTCTGGTAGTTGCAGCGGACGA
The DNA here is from genome assembly GCF_013385735.1 of Pseudomonas sp. D2002. Lineage (NCBI taxonomy): Bacteria > Pseudomonadati > Pseudomonadota > Gammaproteobacteria > Pseudomonadales > Pseudomonadaceae > Pseudomonas > Pseudomonas sp. D2002. The sequence continues at coordinate 44,176 of NZ_JACAPL010000010.1, read as the reverse complement.
CGGCGTGATGCCGCAGACCATTGAAGCTGTCCAGCACGCCAAGGCTGCCGGTGTTCCTTTGGTCGTGGCTGTGAACAAAATCGACAAGCCGGGCGCTGATCTCGATCGCATCCGTAGCGAACTGTCGGTTCACGGCGTGACGTCTGAAGAGTGGGGCGGCGAGACGCCATTCGTATCGGTTTCCGCGAAAATGGGTACCGGCGTTGACGAACTGCTCGAAGCCGTACTGCTGCAAGCCGAAGTTCTGGAATTGACCGCGACTCCATCGGCTCCTGGCCGTGGTGTTGTTGTTGAATCCCGCCTGGACAAGGGCCGTGGCCCGGTTGCGACCGTTCTGGTTCAAGACGGTACTCTGCGCCAAGGCGACATGGTGCTGGTCGGTTCGAACTACGGCCGTGTACGTGCCATGCTCGACGAGAACGGCAAGCCAATCAAGGAAGCCGGCCCGGCTATCCCGGTCGAGATCCTCGGCCTGGACGGCACCCCGGACGCTGGCGACGAGATGAGCGTAGTTGCCGACGAGAAGAAAGCCCGTGAAGTGGCTCTGTTCCGTCAAGGCAAGTTCCGCGAAGTCAAACTGGCCCGTGCTCACGCCGGCAAGCTGGAAAACATCTTCGAAAACATGGGCCAGGAAGAGAAGAAGACGCTTAACATCGTCCTCAAATCTGACGTTCGTGGTTCCCTCGAAGCGTTGAACGGCGCCTTGAACGGCCTGGGTAACGACGAAGTGCAAGTGCGCGTTGTCGGTGGCGGTGTCGGTGGTATCACCGAATCCGACGCCAACCTGGCACTGGCTTCCAACGCTGTACTGTTCGGCTTCAACGTGCGTGCCGATGCCGGCGCTCGCAAGATCGTCGAGCAGGAAGGCCTGGACATGCGTTACTACAACGTCATCTACGACATCATCGAAGACGTCAAGAAAGCCCTTACCGGCATGCTTGGCAGCGACGTTCGGGAGAACATCCTGGGTATCGCCGAGGTGCGTGATGTGTTCCGTTCGCCGAAGTTCGGCGCGATTGCCGGCTGCATGGTTGTCGAAGGCACCGTGTACCGTAACCGTCCAATCCGTGTACTGCGTGAAGACATCGTTATCTTCGAAGGCGAGCTGGAATCCCTGCGCCGCTTCAAGGATGACGCGTCTGAAGTACGTGCCGGCATGGAATGCGGTATCGGCGTCAAGAGCTACAACGACGTCAAGGCTGGCGACAAGATCGAAGTCTACGAGAAGGTTCAGGTTGCTCGCAGCCTCTAACTCGCGCACTTCCGGAGCCACGCCGCGTGTGGGCATGCAAATGCCCCGCGCAGCGTACGGACTCTAAACGCAACGCCCGGTCTGGCTTTTGTCAGGCCGGGCGTTTGCCGCTTTCAGACCCCACGGGTTTCACCGTGTGGCAGTAACAGGTAACAAGACATGGCAAAAGAATACAGCCGTACCCAGCGTATCGGCGATCAGATGCAGCGCGAGCTGGCCCAACTGATCCGTCGCGAAGTCAAAGATCCCCGTGTTGGCCTGGTCACCATCACCGCCGTTGAAGTGAGCCGTGACGTGGGCCACGCCAAAATCTTCATCACCGTGATGGGGCAGGACAGCAGCGAGGAAATCGCGCAAAGCATCAAGGTGCTCAATTCGGCCGCAGGTTTCCTGCGTATGCAGTTGGCCCGTGAAATGAAGCTGCGCAGCGTGCCTCAGTTGCACTTCCACTACGACGAAAGCGTCGTGCGTGGCGCGCACCTGTCGGCCCTGATCGAGCGCGCCGTGGCTGAAGACAGCCAGCACCCGTCCACACCTGAAGACGCCAAGGAGTAAGCGGTGGCTCAGGTCAAACGTATCCGTCGCAACGTCAGCGGCATCATTCTGCTCGACAAGCCCATTGGCTTTACCTCCAATGCTGCCTTGCAGAAGGTTCGCTGGCTGCTCAATGCGGAGAAGGCCGGGCACACCGGCAGCCTCGACCCACTGGCCACCGGCGTGCTGCCGTTGTGCTTTGGTGAGGCGACCAAGTTCTCGCAATACCTGCTCGATTCCGACAAGGGTTACGAAACCCTGATGCAGCTGGGCAAGACCACCACCACGGCCGACGCCGAGGGTGATGTTTTGCAGGTTCGCGATGTGACCGTTGGTCGTGCTGATATTGAAGCTGCTTTACCCGGTTTTCGTGGGGAAATCAGTCAGATACCGCCGATGTACTCGGCACTCAAGCGTGATGGCCAGCCTCTTTACAAGCTGGCACGTGCGGGCGAAGTAGTGGAGCGCGAACCGCGTTCTGTTACTATTGCGCGCTTGGAATTGCTCGCCCATGAAGGCGACACTGCCCGACTGGCCGTGGACTGCAGCAAAGGCACCTATATCCGTACCCTGGTGGAAGATATTGGTGAAAAGCTCGGTTGCGGCGCGTACGTTGCAGAACTGCGACGCACCCAGGCCGGGCCTTTCAGCCTGGCCCAGACGGTTACGCTGGAAGAGTTGGAAGCCGTACACGCCGAAGGCGGCAATGAAGCAGTTGATCGCTTCCTGATGCCATCGGACAGCGGTTTGCTCGATTGGCCATTGCTGCACTTCTCGGAGCACAGCGCGTTCTACTGGCTCAACGGCCAGCCGGTACGTGCCCCGGACGCTCCGAAGTTCGGCATGGTGCGGGTACAGGATCATAACGGTCGCTTCATCGGTATCGGTGAAGTGAGCGAAGACGGGCGCATCGCGCCGCGTCGACTGATTCGGTCAGAATGACCGAACGAGTGTGGCTGTTAACAGGCACGGTCAACACTCATTTTTAGATACAGGGATTTGTCCCTGGCCTGTTGAAACTGCCCTTTGGGTGGTTTCCTGAAAAAAGGATTGCCTCATGGCTCTCGACGTTCAAGAAAAAGCACAAATCGTTGCTGACTATCAGCAAGCTGTTGGTGACACTGGTTCGCCAGAAGTGCAAGTTGCACTGCTGACCCACAACATCAACAAGCTGCAAGGTCACTTCAAGGCCAACGGTAAAGATCACCACTCCCGTCGTGGTCTGATCCGCATGGTAAACCAGCGCCGTAAGCTGCTGGACTACCTGAAAGGCAAGGATCTGGGTCGTTATCAGGCTCTGATCGGTCGCCTGGGTCTGCGTCGCTAATAAGCGATTGCGCTAGAGGTTGGTTGTTTGCCGTGTGTCAGTGGGATTCCCGCTGGCCCATGGCAGGCTCCCAGCCTCAAGTTTTATCTGGATACACGTTTTACCCTGGACGAGGGTCGGGCCGATTCCCGACATTGCCCAAGAATTTCGCAAGAAAACAAGTTCCCCCAAGAGCCACAAAGAAGGTAGGACACCGTGAACCCGGTTATCAAAACATTCCAGTTCGGTCAGTCGACCGTTACCCTCGAGACAGGCCGTATCGCCCGTCAAGCCTCCGGCGCAGTGCTGGTTACCGTTGACGACGACGTCACCGTATTGGTGACCGTTGTTGGCGCCAAGACCGCTGACCCAAGCAAAGGCTTCTTCCCTCTTTCCGTTCATTACCAGGAAAAGACTTACGCTGCCGGTAAGATCCCTGGCGGTTTCTTCAAGCGCGAAGGGCGTCCTTCCGAAAAAGAAACCCTGACTTCCCGACTGATCGACCGTCCGATCCGTCCGCTGTTCCCAGAAGGCTTCATGAACGAAGTGCAGGTTGTCTGCACCGTCGTTTCCACCAGCAAAAAGACCGATCCGGACATCGCTGCGATGATCGGTACCTCGGCTGCCCTGGCCATCTCCGGTATTCCTTTCGATGGCCCGATCGGCGCTGCCCGCGTTGCGTTCCACGAAAGCACTGGCTACCTGCTGAACCCGACTTACGAACAACAGAAAGCTTCGAGCCTGGACATGGTCGTTGCCGGTACTTCGGAAGCCGTGTTGATGGTTGAATCGGAAGCCAAAGAGCTGACCGAAGACCAGATGCTGGGCGCGGTACTGTTTGCTCACGACGAGTTCCAGGTTGTGATCAACGCCGTTAAAGAGCTGGCCGCTGAAGCCGCCAAGCCTACTTGGTCCTGGGCTCCACAAGCTGAAGCGACTGAACTGCTGGGCGCGATCCGCTCCGAGTTCGGCGCAGCCATCTCCGACGCCTACACCATCACCGTCAAGGCCGACCGTTACGCTCGCCTGGGCGAGTTGAAGGACCAGGTTGTGGCCAAGCTGTCCGGTGAAGAAGGCCAGCCTTCCGCCAGCGACGTCAAAGCTGCATTCGGCGAAATCGAATACCGCACCGTTCGCGAAAACATCGTTAACGGCAAGCCACGTATCGACGGTCGCGACACTCGCACCGTACGCCCGCTGAACATCGAAGTCGGCGTTCTGCCGAAAACTCACGGTTCGGCCCTGTTCACCCGTGGTGAAACCCAGGCCCTGGTAGTCGCGACCCTGGGCACCGCCCGTGACGCACAGCTGCTGGACACCCTGGAAGGCGAGAAAAAAGACCCGTTCATGCTGCACTACAACTTCCCTCCGTTCTCGGTAGGTGAGTGTGGTCGCATGGGTGGTGCTGGCCGTCGCGAAATCGGTCACGGCCGTCTGGCCCGTCGTTCGATTGCCGCCATGCTGCCTGCCGCCGACGTGTTCCCGTACACCATTCGTGTTGTGTCGGAAATCACCGAGTCCAACGGTTCCAGCTCCATGGCCTCCGTTTGCGGTGCTTCCCTGGCATTGATGGACGCTGGTGTACCGATGAAGGCACCGGTTGCCGGCATCGCCATGGGCCTGGTTAAAGAAGGCGAGAAGTTCGCCATCCTGACCGACATCCTGGGTGACGAAGACCACCTGGGCGACATGGACTTCAAAGTAGCCGGTACCGCTAAAGGTGTTACCGCGCTGCAGATGGACATCAAGATCAAAGGCATCACCGAAGAAATCATGGAAATCGCTCTGGGCCAAGCCCTGGAAGCGCGCCTGAACATCCTCGGTCAGATGAACCAGATCATCGGTCAGTCCCGTACCGAACTGTCGGAAAATGCTCCGACCATGATCGCGATGAAAATCGACACCGACAAAATCCGTGATGTTATCGGTAAAGGCGGCGCGACCATTCGTGCGATCTGTGAAGAGACCAAGGCTTCGATCGACATCGAAGACGACGGCTCGATCAAGATCTTCGGCGAAACCAAGGAAGCTGCTGAAGCTGCACGTCAGCGCGTTCTGGGCATCACCGCTGAAGCCGAGATCGGCAAAATCTACGTCGGTAAAGTTGAGCGCATCGTCGACTTCGGCGCATTCGTCAACATCCTGCCGGGCAAAGACGGTCTGGTTCACATCTCCATGCTGAGCGACGCTCGTGTTGAGAAAGTGACCGACATTCTGAAAGAAGGCCAGGAAGTGGAAGTGCTGGTACTGGACGTGGACAACCGCGGCCGTATCAAGCTGTCCATCAAGGACGTAGCAGCAGCCAAGGCTTCGGGCGTTTAATCACCCGCCAGCTCACGCTGAAAAAAGGACTCTTCGGAGTCCTTTTTTTATGCCCATAGGAAAATGCCGGTAAATCAGGCGCTTAGTAAATCTCAAAAGCCGCAACTTGCACGCAGGCACGATCGACTTCATGCAAGTTGCACGATTCCGAAAATCAGCTGTTTTTATAAGTCATTGATTTATATAGATAATATTTTCAATTGGTACTTGGCACGCTGCCTGCAATAACCCTGTTAACGCTGCAGCATCAAGGTATACACGCTGCAGACTTTTAATAAAACAGGAGTTACTCGTATGAAGAAGTTCGCTCTCGCTACTGCTACCGCTCTGACTCTGGCCATGGGTGCTAACGTAGCCTTTGCTCAGACTTCCCAAGCCCCAATGACCATGGCGGCTGGTGAAGCTACCAAGGCTAAAGAAAGCGTTTCGGATACTTGGATCACCACCAAAGTTAAATCCGACCTGCTGACTGAAAAAGGCATTCCTGGCTCGGACATCAAGGTTGAAACCAACAAAGGTGTGGTTTCCCTGTCCTCGACAGTTGCGATCTCTGACTCGCAGAAAGCCACTGCCGTAGCGATCACCAAGAAAATCAAAGGTGTTACCGCTGTTTCCGCTGACGGCCTGATGGCTGGCGGCGCTACTAAAGCAGACAACATCGACAAGACCAAAGGCGCAGCCGCTGACGCCAAAGGTGCTACCTCTGACACCTGGATTACCACCAAAGTGAAAGCTGACCTGGTAACCGAGAAAGGCATTCCTGGCACCGACATCAAAGTCGAAACCAACAAAGGCGTAGTTTCCCTGTCCTCTTCCGTCGCAGTGACTGAAGCTCAGAAAACTACTGCGGTGAACATCACCAAGAAAATCAAAGGCGTTAAAGCTGTATCGGCCGATGGCCTGAAAGCAGAGTAACGCTTAACTATTCGTCTGAACGAGACGGCGGCGGCTTAAGGTGAGTTAGTTATCCACCCAGCACCTCTGGAGTTCATGCGACCGGCCACACGGATGTGGTCATTACAGGCCCCGGCACTTGTGTCGGGGCCTGTTCTATTGTGGGCAGAACACAAAATCGCCAGGCCGACAAAGATCAGAAAAATGTGGGAGCGGGCTTGCTCGCGAACGCGGTGGGCCAGTCGGTACATCTGGTGACTGACACTCCGTCTTCGCGAGCAAGCCCGCTCCCACATTTAGATCAGTGCTGGTTGCCGGTTACTCAGCATCCAGATGCATCGGCGTTACCACTCGACCATCCTTCTCCGCCTGCCCAAGGTTAGCGTCGATGAAGTACACCCGATCATCTTCCAGCTGCCCCTTGTCCACCAGATAGTCCTTGATGGTGCTGGCCCGGTCTTGGCCCAGTTGGCGCAGCAGTACGTCGCTGGCGCCCCAGAACTTGATCAAGCCATCACGCAGCTTCGCGGTGCGCTCATCGCTGCTCAAGTCTTTCCATTCGGCTGGCGGCTGTTGTTTCAAGCGCGTGCGGTAGATGCCTTCCAGCAACGGCGCCTTTTCCTTCTCTGGCACCACCAGCAATGAAGCCTGGGCCGGGACTTTGTCGCCACGACGCTGGAGGATTTTGTAGTAGTTGTACTGATATTCACGTTCCAGACGCTCAGCGGCCAGGAACGGCCCGTCGCTGCTGGCCGCCGCCGTGCCTTCGATTTCCAGGCGCAGGGTAGGGCGCTCTTTCAGCGCTTTGGCCAGGGTGTTCAGCGCGCCTTCGGCGTCTTTGTTCAATTCGCTGGAGCCTGGGGCGAACGACACATTGCCCAGGTCTTCCGAGCCCCCGCCAGTCACCAGCCCGCCGATAAACTTGAACGGCGCCGTCGCTGCGCGCACCACCAGGTTACGCAGGGTCTGCCACACGATCGGCATCACGCTGAATTGCGGGTTGTTCAGGTCGCCGGTCACTGGCAGTTCAATGGAGATCTTGCCGTCAGAGTCCTTGAGCAGGGCGATAGCCAGGCGAATCGGCAAATCCACGGCATCGGCGCTGTCGACTTTCTCACCGAGTTGCAGCTGTTCAACCACCACTTTGTTTTCAGCCTTCAACTGGCCTTTGGTAATCACATAATGCAGGTCAAGGTTGAGGCGGCCCTTGCGAATACGGAAACCGGCGAACTTGCCGGAATACGGCGTCAACGTGGTCAGCTCGACGCGTTTGAAGCTGGTGGCGATGTCCAGCGCCGCCATCGGATCAAACGGGTTCACGCTGCCTTTGATAGTCACCGGCGCATAGCGATCAACCTTGCCCTTGATGTCGACGCTGGCCGGTTTGGCCTGGCGACTGTCAATGGTGCCGATCTGGCCGTTGAGCTGTTGAATGGCCGTGGCGAAGTTCGGGGTGAGGCTGAAGTCGGCGAAGTTGGCCGAGCCGTCGTTGATCGCGATCTGGCCGATATGAATGCCCAACGGCTTGTCTTTACTGGCCGCAGGTTTGCCTGCTGATTTAGCGCCACTGTCGGCCGGCTGCGGGATCAGCAAGTCGTCGATGTTGGTGGTGCGGTCATCGTTGATCATGAAACGCGCATACGGCTGCAGCAGGTTGACCTTGTCGATCGACAAGCTATCGCCGTGCTGGTAGTTCACACCTTCGAGCACCAGCCGCTGCCACTTTAGGAAGTCGCGGGTCTTGAGTGTGTCCAGGGTATGCAATTGGTCGACCTGAGCGCGGCCGGTGACCTGAAGCGCCAATGGCTCAGTGCTTTTCAGGTTCACATCCAGGTTGCTACCGAGCATGCCGCTGCGCAATTCCAGGCGAATGAACGGGCTGATATACGACTGGGCGACGCGCAGGTCGATGTCCTGTGTATTCACTTTGAGTTTGGCGCTGACCGGGTTGAGGTTGACCTCGCCGGTTGCCTGGATCTTGCCTTGTTTACCCAGGCCGGTGTCGACCTTCAAGGTAAAAGGGCTTTTGTTGAGGCTGTCGAAGTTCTGCACGTCGACATTCAATGGGCCCAGTTCCAACGCCACGGCAGGTTTGGCCGCACGGTCGGCCAGGTGCACCTGATAGTTACGCAGTTGCACATCCTTGAGCAGTACTTGCCAAGGTTTGCTCGGGGCTGCAGGTTCAGCTTTCGGCGAGTCGGCAGTCGCCGGTGCTGTGGCAGGCTCCGGCGCCTTGGCTGGTTTGCTCGGCTGGCTGGCAAACAATTTCTGCCAGTCCAGTTGGCCATCGGCCTCACGGGCGGCCCAGGTTTCCAGCTTGTTACTGCGAATCTTGCCGACTACGACCTGCTGCTTGGCCAGGTCCACTGTGGTTTCGCTGACGTCCAGGCGTTCCAGGCGCACCAGTGGCCGACCATCCGGTGCCTTGATCGCAAATGGCGCGATGCTGGCGGCGGTGTTGGTCAGGTTCAGTTCGGTTTCTTTGGCCAGACTGAATTTGTAGTCGGTGCTGAAATTCAGCACGCCGTCTTCAAGCACCAGCGGAACCGAGTCCCGCACATACGGCCACCAGGCTTTCATCTTGCCGTCGGTGACTTTCAGCGTGCCTTCGGACGTGATCGGCACCAGGCTGAAATTGCCTTTCCAGTCGATCTGCCCGCCCTCAGGGCCGGCCGCGACCAAGGTCATGTCGGCATTGTCTTCCGGCAAGGTGCTGAGGTTTTTCAGCTCAAAGTCGAGTTTGTTGTAGAGGAATTCGATCGGTTCGCTGGGGCGCAAATCCTGAAAATGCACGTAGCCACCGGCCAGCTTGATGCTGTCGATGCGCAGCGGAAACGGCTTGGCGTTGGGGGCGGTCGGGGTGGGTTCACTCGGCGGCAGCTTGAACAATTGCGCCAGGTTCAACTTGCCGGACTTGTCGAACAGCAGCTCGGTCTTGGGCTGGTCGAGTTGCACATCGGCCAGGTGCAGGGCGCGGGTCCAGAGGCTGTCGATCTGCAGGTTGGCGTAAAGGCGCTCGAAACCCACTTGCTCCTTGCCCGGTTCGCCGATCTTCAAGCCCCATGCCGTGACTTCCAGGCTGAACGGGTTGAGCTCGATGCGCTCGAGGCGGGCCGGCACCGTGGCGTAGTTGGCCAACTGTTGGTTGGCAATGCGAAGGGCGATGCCCGGCAGAATCAGAAAGCCCAGCAAGCTGTACAGAGCCAGGGCGGTCAACAAGGCGCCAGCGGCGCGGATCAATCCTTTGGGCATGAGTGACGCCATCTATGTCGAACAGGAGTGCCTTGGAGTATGGCACGGGTTTTCGGTTCCGAAGCACCGGAGCTCTTGGGAAAAGTACTACAACTGCAGGATCAGGGTTTTCAACGGCGGCTGTTGGTCCTGCGAGGGGAAGTCCGCTCCCGGCGTCATGATTTGCCAGTCGCGTACCGGCCGACCGGCTTTTTCGGCGCAACGCAGCACCTGTTCACGCCAATCCTCCATGCTGACTTTTGCCAGGTTGTTGCAGCAGATCAGCACGCCATCGTCGGCAGTAGCCAACAGCGCAGGTTTGAGCAGACTTTGGTAATCGCGCAACAGGTCGACGGTGCCGAAGGCACTTTTGGCCCAGGCCGGCGGGTCGAGCAGTACCAGGTCAAACTGGCGCTGCTCAAGGCGCGGATAGCTCGGCAGCTTTTGCCCGCGCCGCTGGGTGATCGGCAAGCCCGCCAGTTGGCGAATCGCCGGGAAGTAGTCGGACTGCACGAATTCCATGGCCGGCAATTGCGGGTTGAGCAGGCCGTTTTCGCGACCGACCGCCAGGTTGCCTTCGGCGAAGTCCAGGTTGCACACCTCGCGGGCGCCACCGGCTGCTGCGCTCAGGCCGACGCCGCAGGTGTAGGCGAACAGGTTGAGCACGCTTTTGCCGGCGCTGTGGTCCTTGACCCAACCGCGGGTGTTGCGCAGGTCGAGAAACAGCAGCGGGTCTTGCCCGGCGTGGCGACCACGCACGCGGTAATTGAGGCCCCATTCGTGGCCGACCAAGTCTTCCAGCGCCGCAGGTTCGGCGCGGTACACCGTGTCTTCACGGTCGATCCGCGAGTTGCCACGGGAGCGGTCGTTGTACACCAGCAGCAACTCCAGGCCCATGAACTGGTTGATCTGCTGGTGCAGGTCCAAAAGGTCGGCGGTTTCCAGCGACTGGTGAAAGCTCTGCACCAGCAATTGCGGGCCGTAACGGTCGATGGTCAGGCCGCCGGCGCCTTCCTGGCTGCCGTGGAACAACCGGTAGCAGTCGGTGCCCTGGGCGTGCAGCTGGTTGATCAGGTCTTCGCGGTGATCGAGGGCGGCGCGCAGCGCCTGATTCAAGGGAGTCATGGAGCGCGCCTTGCTTGCGTAAATATGGGCGCGGAGTTTAACAGTTATGGGGCGCCGCCTACATCAACCCCATCCGCCGATGGGCGCGCTGCACCGAACCATTGCGCATTGCCCAGCGCAGCATCGGCGCGCTGCGCTTGACCCCGAGGCGGATCATCTGGCGCTGCAGCGCGCTCTGGTGCTGTTCGAGCAAGCTGCTTGCCCAGTCCGGCAGCAAGTCGATGCCGGCCTGCATCATCAAGCTGCCAAAAGGTTTGGCCAGCGCACTGGGCGCGGGCGCATTGACCAGCAGGCGCAACACCTCGCGGCTGCGCTCGTCGCACAGCAGTTGCGGACGAATACGCGCCAGGTAATCCGAAATTTCCTGCCGTGAACGCGGAACATGCCGCGCGCCCAAGCGTTCGGCCACCAGCGCGATTTCACTGTAGTAGCGGTCCTGGTCGCGGCCCGACAGATGTGGGTTGAGATAACGCAAGTGGGCCGCGAGGAAGTTGCTGACTTCCGCCACATGTACCCACGTCAGCAACTCCGGGTCGCTGGCCGCGTAAGGCCGCCCGTCCGGGGCATGCCCTGTTACCTGCAAGTGGATGGTGCGCACTTTCTCAATCAACCATTCGGCGTCCTTGCGCGAACCGAAGGTGGTGCCGGAAATAAATTGCGACGTGCGCCGCAGGCGCCCGAGCATGTCCTGGCGAAAGTTCGAGTGGTCCCACACGCCTGCCAGTGCCAGCGGGTGCAGCGCTTGCAGCATCAAGGCGCTGATGCCGCCAATAAGCATGCTGCTGAAGTCGCCATGTACTTGCCAACAGACCGAGTCCGGCCCGAACAGGCCTGGGTCGCCTTTGGGGTTTTCCAGGTCCAGCTGGCCCAGCGACAGGCCGGTAAGGCTCATCAACTGGGATTCGATGCGGCTGCGGATAAATTCCATGGCGACTCAGGGGTTCCTAGCGGTTCAGGCGTTTGTCGATCAGGCCGTCGACGACGCTGGGGTCGGCCAGGGTCGAGGTATCACCCAGGCTGTCCAGTTCGTTGCAGGCGATCTTGCGCAAAATTCGTCGCATGATCTTGCCGGAGCGGGTTTTCGGCAAGGCCGGTGCCCATTGGATCAGTTCCGGCTTGGCAAAGCTGCCGATTTCCTTGCTGACCAGTTCGAGCAGGTGCTTTTTCAACTCGTCGCTGGGCTCGACGCCGTTCATTGGCGTGACGAAGGCGTATATCCCCTGGCCTTTGACGTCGTGGGGATAGCCAACCACGGCGGCTTCGGCCACCTGGTCATGCAGCACCAGCGCACTTTCCACCTCGGCGGTGCCGATACGGTGGCCGGACACGTTGATCACGTCATCGATACGCCCGGTGATCCAGTAGTCGCCGTCTTCATCGCGGCGCGCGCCGTCGCCGGTGAAGTAGTAACCGGGGTAGGGTTTGAAATAGGTGTCGATCATGCGTTGCGGGTCGCCATAGACGCTGCGAATCTGCCCCGGCCAGCTGGCTTTGATCGCCAGTACGCCACTGCCGGCGCCGCTGATTTCTTTGCCTTGCTCATCCAGCAGCACGGGCTGCACGCCAAACATCGGCTGGGTCGCGCAGCCGGGTTTGATGCGTTGGGCGCTGACCAGCGGGCTGAGCATGATGCCGCCGGTTTCAGTCTGCCACCAGGTGTCGACAATCGGGCAGCGCTGTTCGCCAACGGCATTGAAGTACCAGTCCCAGGCTTCCGGGTTGATCGGCTCGCCGACGCTGCCCAACAGGCGCAGGCTGGCGCGGGAAGTGTTTTCCAGTGGCCCGTGGCCCTCGCGCATCAAGGCGCGCAGCGCGGTGGGCGCGGTATAGAAGATATTCACCTGGTGTTTGTCGATCACCTGCCAGAAGCGTGAGCTGTCCGGGTAGCTCGGCACGCCTTCGAACATCAGCGAGGTGGCGCCGTTGGCCAGCGGGCCATACACGATGTAGCTGTGGCCGGTCACCCAACCGACGTCGGCGGTGCACCAGAACACTTCGCCGTCACGGTAATCGAGAACATATTTGAAGGTCATTGCCGCTTGCAGCAGGTAGCCGCCGGTGGTGTGCAACACGCCCTTGGGTTTGCCGGTGCTGCCGGAGGTGTAGAGGATAAACAGCGGGTCTTCGGCATCCATCGGCTCGGGCGGGCAGTCGTCGCTGGCGGCATCCAGGGCTTGCTGGTACTTGAGGTCGCGGTCTTTGACCCAGATTAGGTCCGCGCCCGTGCGCTCGACGACCAATACGGTGCTGACGTTCGGGCAACTGGCCAGGGCCTTGTCGACATTCTTTTTCAACGCCACCGGCTTGCCGCCGCGCACGCCTTCATCGGCGGTGATCACGGTGCGGCAGTCGGCGTCGAGAATGCGGTCGCGCAGCGCGTCCGGTGAGAAACCACCGAAGACCACGGAATGCACCGCGCCAATCCGCGTACAGGCGAGCATCGCGTAGGCGGCTTCCGGGATCATTGGCATGTAGATGCACACCCGGTCGCCTTTCTTCACGCCACGGTTTTTCAGCACATTGGCCAGGCGGCTGACGTTTTGATGCAGTTGGCGGTAGGTAATTTTGGAAGATGTTGCAGGATCATCGCCTTCCCAGATGAAGGCCGGTTGATCGGCGCGTTGGGCGAGGTGACGGTCGATGCAGTTGTAGCTGACGTTCAGTTGGCCACCGGCAAACCATTGGGCGGCTCCGGTCTTGATGTTTGACTGTTGAACGGTATGCCAGGGTGTTATCCAGTCGAGAAAGCCCTTGGCCTGTTCGGCCCAGAAGGTGTCCGGTTGTTCGATGGATTGGCGGTAGAGGCGCTGGTACTCGGCTTGACTGAGTTGCGCAGCCCGGCGCACGGCATCGGCGGCGGGAAATGTGCTGATATCGAACATGAGCGGTCCTTATTCTTGTTTTCGGGACAAGGCATAAAGATGAACGCTGTGGGAAGAGGGTTCAAGGCCAACGTCCAAACGGACGTTGGCCTTGGGCTACCGGCCTCAGCCGCGGTGACGGCCGCGGAAGTAGTTGATCAAACCCTGGGTCGACGCATCGTCAGCCACGGTTTCTTCGGCGCCGGTCAGGCGGTTGTAAACGCCCTTGCCCAGCTCCTTGCCCAGCTCCACGCCCCATTGGTCAAAGGCGTTGATGCCCCAGATCACGCTCTGCACGAACACTTTGTGTTCATACATGGCCACCAGTGCACCCAGGCGCCGCGGGCTGATGCGCTCCACCACCAGGGTGTTGCTCGGACGGTTGCCCGGGATCACCTTGTGTGGCGCCAGCTTCTGTACTTCGGCTTCCGGCAGGCCCTTCTCGCGCAGCTCGGCTTCGGCTTCGCTGCGGGTCTTGCCGAGCATCAGTGCCTGGCTTTGGGACAGGCAGTTGGCGTACAGCCACTGATGGTGGTCGGAAACCGGGTTGAAGCTGACGATCGGCACGATGAAGTCAGCCGGGATCAGTTGGGTCCCTTGGTGCAGCAACTGGTGGTACGCGTGCTGACCGTTGCAGCCTACGCCGCCCCAGATAACCGGGCCGGTATCGGTGGACACCGGCGTGCCGTCCTGGCGCACGCTTTTGCCGTTGGATTCCATGTCCAGCTGCTGCAAGTGTTTGGTGATGTTACGCAGGTAGTGGTCGTACGGCAGGATCGCATGGCTCTGCGCACCCCAGAAGTTGCCGTACCACACGCCCAGCAGGCCCAGCAGCACCGGCATGTTCTGTTCGAACGGGGCGTTCTGGAAGTGCTGGTCCATGGTGTAGGCACCGGACAGCAGTTCCTTGAAGTTGGACATGCCGATGGCCAGGGCGATTGGCAAACCAATGGCCGACCACAGCGAGTAACGGCCGCCGACCCAGTCCCACATCGGGAAAATGTTTTCTTCGCGAATACCGAACGCCACGGCTGCCGCGTTGTTGCTCGATACGGCGATGAAGTGGCGGTACAGCTCGGCTTCCGAGCCACCCTGGGCCAAGTACCAGGCGCGTGCGGCCTGGGCGTTTTTCAGGGTTTCCAGCGTATTGAAGGATTTCGACGAAACGATGAACAACGTGGTCTCGGCGCGCAGCTTCATGGTCAGCTCGTGGAACTCGCTGCCGTCGATGTTCGCCAGGTAGTGGCAGCGCACGCCTTTATGCGCGTAGGACAACAGCGCTTCGGAGACCAGCTCCGGGCCGAGGAACGAGCCACCGATGCCGATGTTCACCACGTCAGTGATCGGCTTCTCGGTGTAGCCACGCCACAGGCCATCGTGGATGCGGCCCACGAGGTCGGTGATCTGGTTCAGCACCTTGTGCACGTCGGGCATGATGTTCACGCCATTGACCGACAACTTGTCACCCACTGGGCGGCGCAGGGCGGTGTGCAGGGCCGGGCGGCCTTCGGAGGAGTTGACCGGTTCGCCCGCGTACAGCGCGTCGATGGCGGCTTTAAGGTCGACTTCCTTGGCCAGCGCCACCAACAGGTCACGGGTTTCGGTGGTGATCAGGTTTTTCGAATAATCGAGGAAAAGCCCGCAGCTGCTCAGGGTGAACTGCGAAAAGCGCTGGGGATCGGCATTGAAGGCTTCGCGCATGCTGAAATCCTGCATGGCTTGGCGATGTTGATTGAGCGCTTGCCAGGCGGGCAGAGCGGTAACGTCATGAGGAGTGCGGTAGTACGCCATCGCTGCGGGTTTCCTTTTTATTACGGGGACTGCCTTTAGGACACTTCAGGGTTCGGAACGTCCAGTCTTTTCTCAAGCGCTGGGTTCCGGACAGCGCTAACCAAGAGCGCAGGGCGATTACATTAAACCTAGCGTGTCGATATGTCTTGGCTTTGTCTGCGCTGTAGCCGGTACTTTTTTATACCGGCACAGCGGGGAGGGCAACAGGTGCGCTGTTTTTGAAGCAGAAAAGGCGGGAGTGGTCAGGCCAGGTTCAGGTGCAAATTGTCGATCAGGCGCGTCGCACCCAGGTACGCGGCCACCAGGATCACCACATCGCGATCCTCGGCCGTGGCCGGGCGCAAGTGCACGCCTTGGCGCACTTCGAGGTAATCCATGCGCAGCCCCGCGGCTTCGATGTGCTGGATCTGCTCGGCACGCAGCTTGGCAAAATCGTGGTCACCGGCTTTTATCGCGTCGGCAATCTGGCTGAGGCTGCGGTACAGCACCGGCGCAATGGCGCGCTGCTCGTCGCTGAGGTAGCCGTTGCGCGACGACAGCGCGAGGCCGTCGGCAGCCCGCACGGTCGGCTCGCCGATGATCTGGATAGGCATGTTCAGGTCATGCACCATCGCGCGGATCACCGCCAGTTGCTGGTAATCCTTCTGGCCAAACACAGCCATGTCCGGCTGGACCATATTGAACAGCTTGCTGACCACCGTGGCCACACCTTCGAAGTGCCCCGGACGGCTGGCGCCGCACAGGCCTTCGGACAGTTGCGGAACACTGACGCGGGTCTGGCCGGTCATGCCGCCTGGGTACATTTCCTCGACGGTGGGTGCGAACAACAGGTTGCAGCCGGCTTGCAGCAGCTTTTCCTGGTCGGCAGCCAGCGTACGCGGGTATTTGTCCAGGTCTTCGCCGGCACCGAATTGCAGTGGGTTGACGAAGATGCTTGCCACCACAAAGTCCGACTGCTGCGCGGCTTTGGTCACCAAGGTGGCATGGCCGCTGTGCAGGTTGCCCATGGTGGGCACGAAGCCGATGCGTTTACCGGCACTGCGCGCGTGGGCGACGGCGGAGCGCAGTTCTCTTACGGTTTTAACGGTATTCATGCAGAGAATCCGTGTTCGTCGCCAGGGAATGTCACGGCTTTGACTTCGTCGACGTAGGCGCTCAGTGCAGCCTGAATGCTGTCCTTGCCGGCCATGAAGTTTTTCACGAACTTAGGTGCTCGGCCGGTCAGCGACAGACCGAGCATGTCGTGCACCACCAGGACCTGGCCGTCGGTGGCGGAACCTGCGCCGATGCCAATTACCGGCACTTTGACGGCCTGGGTGATCTCTGCGGCCAGTTCGCTCGGTACGCACTCCAGCAGAATCATCGCAGCACCTGCTTGTTCCAGGGCGATGGCGTCCGCACGCATCTGGCGCGCCTGGGCTTCATTGCGGCCTTGTACTTTATAGCCGCCAAGGATGTTCACCGACTGTGGCGTCAGGCCCATGTGCACACACACGGGGACGCCACGCTCAGCCAGCAGTCGAATCGACTCGGCGAGCCATACGGCGCCTTCCACTTTGATCATGTGCGCACCGGCTTGCATCAGTTTGCCGGCGTTCTGGAATGTCTGTTCCACCGTGGCGTAACCCATGAACGGCAGGTCGGCGATGATAAAGGCGCCGTCGTTACCGCGCTTGACGCTGGCGGTGTGGTAGGCGAGTTCATCGGTGGTGACGGGCAGGGTGCTGTCATGCCCTTGAAGAACCATGCCCAGGGAGTCACCCACCAGCAGCACCTCGACCCCGGCCTGGCAGCTGGCCTGGGCGAAGGTGGCGTCATAGCAGGTCAGCATGGTGATTTTTTCACCTTTGAGCTTGAGGCTCTGCAAGGTGGTCAGGGTAATGTCTGGCATGAAAAGGGTCCTCGTTCAGGCGCTTGGAAACAGCGAGTAACGCGCGTGAGTCTTCGTTCTATACAGGCGCACCGTCTTGAGAGCAGTGCTTATAAGGCCTGGATTGCGCCCTTCAGCGCCGGGTTGGCGGCAGCGGGACGCCTATAGTCGTGATGAGGACTCGGGAAGTCAATTGGATGTGTTACCGCATTGTTACGAGGGCGGTGTTACCGCTGTTACAGGGATCGAGTCAAGCGGTGGTGAGGCGTTCCAGGCCGACAAACGGGCAGGCCGTCAGCAGCTCTTCAAGCGTTTGGCCATTTGGCAATTGCAGGTCGGCGGGTGCGAGTTCAGCCAGCGGGTACAACACAAACGCGCGCAGGTGCATCTGGTAATGAGGCACCTTCAGGCGCGGCTCGTCGATAAGACGCTCGCCAAACAACAGGATATCCAGATCAAGGGTGCGCGGGCCCCAACGCTCAAGGCGTTCGCGGCCCTGGTCGTTTTCGATGGCTTGCAGCGCATCAAGCAGCGCCAGTGGTGCGAGGGTGCTGTCCAGGGCGGCAACTGCATTGGTGTAGCGCGGTTGGCCTGGGAGCAGGGAATCACTTTGATAGAAGGCCGACACGCCAGCCAGCGTAGTGCCTGGCAACTGCGCCAGCGCCTGGGTGGCGCTGCGCAATTGCTGCTCCGGGGCAGCCAGGTTGCTGCCCATGCCGATGTAGATGCGTTCCACGTTTATTCGCCTGCAGCGCCCGAGGCATCAGCACTGCGCTTACGCTTGCTGCCGGAGCTGCGGCGACGCTTTTTCGGGCCTTCGCCCGCACCATCGCCTTTGCTGCCAAGGTCACGAATCATGTCGCGGCGCTGGCTGTCATTGGCGTCCTGGTAATCGGTCCACCATTCGCCCAGGCCGTCGGTCTGCTCGCCGGCGCTTTCACGCAGCAGCAGGAAGTCGTAGCCGGCGCGGAAGCGCGGGTTGTCCAGCAGCAGGTCGGCACGTTTGCCACTGCGGCGCGGCAGACGCTCCTGCATGTCCCAGATCTCGCGGATCGGCAGGGTGAAACGTTTCGGGATAGCAATGCGCTGACACTGCTCGGCGATCAGCTCGTGCGCAGCCTCTTGCATGGCTGGGATCGGCGGCATGCCACGGTCTTGCAAGCGCAGTACACGCTTGGGCAGGGCTGGCCACAACAGGGCGGCAAACAGGAACGCCGGGGTCACCGGTTTGTTCTGTTTGATGCGCAGGTCGGTGTTGATCAAGGCTTCGCTGATCAGCGTGTGGGTGTACGTCGGGTTGTATTCCAGGGCCTCGGCGCTGGCCGGGAACAATGGATCGAACAACTGCAAGTCGACGAGCATTTCGAAGGTGTCGGCGGCATACCCCGAGAGGAACAGCTTGAGCACTTCTTCGAACAGGCGTGCCGAGGGAATTTCCCGCAGCATCGGTGCCAGCTCGCGAATTGGCGCGGCAGTATGTTTTTCGATACCGAAGTTCAGCTTGGCGGCAAAACGCACCGCTCGCAGCATGCGCACCGGGTCTTCCTGATAGCGCTGGGTCGGGTCGCCGATCAGGCGGATCAGGTTGTTGCGAATATCGTGTACGCCATTGGCGTAATCGAGGATGCGTTCGCTGACCGGGTCGTAATACAAGGCATTGATGGTGAAGTCGCGGCGTTGCGCATCTTCTTCCAGGGTGCCGTAAACGTTGTCACGCAGGATACGGCCGCTCTCGTTGCGGGAGGACTGGTTAGTGTCTTCCTCGTCATCGTTTTGCGGATGGCCGGCGCGGAAGGTTGCGACCTCGATGATTTCGCGACCGAAGTGGATATGCACCAATTTGAAGCGGCGGCCGATGATGCGCGCATTGCGAAACTCGGCGCGTACCTGCTCGGGCGTGGCGCTGGTGGCGACGTCGAAATCCTTGGGCGTGATATTGAGCATCATGTCACGTACACAGCCGCCCACCAGATAGGCCTGGTAGCCGGCGTTCTGCAAACGTTCGACGATGTTCACCGCATAACGGCTGAACTGAGCGCGCTGCAATGAATGCTGATTGCTGTTAAGCACTTCAGGCGTGCTGCGAATGTGTTGCGTACGACGCAAGGGAGAACGGAATGACTGGAACAACTTCTTCAGCATGGGATGCACTGTTTGAAGGAATGTTCGGCCATAACGAAGAATGACCGCATGATGGGCCGGGATTCTAGCATTTAGTCGAGGGATGGTGTAGGAACAAGCTGCAGGCGTTGCGCCATATGCTTAAAAGAAAGGGAAGGTTGGCCAAATGCCGGAAACTACAAGGGGAGCCGAAGCTCCCCCAGAAGTAGTTGCGTGCTCTATTTTTATTATTGATTGCGGGCTTCTTGTTTTTGTTGATCGCCCTCGCCATGACATTTCACCTTCATGACACTCCCAATCGGGAGTCAAGAGCAAACGGATTGCTTTGGTCGCTGTGTTGCTGATCTACGATCCAACCAGTTCAGGCTCTGCCTTAGGGCAGTTTTTGTTGTTCTCGGCCTGGTTGCGGGGCAAGCCCCAAATGCAACGCCTCTCCAAAAGAATCAGTTAGCTGCGCCTCCGCCGTGTTGTTTTTATTGTGCGTGAGTCGATTCGTCTTATTTTTATTGTCTGGTACTGAGCTTGTTATTGTTTTTGTACTAAGCATATAGCAGGGTGCGTGCCAACTTTTGTGCCGCCCAGCAAAACCGGGGGTTTTAGGTGGTTTCGGGTTTTTTGAGGGCCAAAAAAAACCGGGGCTTCGTTACCGTAAGCCCCGGCTTTTGTTACGTGAAAAAGCTGCGGTAACAGTTTTTTCACATCTGAGGGTGTTACCTGTGGGGGCGCGCCCTCAACTCTCGCTGGCCACCCCGGTCTTGCGCCGTGGAATGCCCAGGCGCTGGCGCCGTTCCCACAGGCACTTGCGGCTCACGCCCAGCTTGCGCGCCAGCTCGGTCTCGGTCATGTGGTCCTGGTGCTCAAGGACAAAATGCTGGAAGTAATCTTCCAGTGACAAATCTTCCGTCGGCTCATGGCTGGTATTGCTACCGCCGCCCTGTTGTGGGGCCAGGCCGATGAAATCGTCGTCCTCCAAGTCGCTCAGCTCGATGTCGATGCCCAGCAGCTCGGCAGAAATCTCCGGGCTCTCCGACAGGATGACCGCGCGCTCAACTGCGTTCTCCAGCTCGCGCACGTTACCCGGCCACGAGTAATGCCGAATGGCTTGCTCGGCGTCCGGAGCAAACTTGAGGTCGGTACGGTTGATGCGCGCACTCTGGCGCAGCAGGAAAGCGCTGGCGATCTCGTTGACGTCGGCGCCACGCTCACGCAGGGCCGGCAGCTTGAGAGCGATCACGTGCAGGCGGTAATACAAGTCTTCACGGAACTGGCCGATCTTGGCCAGGCTCTTCAGGTCACGGTGGGTCGCGGCGATCAGGCGCACATCGACCTTTTGCGACTGCACCGAACCTACGCGGCGAATTTCGCCTTCCTGCAACACACGCAGCAGGCGCGCCTGGGCTTCCAGGGGCAGTTCGCCGATTTCGTCAAGGAACAAGGTGCCGCCGTCCGCCGCTTCCACCAGGCCCGCACGCCCGGCGCTGGCGCCGGTAAACGCGCCTTTCTCGTGGCCGAACAGTTCGGACTCGATCAGGGATTCAGGAATCGCCGCGCAGTTCACCGAAATCATCGGCGCCTTGGCGCGTTTGGACAGGTTGTGCAGGGCGCGGGCCACCAGCTCTTTACCGGTGCCCGATTCGCCCTGAATCAATACATTGGAATCGGTTGGCGCGACTTTGCGGATCTTGCTGTACAGATCCTGCATCGGTGGGCAGGAGCCAATAATGCCAATCTCGCCGTTGCTGTTGTCGACACCGGGTTTCTCGGCGGCCTTGCCGGCGGGGCGCTGTTCGGCGGGCGCACTGCCAGCCGACTGGCGGTCGCGCAGGATGCGGGCCACGGCCTGGAGCATTTCGTCGTGGTCGAAAGGCTTGGCGATGTAGTCCACCGCGCCCATCTTCATCGAGTCCACGGCCGAGCGCAGGCTGGCGTAGCTGGTCATGATCAGCACCGGGGTGCCCTGGCCAAGCTTGATCAGCTCTGTACCGGGCGCGCCCGGCAGACGCAGGTCGCTGACAATCAGGTCGAACGTGGGAATGCTGAACCGCTCTTGGGCTTCCTGCACCGAGCCGGCTTCGCTGACCTGGTACTGATTACGTTCAAGCAGGCGACGCAAGGCAGAGCGGATAATTGTTTCGTCTTCGACGATCAAAATGTGCGGCATTGATTCAATTCTCTCGACGGTCTCAGTTCACAGCGGACGTCGCTTCGACATGACGCGGCAAGGTCACCCGAATACGGGTGCCGCGTTGGCTTTCGGTGTCAGCCGGGCTGTCGATGGTGATTTGTCCATAATGCTCTTCAACGATGGAATAGACCAGTGCAAGGCCCAGACCGGTGCCTTCACCTGGGTCCTTGGTGGTGAAGAAAGGTTCGAACAATCGATCCATGATGTTCTGTGGAATACCGCTGCCTTCGTCTTCCACGATCAGATCGACCGTGTGCTCGAAAGCCTCGCTCTTGACGCGTACCGCGCTGTGCGGCGGGGACGCGTCACGGGCGTTGGACAGCAGGTTGATCAACACCTGCGCCAAGCGTTGGGAGTCGCCGTCGACCCAGTGGTCCGGGTCGCACAGATTAAAGAACTGTACTTCGAAATTGCGCCGGTTCAAGGCCAGCAGCCCAATGGCATCCTGCGCGACTTCGGCCAGGCACACGGCCTCATCCTGATTCTGATGCGCGCCGGCATGGGCGAAGCTCATCAACGACTGCACGATGCGTGAAACGCGCTTGGTCTGCTCAAGGATCTGCCCGCTGATTTCGGTGATTTCACCGTCTTCTTCGCGCTCTTCGCGCAGGTTCTGCGCCAGGCACGCGATACCGGTGATCGGGTTGCCAATCTCGTGGGCTACGCCTGCGGCCAAACGACCAATGCTCGCCAGGCGCTCGGAGTGCACCAGCTTGTCTTCGAGCATTTGCGTGTCGGTCAAATCTTCGACCAACAACACCAGGCCGCTGTTGCCGGGCGCCAGCGGCTCGTCGATCGCTGCTTTGTGCAGGTTGAGCCAGCGGGTCTGGCCGTCCAGCGCCAGGTGCTGTTTGTGCAAATGCTCGTCGGGCAGGTTGATAAAGCCTTGCAGCAGTTCTTTCCACGGGTCGCCCAGGGTGTTCAGGCGCGAACCCACTACCCGCTGGGCGGCGATTCCGGTCAGTTCTTCCATGGCCTTGTTCCACATCAGGATCTCTTGATCCTTGGCCAGGGAGCACACACCCATCGGCAGCTCCTGCAGGGTCTGGCGGTGGTAGCGGCGCAATGCATCGAGTTCGGCAGCGAGACCGGTGAGGCGTGAGTGGTAATCCTCCAGCCGGCTCTCGATGAAATGGATGTCTTCGGTGACGTAGTTTTCGCCGCCGGCCTTGTAAGGCAGGAAGGTTTCAACCATGTCCTGGGACACGCTCGGCCCCATCAGCCCGGACAGGTTGGCCTCGATCCGGTCGCGCAAGCGTCGCAGCGCATACGGGCGGCGTTCGTCGAAGGGCAGGTACAGATCGCGCAGCGCCTGTTCGACTTCCTTCTGTGCGGCTTTGGCGCCCAGCGGCTTGGCCAGTTGCGTGGCAAATTCCTGGGGCGAGGCGGCATGCAGTTCGCGGCGTTGCGGGCGGCGCACGTTGTCCACCGCGCAGGCTTCGGCGGCGCTGGTTTCTTCAGGGCTGGCGTTGGTGAACAGCGAGATCAAGGTGAACATCAGCACGTTGGCCGCCAGCGAAGCAATCGCCGCCATGTGCCAGCTGGTGTCGTCGAGCACGTAAATCATGTTCAGCAACGGAATGTAGAAGCCCTGCAAATTGCCGACCAGCGGCAGCAGCATGGTGACAATCCATACCAGAATCCCCGCCAGCAGCCCGGCGATGAAGCCCCGACGGTTGGCGGTCGGCCAGTACAGCACCGACAACACGCCGGGCAGGAACTGCAAGGTGGCGACAAACGCGACGATGCCGAGGTTGGCCAGGTCCTGCCCGGCGCCCAGCAACAGGTAGAAGCCATAACCGGCCATGATGATCGCAACGATCAGCGCGCGGCGTGTCCACTTCAGCCAGCGGTAGATATTGCCTTCGGCTGGCGGCTGATACAGCGGCAGCACCAGGTGATTGAGCGCCATGCCCGACAGCGCCAGCGTGGTGACGATGATCAGGCCACTGGCCGCCGACAAACCGCCGACGTAGGCCAGCAACGCCAGGGATTTACTGTTGGCCGCAATACCGACGCCGAGGGTGAAGTATTCCGGGTTGGTGGTCGCCCCCAGCTTGAGGCCGGCCCACAGAATCAGCGGCACTGCCAGGCTCATCAGCAGCAGGAACAGCGGCAAGCCCCAGCTTGCACTCACTAATGAACGCGGGTTGAGGTTCTCGGTGAACGTCATGTGGTACATGTGCGGCATCACAATCGCCGAGGCGAAGAACACCAGCAGCAGCGTGCGCCATGGGCCTTCTTGCAGCGGCGTGTGCAAGGCGGCAAGGGCTGTCTGGTTTTGCAGCAGCCACAACTCCAGCTGTTGCGGGCCGTCGAACACGCCGTACAGCGCATACAGGCCGACGCCGCCGATGGCGATCAGCTTGATCACCGATTCGAAGGCAATCGCAAACACCAGGCCTTCGTGTTTTTCGCGGGTGGCGATATGGCGTGAGCCGAAGAAAATCGTGAACAGCGTGATCAACGCGCAAAACGCCAGGGCGACGCGATGCTGCACCGGCTCGCGGGTGAGGATGCTGATGGAGTCCGCCACGGCCTGGATTTGCAAGGCCAGCAGCGGCAGCACGCCGAGCAGCATGAAAATCGTAGTCAGCGCGCCAGCCCAGGTGCTGCGAAAGCGGAAGGCAAACAGGTCCGCCAGGGATGACAGCTGGTAGGTGCGCGTGATCTTCAGGATCGGGTACAGCAACACCGGCGCCAGCAGGAATGCGCCGGACACCCCGAGGTAACTGGACAGGAAGCCATAGCCGTACTGATAGGCCAGACCCACGGTGCCATAAAACGCCCAGGCGCTGGCGTAGACGCCCAAGGACAAGGTGTAGGTCAACGGATGGCGAATGATCGCCCGCGGAATCATTCCACGCTCACTGATCCAGGCCACGGCGAACAGCGCGGCCAGGTAGGCGGCGCTGATCAGCAGCATCTGGGTGAGGCTAAAGCTCATCGGCATCTTTTTGGCTCTGCAGGATGAAGGTCACGACGATCAGGATCAGCCACAGCAGATAGGGGCGATACCAGGCGCCCGTGGCGTCGATCCACCAATCCATGATGGCGGGGGAAAACAGGTAGATCCCGACGACCAGCAGCAGGACCAATCGATAGATGTACATGTTGGCCTCTGATTAAAAAACTGCGGCGATGGTAACGGATGGCTGGCAAGCTGCAAGCGCCTTCAGCTCAATTGCGCTTCGGCCAGCGTGAGTGTGCGCGGGATCCGGCTGGCATC
This sequence comes from Pseudomonas sp. D2002, assembly GCF_013385735.1. Lineage (NCBI taxonomy): Bacteria > Pseudomonadati > Pseudomonadota > Gammaproteobacteria > Pseudomonadales > Pseudomonadaceae > Pseudomonas > Pseudomonas sp. D2002. The sequence continues at coordinate 19,455 of NZ_JACAPL010000010.1, read as the reverse complement.
CCAGTGCGCAATGCCCCAATCCAGCAGTTCGCGCGGGCTGGCGTGCAGCAGTTCAGCGCCGGCCGGCTGGCCGAGGGCGCGCAATGCCCTTAACAGCAAAGGCGTAGCCTGGTCGGGTGTCAACGGCGGCGAGCGGTAGGATTTGCCCAACTTGTTACCGTCCGGCTGGACGATCAGCGGCACGTGCAGGTAGCGCGGCTGGCGCAAGCCCAGCAATTCCTGCAGATAGAGCTGGCGCGGCGTGGAATCGAGCAGGTCGGCGCCGCGTACGATATCGGTCACGCCTTGCCAGGCATCATCGAGCACCACGGCCAGTTGATAGGCATACAGGCCGTCGCGGCGACGGATGACGAAATCGCCTACATCGCGGCCCAAGTGCTGTCGGAATTCGCCCTGCACGCGGTCGGTAAAGTGGTATTCCAGCTCAGGCACGCGCAGGCGGATGGCCGCATCGTGCTGAGCATGCCCGGCGTTGCGACACAAACCCGGGTAAATCCCGTGATACGGCTCCAGTTGCTTGCGCGAGCAAGTGCAGGCGTAGGCCAGGCCATGGTTGAACATGTCGTTGAGGACTTTGGCGTAGGCGTCATGCCGCTCGCTTTGTCGGACCAGTTCACCATCCCATTCAAAGCCGTAGCTTTCCAGGGCGTGCAGGATCGCCGCCTGGGCGCCGGGTTCTTCTCGGGGTGGGTCGAGGTCTTCCATGCGCATCAGCCAGCGGCCGTGATTGGCGCGGGCATCAAGGTAGGAGGCGAGGGCGGCAACCAGCGAGCCGAAATGCAAATGGCCGCTGGGCGTGGGGGCGAAACGCCCAATATAGGTAGAGGCTGTCATGGGCCGGATACTACTGGAAAATCGGTAAACGCCAGAAACAAAAATGGGGCGTTTGCACGCCCCATTCGTTCAGCTCGACAGGATTACTTGCCGACCTGTTTTTCCTTGATTTCAGCCAAGGTCTTGCAGTCTACGCACAGGTCCGCGGTTGGGCGGGCTTCCAGGCGGCGAATACCAATCTCGACGCCGCAGGATTCGCACCAGCCATATTCCTCGTCTTCGATCAGTTGCAGCGTTTTGTCGATTTTCTTGATCAGCTTGCGTTCACGATCACGGGCGCGCAGTTCGAGGGCGAATTCCTCTTCCTGGCTGGCACGGTCTGCCGGGTCCGGGAAGTTGGCGGCTTCGTCCTTCATGTGGTCAACGGTACGGTCGACCTCTTGCATCAAGTCCTGCTTCCACTTTTGCAGGATCTTGGTGAAGTGCTGGCGCATGGGCTTGCCCATGTACTCCTCACCCTTCGTTTCAACGTAAGGTGTGAAGCCACTGAGGCTCTGCTGCTGTTGCTTTGCTTGGGTGGACATGAATAGACCGCCTCTCACTCTTCTAATCCATTGCGCAGGATTGCAACGTCACCGACACCTGCCGGCCCTGCGGCTGCAAGCGGGCGAACTTACCAGATAGATTCGGGGTGCGCCACTCCCGGTTGTCGAGGCCCAACTTGGCGGGGGTGCAAACAGCAACAGCCCGCCATGGCTGGGTATAGCGTGTCTCGATTGTTGATTTTAGTCGTTTTGCAAGCGCTTGCTCGGTTCATCGTGGATGGCCGAGCAGGCAATAGAGCATGTTTTACCGTGAGGGTTCGGTAGAATCCTGATTTTGTCCTCACCGTTAAGGAAGGCTAATGGCTCAGCCCTACAGTGCGCGCAGTCGCGCCATCGAACCTTTTCATGTCATGGCGTTGCTGGCGCGAGCGAACGAGCTGCAGGCGGCCGGCCACGATGTGATCCACCTGGAAATCGGCGAGCCGGATTTCACCACGGCCGAGCCCATCATCCAGGCCGGCCAGGCGGCGCTGGCGAATGGCAAGACTCGTTACACCGCAGCCCGTGGGCTGCCTGAACTGCGCGAGGCTATCAGTGGTTTTTACCAGCAGCGTTACGGGCTGAATGTCGACCCTGAGCGCATTCTGATCACCCCCGGTGGCTCGGGCGCCTTGTTGTTGGCCAGCAGTCTGTTGGTCGACCCCGGTAAACATTGGTTGTTGGCCGACCCCGGCTACCCGTGTAACCGGCATTTCCTGCGCTTGGTGGAAGGTGCGGCACAACTGGTGCCGGTCGGCCCGGACGTGCGTTACCAATTGACCGCCGACCTGGTGGCCAAGCATTGGAACCAGGACAGCGTGGGCGCCCTGGTTGCGTCGCCTGCCAACCCCACCGGCACCATCCTCACGCGGGACGAATTGGCGCAATTGTCGAGTGCGATCAAGGCGCGTGACGGCCACTTGGTGGTGGATGAGATCTATCACGGCCTCACTTATGGCACCGACGCCGCCAGCGTGCTGGAAGTCGATGACGATGCGTTCGTCCTAAATAGTTTTTCGAAGTATTTCGGCATGACCGGCTGGCGCCTCGGCTGGCTGGTAGCGCCGCCCGCTGCGGTGGGCGAGTTGGAGAAGCTGGCGCAAAACCTCTACATCAGCGCGCCGAGCATGGCCCAGTACGCGGCGCTGGCCTGTTTTACCCCGCAAACGTTGAGCATTCTGGAAGAGCGCCGCGCCGAGTTCGGTCGCCGTCGTGATTTCCTTCTACCCGCCCTGCGTGAGCTTGGATTCGGCATCGCCGTCGAGCCGGAAGGCGCCTTCTACTTGTACGCCGATATCAGCGCGTTCGGCGGCGATGCCTTCGCGTTCTGCCGTCATTTCCTCGAGACCGAACACGTAGCCTTTACGCCAGGGCTGGATTTCGGCCGTTATCAGGCCGGTCATCATGTGCGTTTTGCCTACACGCAAAACCTCGAACGGCTACAAGAGGCAGTCGAACGAATCGCCCGTGGCTTACGGAGCTGGCAAGGCTGATGCGTTTTCATCCTCCCCTCGAAGAAGGGCGGCTGATTCGCCGCTACAAGCGCTTTCTCACCGATATCGAAACCGTTACCGGCGAGTTGCTGACCATTCACTGCCCGAACACCGGGTCGATGCTTAATTGCATGGTGGAAGGCGGCCAGGTCTGGTTCAGTCGCTCCACCGATCCCAAGCGCAAGCTGCCGGGCACCTGGGAGATTGCCGAAACGCCGCAAGGCCGGCTGGCGTGCGTGAACACGGCGCGCGCCAATCAGCTGGTTGAGGAGGCGTTGCGCGCCGGCGTCATCACCGAGCTCAATGGCTTTACCGCGCTTAAGCGTGAAGTGCCTTACGGCCAGGAGAAAAGCCGTATCGACTTTCGCCTGGATTACCCACAGGGCGCGGCGTTTGTCGAAGTCAAAAGTGTCACCCTGGGCTTTGACGGCACTGCGGTGGCCGCCTTTCCCGATGCCGTGACCCAGCGCGGTGCCAAGCATTTGCGTGAACTGGCGTACCTGGCGCGCGACGGCGTGCGGGCGGTGCAGTTGTATTGCGTCAACCTGTCGGGAATCGAGGCGGTACGCCCAGCCGTGGAGATCGACGCCGGTTACGCTGCGGCGTTGCGCGAGGCCAAGGCTGCGGGTGTGGAGGTGCTGGCTTACGGCGTGCACGTCACGCCTGAGGAAATTTACCTCGACCGGCGCTTGGAAGTGCTGATCGGCGACTAGAGTTCCACCCACAAGCCCTGTGCGTCTTCGCGGCCGGGCAGGGCGGTGAGGCTTTGGCCGGCGCACGGGCCGGCGATGCATTCGCCGCTCTCGATGAGGAACAGCGCGCCGTGGGTGGCGCACTGGATCAGGCTGGCGCTGGTGTCGAGGAACTGATTGGGCTGCCATTCCAGCGGGATGCCGCGATGGGGGCAACGGTTGATATAGAAGTAGGCAACGCCATCCCGGCGCACGGCCAACAGCTTGCAGCCGTCGATCTCAAAGCCGAGGCTGCTGTTGGGCGCGAGGGTGTCGGAGGGGCAGAGAAACTTCATTTCAATCCTTAAGTGCCTTGACGTGCAAATGCAAACAATTATCAAATGCCGGCTTCGCCCTGCCCTTGGAAGGAAACCCTGTTATGCGCCTGAGTACCAGCGCTATCGCGCTCGTTGCCTCACTGCTGGTCCACCAAGGGGCGCAAGCCTCTGAACTGCCACAACGCTGGGTCAGTGCCGGTGGGGCGCTATCGGAATGGGTGACGGCCTTGGGCGGGGAATCGAAACTGGTGGGCGTTGATACTACCAGCCAGCACCCGGAATCGCTGAAAGCGTTGCCCAGCATCGGTTATCAGCGGCAGTTGTCGGCCGAAGGCATTCTCAGCCTGCGCCCGCAGGTGCTGGTAGGCACAGAAGAAATGGGCCCGCCGCCGGTGCTCGCGCAAATTCGTGGCGCGGGCGTGCAGGTGGAGATGTTTTCGGCCGAAGCGGATCTTCCTACCCTGAAGGGCAACCTGCAGCACTTGGGCAAGTTGCTCGGCAGCGAGGCCAAAGCCAACGAATTGTTTACCGGATATGAACAGGCGCTTGAGCGGCAAAAAACCTGGGTCACCAAAGCGCAGGCCACACAAAAGGCGCCAGGCGTGCTGTTGTTGCTTGGCCATGCGGGCGGCAAGCCGCTGATTGCAGGCAAAGACACCGCCGCAGATTGGCTGCTGCAACAGGCGGGCGGGCGGAACCTGGCGACTCACACAGGCTATAAGCCGTTTTCGGTGGAGTCGCTGGCGGGGTTGAGTCCGGATGTGCTGGTGTTTGCGGATCGTGCCCTCACCGGTGATGCAGCCCGCGCGGCGTTGTTCAAGGAAAACCCGATTTTGGCTTCAACGCCGGCGGCCAAGCGTGGCCGCGTATTTGAGCTCGACCCGACGCTGCTGGTCGGCGGGCTGGGGCCGCGTTTGCCGCAAAACCTGGTGAAGCTGTCTGCCGGGTTTTATCCGTCCCAGGCTAAACCTGCCCCATGACCACTCTGGTTAAACCGAAAACGCTGTTTATCGGGCTGACGCTGTTGTGTGTATTGGCGATCTGGCTCTCACTGGCCTTGGGGCCGGTCAGCCTGCCGTTGCTGGACACGCTCAGGGCCGCCTTGCGTTTGATGGGGTTGCCGATAGATGCCCAAGGCCTTGAGCAGGCGGAGTTGATCCTGGGGCAGATTCGCCTGCCGCGCACATTGCTTGGTTTGGCGGTCGGCGGTGTGCTGGCGTTGTCGGGTGTGGCGATGCAGGGGTTGTTTCGAAACCCGCTGGCCGATCCTGGCTTGGTGGGTGTGTCCAGTGGTGCGGCGCTGGGCGCTGCGGTGGCGATTGTCGGCGGCGCGTTTTTTGGCGGGTTGCCGGATGCATTCGGGCCTTATTTATTGTCGTTGTGTGCGTTTCTCGGTGGGTTGGGCGTCACGGCCCTGGTCTATCGCCTCGGGCGCCGCAACGGCCAGACCAATGTGGCGACGATGCTGCTCGCCGGTATTGCCCTCACGGCCCTCGCCAGCTCGGCGGTGGGGTTGTTTACCTATTTGGCCGACGACGCCACCTTGCGCACCCTGACCTTCTGGAACCTGGGAAGCCTCAATGGCGCGAGCTATTCGCGGTTGTGGCCTTTGTTGCTGGTGAGCGCCGGTGTGGCGCTGTGGCTGCCGCGCCGGGCCAAGGCGCTGAATGCACTGTTGTTGGGTGAGTCCGAGGCCAGCCACCTTGGCATTGATGTTGAAGGGCTCAAGCGTGAACTGGTGTTTTGCACCGCTCTGGGCGTGGGCGCGGCGGTAGCGGCGGCAGGGATGATTGGGTTTGTTGGGCTGGTGGTGCCGCATTTGGTGCGGCTGCTGGCGGGGCCGGATCATCGGGTGCTATTGCCGGCCTCGGTGCTGGCGGGCGCGAGTTTGCTGCTGTTTGCGGACTTGGTGGCGCGCCTCGCCTTGGCGCCGGCGGAGTTACCGATCGGCATCGTGACGGCGTTTATTGGCGCGCCGTTTTTTCTTTACCTGTTGTTGCGGGGGCGTGCCTGATGCTGCGAGTCGAAGCGCTGCAGATTCGGCGCGGTCGCAAGACTGTCTTGGCCGATGTCAGCCTGGACCTGTTGCCGGGCCAGGTGCTGGGCGTGCTGGGGCCCAATGGTGCCGGCAAAAGTACCCTGCTGGGCGCGCTGTGCGGTGAGTTGCACCCTGATCAGGGCAATGTGTGGCTGGACCAACAAGCGCTAAGCAGTTGGAGCGGCTCGCAGCGTGCGCAACGGCTGGCGGTGTTGCCGCAAACCTCGACCCTGGACTTTGCGTTCAGGGTCGAAGAAGTCGTCGGCATGGGGCGTTTGCCGCATCAGACCGGGCGAGTGCGTGATGACGAAATCATCAGCGCGGCCTTGCACGCAGCGGACGTCGGGCACTTGAGCGGTCGCAGTTACCTGGCGTTGTCCGGTGGCGAGCGCCAACGTGTGCACCTGGCGCGGGTATTGGCGCAGTTATGGCCGGGTGAAGCGGGGCAGACGCTGCTGTTGGATGAACCCACATCAATGCTTGACCCTTTGCACCAGCACACGACGTTGCAGGCTATTCGCAGTTTCGCTGATCGAGGCGCGGCGGTGCTGGTGATCCTCCATGACCTGAACCTGGCGGCGCGCTACTGTGACCGGATCTTGCTGCTGCAGGACGGGCGCCAACATGCCCTGGACACGCCCGCGGAAGTCTTGCGACCGGAACCGCTCAAGGCTGTGTTTGGTTTGGATGTGCTGGTGCAGCCGCATCCGGAGCGTGGTCATCCGCTGATCATTGCACGCTGAGGCTGGCTTTTTTACAGGCAGCTTTCTACAGGCAAAAAAAGACCCGGCAAGAGCCGGGTCAAATAACCGTGATTAGCCTGATGAGGAGATAATCTGAGAGTCCGAACCAATGGTCTTTCAGTTATCGGCTGATCTCGCGACCAGTTGTGATAATCATAACGATTCTCATTTGAGAGTCAACATTTGTTTTCGTGCGTCCTGCTGATTTCTTCAATACGTGTTCGCAACGCCCGTAAACACTGGGCCTGATCGCCGAACTAAATCTTCTGACGCGCTGAAATAGCATCCAACTGGCGGTTCAGTGCTTCCTTGCGCTCCGCGGGAATGTCGTTCCAGTGCACATCCATCAATGCGCCCTCAATTGCATACAGCAACACTTTCGATGCCCGGAAGCCGCGAGTTCGTACGGCTCGGTAGGCATCGACCGCTCCCAGGCGGCGCAAGTCGGACGCGCTGTGGATGCCCACCGCGTGCAGCCACTGCGCCGACGTCTTGCCAAGGTTTTTCAGGTGTTGCAGCTCATCGTTCATCAAGCCTCCTTGCGACGGCCGAATGGTGCGGTGGGTATTCGTGACCAGGCAAGCCTGAAAAGGAGTGTAGCGCTCAGTAGGAAAAGCGTAGTTCTTTGGTCAGGAACGGCTGAAACGCTTATAAGAATGGCGCTGAGTGTTTGTATGTGGGCAGGTGCGAATCACCCGGCGCGCTGGATGCGTAGCCGGGGTTCCACAGGGGGCGTCACTTGGTGCGGTAGCGCAGGCGCGTGCCGAAATTGACCGACATCAGAATCTCGTCCGCAGTCAGTTCAGGCGGGAAGTAAGTGCCGGAGATCTGTGCGTGGGCCAGGCTGGCGCCTTCCAATGAGCAGTCGCGCAAGTCCAGGCCGCGCAGGTCGGCGGAGCGGAAGTAGGCGTCGGTGAAGTCGACACCGGTGGCGTCCAGGTCGCGCAGGTCCAGCCCGCGGAAGTCGCCACCGCGCATGTCGATGGTCCCGTCTTTGGGGCGTTCCTGGTTGAAGCCTCGAATGTCGTCCTTGTGCAGGAGCGCGTAGAGCGGGGTATCAAGAAGCTTGGGCTGACTCATGACGGCGACTCCTGTTGGAATTATGACGCCATTATAATGCCACTATTTCTCGGTCGTGCACGGTAGATCGGTGACACGACCAAGAAATATTTCTTACAAACCTGGCAGGGCTTGGCGGATGTGCGCCACCAAGGCATCCAGGGTTCCGCTCTCATTGGTCTCGACGCGTTTGCTGAGCAGCAGCTCTTGGGCTGTCAGCGGGTCGCGATTGGCCTGCTGTTCTTCGATTACGGCCAGTGTCGCGTCGGAAGGATCGTTTTTATCCGCCTGACGTTGTTCCAACCAGCTGGCGATAACAGCTTGCGGCGCGTTGCAATCCAGGATCAGGAAGGGCGCGCCGGTGGCCTCAGCAATTTTGGCGGCTGCGTCACGTTGTGCGCTTTTAAGGAAGGTGGCATCCAGCACCACCGGGTAGCCGGCACGCAACACGGTATCGGCGATTTCGTTCAGACGAGCATAGGTGGCTGCGCTGGCGTCGGCGGCATAGATACCGGCCTGTGGCGTGTTCTCTACCTGCTGCTCACCAAACAGACGCTTGCGCTCCACATCCGAACGCAGGCGTACGGCGCCCAATGCTTCCACCAGGCGCATGGCCACGTGGCTTTTGCCGACGGCCGAGACACCGTGGGTAATCGCCAGGAAGCGTGAAGGAATCGTGCTGTAACTTTCTGCCAGGTTGGCGTAGTTGCGGTACTGGCGCAGGGTGGTGGCGCGTTGTACCGGGCTTGCCTCGCTGGGCATGCTGAACAGCGCAATCTTGGCGCGTACCAGTGCGCGATAGGCTTTATAGAAGTTCAGCACTTCCAGGCCTTGGTAGTCGCCGGTCAATTCCAGGTATTGGCTGATAAAGCGGCGCGCCAGGGATTTGAGGCCGCGGTCTTCCAGGTCCATCGCCAGGAAGCCGGTGTCGGCGTACACATCGGTGAAGCGGAACGGCTCGTTGAACTCGATGCAGTCAAAGATCACCACTTGGCCGTCGATCAGCGTGGCGTTCCCCAAGTGGATATCGCCGTGGCATTCGCGGGTGAAGCCATCGAGCTTGCGCTGTACCAACAGTGGTTTGAGGCGCTCGAAGCTGCTTTCAGCCCAGGCTTGCAGGGCTTCCAGTTGAGCCAGGTCGGCTTTTTCGCTGAGGAAGGGGCGGATCTGCTCGAAGTTCTGGCGTACCGGTGCCATCACCTCGTCCGGCGTGCCGGCCGGGTGCTCCTGTGGAACCTTCGGTGCGCTGAGGTGGAAATGCGCAATCTGCCTGGCCATTTCATCAATGTGCGCGCTGGTCAGTTCGCCGTTGGCTTGCAAGGTGCTGAGCAGTTGGCTTTGCGGGAACTGGCGCATTTTCAGCGCGTACTCGATCACCGGGCCGTCGCCGCCCAGTTGTGGGGCTTCGGCGCTGCCGGTGATTGGCAACACTTCAAGATACAAATCTTCAGTCAGGCGCTGGTTGAGGCGCAGTTCTTCATTGCAGAAGTGCCCACGGTCATCCAGTTGGGTGAAATCCAGGAAGCCGAAGTTCATCGGCTTCTTCAGTTTATAGGCGAAGGGGCCGGTCAGAATGACCCAGGAAATATGGGTCTCGATAACTTGAAACGCTTCAACCGGATGGGGATACAAAGCCGGGTTTTGCAGGGCAGCGATCAGGGACTGGCTCACGGGCGATCCTTCAAAGTCGGGGGGAAATCATGGCGGGCATTATGGCGGTTACAGCCGGTCGTGCAAACCGCTGTCCGGCTCATGTTGATCATCAATAAAGTGCGTATAATCCGCCGCCATGACTCGAACCCGATCTCCCCGTTCCCGTAAAAAACCTCCTTCCCGCGGCCTGCGCCCGTGGCTGGGCTGGGCACTCAAGCTAAGCCTGGTAGGCCTGGTGGTGCTCGCCGGCTTCGCGGTGTACCTCGACGCCGTGGTCCAGGAGAAATTCTCCGGCAAGCGCTGGACCATTCCGGCCAAGGTGTACGCACGCCCGCTGGAACTGTTCACCGGCCAGAAGCTGAGCAAGGATGACTTCCTTACCGAACTCGATGCACTGGGCTACCGCCGCGAGCCAGTGAGCAATGGCCCGGGCGCAGCTGCCGTCAGCGGCAATACCGTTGACTTGAACACCCGCGGTTTCCAGTTCTATGAAGGCCTGGAAAAAGCCCAGCCGGTGCGCGTGCGTTTCTCTGGCGATTACGTCGCCGAACTGTCGTCTCTCAACGGTTCGAAGCTGCCGGTGGTACGCCTTGAACCGCTGATGATCGGCGGCATTTACCCGAAAAATCTTGAAGATCGCATCCTGATCAAACTTGATCAGGTGCCGCCGTATCTGCTCGAAACCCTGGTTGCCGTGGAAGACCGTGATTTCTACAGCCACTGGGGCGTGTCGCCGAAGTCGATTGCCCGCGCCATTTGGGTCAACACCTCCGGCGGCAAGATGACTCAGGGCGGCAGTACGCTGACGCAACAATTGGTCAAGAACTTCTACCTGACCAACGAGCGCAGCCTGACCCGTAAACTGACCGAAGCCATGATGGCAATGCTGCTGGAGCTGCATTACAGCAAGCAGGAAATCCTTGAGGCTTACCTCAATGAGGTTTTCGTCGGTCAGGATGGCCAGCGCGCCGTTCACGGGTTTGGCTTGGCCAGCCAGTTCTTCTTTGGCCAGCCGTTGTCCGAATTGAAATTGCATCAAGTTGCATTGCTGGTGGGCATGGTCAAGGGCCCGTCCTATTACAACCCGCGTCGCAACCCGGAGCGCGCCCTTGAGCGTCGGAACCTGGTGCTGGACGTGCTCGAGCAGCAGGGTGTGGCTACGGCCGAGCAAGTCGCGGCGGCGAAGAAAATGCCACTGGGCGTTACAACCCGCGGCAAGCTGGCCGACAGCTCGTTCCCAGGCTTTATCGACCTGGTCAAACGCCAGTTGCGTGAAGACTATCGCGACGAAGACTTGACCGAAGAGGGGCTGCGGATCTTCACCAGTTTCGACCCGATTCTGCAGATGAAAGCCGAAGCTTCGGTCAACGACACCTTCAAGCGCTTGACCGGCCGTAAAGGCTCCGATGAGGTCGAAGCGGCCATGGTCGTGACCAACCCGGAAACCGGTGAAGTGCAGGCCATGATCGGCAGTCGCCAGGCCAGCTTTGCCGGTTTTAACCGCGCATTGGATGCTGTGCGGCCGATCGGCTCGCTGGTCAAGCCGGCGGTCTATCTGACGGCCCTGGAAAAACCGAGCAAATACACGTTGACCAGTTGGCTCTCGGATGACCCGCTGTCGGTCAAAGGTGCCGATGGCCAGGTGTGGACCCCGCAGAACTTCGATCGTCGATCCCACGGCACCGTGTTCCTGTATCAAGGCCTGGCCCATTCCTACAACATTTCCACCTCTCGCCTCGGGCTGGAAGTGGGTGTGCCGAATGTGTTGAAAACCTTGGGTCGCCTGGGCATCAACCGTGAGTTCCCGGCGTTCCCATCGATGCTGCTGGGCGCTGGCGCCATGACGCCGATGGAAGTGGCCACGATGTACCAGACGCTGGCCAACGGTGGTTTCAATACACCGATGCGCGGCATTCGCAGCGTGCTGACTGCCGAGGGCGAGCCGCTCAAGCGGTACCCGTTCCAGATTCAGCAGCGTTTCGATGCGGGCTCCATTTACCTGATCCAGAACGCCATGCAGCGCGTCATGCGTGAAGGTACAGGGCGCTCGGTCTACAGCGTGCTGCCGTCAAACCTGACGCTGGCGGGTAAGACCGGCACCAGTAACGATTCGCGTGACAGCTGGTTCGCCGGCTTCGGCCAGGATGTACTGGCCGTGGTGTGGCTGGGGCGTGACGACAATGGCAAGACGCCGTTCACCGGTGCCACCGGTGCGCTGCAGGTCTGGACCAGTTTCATGCGCAAGGCCGACCCGCTGCCGCTGAATATGCCGCAACCGGACAACATCGTGCAGGCCTGGATTGATCCGCACACGGGGCAGGGCTCCGATGCCAACTGTCCGGGCGCAGTGCAGATGCCGTATATTCGCGGCAGCGAGCCACCACCCGGCGCCGCATGCGGTGGCAGCGCCCCCGCTGACGCGGAATCGGTGATGGATTGGGTCAAGGGCTGGATGAATTAAGCAAAGAGGGTTTCAAGTGAACAAGTGGTTGATTCCAGCTATTACAGCTCTCGCGGTGCTCAGCGGTTGCTCAAGCGTGCAGCGCGGCTCGATTCCCGTTGTGGACTCGAGCACGACGGTTTCGAATAACGATCGCATCTCGGCCAACGGCGGTTTCCGTCAGACCGTGGTCAAGCGTCCTGCCCAAGCCACCCCTCAATCCATTCCCCAGGATTCGGGTGTAGTGGTGATGGTGCCGGGCGGTGGTGCTGCGACCTCCGCACCGATCAGTGCCGAGCCGTGGACGCCAGGGCCAAGCACATCGGGGCCGGTTGACTCCACGCCGATTCAAACGGCGCCGGTCAATCAGGGCACCTACAACATGCCTTCCACGCCGAGTGGCATTCCATCGGCGTCCAGCGCTGGCGGCCTTTCAGCGGACGAGCAATTGGACGGGCCGGTTCTGGCGTTATTGACCACCGCCCAGCAGCAACAGGCCGGTGGCGACTTGAATGGTGCATCGTCGAGCCTCGAGCGCGCCCAACGCGTTGCTCCACGTGAGCCGCAAGTGCTGTATCGCCTGGCCCAAGTGCGCATGGCCCAGGGCGATGCGCCGCAAGCCGAGCAGTTCGCCCGTCGCGGCCTGACCCTTGCCAATGGTCGCCCAGACCTGCAAGCCAATCTGTGGGCCTTGATTGGTGATGCACGTGCCGCACAAGGCGACGCCGCCGGTGCCGCCCAGGCACGTCAAAAAGCCAAGGTCAGCCTCTGATGGATGCGCGTTTTCCAGCGATTGCCGAACAGTTATTGCTGATTGAGCGCGAATTGCGCGTGCAGGGCTGGTGGGACGAGGAGTCCCCCAGCGCCGAGGCGCTCAGCAGTGTCGAGCCTTTTTCGGTCGACACTCTGGATTTCCACCAATGGCTGCAATGGATTTTCCTGGTGCGCATGAAGCAGATCCTCGAGCAGGACCTGCCATTGCCCAATGCATCAGGGATCCTGGAAATGGCCGAGATGGTTTACGCCGATCGGCCGCTGGAAAGCCTTGGCTTGCGTAATGCGCTGAAAAAGTTCGACCAATTGATCGTCGACGCTCGTTAATTGCCTGACTGCCGGGTTTTCCGGCAGTCTTGCGCACATTTCTACCGCTTGACGACATTCAGGCGAGTTTTATCCCTCCTCAAACCCCTTTCTTATGCGTTCTCATGCGCTTAGTTGGAAAAAAGCGCAATTATTGCTTGACTTGAAGGGGCTGAAACAGAAGAATCCAAAGTCCGCTGTATCGGGACTGCCAGAAGCAGGCCCGCTCAGCAGATCATGAGGCGCATATCCGCGCCGACCTGTAACACCCGCAACGCGTTACCTCGCGCTGGGTGGGAAAAGCCCGCAACACTTGGGACGATCCCAATACTTGCTCAGTCAGTGCTGACGTAGTCGGCGACCACCGTCGCTCATGCTCTGTTGAGAAGTAAACCTATTAAGACCCGTCGGTTTTTAACGGACGGTATTCTGGCGTTTTAGAGGTGAACAACGTGGAGCTTTTATCTGGCGGTGAGATGCTCGTCCGCTTTTTGCGTGACGAAGGCGTCGACTATATCTACGGGTACCCAGGTGGTGCTCTGCTGCATGTTTACGACGCACTGTTCAAGGAACCGGCTGTTACCCACATCCTGGTTCGCCACGAACAGGCCGCGACCCATATGGCTGACGGTTATGCCCGTGCCACCGGTAAAGCCGGCGTGGTACTGGTAACGTCCGGCCCAGGCGCAACCAATGCCATTACCGGCATCGCGACTGCTTATATGGACTCCATCCCGATGGTGATCATTTCTGGCCAGGTCGCAAGCACCATGGTCGGTACCGATGCATTCCAGGAAACCGACATGATCGGTATTTCCCGGCCGATCGTGAAACACAGCTTCATGATCAAGCATGCGTCGGAAATCCCGGAAGTCATGAAAAAGGCCTTCTACCTCGCACAGTCCGGTCGTCCGGGGCCTGTTGTTGTAGATATCCCGAAAGACATGACCAACCCGGCTGAAAAATTCGAATACGTCTTCCCGAAGAAAGCCAAGCTGCGCTCCTACAGCCCGGCCGTTCGTGGGCACTCGGGGCAAATCCGCAAGGCGGCAGAAATGCTCTTGGCGGCCAAGCGCCCAGTGCTGTACTCGGGTGGCGGCGTGATTCTGGGCGGCGGTTCCGCACCGTTGACCGAACTGGCCAAGCTGCTCAACCTGCCGGTTACCAACACCTTGATGGGCCTCGGCGCATTCCCGGGTTCGGACCGTCAGTTCGTCGGCATGCTCGGCATGCACGGCAGCTACACCGCCAACCTCGCCATGCACCACGCCGATGTAATCCTGGCGGTGGGCGCGCGGTTCGATGACCGAGTGATCAACGGCGCGAGCAAATTCTGCCCGAATGCCAAGATCATCCACATTGACATCGACCCGGCATCTATCTCCAAGACCATCAAGGCCGATGTGCCGATCGTGGGTCCTGTAGAAAGCGTATTGACCGAAATGGTTGCCGCGCTGAAGGACATCGGCGAAACACCGAACAAGGAATCGGTTGCCAGCTGGTGGAAGCAGATCGACGAATGGCGCGGTGACCGCGGCCTGTTCCCTTACGACAAGGGCGACGGCAGCATCATCAAGCCACAAACCGTGATCGAAACCCTGTGCGAAGTGACCAAGGGCGACGCCTTTGTGACCTCCGACGTGGGCCAGCACCAAATGTTCGCCGCGCAGTACTACAAGTTCGACAAGCCTAACCGCTGGATCAACTCCGGTGGCCTGGGCACGATGGGCTTTGGTTTCCCTGCGGCGATGGGTGTGAAGCTGAGCTTCCCCGACACCGACGTCGCGTGCGTCACTGGTGAAGGCAGCATCCAGATGAACATCCAGGAACTGTCGACGTGCCTGCAGTACGGCCTTCCTGTGAAGATCGTCTGCCTGAACAACGGCGTGCTGGGCATGGTTCGTCAGTGGCAGGACATGAGTTACAACAGCCGTCACTCCCATTCCTACATGGAGTCGTTGCCGGATTTCGTCAAGTTGGTTGAAGCCTATGGCCACGTCGGCATTCGCATCACCGATTTGAAAGATCTGAAGCCGAAGATGGAAGAGGCGTTCGCCATGAAGGACCGCCTGGTGTTCCTCGATATTCAAGTGGACACCAGCGAGCACGTCTACCCGATGCAGATCAAAGACGGCTCCATGCGCGATATGTGGTTGAACAAGACGGAGCGTACTTAATCATGCGGCACATTATCTCCCTGCTTCTGGAGAACGAACCCGGCGCTCTGTCTCGTGTTGTCGGCCTGTTTTCGCAACGTAACTACAACATCGAAAGCCTGACCGTGGCCCCAACCGAAGACCCGACCCTGTCGCGTCTGACGTTGACCACCGTGGGCCACGATGAGGTGATCGAGCAGATCACCAAGAACCTCAACAAGCTGATCGAAGTGGTCAAGCTGGTCGACCTGTCGGAAAGTGCCCACATCGAGCGCGAGCTGATGCTGGTCAAGGTCAAGGCCACGGGTGCCCAACGTGCCGAGATCAAACGCACTACCGACATTTATCGCGGGCAGATCGTCGATGTGAGTGCCAGCGTTTATACCGTTCAACTGACCGGTACGAGCGACAAGCTGGACAGCTTCATCCAGTCGATCGGGACGGCCTCGATTCTGGAAACGGTACGCAGTGGTGTCACCGGGATTGCCCGTGGCGACAAAGTACTCAGCATCTAACCCAAATTAGCGAATGGCCTTACGGCCTGGATATATAGAGGAACCTCATGAAAGTTTATTACGATAAAGATTGTGACCTGTCGATCATCCAGGGCAAGAAAGTCGCCATCATCGGCTACGGTTCCCAGGGCCACGCTCAAGCGTGCAACCTGAAAGATTCCGGCGTTGACGTGACTGTTGGCCTGCGCAAAGGCTCGGCCACTGTTGCCAAGGCTGAAGCCCATGGCCTGAAAGTGACTGACGTTGCTTCCGCCGTTGCTGCTGCCGACCTGGTCATGATCCTGACCCCGGACGAGTTCCAGTCTTCGCTGTACAAGAACGAAATCGAGCCGAACATCAAGAAAGGCGCCACCCTGGCCTTCTCCCACGGTTTCGCGATTCACTACAACCAGGTTGTGCCGCGTGCTGACCTCGACGTGATCATGATCGCGCCGAAAGCGCCGGGCCACACCGTGCGTTCCGAGTTCGTCAAAGGCGGCGGTATCCCTGACCTGATCGCGATCTACCAGGACGCCTCGGGCAACGCCAAAAACGTTGCACTGTCCTACGCTGCAGGCGTGGGTGGCGGTCGTACCGGCATCATCGAAACCACCTTCAAGGACGAGACTGAAACCGACCTGTTCGGCGAACAAGCCGTTCTGTGCGGCGGTACCGTTGAGCTGGTTAAAGCCGGTTTCGAAACCCTGGTTGAAGCTGGCTACGCGCCGGAAATGGCCTACTTCGAATGCCTGCACGAACTGAAGCTGATCGTTGACCTCATGTACGAAGGCGGTATCGCCAACATGAACTACTCGATTTCCAACAACGCCGAATACGGCGAGTACGTGACTGGCCCGGAAGTGATCAACGCCGAGTCCCGTCAGGCCATGCGCAACGCCCTGAAACGTATTCAGGACGGCGAATACGCCAAAATGTTCATCAGCGAAGGCGCAACCGGCTACCCTTCGATGACCGCCAAGCGTCGTAACAACGCCGCTCACGGTATCGAAGTCATCGGCGAGCAACTGCGCTCCATGATGCCGTGGATCGGTGCCAACAAGATCGTCGACAAAGCTAAAAACTAAGTCGTACGCATCAAGAGAAAACGCGGCTTAGGCCGCGTTTTTTCGTTTGAGGGGCTGGTTCTGGTATAAAGCTGCATCGTTTGCGGGCGAACAAGCGCCGCAAGTATTTGTCGAATTTTTTCACACCGTTGCAAGGTAAAGTCCATGAGCGAACGTCCCGAAGAGCCACACCAGGCCTCTGACGCCGAAAGCCTGCTACCGATCGATGAGCATGTCGAAGAAGGGCATGACGCGGAAGGTCGCAAGGTCCGGCATCGTGGCATCTATCTTCTGCCCAATCTGTTCACTACGGCGAACCTGTTCGCCGGGTTCTATTCCATCATCAACTCCATGAGCGCCCAAAGTGCATTGGCGGCGGGTGATGCGGTGAGCGCCAGCAAGTATTTCGGCTTTGCTGCCATCGCAATCTTCGTGGCCATGGTGCTTGATGGCCTGGATGGCCGTGTTGCGCGCATGACCAATACGCAGAGTGCCTTCGGTGCCGAGTACGACTCGCTGTCGGACATGGTTGCTTTCGGCGTTGCGCCTGCATTGCTGGCATTTGCCTGGGCGCTGGGGGATATGGGCAAGGTTGGCTGGATGGTCGCCTTCATCTATGTCGCCGGTGCCGCGTTGCGCCTGGCGCGCTTCAATACCCAAGTGGGCACTGCCGACAAGCGCTACTTCATTGGTCTGGCCAGCCCGGCTGCTGCGGGTGTAGTGGCGGGTATCGTCTGGGCCTTCAGTGACTACGGCATCCAGGGTTCGAAGATGTCCTTCCTGGTGGCCTTGATGGTTGCGGCTGCTGGCATGCTGATGGTCAGCAATATCAAGTACAACAGTTTCAAGGAGTTCGACCTCAAGGGGCGTGTGCCTTTCGTCGCGATCCTCGTGGTGGTGCTGGTGTTCGCGGTCGTGTTCAGTGATCCGCCGCGTATTCTGCTGCTGGCGTTCCTGATTTACGCCGCTTCGGGGCCGATTCAGTACCTTCTGCATCTGCGACGCGACAAAACATTGCCTTAATGTAATGTCCGCCATACTCCGCAGTCTATTGGTGCATCAGTCCTCCAATGCTGCGGAGTTGCCATGTTAATCAAAATCCCCAAAGCGTCCGAATGTCACGAATCGGATGTCACGCCTGAATCCTTCTATCTTTCTCGCCGTAGTGTGCTCGGTGGTGCGCTTGCCGGCGTGGCCGCCAGTGCATTGCCGCGCTGGGCCAACGCTGAGGAGGCTGCGCGTTACGCAGACGTGGAGCCGGGCAAAGCACCGAACTGGTTTGCCGAAAAACTGCCGAGTACGAAATGGCAGGCGGTTACCGTGAAGGACGAGGCCATCACCCCATTCAAGGACGCGACCCACTACAACAACTTCTATGAGTTCGGTACAGGCAAGGGCGACCCGGCGACGAATGCGGGTTCACTCAAGACTGAACCTTGGAGTGTGGTGGTTGATGGGGAAGTCGGGAAACCGGGGCGTTATGCCCTCGAAGACTTCATGAAGCCCTATCAGTTAGAAGAGCGTATCTACCGTTTACGCTGTGTCGAGGCGTGGTCGATGGTCATTCCATGGATCGGCTTCCCGATCTCGGCCTTGCTCAAGCAAGTTGAGCCGACCTCCAAGGCCAAGTACATCCGCTTTGAAACCCTGCAGGACCCGAAAAGCATGCCGGGCCAGCGCTCGAGTTTTGGTCTGATCGATTGGCCTTATATAGAAGGGCTGCGTCTGGACGAAGCGATGAACCCGCTGGCGATCCTTGCCGTAGGTATGTATGGCCGTGAGTTGCCTAACCAGAACGGTGCACCGTTGCGTCTGGTGGTGCCGTGGAAGTATGGCTTCAAGAGCGTGAAATCCATTGTGCGGATCAGCCTGGTGAGCGAGCAACCGAAAACGACCTGGCAGAGTATCGCTGCGGATGAATATGGGTTCTACGCAAACGTGAACCCTACGGTCGATCATCCACGCTGGACCCAGGCGCGGGAGCGTCGCTTGCCGAGTGGTTTGTTCAGCCCGAATGTGCGCGAGACCCAGATGTTCAATGGCTACTCGGATGAGGTCGCCTCGCTTTATACCGGTCTCGACCTGCGGAAGAACTACTGATGCGTTACCCCATCTGGCGCGTAGGCGTTTTTATAGCGGCGGCTATATGGCCTTTTTTCTGGCTGTATGAGGCGTGGAGTTCTGTGCTTGGGCCCGACCCTGGCAAAGTGTTGATGGACCGATTGGGTCTTGGGACGTTAATTCTGTTGCTGATTACGCTGGGCATGACGCCATTGCAGAAGCTGAGCGGATGGGCGGGGTGGATAGCGGTCCGCCGACAGCTGGGGCTTTGGTGTTTTGCATATGTGGTTCTGCACCTGGCGGCTTACTGCGTCTTTATTCTTGGTCTTGATTGGTCGCAATTCGGGGTGGAGCTGCGTAAGCGGCCTTACATTATTGTGGGCGCGCTGGGCTTCCTCTGTTTATTGGTGCTGGCGGTGACCTCCAATCGCTATAGCCAGCGTCGGTTGGGCAGCCGATGGAAGAAACTGCATCGTCTGGTGTATGTGATTCTTGGGCTGGGTTTGCTGCATATGCTGTGGATTGTGCGGGCCGACCTCAAGGAGTGGGCTATTTATGCATGTATAGGCGCGCTGCTTTTGGTATTGCGGATTCCACCCGTAATGCGCCGTATTCCACGCCTTATCGCGAAAAAACCAGTTTCTGCAACAAAAACGTAATTAGTGCTTGACGGCAGAATCTGGAAGTCTATAATTCGCCCCACTTCCGGCGCAGTCGAAACGGAAAACTCCTTGGTAAACAAAGAGTTACGCAGAATTCGACAGCGAGTTGCTTCAGTTCATCGAAGCCCAGAAGGAGTTGGTAGAG
>NZ_JACAPL010000001.1:0-84906 GCF_013385735.1 Pseudomonas sp. D2002 | reverse complement strand
CATACCGGCGAGGACTTTTTGCTTACTTTTTGGTCCTTCAAAAAGTGAGCCGCTGTAAGAGCGGAACCCTAAGCCGCCGTTACCGCAGCAACGGATATGTACCCAATCCACCTAACAAACCCACCCCATCACCGATTGAAGATTCCCGACCTTTGGTTACAATCACCGCCCTCTCCCACTCTCCCAAGGAACCGCCATGTCCGGGCTTGAATTGTTCGCCGCCGCCCTGGGGGTGATCGCTGTCTGGCTGACGGTCAAACAAAACCCCTGGTGCTGGCCCATCGGCCTGGTCATGGTGTTGCTCTACACCTGGGTGTTCTTCGACGTAAAACTCTACTCCGATATGCTCCTGCAAGTGGTCTACGCCGCGCTGCAACTCTACGGCTGGTGGCAATGGACCCGCGCCGGTGCCGTCAAGCAAGGCCGTCAGGTCACCAGCCTCGGCTGGCCTGCGATCATGACCAGCTTGTTCGTCGGCGCCGTATTCAGCCTGCTGCTCGGCGCCGCCATGGCCCACTGGACCGACGCCGCCCAACCGTGGCTCGACGCCGCCCTCACCGGTTTCAGCCTGGTGGCGCAAATGTGGATGGCGCAAAAACGCGTGCAATGCTGGCCGCTGTGGATCGCCGTGGATGTGATCTTCGTCGGGCTGTTCCTCTACAAAGGCCTGTACCTCACCGCCGCGCTCTACGCCCTGTTCACCGTGATCGCCGTGCAAGGCTGGCGTGAATGGCGCGCCGACCCGGCGTTGCACGCATGAAAGTCGTGGTACTGGCCGGCCCCGAGTCCAGCGGCAAAAGCTGGCTGGCGGCCGAACTGCACGCGCACTTCGGCGGGCTGATGGTCGGCGAATACGTGCGGTATTTCATCGACCATCACCAGCGCGACACTACCTTGGCGGATATCCCGGCGATCGCCCGTGGCCAATTGGCCTGGGAAGACGCCGCCCGCGCCAAGCAGCCCGACTTGCTCGTCCTCGACACTCACCTGCTGACCAACAAGCTGTGGAGCCAGACCCTGTTCGGCGACTACCCGGCGTGGCTGGACGATGAACTGCTGGCCCGGCATTACGACCTGCACCTGCTGTTGTCGCCAGAGGACGTGGAGTGGACCGCCGACGGCCAGCGTTGCCAACCCGAACTGGCGGATCGCCGGGCGTTTTTCCAGGGCAGCCTGGACTGGATCGAACAGCATCAACAGCCCGCCGTGGTGATTCGCGGTAATTGGCAGGAGCGCCGCGCCAAAGCCTTTGCTGCGGTCACCCAATTGCTGGGCGAGTAATACCGACCATCGGGTCAACGCAGTTCCTTTCCCTCGGCGCCAGTCAATCTTCTAAAGGAGATTGGCCTATGAACATGCGCATCGTTGCCCGCCTGATCAACTTGCCGGAAAACCGAGGTGTTCGCGTCACGACGGCAGAACGTGCGCTCTTGCTGGTGCGTGTCGGCGACCAGGTTCGTGCCTTCCAGGCGCAATGCCCGCATGCCGGTGCGCCGCTGGAGAAAGGCGTGATCTGCAACGGCCGGATTATTTGCCCGTGGCACAAAGCGGCGTTTGCCGTGGACAGCGGCGCGGTGGTGGAGCCGCCCGCACTGCTCGGGCTCAAGCAGTACCCGGTGCAGGTTCACGATGGCGTGGTCAGTGTCGGCGACGAGCCCATGGAAACGTCGACCCCGACAGCGCAGGCTGAAAATCGCTGTGTTGCTGTGATCGGCGCCGGCGCGGCAGGCACTGCTGCCGTGGCCGCCTTACGTCGGCAAGGCTTCAGTGGACGCTTGCTGTGGATCGACCGGGAACAGGCGCCCGCCTACGACCGCACCGCCCTGAGCAAATTCGTGATCGCCGGTGAAATGGCGCCCGAGGACACACCGCCACTGCTGGACGCCATGCCGACCCGCATCCATGGCGAAGTGCAGCGCCTGGACGCACACGCCAAACGCATCGAACTCGCCGACGGTCGCCACTTCGACTACGACGCGGCGCTGATTGCCACCGGTGGCGAAGCGCAGCCACTGGACATTCCGGGCGCCGTCCTCAGTAACGTGTTTGTGCTGCGCAGCCGCGAAGATGCCGCGCGCATCGACGAAGCAGCCAAATCAGCCGCGTGCGCGGTCATCATCGGCGACAGTTTTATCGGCCTGGAAGCCGCATCCGCCCTGCGCCAGCGCGGCTTGGTGGTGCAAGTGGTCAGCCGTCATCAGGTGCCCCTCGCGGCGCAGTTGGGCAAGCGCATCGGTGCGGCGATCCGCCAACTGCACGAAGACAACGGTGTGATCTTCCACAGCAATACCGAACCCGTGCGCCTCGACGGCCACGGCGCGGTGAGCACCGTGCTGCTGAAAAACGGCAAGCGCCTGGCGGCGGATCTGGTGATCATGGGCGTTGGCGTCAAGCCTGCCACCGGCTTTATCCACGGCGTCGACAAGGCCGAGGACCAGTCGCTGAACGCGAACAGCCAACTGCAAGTGGCGCCTGGCCTATGGGCGGCCGGCGACAACGTGACGTTTGCCTGGCAACAGCAGCCCACGCGTATCGAACACTGGCGCGTGGCCCAGCAACTGGCCGTGCTGGCCGCGCGCAATATGCTCGGCGATACCCAGGTTTACGCCGACGTGCCGTTCTTCTGGACCTACCACTTTGACAAAACCTTTGAAGTGCTCGGGCGTGCGCAACAGTGGAATCGCCTGCACATGGAAGGCGACCTTCAACGCCACGCTTTCATTGCGCTGCTCTGCCATGACGAGCGGGTCGAAGCCGTGGTTGCCTGCGAGCATCAGCAGGCCATGGCGCGCCTGTCGCAGCGCATGCAGCAACCGCTGGGCAAGGCCGAAGCCTTGGCGATCATTCGCGCGTGCTGACGCTTTTTGCATGTGCTCAGATTCAGGGTGCGGGGTTCTTCCAGGGCTCTAGGAGCGAGCCCTGGAAGGCGTGCGCAGGTTTAATCAGCGATTAGTAACCCAGCGACAACCCTGTATTGCGACGCGGGTCGTTAGCCCCGTAGAAACGGTTGTTGCCCACCGGCTTGCCACCCAAAGACGGTGCGCCCACCAGGATTGCGGCCAGGTGGTTGGCGTCCTGCGGACCGGCAAACTTGTGGCCCCAGCTTTCCAGAATTTTCTGGGTGTCGGGGCTGACCGCGAAGGTCTCGAGGTTGGTGGTTTCCGGCATCCACTGCTGGTGGAAACGCGGCGCGTCGACGGCTTCCTGGATGTTCATCTTGTAGTCGATGACATTCAGGATGGTCAGCAAGGTGGCGGTGATAATCCGGCTGCCACCTGGCGTGCCGACGACCATTACGGCCTTGCCGTCCTTGGTCACGATGGTCGGGCTCATCGACGACAGCGGCGCCTTGCCGGGTGCGATGGCGTTGGCTTCGCCCTGGACCAGGCCGTACATGTTCGGCACGCCGACCTTGACGGTGAAGTCGTCCATTTCATCGTTGAGGATCACCCCGGTCTTGCTCGCCATCACGCCGGCACCGAACCAGTCGTTGAGGGTGTAGGTGACCGATACCGCGTTGCCCCACTTGTCGACGATGGAGTAATGCGTGGTGTTGTTGCCTTCATGGGGCGACACCCCCGGTTTGATCGCCTGGGAATCACCGGCTTTTTGCGGCTCGATGGCGGCGCGCAGCTTGGCGGCGTAGTCCTTGTCCAGCAGGTGGGCAAGCGGGTTCTTCACAAAGTCCGGGTCGCCAAGGTAGCTGTTACGGTCCACATAAGCATGGCGCATCGCTTCGATCTGGTAGTGCAGGCCTTGCGCCGAGTGATAGCCGAGGTCGGCCATCGGGTAGCCTTCAAGGATGTTCATGATCTGGCAGATCACCACGCCGCCCGAGCTTGGCGGTGGTGCCGAGACCACGTGGTAGCCACGGTAGTCGCACTCGATGGGCGCCAGTTCACGGGTCTTGTACTTGTCGAGGTCAGCCTGGGTGATGATGCCCTTGCCGGCCTGGCTGGAATCCACCAATGCCTTGGCGACCCAACCTTTATAGAAGCCGTCGGTGCCCTTGGCGGAGATTTCCTTGAGGGTCTTGGCCAGGTCTTTCTGCACCAGTTTTTGCCCGACCTGCAGCGGTTGGCCGTTGTGCAGGAAGATCCCGCGCAGGTCTTTGTCTTTTTCAAACTCGCCGGTGGCGGTGTGCAGCAGGTCGATATCGCCCTGCTCCAGTTCGAAGCCGTTTTCCGCCAGCTTGATCGCCGGGGCAATCACTTGGGCACGTTTGAGGGTGCCGTATTTGCTCAGCGCGGTTTCCATGCCGGACACCGTGCCGGGCACGCCGACCGCCAGGTGGCCCTTGGCGCTGAGGCCGTCGATGACCTTGCCGTCTTTGTCCAGGTACATGTCGGCGGTCGCCGCCAGTGGGGCTTTTTCGCGGAAATCGAGGAAAGTCTTGCGCCCGTCCGCCAACTGCACGGTCATGAAACCGCCGCCGCCCAGGTTGCCGGCTGCCGGGTACACCACGGCCAGCGCGTAGCCCACGGCCACGGCCGCATCCACCGCGTTACCACCGGCCTTGAGCACGTCCACACCCACATGAGTGGCCAAATGCTGGGCGGTGACGACCATGCCGTTTTCACCGGCCACCGGGGCCTGGGACGCGGCGTGTACACCGCTGACCGTCAACACCAAGGCGGTCGCGATTAAGGTACGGCTCAAAGGTTGGTATTTCATCCATGGCTACTCTAGTTATTAAGACGCACCAAAATAGCCCGACTTGGATCCAACCCCCAGCGCAATGGCGTTTTTGTTACAGAACTTGTCGGTCACAGAACGGCCGAGAAAATGCCCATGCTATATTTCGCGCCCAGACTGGCTGCAAGGCGCGTGGAAATGGTGATCAAGAAGACCGGCATTCGGGCTCAACAGGCCGACCAGACGCGTGCGCGCATCTTGCAGGCGGCGGTCAAAGTGTTCACCCGCGACGGCTATTCCGGTGGGCGCGTCGACAGCATCTCCAGGGAAGCCGACTCCAACGACCGCATGCTTTATTACTATTTCGGCAGCAAGGAACACCTGTTCATCTGCGTGCTGGAACACATCTATGAGCAGTTCAACAAAGCCGAAAGCAAGCTCAAGCTGAACCTGGAAGCGCCCGTGCAGGCGTTGCAGGATTTGGTCGCGTTTATCTGGAATTACTACGTCAAGCACCCGGAATTCGTGGCGATCCTGAGCATCGAGAACCTGCACCAAGGCAAACATGCGCAACAGTCCGGCGAGATGCGCCGATTGTCGGGCGAAGCGGTTGGCGTGTTGAAGCCGATCATTGAAGCCGGCCAGGCCCAGGGTGTGTTTCGCCAGGACATCGACCTCAAGCACGTGTACTTGATGATCGCTTCGCTGTGCTACTTCTATAACTCCAACCGGCATACGCTAAGTTCGTTTTTGGGTGAAGACCTGGCAGCTAAGGGGCAGCAGCAGGATTGGCTGGGGTTTATCACTGACCTGGTATTGCGCGGAGTCTCCCCTAGCTCACTGTAGAAACACCATCCAAAAAAAATGTGGGAGCGGGCTTGCTCGCGAATGCGGAGTGTCAGTCACCCGATATACCAACTGACCCACTGCATTCGCGAGCAAGCCCGCTCCCACCGTTTCGACCGCATCGTGTCAATGAGTGCCCGGGTTGGCCCGCAAGTGCGCCACCTTCTGCTCCAAACCCTTCCACTGCGGCGCATTCGGCGCAAATTGCCCGCGCAAGTACGCGACCAAATCCGCCACCTGCGTATTCGACAAACTGTCCTTGAACCCCGGCATATACCCCAGATCCTGGGTCGCCGGGTTGCTGATGCCTTGCAAAATCACCTTGATCAAATTATCCGGCTGATCACTGTGCACATTGGTATTGGTCGCCAATGACGGGCTCACCCCAAACAATTTCGGCCCCAGGCCATCGGCGTGACAGGCCTTGCACGAACCTTCGAATATGCGTCGACCATTCGGATTGGGCACCGTCGCTGCCGCCACGGTTTGCGCCTCAGCCGTCGCCTCGCCATTGAGCGACGCCAGGTACACCGCCATCGCGCGGATATCTGCCTTGGGCAACTTCGCCAGTTCACTCACCACCGGCCCCATCGGGCCTGCCGCCACGCCATGGGCGTCGGAATAGCCGGTGCTCAAATAGGTGAACAGCTGGTCTTCAGTCCAGGGCGTCGGCGCCTTGGACAAACCCGTCAATGCCGGCGCTTCCCAACCATCAACACTGCCGCCGGCCAGGAAGGCTTTACCGCCCTTCTCCGCGCCCATCAGGTTGCGTGGCGAATGGCATGCCGCGCAGTGTCCCAGGCCATTGACCAGATAATTACCGCGATTCCACTGCTCACTGCGCTCAGGCTGCGGCGTGATTTCACCGCGCCTTAAATTCAGCGCATTCCACCCCGCCATCAACGGCCGGAGATTAAACGGGAAGCGCATCGCATTCGGCGTCGGCGCCTGGCTCACCGGCGCCTGCGACATCAGGTAGGCATACAGCGCCTGCATGTCCGCCTCATTGATATTGCGAAACGCCGTATAGGGAAACGCCGGGTACAAATTACGCCCGTCACGCCCAATCCCGTCGCGCATCGCCCGCTCGAACGCCGGGTACGACCAGGCGCCGATGCCGGTCTGCACATCCGGGGTGATATTGCTGCTGTACAGCCTGCCGAACGGCGTCTCCATGGCCAATCCACCGGCATTCACAGCACCGCCCGGCGCCGTATGGCACACCGCGCAGTCGCCGACCGCCGCCAGCAAACGCCCGCGCTCCAGCGTGGCCTTGGACCAGGTGCCGGCGCTGGGTGGCGCAATCGGCGCGATTTCATTGTGGAACGGCCAGGCCGTGGCCAGCACGGCGCCCAACGTTGCGAATAGCGCACCGAACCACCACTTCTTGCGTTTCTGCGGCGACTTGGCGGGCTCGCCCAGCGTGCCGGCATTCAACGCCGCCAACACCCGCTCCGGGGTGATCGGCAACTCGCGAAAGCGAATGCCGGTGGCGTCGTAGATCGCATTGGCAATCGCCGCCGCGCTCGGCACCGAGGCCGACTCACCGGCGCCCATCGGCGGCTGGTCCTGGCGCGGCATCATCAGCACGTCGATCTGCGGCACTTCGGGGAACGTCAGGATCGGATAACCGCCCCACTCCTTGCTCGCCACCGTCGACTCTTCAAAGGTCACGCGCTCCTTGAGCACGCGGCTGGTGGACTGGATCACATTGCCGTGAATCTGATGCTGCACGCCGGCCGGGTTAATCATCATCCCCGAGTCGTGGCCGATCACCACCCGCGTCACCGACACGTCGCCGGTGTGTTTGTCGATGGCCACATCCGCCACCCAGGCCGCCCACGCCGCGCCGAAGCCAGGGAACTTGCTGTGGATGTAGCGCGCGTAGGCAAAGCCGCGCCCACGCAGCAAATGATCTTCGTTAGCGGTTTGCATCGGCGCCGTGCGCGGTGACCATTTCGCCCGTTCGGCGGTGGATTTCACCAGGTCGATGGCGCGCTCGTCCTTGAGGTAACGCAGGCGGTATTCCACCGGGTCGACACCCGCCGCGAAGGCCAGTTCGTCAATATAGGATTCATGCGCAAAGGTGTTGGGCAACGCCGACACGCCGCGCATCCACGAGGCGCGCACGATGGGCGCCATGTCGTTGATGGTCACGCGCATATTGTCGATGTCGTAGGGCGGGATCGAAGTGCGGTCGCCCATCTCGAACATCGCTGCCACCGGCTCGACGCGGCCAGTGAGCAACAGCGCCAGGGTTGGCGCGCCGTTGGACGGGTAGCTGGTTTCAAAATCGTAGGCGGCGATGCTGCCGTCAGCAAGGAGGCCGCCGTCCACCTCCATCAGCTGCGCGGTGCCCTTGGGCTCCCACAGGTGTTCCTGTTCGCGGGTCAGTTGCACCCGCACCGGCTTGCCCACGGCGCGGGATAACAGCAAGGCATCCGCGCAGACGTCATCCGCGCAATTGCGCCCGTAACAGCCGGCGGCTTCCATGCGGATCACGTCGATCAGGGTTTCATCGCACTCCAGCAGCCACGCAAGATCAGCACGCAGCAGGTGCGGGTTCTGGCTGCCGGACCACACACGACTGCCGGCTGGCGAGTAATCCGCCACCGCGCAGGACGGGCCAATCGAACCATGCATTTGATACGGCCACAGGTAACTGCGCGGCATGCGCTGGGCGGCAGCCGCCAGTGCGGCGTCGACATCGCCCTGGTCCAGCACCGTGCGGCGCACGCGAGGGTTGTCGCGGATGGCCTGCTCGACGTCACTCATGTCCGGCAAGGCGTTGTCCCAGGGTTTCCAGTGCACCTGCAACTCATGGGCGGCCTTGATCGCCTGTTCTTCGCGCAGCGCGACCACGCCGACAAAATCCCGAATCACCACCACCGCGACAATCCCCGGGATATGCGCGATGGAAGCCTCGTCCACATTCAACAGGCTATTGCCGACAAAATCCCCGCAGTCCAAACCGGCATACGGCGGGCGCACCACACGGCCGTGGAGCATGCCCGGCACACGCATGTCATGCACGTAGGTCAGTTCACCGGTGGCCTTGCCGGGGATGTCCACGCGCGCGGCGCCCTTGCCGACCAGGCGGTAATCCTCGATGGCTTTTAACGGTGCGTCGCCGCTGATGCGCAGCTGATCATGTTGGCCGCTGACCAGCTCGCCGTAGGTGGTGGTGCGTCCGTCTGCCGCCTGGATAATGCCGGCCTCGACCTTGAGGCTGCCAGTGCTCACGCCCCAGCGCCCCGCCGCCCGCGCGAGCAAAAAGCGCCGCGCCTCGGCGGCCGCGTTACGCAGCGGGATCGCGGAAATCTGCAAGGTCGCGCTGGCAATCGTCGCGCCCTGGTTCGGCGCGCGCTCGGTGTCGCCCAGGACCATCTTGACCTGATCCATGCTCAGGTCCAGTTCCTCGGCAACGATCTGCGCCAGCGCGGTGCGAATGCCGGTGCCCAAATCCACATGGCCGTTGAACGCGTGGACCAAGCCATCATCGTTGACCGCGATAAACAGCCCCAACTCCTTGGGCTTCACAGTCGGCGTGCCGCCCTTGGCCACCGGGCCGGACGGCGGCAGTACGTCATCGACAATCAACAAGACGCCGGCCTTGGCCAGCCATTGTTCGCGGGAAAGTGCGGTGTCGGTCATGGTTGGCCATCCACGGTCAGGAGGTGAGCGGCACGCAGCACGGCGCGCAGGATTTCGATATGGGTGCCGCAGCGGCAGAGGTTGCCCGAGAGCTCATTGCGGATCTCGGCTTCGCTGGGGTTGGGGTTGCGGTCGAGCAAGGCCTTGGCGGTCATGATCATGCCGTTGAGGCAGTAACCGCATTGCGCGGCCTGCTCATCAATAAACGCCTGCTGCACCGGGTGCGGTGCCTGACGGCTGCCGAGGCCTTCGAGGGTGACGATCTCACGGCCAACTGCACCCGCCAGCGGGAACACACAGGACCGCGCGGCCACGCCATCGATGATCACGGTGCACGCACCGCACTCGCCCAGGCCGCAGCCGTACTTGGGGCCGTTGAGCGCCAGGTCATTGCGCAGCACCAGTAACAGTGGTGTATCCGCCATGGCGCTGACTTCGCGGGTATGGCCGTTGACCTCAAGGGCTACCGTGATGGAGGGGCTGATCATTCGCTTCGCCTGTGTCAGTTGGTGAAGCAGCTACTACACGAAACAGTCAAAAAAAAGCATCGCGGACCTGGGGCCTCGCGACACACTTGAATGGTGAAGTGGCTACTACATCAACACAGAGCAAAAACGATGCCAGCAGCTGTACGCAAAACCTGTGGCGAGGGAGCTTGCTCCCGCTGGGTTGCGAAGCGACCCCAAAAGATGGGCCTGCTGCGCAGTCCAGCGGGAGCAAGCTCCCTCGCCACAAGGAATCGATGGGTCAGTCTTGCGGATCGTCAATCATCTTGCGCAACAGAAACAACACCGCCACGCGCTCGGCCGGGTTGAGGTTGCTCATGGTCAGTTCGCTGATCTGCGCGGCACGCGGTGCGGTTTGCGCGACCAGTTCGGCACCTGCGGCAGACAGGTCGACCACCACCTTGCGCTTGTCTTGCGGGTCCGGCTCCAGGGTAATCAGTTCCTTGGCCTTGAGCCGCTCGACGATGCCGCGAATGGTTGCCTGATCGACGGCGGTGGCCTTGACCAGTTCGGTGAGGGAGCTTGCACCGTGATCGCGCAGTGCACACAGGGTGACGAACTGCACGGCGGTGAGCTGGGAGTCGCCGACATTTTGCTGAAAGATCGCCAAGTGGCGCTGGTAGGCCTTGCGCAGCAGGTGGCCAACTTGTTCAGAGAAAACGTAGGAATCAGGCACGGCGGGCTCGGTGGGTGATTGGCGATGGGGAAGCATGATGGCTGGCTTGCCGGATCGACTCAAGTTTCTCATGGAGGAAACACGGTTAAAACTGTGGGAGCGGCGGTGCGACGATTCGACTTGCTCGCTCCCACACAAGCCAGCTCCCACATCTAGATGTTTAGCGTGCCAGGGAAGCTTGTGGGGCAACCACATCACCACCTATCACCACCGCCTCATCATCCAGATACACATCACAATTGCGCAGCGGAATATCCATATGGCAAGGCGTCTTGCGCGTCCCGCCCACTTCGGTATTCGGCCCGGTGGAGAACAGGAAGTTGCCATAAAACGCCCGCGCGTCCATGCACATGCCGTCGTTCTTGTCATGCAAACCCATGGCCGTCCATTGCGCACGGGGCTGCAGGCCCCAGCCGATGTGGGAGATGCCGTACACCTCGGGGTCGTTGAAATACTTCATGTAGTCGCGCAGGTATTCCGCTTCAAAGCCCCCGTGGATCCTGGTGATAAAGCCCTTCTCGATCTCCAGGGTGATCTTCTCGCGGGTGTAGGTCTTGAACGGCAGCAGGATGTCGCCAATGTCCAGCACCAGCACGCCCTCGGCGGTTTCTTCGTTGGGCCACGAGAACAGGAAGCCGCTGGGCCAATGGTCCCAGCGCCCAGGCTCATCGGCAAACCCGTATTCGGTCACCGACGGGTACTGCCCCAACGCCGCGCGAAAATCACTGCCGGCGCGGGATTTGACGTGGATCGAGCGCGCCCTTTTCAGTAGCTGTTCGGCGGCCAGCACGCGCACCTTATCCTCTTCAGTGGGCAGCATGCGCGCCAGCACTTCCGGCGGTTCCACGGCCAGCAGGATGCGCGTGCCGGTCTTGAGGATCTGCTCCTGTTCCGGCGAGTGCAGCAGCATCATCGTGTCGACGATCAAGTCGGCCGCTTCCAGCGCACGTTGCGCGGCGATATTGCCGGTCAGCGCGGTGTCGCCGCAGTAGGCGGTCATGTCATTGCCCATCGCCCGTGGATGGTTGAACGACGGCAATTCCACCGCATACACCTTGGCCCCCAGGCGCTGCGCCGCATCCATCGCCGCGCGCACGGTGCGCGGGTCGGAATAATGGCTCTTGAGCACGGCGACGCTCTGGGTCGGGTCGACCTTCGACAGCTTCAGCACGTGTTCAAACATCTGGGTCAGTTCGCAATCGCTTACCGGCATTTTCCTGTCTCCTGTGGGGCTGCACCAAGTTCATGCATCGCGCTTCACTCTAGTGCATTTTTATAGCGTATACGCCAATTAATAACGATAAGACCTGAATTGCAGGCGGACTGCAAGCAGCGCGCCAATTCGTTACCTATCGAAACAAACCCCGATTTTATTGGCTACTCAGCGTTACACAGGATAAATACGGCCAAAAAATAAATTTTTCAAAGCAGGCTTCCCATTTCAAAAAATGAGCGTATACACTTTAAAAACCTTGCGGACAGACGCCGCCTGAAATCAAAAAGAGAGAGGATCACGCCCCATGGGAAGCACGCAAAAAATCGCCATTGTCGGTGCCGGCCTGGGCGGCGCCGCTGCGGCCACCCTGTTGCAGCAAGCCGGTTTTGACGTAGACATCTACGAACAGGCACCGGAGTTCTCCCGGCTGGGTGCGGGGATCCACATGGGCCCCAACATCATGAAAATCTTCCGCCGCATGGGCATCGAAAAGCAGCTGGACCTGATGGGCTCGCACCCCGAGCACTGGTTCAGCCGTTGCGGCGAAACCGGCGACTACCTCTCGCGCATCCCGCTCACCGGCTACGGCGCGTCCTACATCACCGTGCACCGCGGCGACCTGCACGCCTTGCAGATGTCGACCCTCAAGCCCGGCACCCTGCACTTCAACAAGCGCCTGGAAACCCTCGAAGAAACCGACACCCAAGTGCGCCTGACCTTTGCCGACGGCGAAGTGACCTACGCCGATATCGTGATCGGCGCCGACGGCATCAATTCGAAGATTCGCGAAGAACTGCTCGGCGTGGAAAAACCGCTGTACAGCGGCTGGGTCGCACACCGTGCGCTGATCCGTGGCGACCAGCTGGCCAAGTACGACCTCAAGTTCGAAGACTGCATCAAATGGTGGACCGAAGACCGCCACATGATGGTGTATTACACCACCGGCAAGCGCGACGAGTACTACTACGTGACCGGCGTGCCCCATGCCGAATGGGACTTCCAGGGCGCGTTCGTCGACAGCAGCCGCGAAGAGATGTTTGACGCCTTCAAGGGCTACCACCCCACCGTGCAGGCGCTGATCGAGTCCACCGAAAGCGTGACCAAATGGCCGCTGCGCAACCGCAACCCGCTGCCGCTGTGGAGCCGTGGCCGCCTGGTGCTGCTGGGCGACGCCTGCCACCCGATGAAGCCGCACATGGCCCAGGGCGCCGGCATGGCCATCGAAGACGCCGCGATGCTGACCCGCTGCCTGCAGGAAACCGGCATCAGCGACTACCGCACCGCGTTCCAACTCTACGAAGCCAACCGCAAGGAGCGCGCCTCGCGCGTGCAGGCGGTGTCCAACGCCAATACCTGGCTGCGCACCCAGGAAGACCCGGACTGGGTGTATGGCTACGACCTGTATGCCCAGCCGCTGAAATCGGGGGTGGCCGCGTGAGCACCTTTCTCTACGGCGGCAATGTGCAGGCCAACGGCATTCGCCAACATTACTTGCGCTACGGCGGTAAAGGCCCGGCGCTGATTTTGATCCCGGGCATCACCAGCCCGGCGATCACCTGGGGCTTTGTCGCGGAACGCCTGGGCGCGCAGTTCGACACGTACGTGCTGGATGTGCGCGGGCGCGGCTTGTCGTCCACCGGCCCCGAGCTGGACTACAGCGCACACACTTGCAGCGATGACATTGGCGCATTCGCCGATGCCCTCAATCTGCACAGCTACCACCTGGTCGGCCATTCGATGGGCGCGCGCTTTGCCGTGCGCAGTGCGGTGAAACATCCGCAGGGCGTCAACCGCGTGGTGCTGATCGACCCGCCGGTGTCCGGCCCCGGCCGCCGTGAATACCCCAGCAAACTGCCGTGGTATGTCGACTCGATCCGCCAATCCCTGATCGGCATGGACGCGGAGGCGATGCGCGCCTTCTGCGCCACCTGGACGCCAGAGCAACTGCAACTGCGCGCCGAATGGCTGCACACCTGTTATGAGCCCGCCATCGTGCGCGCCTTCAATGACTTTCACACGGTGGATTTCCACCAGGACCTGCCCCACCTCAAGGCCCCTGCCCTGTTGATGGTGGCCGGGCGTGGCGGCGTGATCCTCGATGAAGACGTGGCGGAAATTCAGGACCTGCAACCGGGCATCCAGGTCGCCCGCGTGCCGAATGCCGGCCACATGATTCCGTGGGACGACTTCGACGGCTTCTTCCACGCCCTCGGCGACTTCCTCACCCAATAAGAACGGAGACCACCATGCACAAGCCTTACCGCATCGGCCAGATCGTGCCGAGCTCCAACACCACCATGGAAACCGAGATCCCGGCGATGCTCACCGCACGCCAGGCGATCCGCCCTGAGCGCTTCACCTTTCACTCCAGCCGCATGCGCATGAAGCAAGTGCGCAAAGAGGAACTGGCGGCCATGGACGGCGAGTCCGACCGTTGCGCCATCGAGCTGTCCGACGCCAAGGTCGATGTGTTGGGTTACGCCTGCCTGGTGGCGATCATGGCCATGGGGCTGGGTTATCACCGCAATTCCGAACAACGCTTGCGCAAGGCCACCGCCGATAACGATGCAAATGCGCCAGTGATCACCAGCGCCGGCGCGCTGATCGAAGGCTTGAAAGTGATGGGCGCCAAACGCATCGCCATCGTCGCGCCGTACATGAAGCCGCTGACCGAGTTGGTGGTGAACTACATCCGTGAAGAAGGCTTTGAGGTGGTGGACTGGCGCGCCCTGGAGATCCCCGACAACCTCGAAGTGGCGCGCCACGACCCGGCCAAGCTGCCGGCCATCGTCGCCGGCATGAACCTGGAAGGCGTCGACGTGATCGTGCTCTCGGCCTGCGTGCAGATGCAGTCGCTGCCGGTGGTGGCCAAGGTTGAAGCGCAAACCGGCAAACCGGTGCTCACCGCCGCCATCGCCACCACCTACGCCATGCTCAAGGCCCTGGACCTGGAGCCCATCGTGCCCGGCGCCGGCGCCCTGCTTTCCGGCGCTTATTGAGGATCTTAGCGATGAGCGAACAATCCGCCGACGCCAACTACCAAGGCGTCTGGGGCAACCGCATCGGCTTCGGCAAAAAAGCCGCGCTGCTGATGATCGACTTCATGCAGGGCTACACCACCGAAGGCGCGCCGCTGTTTGCGCCGGGCGTGGTCACAGCCGTGGCGGAAAGTGTCGAGCTGCTGGCCACTGCGCGCGAACACGGGATTGCGGTGGTGCACACCAATATCCGCTACCATCCCGGCCATTTCGCCGACGGTGGCATCTGGGTCAAGAAGGCCCCGGTAATGAAAGACATGGTCGAAGGCAACCCCCTCGCGGCGTTCTGCGCCGAGGTGTTGCCCCAGGCCGATGAAGTGGTGATCACCAAGCAGTACGCCAGTGCGTTTTTCGGCAGCAGCCTGGCCCCGATGCTACACGCACAAGGCATCGACACCGTGGTGCTGGCCGGCTGCTCCACCAGTGGCTGCATCCGCGCGACGGCGGTGGATGCTGTGCAACATGGGTTTCGCACCATCGTCGTGCGCGAATGCGTCGGCGATCGACACTCGGCGCCCCATGAGGCCAACTTGTTCGATATCGACAGCAAGTATGGCGACGTGGTGAGCAAGCAGGAGGCGTTGAGCAAGTTCAGGGAGCAATAACGATTCACCAGGAACCACGACAAAGAGCGTGGTCCGGAAAAAACTGAGCGTCTCCCACTTTGGAATGCAATCGAATGTGGGAGCGGGCTTGCTCGCGAATGCGGTCTGTCAGTTAAACCTGTACTGACTGATCCACCGCTTTCGCGAGCAAGCCCGCTCCCACACTTGATCTCATCCAGCAGGGAAATCTCAGTCTTCTGACACTGCCTTTGGACGTCGCTTCTACAGCACTCCGAAGTGCTGGAACAAAGCGGCTGTATAAAAACCATAAGTCACCGCCAGGAGACACCCAATGCCCATTGCGAATGCAGCACCCGCGACCAGCGTCGCCGACCCCGTCACCACGCTCTACCACAAGGTCACCTGGAAGCTGATTCCGTTCCTGTGTTTCTGCTACCTGGCCGCTTACCTGGACCGAATCAACATCGGCTTCGCCAAACTGCAGATGCTCGACCAGCTGCACTTCAGCGAAACCGCGTTCGGCCTCGGCGCCGGCTTGTTCTTCGTCGGCTACATCATCTTTGAAGTGCCGAGCAACCTGGTACTGGAGCGGGTCGGCGCAAAAATCTGGATCGCGCGCATCATGATCACCTGGGGCCTGCTCTCGGCCTGCACCATGCTCGTCACCTCGACCACGCAGTTCTACATCCTGCGCTTTCTGCTCGGCGCCGCCGAAGCCGGTTTTTTGCCGGGTGTGTTGTATTACCTGACCACCTGGTTTCCGACCCATCGGCGCGGGCGCATCATCGCGCTGTTCATGATCGGCCTGCCGCTGTCCAGCGTAATCGGCGGCCCGCTATCCGGCTGGATCATGGGCCATTTCGACACCGTGGGCGGCCTGCGCGGCTGGCAGTGGCTGTTCCTGATCGAAGCGGTGCCCAGTGTGTTGCTCGGCGTGCTGACCTTCTGGGCGCTGCCCAACACCTTCCAGCAAGCCAAATGGTTGTCGCAGGACGAAAAAACCCTGCTCGAAAGTGAACTGCGCAAGGACGAAGCCGACGCCACCGGCAGCAAGCACAGCTTCCGTGACGGCTTCTTCAACCTCAAAGTGTGGATGCTCGGCGGTATCGACTTCTCGATCCTGCTCAGCGCCTACGCCATGGGGTTCTGGATGCCGACGTTCATCCGTAACGCCGGGGTCACCGACACCTTCCATATCGGCGTGCTGACGGCGTTGCCCAGCGTCGCCGCCCTGCTGGGCATGCTGCTGATCGGCGCCAGCTCCGACAAACACCGTGAACGCCGCTGGCACATCATCGTGCCGTTTTTCATCGGCGCGGCGGCGATGGCCACCAGCACCTTCTTCACCCATAACGTGGCGGCCACCGTGGCCCTGTTCGCCATCGCGTCGGCCGCGATCATCGGCGCCGTGCCGGTGTTTTTCAGCCTGCCGGCGACCTTTCTCAAAGGCACCGCAGCCGCCACCGGGTTTGCCCTGGCATGCTCAGTGGCGAATATCGCCGGCCTGGTCAGCAACTCGTTGATGGGCGTGGCGATTGACGTCACCGGCAGCAGCGCGGGCGCCTTGTGGTTTTTCGCCGGCTGCCTGATCCTCAGCAGCTTCCTGGTCATCGCCTTGCCGGCGAAACTGGTGAACCGTTAACAACAACAATTTTTGCGGATGAACCACCATGCAAGGCTTCTTTAAAAGTTGTGCGCTGCTTGTCGCCGTCGGCCTGTGTGCCGGCACCGCGCAAGCAGCTGAAAAAGTCATCTTCGACACCGACTTCAATGTGCTCAACGATGACGGCCAGGCCTTTATCATGCTCGCCCAGTTGCATGCGCAAAAACGCATCGACTTGCTCGGCATGACCCTGGTCAGTGGCAACGCCTGGGTCGACCAGGAACAGGTCGACGCCCTCAAGGCCGTAGAACGCATGGGCGTGGAAAAAGAGGTCGGCGTTTACTCGGGCGCGGCCTACCCGCTGCTGCATGACTACGCCACCTATGAGGCGGAAAAAGCCCTGTTCGGCTCGGGCTGGCCGGGCGCGTTCAAAAACCCGCGGCCTACTTCGCCCGCGCAATTGGTCGCGCCACCGGACGGCCTGGCCACCCACACCCAACTGCGCAGTGAGACCGCCGCGCAGTTCATCGTGCAAAGCGTACGCGCCAACCCGCACCAAGTGACGATTCTGGCGGTCGGCCCACTCACCAACATCGCCCTGGCGATTCGCTCGGCGCCGGACATCGTGCCGCTGATCAAGCGCATCGTGTACATGGGCGGCGCCCTGGAGATTCCGGGCAACACTACGCCGGCGGCGGAATTCAACTGGTGGTTCGACCCGGAGGCGGCGAAGATCGTGTTGCGCTCACCCATCGAGCACGTGATTTTCCCGAATGACGTGTGCGAGAAAGTCACCTTCGACAAATCGGTGTACCAGCGCGTGATTGCACAGAAAGGCGCGATTGCCGACCTCTACAAGCATGAGTTCGGGCCGCTGTTCGACAAAGACCCGAGCTACCACAGCTTCACCTGGGACAGCCTGCCGGCGCTGTTCCTGGTCAGCCCGGAGATCGTCACCGAGTCGCGCGATTTGTGGGTGGACGTGGACGCCACCTTCGGCGCCGACTATGGCCGCGCACTGGGCTACAAGAAAGGCGCACCGGTTGGCACCCAGAAGGCCAAAGTGGTGTTTGGCGTGGATCAGAAGAAATTCTGGGACGGCTACGTCAACCTCGTGACCCTGCCGACGCCGGTCAAACACTGACCAGCGGATCGCTCCCACTTTGCGTGGGAGCGATCTTCACTCAGCCCGCCAGGGCAAACCCGCGCTGCAGATCCTCGATCAGCGCCGCCACATCTTCCAAGCCGATATGCAAGCGCACCACCGAATTCAACGCCCGATCCGCCGCGCTTTCGCGGTCCTGGGTGTCGGCGACGGTGACCAGGCTTTCATAGCCGCCCCACGACGCCCCCAAGCCGAACAGCCGCAAAGCATCGATAAAACGCTCAAGGTAAGCCGCATCGGCATTCGCCAGTTCAAACGACAACAAGCCATTGCTGCCGGTGAAATCCCGACGCCACAGCGCATGCCCCGGGTGCCCAGACAGTGCCGGGTGGAACACGCGCTTTACCTGCGGCTGCGCCTGTAACCACTGCGCGATCTCGAGCGCCTGGCGCTCGTGCACATCCAGGCGTGACGCCAAGGTACGTGCGCCACGCAGGATCAGGTAGGCATCGTCGGCGCTGACCGAATTGCCGAAGGTGTCGCTCATTTTGCCCAACGCCGGCCAGGCCGCTGCGGTGGTGCACACGCTGCCCATCATCACGTCGCTGTGGCCGCCGAGGTATTTGGTCAGGGCCATGATCGAGATGTCCGCGCCCAATGCCAGTGGCCGGTACAGGTAGCCCGAGCCCCAGGTGTTGTCGACGGCCAGCAAGATGTTGCGTGGTCTGCACAACGCCGCAATCGCAGGCAAATCGCACAGCTCATACAACAGCGAGCCCGGCACTTCGGCGTAGACCAGTTTGGTATTGGCTTGCAGTTGCGCCTCCAAACCCGTCGCATCGGGCGAGAAGTAGCTGACTTCTATGCCGAACGGCTGCAGAAATTCACGCGCCAGCTTGCGCACCGGCGAATACACCGCATCGGTGATCAGCACATGATCGCCGGGGCGCAGGTAAGCCAGGAACACCTGGGCTGCTGCCGCCAGGCCGGTGCCGTAGAGCCGCGTGCGATAGCCGCCTTCCAGCTCGGTGACCAGGTCTTCCAAGGCATGAGAGGTGGGATTGCCGCGCGCACCATAGGTCAACACGCGCTCGCTGTCGCGTCGGGCGCGGGCGTCGCGCATTTGCGCGAGGTTATCGAACAGCACCGTGCTCATGCGCGTGATCGGCACATTCACTGCGCGGCCGCCGTGGCCCTTTTCGCTCCGCGCGGCGTGGATCAACCGCGTGCGCACGCGTGACGGCGGCGTGAGTGGTTTAAGGCTGGCGATTTCGGCTTCACTCATCTGCGCCAACAGGCCGATTTCCCAGGCCAGATACTGGCGCGCGGCATCTTTGTTGCCGCTGTGGCGGTCGTGAGTGAAGAACAGGAAGTCGATGCACTGCGCGTCGGGCAGGGTTTGCGGGCCTTGGTTGACCGGCAGACCGGCCGCGGCCCAGGCCGCGAAGCCACCGTCCAGCAACCTTGCCGACACGCCTTCGGCAGCAAAGGCCGCCAACGCCGGGTCATCCGCCACCAGCACCAGCGGCCGATGATCGGTTTTCAGCAGTGATCGAATCGACCACTGCGAACCGGCGATATGCCCTTTGCGAAACAGCATGCTCGGGCGCAAATCGATCAGGTTGACGTCGTTCAATTCAAGCGCCAATGCCTGGGCGCTGATCAGCGGCAGCGGCTCGTATGCCACCGGCTGCAACACCGGCAAGGCCAGGCCGCTGGCGATACCGCCCTCCAGCACATACGCCTCATGCCCCAATTGGCGCAGCCAACTGGCCACAATCGGCGCGCGCACGCCGTCGCTGTCCACCAGCACCACCCGCGCCTGACGCACGCCGATGTAAAGGTCGGTGGACTGGATCAACTGCCCGCCCGGCGTGTGTTGCGAGCCCGGCAAGCTGCCAACGGCAAATTCTTCGGCGGTGCGCACGTCGCACAGGAACAGGCTGCGCTGCGCGTTACTCGCCCACTGCCGAACCTGCTCGGCCGAGACACTCACCACGCCTGCGCGCTCGGCCAATTGCCGCGCGGCCTGGCGCTGTTGAGCCAGGTCCGTGCTGACCTGCTCGTGGTAACGTCGGGTGCTGCCGTGCTCCAGCTGGAAGTCTTCCAGGTACCAGCCTTGGGTGCCGTTTTCCAAGGCATAGATCGGGTTTTTCAGGCCCAGATTGATCAACGTCTGCGCGCCGATAATGCTGCGGGTGCGCCCCGCGCAATTGACCACAATCGGTGTGGTTTCATCCGGCACCAGATCATGCACGCGGTAGCCCAACTCGCCATTCGGGCAGCAGATGGAACCGGGAATGGTCATCTTGCGGTATTCATCGAACGGCCGCCCGTCGAGCACCACCAGCGGCTCGCCACGCGCCTGCCACTCGGCCAGCTGCCGCGCAGTGACGTGGGGCGTGTGGCTGGCCTCTTCGACCAACTCGCCAAAGGCCTTGGACGGCACGTGCACCCCGGCAAACAGCTGCAAACCGGCCGCTTGCCAACCGTCGGCGCCGCCGGCCAATACATGCACCTGGCTGTAGCCCAGCGCCTGCAGGCGAGCGGCCGTGCGGGTCGCCACCTCACCGCCGTCCTGATCGTAAATCACCAGGCGCACCTGCGGGTTGGGCGCCAGGCGGCGTACTTCCAGTTCCAGGCGGCTATAGGGCAGGTTCACCCCGTGGAACAGGTGGGCTTCGCCGTATTGCCCGTGTTCGCGCACGTCGAATACGGCGATTTCCTGCCCGTCGAACAGCCATTGCTGCAGTTGACGTGGGGTGATGGTCTGGCTCATGGAAGTCCCAACAAAGTAAGAAAAGAGTTACTGCAACGCCAACGAACGCTCGCCCGCTGCGACTTCGCGACCTTTGGCATAGGCACGCTGCACCGCCGGCCGCGCTTTGATGCGCAGGCGCCAGGCCTGGATGTGCGGGTAGTCCGCCAGGTCCTGGCCTTGGCGCAGCGGCTGAATCCACGGGAATATCGCCATGTCGGCCACCGAGTATTCACCGGCCACAAATGGCACTTCAGCCAGGCGCTGCTCCAGCACACGGTACAGGCGCGTCGCTTCGGCATTCAGCAGGTCGAGGGCGAATGGGATCGGCTCCGGCGCTTTCTCTTTGAACACCTGCAATTGGCTCAGGTACGGGGTGATATGCCCGACTTGCCAGAACAGCCATTCCTGCACGTTTTGCCGTTCGGCAGTGCCGGCTGGCGGCAGGAATTGCCCGGCGCTGTCGGCCAGGTAGTTGAGGATGGCGCCGGATTCGAACAGGCTCAGCGGTGTCTCGCGGCGATGGTCGACAATCGCCGGGATTCGCCCGTTGGCGCTGATGCGCTGGAAGCTGGCAGCCTTCTGCTCGCCTTCGCGGATGTTCACCGGCAGCAGGCGGTATTCAAGGCCCAGCTCTTCGAGCAGGATGCCGACTTTCAGGCCGTTGCCGGTTGGCCAGTAATACAGGTCAATCATAAAAAACCTCGCCCTCAGTACGCGCGAATCGACGGCGCCATTTGCGAGGCGTTGTAGTTGAGGATGCGCCCGTCGGCTTCCACGCCGTAACGGCCATTCAGCGATTCCAGCGGCAAGCCGTAGAGGTGGAAGTGCAAGGTCGCCTGCTCGCCTTCGACCTTGATGCCATGCAGGTCTTCACCGAGGAACGAGATCGACGTACCCGGCTGCACGATCACTTGTTTTTCCAGGGTCAGGCTGGTGAAACCCGGTTCGTGGCCTTCGTCATTGCGTGCGTAAACGTAGTTGATTTCCTGGCCTTCGATGGCGCTGATGATCGCCCAGGTTTCATGGTTGTGGGGGATCGTGCTTTTGCCCGGCAACAGCGAGTTGAGGTACAGCGTCGGGGTGTCGCCGTCGTCATTCAGGCGATAGCGGAATGCGGTGCTGCCCTGCCCCGGCACCGGCGCGGGGAATGCGTCGAAGTTGAACAGGTCGCGGCGCTCGGCCAGGTTTTCCAGCAGGCCGACGATTTCCACCAGGGCCGCACGGTCTACGCCGCGCTGATTGATGACGCGGATTTGCTGCAAGAACGCTTCGATGACAGCAGCACGGTTTTCGCTACTCATGACGGTTTTCCTCTTATCAGACGGACAGGCTGTAACGGCTCAAATTGGTCAACAGGTACGGGTCGTGGGCGATGGGGCCACGGCGCCCCGAATCGCCCAAGGCATGGCGCAGGAACGTCTGGGTGCGTTCGCTGGCGGGGTTCTGGAAGATCTGCGCGGCGCTGCCATGCTCGACAATCACGCCGTTTTCGGTGAAATACACCAAGTCGCTGATCTCTTCGGCGAAGCGCATTTCGTGGGTGACCAGCACGCAGGTCATGCCCTCTTCGGTGAGTTCGCGGATCACCGTCAGCACTTCGCCGACGGTTTCCGGGTCGAGTGCCGAGGTCACCTCGTCGAACAGGATCAGCTCCGGACGCATCGCCAGTGCGCGGGCAATCGCCACGCGCTGCTGCTGGCCGCCGGACAACTGGCCTGGATAAGCATCCGCCTTGTGCTCCATGCGCACCTTGGCCAGCAACGCTCGCGCGTCTTTCTCGGCGTCGGCGCGGTTGCGGCCCAGCACCTTGCGCGGGGCGATCACCAGGTTTTCCAGCACCGACAGGTGCGGGAACAGGTTGTACTGCTGGAACACAAAGCCGACGCGCTTGCGCAACTCGATACGCTGGGCTTCATGGGCCAGGGTGTCGACGCGGGTTTCACCCACGCGAATGCTGCCGCGCTGGGGCTGCAACAACCCGGTGATGCAACGCAGAATCGTGGATTTGCCCGAGCCCGACGGGCCGATGATCGACACCGCCTGGCCGCGATGCACATCCAGGTCAATGCCCTTGAGCACCGGGTTGCTGGCGAACGACAAATGGATATCCCGCAGGCTCACCAGGGGTTCAATAGAAGGCATAACGGCGCTCCAGGTGTTGGGTCAGGCGGGAAATCGGGTAGCAGTAGGCGAAAAACAGCACCAGCAGGCTCAGGTAAATCACCACGGTAAAGCCGGTGAGGTTGACGGTGTTGCTGGCGATCTGCGCGGTATCGATCACGTCATGCACGCCCACCAGTGAGGCCAGCGCGGTGCCCATGGTGACCACGGCGTAGAGGTTCATCCACGGCGGCAACATGCGCTTGAAGCACTGCGGCAAAATGATCGAACGGAACAGCTGGCCACGGGTAAACGCCAGCGACCGCGCGGCTTCCCACTGGGTGCTGGAGATCGAACCGATGGCGCCACGGAAGATCTCCGCCACGTTGGCACTCGCCGGCAAGGCCAGGCCGAGGGTGACCTTGACCCAGTCGGGGAACGACACATAGCTGCTGCCGATGTGGATTTCGAACGGAAATACGTAGGTGGTGAAATAGATCAGCACCAGCCACGGCGCATTGCGAAATACCTGCACCCACAGCCGCGCGACAAACCCCAGCGGCGACAGCGCCAGCGCGCCGATCAACAAGCCCAGCAACGAGCCGATGGCAATCGCCAACAGGCTGATCAGGATGTTCTGGCCAAAGCCTGCCACCAGTGCCGGCGACCACTGCCACAACGCCGACAGCACTGGAAATGAATCAATGGCCATAGCCGGGCATCCTCAGGCGCGCTTCCAGCCAGCGCCCCACACAATTGACGATAAAACTCAGCAGGCCAAAGAAACTCAGGATCAGGATCATCAGTTCCAGCACGTTGTCGCTTTGGGTCCAGATCATGATCGCGGCGTAGGTGATGTCACCCACGGCAATGGCCGAGGCCACGGCGGTCATCTTCACCAGGTCGATCAAGTTGTTGATCAGCGACGGCAAGGCAAAACGCAGCGCCAGCGGCAACTGCACGTTCCATAGCAATTGGCGCCTGTTGAAGGCCAGAGAGCTGGCGGCTTCCAGGGTCACGGCGGGCACCGCTTCGATGCCCGCACGCAAGGCTTCGGCGTGGAACGCGCCCTTGTGCAGGGAAATCACGATCACCACCCAGGCAAACGGCGTCAGCGGGTTGGCCGCGCCCACCGCCTGGGTCAGCAGCATGTTCAACACCAGGAACGCGCAATACAGCTGCACCAGCGTCGGCGTATTGCGCGTGACCTCGACAAACACCCGCGCCGGCTTGGCCAGCCACGGGTTGCCCGAAGTCAGCATGGCGGCCAGGCTGATGCCCGCCAACAGGCTGCCAATGAGGGTGAACAGGCACAGCCAGCCGGTGGTCAGCGCGCCCTGGACCAAGGTGCCGCGCTGGTAAGCGTCCAGCAGGAAGCTGTAGTTCAGGCCAAAGCCTGCGGCCCAATGAACAAACGCCTGCATCATTGCAACTGTCCGCAGGCGGCTGCGATACGCCGCCCGGCCTCAGCCACGCTGTCGGTCGCGGTGGCGATGGACAAGCGAAACCACGGCGACAGGCCATAGGCGCTGCCCGCCACACCGGCGACGCCCTCCTCCAGCAGCCAGGCGACCAGGTCTTCATCGCTGTCGATGCGCTGGCCGTCCGGGCGAGAGCGGCCTATTAGCCCTGCGCAGCGCACGAACACGAAAAAACCGCCCTGGGGTTCAAGCACCTCCAGGCCTTCCACGTTGTTCAACGCTGCAACCAGAATATCCCGACGCAATTGATAGGCCGCGACCTGCTCGGCGAGGAAGTCCAGCCCGCCGTTATAGGCCGCCAGTGCCGCCGCCTGCCCCACCGATGACGCGCCGGAGGTGGACTGCGATTGCACCACCGCCATCGCGTCGGTGAGGGTTTTCGGCCCGGCGCCAAAGCCGATGCGCCAGCCGGTCATGGCGTAGGTCTTGGACACGCCGCCCACCAGCAGGCAGCGGCCCTGCAAGTCGGGTGCGACGTTCAACAAACTCTGGGCCGGGCGACCATCGAAGCGGATGTGTTCGTACAGTTCATCCAGCAGAATCAACACCTGGGGATGGCGCCGCAGCACCTCGGCCAATGCCTGCAGTTCGGTTTCGCTGTACACCGCGCCGCTGGGGTTGCCCGGGCCATTGAGGATCAACCAGCGCGTGCGCTCAGTGATGTGTTGCGCCAGCTGCGCCGGCAGCAACTTGCAGCCCTGCTCCAGCCCACATTCGATGAAGACCGGTTCGCCGCCGTTAAAGCGCACGCTGTCCGGAAACGACGGCCAGTAAGGCGTCGGCACCAGCACTTGATCGCCTTCGTCGAGGGTGGCGGCGAAAGCATTGAAGATGATCTGCTTGGCGCCGTTGGCAATCACGATGGACGCCAGCGGGTAGTCCAGGTGATTTTCCCCGGCCAGTTTGCGCTGCACCGCCACGCGCAGAGCCTTGACGCCCGGCGTCGGCGTGTACTTGGTGGCACCGGCCGCGATGGCGGCGTAGGCGGCTTGCTTGATGTGTTCCGGGGTGTCGAAATCCGGCTCGCCGGTGGTCAGGTCGAGGATATCG
Source organism: Pseudomonas sp. D2002 (assembly GCF_013385735.1). Classification (NCBI taxonomy): domain Bacteria; kingdom Pseudomonadati; phylum Pseudomonadota; class Gammaproteobacteria; order Pseudomonadales; family Pseudomonadaceae; genus Pseudomonas; species Pseudomonas sp. D2002. The sequence continues at coordinate 59,669 of NZ_JACAPL010000001.1, read as the reverse complement.
CGCCCGGCGTCACGCAGTTCGGTGGCGCGGGATTTGGCCGCGGCGTTGGCCGACAGCGACACGCGCTGCACGCGTTTGGACAAGCGTACGGTCATGGCTGCACCTCAAGGACTTTGCCGGGGTTGAGCAGGTTGTGCGGGTCGAGCGCCTGCTTGATGCGGCGCATCAGGTCCAATTCCACCGGGCTTTTGTAGCGCCCCAGCATGCCGACTTTGCGCTGGCCGATGCCGTGTTCGGCACTGATCGAGCCGCCGTGGGCATGGGCGCTGTCATGCACCAACGCGCTCAACTCGGCGTAATGGGCCATGTGCGCGTCCACTGTCGAACCCAGCGGGTGTGCCACGTTGTAATGCAGGTTGCCGTCGCCCAGGTGCCCGAAGGTGAAGTTGCGCACGCCGGGGAAGTGCTGCTGCAGCAATGCATCGGTGTGCGCGACGAACGCCACAACCTGAGAAATCGGCACTGAGATATCGTGCTTCATATTGCGCCCGGCGCGTTTCTGCGCCTCGCTCATGTTCTCGCGCAGCAGCCACAGGGCCTCGCTTTGTGCCAGGCTTTCGGCGATCAAGGCATCACTGATGAGTTGCTGTTCGAAAGCATCGCCCAGCACCTGTTCGATGGCTTCGCGGGCATGCGCTTCGCCTTGATTATCGGAGAGTTCAATCAAGGCAAACCAAGGCTGGCGCGCGATTTTGAAAGGCTGCGGGCCGTCCGGGAACTGGTCGCGCAACAGCGCCAGGCAATCGGCGGTGAGCAGTTCGAAGGCCGTCAGGCTGGCGCCAAACCCGGCGCGGGCATGGGACAGGAACGCCACCGCCTGGGCCAGCTCATCGAAAGCTAATAGCGCGGTGGCCTGGGCCTTGGGCAGCGGGAACAGCTTCAAGGTGGCGGCGGTGATTATCCCCAGTGTGCCTTCGCTGCCGATGTACAAGTCGCGCAGGTCGTAGCCGGTGTTGTCCTTGCGCAAACCGCGCAAGCCATGCCAGATCTCGCCTTCGGCGGTGACAACTTCAAGGCCCAGGGTCAGCTCGCGGGTGTTGCCGTAACGCAATACCGCGGTGCCGCCAGCGTTGGTGCCCAGGTTGCCGCCGATGGTGCAACTGCCCTCGGCACCCAGGCTCAGGGGGAACAGGCGGTCGGCCTCACGGGCCACGTCCTGGATGTTCTGCAGGATGCAGCCGGCTTCCACCGTGAGTGTGTCGTTGTCGGTGTCGACCTGGCGCACGCGGTTCATGCGATCAAGCAACAGCAACACCGAACGCCCGCTGGCATCCGGCGTGGCGCCGGCCATCAGCCCGGTGTTGCCGCCCTGCACCACGATGGGCGTGCGCAAGGCCACGCAGGCGCGCACCACGGCGGCAACTTCGTCGGTGGTGGCCGGGTGCACCGCCGCGATCACCTGGCCGGTGTAGCGGCCCTGCTTGTCAGTCAGGTACTTGGCCGCTTCAGCACTGGTTTGCACATGGGCGGCGCCCAGCAGTTGTTGCAGGGTGGCGAACAGCGTGTCACTCATGGCTGTACTGCTCGTGCAGATCACGCAGGGCCTGGGACGGCGCCATGCCGGTGCGTTCGCCGAGGGCGATCAGGAAACCGCTTTTATGCCAGTCGCGCACAATGGCATCGAGCCTGGCCTGGGTATCGTGCTCGCCCTTGCGAATCCAGATCACCGATTTGGACGGAATCAGGTCGCCCGGCAGTGGAATTTCATAGCCGTCCCACTCGGCATCGCTGAGCAGCGCATGCATGGTCGGGCTGACGTGCACAGCCGCCACGCAACCGTTACCGCGCAACGACAGCAAGGATTCGGACTGGCTGCGGAACGCCTTGATCTGCGCGCCGTAGGTTTCCTGCAGCGGCTTGATGAAGTTGCTGCCCTGGGACACGCACACCGGCTTGTCCTTGAGGTCAGCCCACTGCTTGATACCCGCACCTTTGCGAATCAATGCCGCGCCGCCGACTTCTTCATAGGGCGTGGGCACGTAATCGAGGATCTCGGCGCGCTCTTCGGTGAATTGCATATTGGCGATCAGAATGTCGACCTTGCCCTGCTGCAGGAACTGCACGCGGTTGGGCGCCAGCACCGAGACCGTCTTGGTCTCCACGCCCAGCGCCTGGCCGATGCCTTTGGCCAGTTCGACGTTGTAGCCCAGGTGCTCGCCGGTTTTCGGGTCGAGGGTGCCGAACGGCGGGCCGCTGAGGATCACGCCGACACTGATGGCATGGCGTTGCTGGATCTTGTCGAGGGTGGCATCGGCGTGGGCGAAACCGGCGCACAGGGCCAGGCCAAGTGCGGTGAGGGTTTTAAACGGCATGCTCAGGCACCCTTGAACTGTTGTTGCAATTCCACCAGCGCCGGCGAGGCCGGGCTGATGCGGTTGCGGGTCTGGGCGTCGATCAGCCAGCCGCTGCGGTGCAGTTCCTTGACGATCGGGTCGAGTTTGGCCTGGGTGTCGCCTTCGCCGCGACGGGTCCAGATCACCGACGGCGCCGGTTTGAGTTCCGGGCTGATGGCGCGGTAGTCCTTCCATTCGGCGCTGTCGTTGATCAGCGGATTGATCAGCGTGGAGTCATGCACTGCCGCCACGCAGTTGTTGCCGCGCAGGGCCAGCAGCGATTCGGACGAGCTCTTGAAGGCTTTGATCTGCGCGCCGAACTCGGTCAGCGGCTTGACGTAGCTGCTGCCTTGGGAGGTGCACACGGGTTGGCCCTTGAGGTCTTCCCAGCGGGTGATCTTGCTGTCTTTGAGTACCGCTGCGGTGCCGCCGATGCGGTAGAACGGGGTTGGCACAAAGCCGAGGATTTCACCGCGCTCGGCGGTCCATTCCATGTTGGCGATCAGCAGGTCAACCTTGCCTTGCTGCAGGAACTGCACGCGGTTGGCGGGCAGTACCGGCACCAGTTGCACTTCGGCGTGCAGCTGGCGCCCCAATTCGTTGGCCAGGTCGACGTTCAAGCCCTTGGGCTTCTGCGTGGCCGGATCAATGCTGCCGAACGGCCCGCCAGACAGCAGCACGCCAACCACCAGCACATGGCGTTGTTCGATTTTGTCCAGCGTCGCATCGGCCTGGGCCGCCACACTGCCGCCCAGGGCGATCATCGATCCCAGGGCCACCGGCAACCATTTCTTGAACATCATTGGACTTCCCCCTGGCGAATGATCGGCGTACCCCGACCTGATGGAGGGGCATGCTAGGGAGAGTGCGGTTGCAACGGAAATGCAAATATCTCATATCGTTATAACTTGCCGTATAAGGGTGACCTTTGATTGAGGCATAACCCTTTATTTGCTGGCCTTGATAAAAATCAGCTTCAACAACACATTAATATCTGTAATGTTTAACTTCACACCCTTGATATAAAACCGCCTTTGGAAATGGCCTATGTCGACCCTCGACCTTGAACTGCTGCGCACCTTTATTGCCGTGGTCGACCACCACAGCTTCGCCGGCGCCGGCATGCACCTGGCGCGTACGCAGTCGTCCGTGACCCAGCATATGCAGCGCCTGGAACAGCAAGTGGGCGTGAGCCTATTTGAAAAGCGCGGGCGGCAGAAGCAACTGACCGAGCCGGGTTTGCAGCTGCTGCGGCATGCGCGGCAGATGCTGTCGCTGAATGACGACGCGCTGAATTCGCTGCGTGAAAGCAGCCTGAGCGGTGTGTTGCGCATTGGTTCGCCGCATGACATTGCCGACACGATTCTGCCGCCGATCCTCAGCCACATCGCCCGCTCGGCACCGCGTTTGCGTTTGGAAATCGATGTGGGGCGCAGCCCGTTTTTGATGGATGACTTGCACCGGGGCAAGGTGGACATGGTGATATCTACGCGGTCCGATCCGAACCTGGAGGGGTTTGCCTTGCGTACTTCGCCGGTGTGGTGGATTTGTTCGGCGCAGTACATTCACCAGCCGGGTGAACCGCTGCCGTTGATTCTGGTGGATGAGCCGAGCATATATCGGCGGTATGCGCTGGAGGCGCTGGAGCGGGCGAATATTCCTTGGCGGCAGGCGTACCTGGCGTCGAACCTGATCGGCATCAAGGCCGCGACCCGCGCGGGGTTGGGGGTGACACCGCGGAGCATGGAAATGCTCGGGCCGGATATGCGCGTGCTGGGGGAGACGGATGGGTTGCCGCGCATGCCTGAGGTCACTTACTACTTGTGGATTCGGCCGAATACGGCGAACCCGATTGCGCGCAAGGCTTATGATTTGATTCGGGGGAGTCAGGGGTTGTGATCGCGGGTACATATCCATTGAGGCTGTACTCAATCGAATGTGGGAGCGGGCTTGCTCGCGAAAGCGGTGGGCCAGTAACACATGAGCTGACTGAACCACCGCATTCGCGAGCAAGCCCGCTCCCACATTTTGGTCTCATTCCAATTAGATAGATTTAGCCGTTACCGAAGGAGTGGATAGGGACTCGACAATAACTCGGCGTAAAACCAGAGCCAACTCCGCTGCCTGCTCTGCCGTCAGCACATTCGTAAACCCCATCAACACCCCCTGCTCACTGCCAGGCTCCAGCATCCACCCCGATAACGGCTGAACAGCCAAGCCCGCGTTGTTTGCAGCCTCAACCACAACACAATCCGGCACCGAAACCAGCAACCGCGCCAGCAAGTTAATTCCCCCCGCCTGCTCATCCACCCGCAAAAACTCCGCGCAGTGCACCCCAAGCGCCGCCACCAACAACCGCCTGCGTTGCGCATACAAAAGCCGCATCTGCTTCAGGTGCCGCGTAAAATGCCCCTGCTCCAGAAAATCCGCCGCCGTCAGCTGCAACAGCTGTGCACTGCGCTGCTGCAACGCCTCGGCACTGCGGCCAAACGCCTCGACTAACGAAGCGGGCACCACCAGATACCCCAAGCGCAACCCCGGAAACAGCATCTTGCTGAAGCTCCCGGCATAGATCACCCGATCCCCCACGTCCTGGCTCTTGAGCGCCGCCAACGGCTGGCCCTGATAGCGAAACTCACTGTCGTAATCATCCTCGACCACCCAACTCCCCTGCTCCCGCGCCCACGCCAGCAACGCCCGTCGCCGCGCCGGGCTCAAGGCCACGCCCAAGGGGCTCTGATGCGCCGGCGTCACAATCGCCAACCGCGCCTGCCGATCGCGCTGCCTGCCGCGCTCAACGTCCAGCCCCTCAGCATCCACCGGCACCGGCACCAATTCTGCCCCCTGATGCAGTAACAACTGCCGCGCATGCAAATACCCTGGGTCTTCAAACCAGCAGCGCTGCCCCGCCATCTGCAGCGCATCGCACAACAGCGTCAGACACCCCGCATACCCTGAACACACAAACACCTGCTGCGGCGAACACTCCACGCCCCGGTACAACGCCAGGTAACTGGCAACCGCCGCGCGCAAGGCATGAGCGCCACGCACGTCGCCCATTGCCAGGCTGTCGGCATCGGTGCGGCGTACCTGCCGGGTAACCAACCGCGCCCACAGTTTGCGCGGGAATGCATCCAGCGCGGGCAGGCCCATTTGCAGCGGCCGGGGGCCGGAAGCGACCGGCGTAAAGGCCGGCTGCGGCTTCATCGGGGCGACTGGTATAGCCCCCGCAATCACAGTGCCCGCCTGCCCACGCGCCTCGAAAAAACCCTCACTGACCAGCAACTGATAAGCCGCCTCAACCGTACCTCGCGCCACCTTGAGTTCCAGGGCCAGGCTGCGCACCGACGGCACCCGATCACCCGGGCCGAGTTGGCCCTGGTCAATGGCCAGGCGAAAGCGCCGGTAAATTTCCTGGTATTTGGGCAGTGATGACATCGCAGACAAGCTCGGCAGAAACACACGGCCAAGTCTGATCATGTCCCAACCCACTTGTCCAATCATGCCCCTGTTGACCGGCCATCCCGCCGCCGAAAATGGCGCATCCCTTACCCCACAAGGAACGCCCATGAACCACCGTCTTGATTACGCCCAGGCCGCTCCCGTCGGCTACAAAGCCCTGGGCTCGGTGCACAGCTACATCCACGGCTGCGGCCTGGAGAAAGAGTTAATCGACCTGGTGTATTTGCGCGTTTCGCAACTCAACGGCTGCGCGTACTGCCTGGACGCCCATTCCCGCGACCTGCTCAAGAAAGGCGTAAGCCTGGAAAAAATCATGCTGCTGGCCGCCTGGCGCGAGTCGTTGCCGCTGTTCACGCCGCGTGAAAGCGCAGCCCTTGCGTGGGCCGAGGTGGTCACGCAGGTCGCACACACCCAGGTGCCGGACGCCGACTACGCCGAGGCAGCGGCGCTGTTCAGCGACAAGGAAATCGCCGACCTGACCCTGGCCATTGCGTTGATGAACGCCTTGAACCGCGTCGCCATCAGCTTTCGCAAAGTGCCGGCCGCGATCAAGGCCCACCTGGAGAACCTCAACGATGAATGACCACGTCGAATTCGTGCAGATGGAAACCGAGGCCGAGTACCTCGAATGCTTCGCGGTGATGCGGCAATTGCGCCCGCACCTGACTGACGCGCCAGCGTTCGCCGCGCAAATCCAGCGCCAACAGCAGAACGGCTACCGTTTGCTGGCCGCGCGCGAGCACGGCAAAGTGATCGGCCTGGCAGGTTACCGGCTCACGGAAAACACCCTGTACGGGCGGTTTATCTACGTCGATGACTTGGTGGTGGATGCCGCGCTGCAGCGTCGGCGCCTGGGCGAACAGTTGCTCGACCGGGTGCGTGAGGAAACCCGCGCACGGGGCTACCGCTTCCTGGTACTGGACACCGGCATGCACATGGCCCTGGCCCAACGCTTCTATTTCCGCCAAGGCTTGCTGCCACTGGGCATGCACTTTTCCCAGGACGTGAGCCAATGACCCGCGCGCTGTTGCTCAGTTTCAGCCCCCACGGCAAGGCCGCGCAGACCTTCAAGCTGGCGCGCGCCTTGCTCAGTGATCTGGTGCCCAACGCCGCTATCACCGAACGCGACTACGGCAGCCAGGCGCTGCCGCCGTTGACCCGCGAATACGCGAATGCCCTGACCACCCCAGGCGGGTTGAGCGGCAGCGCGACGGCCTTGTCGGAACAGTTGATCGTTGAGCTGGAAGCCTGCGATCTGCTGGTCCTCTGCACCCCAGTGCACAACTTCACTGTCCCTGCCGCGCTCAAGGGCTGGATCGACCATGTGGTGCGCATTCAACGCAGCTTCACGGTCAACCCGCAGTTCGAAAAGGTCGGCCTGCTCAACGACCGGCGCACCTTTGTGCTGGTCAGTTCAGGCAATGCGCGCAAGGGCCATGAACCGGACTTTCTCACACCATATGTGACCGCCATCCTGGCCACAGTGGGCATCCGCACGGTGCGTTTCGTCTATTTGGGCGCGATGGTGCGCGGCAAGGAGGCGGTCGATCAAGCCGTGGAGCAGGCACACCGGCAGTTATCCGAAGCAATCATTTCGGGCTGAGCCTGGGTCAGCCTGTGAGTGCCGGAATCGACTGGCCCTGTCCATGGGCCAGTCAACCCTCGTTACACCTTGGGCGACTCGACTTTCAAGCTGTTGACCTGCACAACTCGACTGGTTGACCCAGGTTTACGCGGGGCGTTGATCGTGATCATCGTGCCGTCGTTGGTGATGAATTTCGGCTTGGCCGTATCCTCTGTCGAGTCCTTGGGGTAGGCATTCTTGATAATCAGTGACCGACGTTCCCCCGGGTTATCGCCGTTCAATGTCGCCACCAAATCCCCCTCGGGCGTCACCCCCCAATCGTAGATTTGCGCGGCGCTGTAATCCAGCTTGATCACACTGTCGACCGGGTCGTTGATGATCACAGCCTGATGCCCCTTGTTAATTTCATAGGTGTTAAAACCGCCCTGGCCGACAATGTTGGCGCCGCCATTGACCACGATGACGTTTGCGCCTTTGCCCGTCAGCACCACGTCCTTATTGCCGTTCAAGATCAGGTGATTGTCCTGATCATCGCCCTGGATAAAACTTTCGCCATTTTCAACCGTGACGGCATTGGAAAATGAATGAAAATACGCAATGGTCGTTACACCGTTGGTTTTCGAGTCGGGTGTATTGACCGACACCGCGCCGGTTTTAAAGTTAATCACATGCCCTGAATAGGCGGCTCTTTGTGTCTCGCCAGCAACGCTGTAAGCGGTATTGAGTTCACCGGAAAAGCTCAGCGTGTTAGTGCCATCGCCCCCCCAGATTTCGGACGCTTTTGGGCTGAAACCGTTTTTCTCGGTGTCCGCCACCTGCCTCATCTGCTCGAGTGTCTGGCGTGCATCGGCGTTGAAGTTAAACGTATCGTCGGCGTCTCCCCCAGAGATCAATTTTTTGCCGCCGCCAAACGAAAAATAGTTGTGTTTTTTCATCACCCCCGTGACCACGTCATCCCCATCGCCCAACATCCATAACGTGCCGCGTTCTCCTCCTTGCACGCCTTCTACGGGTTTGATCGACATTCCGTTCCAGGTGTCTTCGGGCGCTCTGATATGATCATTACCGCCGCGCAAGTTGGCGCTCGGGACCTTGCCATCCACTTTAATCAGGCTCAGTAGCAAACTGGGAAGGTTCCACCACAGTGCGGGCATCAGCGGTACCTTTCCTGGAACCTGTGTGATCTCCACATCCGTGGCGCCAAAAACAACGCGCTCATAATGGTCCTTGCCTGGGCCTTCCAGAAACGCCTTGTACTGGGCCCTGGATTGGTCTTCGTGTGCCTTGGCGTACTTCGCTTGCAAATACGGTTTCATCACTTCATACCCCGGTGGAAATCCCAGGAATGACTTCAGGCCAAGCGTAAACTTCTGTTTACCTGTCAGTGGGGTGTATTTATTAATGTCTTCCACAGTGCGCACGGCTGAATAAATTGATTGTGCAACCATCAACCCACCCGCTATGACCAGCCCCGCCGGCCCTGCACCCGCGACGCCGGAGAGAAACGCGGCCCCCAAGGCTATCGAAGTAGCGGCATTGGCGACTGCAAATGCACCATTGACATAGTGATCCTGAGCGTCTTTACCGCTGCTACGCCCGGCCTTCTTGAACGAGTCGACAGCGTTGTAGACATCAAACGGAATACTGACACCCAAACCGACACCGCCGCCCATTTTGCCGATCATCTTGCCAACTGTGGCTGATTGGAACTTGAGTATTGTCGGTGCAGCGTTGCTGACGGCCTTGTGCGCGACTTTATTGAGTGCCACCTCCACGCCCATCCCAACGTAGTCGGCTCCCACGGCGCCAAGGCCTATGACACCTGCCGTGGTATCGCCACGTTGAATACTGTCAATGGAACTACGTATGCCTTGAAAGGAGCTGAAGGCCTGAAATCCAAGGCCTGCGGGATTACTCTTGCCCGCCCCATCGGTTGTACTCGAAGAAAAAAAACCCGCGGGGAGCGGCTTATTTCTGCGCTGCAAATCGCGTATGGCTGCCGAGTGTTGCGACATATCACTGAGGGATTTTTGCAGCGCCTCAGGGATGGATTTGCCATCGCGCCTGCTAACCAGCGGTGTGCCGGGCTCACGCAGAGAGGCGAACTCAGCAAGTACATCACCTGCGCGGGCGCCGGCATCGCTCGACTCGGACTTGAGATAGGCTTCAAGGCGCAGATAGTCGACCTGCATCGCGGCGACCATCTTGCTGCCCGTCGGATCATCGGGCAGCGGGCTCTCGATCGGTTGGCCATCAATGCTCACGCCCATTCTGTAAAGCTCGACACGGCTGACGTCCACTTCGCCGAACCGAATGGGGGGCTGGCTGGCATCGAGTGTTCGCAGACGCGCAACTACCGCCGGGTCAAGCGAGGCCGACGGGTTGTGCGGGGTTACCTTCGCTATTGGGGCCGGTGCTACCCTTGCGGGTTCGGTCGATGGCGTCACTACCTTGCCAGGTGGCTGAGTGATGGGTGCAGGCGCGATGCCTTTTGCGCCCGGGAAAAGTGTGTCGAGTGCTGTACTGGTTTGCTTGTCGAGCTTTCCTTCGTGCAGACGTGATGTGAACGTCTCTTCCATAAAGTCCCGTGAGCTTCTACCGGCACGCGCGCTGTGTTGTGAACCTGCGGGGCGAAACGGCTCCTTGTTACTGATGACCTCCAGGAAACCTTTGGCATCGGCTTTGTAGTAACCCAACATGCCCAACTTGCCAGCGATCAATGCAGCTTGTTTCTTGGCAACGCCATCAAGGCCGTTACCCTCAGCCCGGTGACCCACTCGGTCGGCCACGGTCGTGTTGCTCGAATCGACAGGCGCAAAAAAATCATCGCCGATAATCAACGTAGGCGGCCTGCTAAAGAGCATTTTCGTTTCCGGTTGATCGCCTGGCCTGGCAACAATCACGTCGATATCACCGGCTACTGCCAGTGCGTGTTTTGGGGTTTGCAACTGAATTCTCTGCAGCGCGGCTTCTACCGAACGGGCCACCTGTTCAGACCTTTTGGGGTCACTGCCCGCCGGGCTGACAATATGAAATTGGGTGTCTTCTACAGCCTTGGTGTGAAGATTGAACGACTTGCCCATTTGCGCCTCGGCCAGAGACGCTCGCTGTTGCTCTATGCGCTCGAAGGCATACGGATAGCCGACGGGCGTGCCCGCCGCGTTGAGGGCGTTGATCAACGTTCGCTCGAGTTCCCTCATGGGCGATAACAGCGGGGAGTCGGGGTGATGTTTCAAAAAGTTCTGGACTGACTTCAATGCACCTTTTGCATGATGGAATTTCGACATCCCTTTGGCGTCGTGCAGTTTCCCTAAGCCCGCTATAACCTGTTCATAATCGGCCTTTGCGTGCGCCGCAGGCGCAGGCGTCTGATGAGCAAAAGCGTCCTTCGTCGGCACATGCGTGGCGTCGATTACCTTCAGTTTATCAAGCCCTCCCAACGGCGCGTCATACATGAACCTAATGCCACTGGAGTCGCCGGAAAGCGCAGGCAAACGTTGGGGATCAAATACGCTGACCAGATACTTAGGGTTTTTAATATCGCGATTAAACGGGTCGTGAAAATCTTTCAATTCGGGGCTGGTAAAGATCCTTTTCAGCCCTTTTTCAAACGCCTCCCTGGAAAAAAACACCGTCAATCCAATATTCGGATCATTGTAATAATAGGTTCGCCCACCGGTATCATCTACGATCACTCCAGCGGACAACCGATGCTCATCGGCGCTGATCAGCAGTGTTTTGGTGGTCGGCGAACTGTAGAGCTGTGGCGCAATCTCGGTATAGGCTATCTCTTTCCTGGTAGCAGGATCATGCGCAACCCAAGCATCCGTCACCCTACTTTGTACGTAGGCCAACTTATGGAAAAACACTTGGGACTCGGGTGCGTCCGGATCCGCCAGTGCATTGTAGACATTACTTAAAAACGTATCCTGCTTGCCCTCGGCCACGGCCAACGACAGGAGGTGGATAAAACCTGCACATTGCCCGTCCGACAACTTGTTGATCACGGCGAGGTAATAATCTTGTGGCAGTGGCGTGATATTCACGCCTTTATCGGTCATCACCTTGGTGAACCGTCGAGCATCATCGTGTGGCAGAAGGAAGAGACGCTGTTCAAGCCGGTATCGGAGTGCCCCCATTTGCTGCGGACTCAACTCCGGGTCCAGCGCTAGCCTCATAAGTGCCAAGTCGCTCATCTTGGCATGATATTTGGGCAGTGCTACGGATGCCGGTGAGTCATAGCCTTGCTTAAATTCGCGATGACCTGTTCCCGCGGCGGCATCGCTCATCCTGGCAACAAAATGCTGCAGTACGTCCTCGTCCGCTACAGGGGTAGACGCACTTTTTGGGTCTGCATCCGCGGCACTTGACGTGTCCCTGCGTGTTCGACTGTGTTCGGAGGAAGCCGGTTGTTCATGCAGCAAGGGCTGGCTATAACCGGCGTACTGCTGAGTGGTAACTGGGAGTACTCGCAACATGAAGGCTTCCACGTATAAGTCAGTTGAAACGCCGCCCTGTAAAGGCATGTCGTAGAGGGGCCAACCTACAAATATAAAAAGGTGATCACTATCAGACTTATCTGCGCGCCCTCGCTCACTCGACTGGCCCATTCAGTTCCAGGTTTGTAGGTTCTTTTTTGTCCTCGCACGCCGTCTACGTCGGCCTCACAGCGGTGCGATGCAATCAGCGCTGGCCTATAAAAATAATGGCGCTAGAATCAGCGCCATTCTTGCGCCCGCCTCCCTGATACGAGCCCCCCATGAGCTTTGATTTCGACACGATCCACCCCCGCCTCGGCACCGGCAGCACCAAGTGGAACCGTTACCCGCAAGACGTCTTGCCGATGTGGATCGCCGACATGGATATCGCCGCGCCACCCGCCATACTGCAAGCCTTGCACGCGCGCCTCGACCAGCAGATCCTCGGCTACAGCGTTGCCGGACCCGATGTGCGCGACGCCATCGTCGCCGACCTGTGGGCCAAATATGCCTGGCGCGTGCAGCCCGACGAGCTGCTGTTTCTGCCCGGCGTCGAGCCTGGCTTCAACATGGCCTTGCACGCCTTCGTGCAGCCGGGCCAGCCGGTGGTGCTGCAAACCCCCAACTATCGGCCGATTCGCCTGGCGCCGGGCCACTGGAACCTGCCGCGCATCGAAGTGCCGTTCGAGTTGAGCCACGGCGAATACCTCACGCCAATGCCTGCCATGCTCCAGGCGCTCGCCGGCGCCGGCGCGCTGCTGCTGAGCAACCCGCATAACCCCATCGGCAAGGTCTTCCCACGCGAAGAGCTGCTCGCCGTCGCCAACGCCTGCCTTGCAAACGACACGCTGATCATCAGCGACGAAATCCACGCCGAGCTGTGCTTTGACGGCCGCCGCCACATCCCCACTGCCAGCCTCAGCCCGGAGATCGCCCAGCGCACCATCACCTTGATGTCGGCGAGCAAGGCCTACAACGTCGCCGGTTTGAAGACGTGCTTTGCCGTAGTGCAGAACGCCGACGTGCGCGAGCGCTTCAATAATGCGCGCTGCGGCATGGTCGACAGCGTCAGCCCGCTGGGCCTGGAAGCCACCCGCGCCGCCTACAGCCAGTGCAGCGAATGGCTCGACGCGTTGGTGCAGTACCTGCAAGCCAACCGTGACTACCTGCTCAACGCGGTAAAAACCCGTTTGCCCGGCGTAGTGATGCATGCCCCGCAGGGCACCTTCCTGGCGTGGCTGGATTGCAGCGCGCTGGGCCTGGATGACCCACAGCAGTTCTTCCTGGAACAGGCCAAGGTCGGTTTGAGCGCGGGAATCGAATTCGGTGATGACAGCCAGCAGTGTGTACGCCTGAACTTTGGTTGCCCACGGGCGATGCTGGAAGAGGGTTTGCAACGCATGGAACGCAGCCTGCAAAACCGTTGACACTGACGGGCACCTTGGCGGTGCCCATCAGCCTTCGTCACGGCTTAGGCTTTAGGCCTTAGGCTTTAGGCGTCACCTCAACCTTCATGCTATGGACCTGCACAACACGGTTGGATGAACCGGTCTGTCGCGGTGCACTGATCGTCATCATCACGCCGTCATTGGTGATGAATGTCGGCCGCGCCTTATGGTCTGGCGAGTCGTTGGGAAGCGCCTTCTTGATCACCAGAATCCGTGATTGATCGGAGGTATCGCCCGTCAGGGTCACGATCAGATCCCCCGAGGGTAACAGGGTCCAGTCCGAGACTTGTGCGGCGCTATAGTCGAGCCTGATGATACTGTCGGCAGGGTCTTCAATGACCACGGTGCTATTGGCCTGATTGGCCTTGTTAAGCAGGTAGGTATTGGCCCCACCCTCACCGACGACTTCAGCGCCGCCATTGATCACCACAAAGTTCGCGCCTTTGCCGGTGAAAACCCTGTCGATTTTGCCATTGAGTGTGAACAGATTGTTCTGATCATCACCCTGGATAACGCTTTGCCCTTGCGCCACCGTCGTCACATCAGAGAATGCCTGGATATGGGCGATTTTTTTCAAGCCGTCCGTATCGACTTTATAGTCTCGGTCTTTCAACCGGGTTGGGGTTCTGATTGAGACTGTATTGGTTTGCAAGTTGATGTGATGCCCCAGGTATTTGGTGGTTGTGTCCTGGCCATTCTCTTTGAACGTGGTGGTTAAAGGCCCGGAAAAGATCAACGCATTACGACCCCGCCCGCCATCGAGTACGCTCGCGTGGGCATTGCTGTCCTGGTTGGGCGCTTGCTCCACCTCGCTGGCTTGCTCCCGTGCCTGGCGTGCATCGGCATTAAAGACGAACTTATCGTCCGCCTCGCCGCCCTTGATCCCTTTTTTGCCGCCGCCCATCACGAAATAGTTGGGTTTTTGCTTAATGCCCTCCACCCAGTCATTGCCATCGCCCAAGTCCCAGTAGGTGGCTTTGTTTTGCCCTTGCTCGCCTTCTACCGTGTTGACCGGCTTTTGGTTCCAGGACGTGAGGTCGCTGGAAATATGATCCTTGCCACCTTTTGCGCTCACCTGCGGCACCAGGCCCGGCGCCGGGATAAGGTTCAATAGCCACGTGATGGGCGAATACCAAAGTGACGGTGTCAGCGCAACGCTTCCCGGTACCCGCTTGACCTCTACGTCGGTCGAGCCGATCACCACCCGCTCAAAAAACTCTTTGCCTGGCCCCTTGAGAAAATTCTCGAAGCGGGTCCGGTTATTTTCGTCATTCGCCTTTGAATAGTTGGCTTCCAGGTAGGGCTTCATGACATCGAAGCCTGGTTCAATCCCCAGGAAGAACTTCAGGCCACTGCTGAATTTTTGCGGGCCGGTCAGCGGCGTCACGCCATCAATGTCCTCTACGCCACGCACCGCCGTATAGATCGCTTGCGCCGACATTAACGTCGCCGCCACCGCCATGCCCACTCGGGATGAAGCCCCGCCGCGGGTCATAAACGAGGCGCTCAAGGCAATCGAAGTGACCGCACCCGCGACGGCCATCGTACCGTTCACATAGTGATCCTGAGCCTCTTTGCCCGTGGTTTTTGTGGCTTTGGTGAATGAATCGATGGCGGTGTAGATATCAAAAGGCACGCTCAACAGCGAGCCGACTCCACCACCGGCCTTGCCGATCATTTTGCCGAGGCTGCTGGTCTTGAAGCCGGCAATGCTGGGTGCTTGGCTGCTGATGATCTTTTGCGCCGCGCGGTTCATGGCATATTCAGCGCCGTCACCTGCGAAATCCGCCACGACGGACCCCAAATTAATAACCCCTGCCGTGGTGTCTCCACCCTCCAGGTTCTGGATGCCACTGCGCAATTGATGATAAGTCGAGAAGGCTCGCATCCCCAGGCCTGCGGCGGTAGTCGCGCCGACCTTGCCAGGTGCTTCTGAAGCGAAGAAATCCTCAGGCAGCGGCTTGCCGCTGCTCTCCAACGCGCGCAGCTCATCAGCGTGTTGAGTAATCTCACGGATAGGTTTTTGTAAGGTCTCAGGCACCAGGCCGCCATCGGCACGGCTGATCAAGGGCGCCACTGCAGAGCTGCGATTAGCGGCCAAGGCCTCAACAACATCGGTTATACGCCCAGTCCCATCCTCCGACGCAGTTCTGCGATAGGCCGCAAATTGCACGTAGTCGATCTGCAGGGTGTTGGCGAGCGTGCGCCCCTGCGGGTTGGCCAGCGCGCTTTCAATCGGCTTGCCATTGAGCGTGGCACCCATTTTGTAAAGCTCGACACGACTGACTTCCACCTCACCGATTCGCAAGGCAGGCTGGGTATCATCAAGTAATTTCAGGCGCTTCACTTGATCCGGGTCGATGGTCACCCCACTGGCGGCCGGTGGTGTGACGGTCACAGGCACCTGGGCAACGTCGGGTAACGGAAGAATCGTGCGGATTGACGTTTCGATCTGGTTGTTCAGTGCGCCATCGTAGAGACGGGCGGTAAACGCTTGCGTCATGAAGTCCGCTGAACTTCTGGAGGCGCGCGGGCTGAGGTGACTACCGACGCCACGAAACGGTTCGGGGTTGTTGAGCATCTCGAGGAACGCTTTGGAGTGGTTTTTGTAATAACTCACCATTCCCAGCTTGCCGGCGATCAGCGCCGCTTGTTTTTGCGTGGACGGGTCGCCGCCATCCGCTTGGGCCTCACGGCCAATACGGTCGGCAACGGTGCTGTCGGCCGTGGTGGGAGCGGCAAAGAAATCGTCACCTATGACCAGAACCGGCGGTTCGCCCAAGCGCAATTGTGTTTCCGCTTGATCGCCGGGGTTGGCAATGACCACTCTGATCTTCTCGCCCACCGCCTCTGCGGCGGCCGGATCACGCTGCAAGAGTTTCTTCAGTGCTGCGTCGACCGCATCGGTCACCGCTTTAGTCCGGCTGGGGTGGGTGCTGCTATTATTTTTTATATCAACAGACTTGCCCTGAATACGCTCGGTCTTGAATTGCGTAGGTGAACCGATTGCCTGCTCTGCCAACCTGGCACGGTCTGCCTCCATTCGCTCAAAGATATACGGAAAGTCGACAGGCGCCTCAGCCTCATTGATCACATTGACCAACTTTTGCGCAAGTGTCTTCATGACTGACATAAGCATGGAGTTTGGATGATCAGCCATAAAGTACTTGACCGAGTCCAACACGGCCAATGTCTTGTGATATTGAGCCATGCCTTTACCCGCCTGCACGTCGTCCAACCCTTGCAACACCTGATCATACTGTTTCGAGGCATCACTATCGGGGGCCGGGGCCTGCTGGCGTATATCTTCCGCGGTCGGCAGCCGTGAGGCATTGATTACCTTGACCTTATCGAGCCCGTACAAGGGCGCGTCGTACATAAACTTGATGTTATTGGTGTCGCCGGACACTTCAGGTATGTGATTGCGGTTAAACACGCTGATCAAGTACTTAGGGCCGTCAGAGTAGCCCTGCAACGGCTGAGTCAAATGCTGCAGCCTTCTGTCGGTAAAGACTTTTTGCAGCCCCTCTTCAAAAAGTTCGGCGGACGCAAACTTGGTAGGACCGATATTTGGATCGGTATAGTAATACGTTCGGGTATTCCCCGGCCCCACGATCACGCCCGCCGTCAAACGATGGCCTTCGCTGCTGATCAGTAGTGTTTTGGTGGTGGGTGAATCTTTAAGCAGTGGAGCGATGCTGGTAAAGGGCGCCACTTTAACCGTGGCAGGATCATGCGCAATCCCACGGTTTTTCAGCTTGCCTTGAACCTTGGCAAGCGTTTGGAAGAACGCTTGGGACTCGGGTGTGTCCGGATCCACAGTTGCCTGGAAGATATTCCCCAGGAAGATGTGCTCTTTACCCTCTGCCACCGCCAACGAATGCAAATGTGAGAACCCTGCGCATTCGCCACCGGCTAATTGGTTAACAATCGCCAGGTAGTAACTTTGGGGATTGCCTGTGGTGGTCACGCCTACCTTGGTCATGACCGAGTTATAGGCCGCTACGTTGTTACCCGCCGCACGCATGACGCGATGTTCACTCCAGTACTGCAAGGCCCCCAGTTGGTCCGGATCGAGCTCGTTATCCAGCGCAAGCCTCATAAGCGGCAATTGTTTCATTGATGCAGAATAGTCGGGCAATTTCACAGACGTGGGTGCCTTATAGCCCTTCAAGTAAAGGTCAGCGTCGGCGCCGTACTTGGCCTGTATGACTTTTGCTTGAAAAACCGCAGGCACTTCCTCATCCGGAATAACCTGACGAGATGCGGTTGCAGTCGATGTGTCGCGGCGGGCACGATGATGTTCAGAAGTATCGGGTTGTACGGAAGACGCTGCCAAAGTGTCGCGAGCGGGTACAGCGGGAGGAGAAAACAGGGTTGTTATCGGAGTAGATATGTTCATGATTATTTCCGAAATATAAACTTACTAGTTTGACCTCCCTGGCGAATCGAGTCCCACCCCGCAAACGTACAAGTAGAAAAACAGCAAAACGATCAGACTTATCCGCCAACGCTTCGCGAGGGTTTTACAAGGTGTTTTAGTTCGGACATTTAATGTTAATACGGGCGGTAAAACCTCGATTAAGTAACGACTTATTCTTAATCAATCCCCGGCCGTGACTCGCCCTATTTCACAACGTTTCGCAACGTGGGCCCAGCCTCGGCTGTTACTGTTTTTGCCTATCCGTCCCACCGGCAACAGCAGGAGTTCCATGGCATGGCCACCCAGCCTCTCGATCGCGCGTCCGACCCTAAAGCCCTTCCCAGCACGCCATCCAAATCGAGCGCCGCTTTTCACGTGCTGCTCAAGAACAGCGCCAACAAAAAAGTCGAAGCCCAGGACAAGCCGCCCTCGGGGCTGGATACCAGCAAGAAAGACGGCTACGAACTCGCCGCCAAGGACGCCACTCCACCGCCGGCCCTGTCCGACTACAAGGCCATTGGCCCGCCCGATGAAGTCGGCCCGGGGTTGATCCGCTACGAAACCCAGGACGGCAAGAAAGTCATTGTCAGCGAACAGGACAGCCCGGATCTGTTCAAGCAAGTCAGCGCCGACTTCAAATCGCTGACGGGCGTGGTTGCCAGCCAGAACGCCGGTTACCAAAGCCTCGGCGCCGATGGCAAGGCCCCGGAAAAACTCGCCGACTACAAATCCCTCGGGCCGCCGGATGAGACCGGCCCTGGGGTGATCCGCTATGAAACCCAGGACGGCACCAAGGTCGTCATCAGCCAGCGCGACAACCCCGAAGCCTTCCAGAAAGCCAAGGACGACTATGCAAGTTTCAGCGGCCTTTCCAGCAGTGAAGACGCCGGCTACAAGCGCGCCGGCGACAACGAAGTGTGGCCGCCCTACGCCGGCACCACGGTCGGCCCTGAAGATGAAGTCGGCCCGGGCCTGATTCGCTTTGAAAGCAACGGCCAGAAGATGATCGTGGCGCGTGATGACAACCCCAAGCTGTTCGACTACCTGGCGGGCCTGCACGCGGTCTATACCGACCCGGGCAAGAAGGCCGTGGTCGAAGGCGAGTTGAATAACGGTGCAGCGCTGGCCGACGCCAATACGCCGGTGCCGGGCCTGAACGACTACAAGACTTTCAGTTGGAACAACGACCAGAAAGACAGCATCCTCACCTACGAACTGCACGATGGCACCAAGGTGGTGGTGTCTTCCGACGTCAGCCCCGAGTTGTTCAAGAGCGTTGCCACCGCACACGACACCTGGGACAAGATCCACACCAGCGAAAGCGAAGGCTACAAGCTCGCCGGGCCGAATGACTTTCTGAAAAACACAGATATTACCTTCGGCTCACCCGACGAACTCGGCGATGGCCTGATCCGCTATGAAACCAGCGAAGGCAAGGTCATCGTCTCCAAGGAACTCAGCCCGCAGCTCTACGATGACGTCAAGGCCAAGTGGGACGCCTTCAGTGCCGGCGCGGTCGACGACACCCGCGCCAAGCACAACCTGCCCAAGGCCGGCGACCTCGATGTACTGAACATGGACACCGGCGTGCACGCCGATGAAAAGGACGACAAATCGCCGACCCTCAGCGTCAGCGAACTGGCCACCACCCAGTTGATCGACACCTACCGGGCCGGCGTCAAGGACGGCTCGATTGCCAAGGACGACCCACGGGCCAAGCTGGTGCGCGCGCTGGAAGCACAAGCCGCCTACCAGAACGGGCACGGCATCACCGGCTATGAGGAGGCTCGCCGCCCGTTCAACACCACTTGGCGTGAATCCGACAGCAAGCAGACCGAGCTGACCTCGGCCGACATGCACGACATTATCGACGGCAAAGCCGTGCAAAAGCAGATCGGCGAGCTGTTCAACGACCCGACGGTGCAGGCCGACTACAAGTCGAAGATGGACGATGCGATCAACAAACTGCCGAACAAGGACGAGATCAAGCAAAAGCTGCTCGACCTGACGTCCAACCCGGATTAC
Organism: Pseudomonas sp. D2002; assembly: GCF_013385735.1. Lineage (NCBI taxonomy): Bacteria > Pseudomonadati > Pseudomonadota > Gammaproteobacteria > Pseudomonadales > Pseudomonadaceae > Pseudomonas > Pseudomonas sp. D2002. Next base: position 39,915 of record NZ_JACAPL010000001.1, on the reverse strand, counting down.
GTGCTGTACCTCAAAGACCTGCAAGACCAGGGCAAGACCTCCGAGGCGCAAAAAGACCTCAGCGACACGCTCACTTCGCTGTCGCTGTTCGACCCCGAAGCGGCCAGCAAAGCGGCACAAAACATCCAGGCCGATGGCTTGACCACCGACCTTAATACGATTCTGTCGGACCCGAGCAAGATCTCCGACGAGAACAAAACGCTTGCCACCAAGGACCTGTTCGGCCTGCTCAAAGGCGTGTTGAAGGGCACCTTGCTCGACCTGCCGCGACGCTCCCAGGAAACCCTGGAGAAATTCCTCAACGAAGGCCTGGAAGGCAAGGAAAAATCCGCCGCCGTCACCAAGGCGCTGGAAGAGTTGGGCGAGGTGTACAAGAACAACGGCTCCATCAGCGAAGCCGACCTGAAAACCGCGCTGAGCAAACCCTATATTCCGGTGGCCGACCGCGGCATGCTCGGCGAGGTGTTCCACACGCTGAACAGCAAGGGCATCCTCGGCTCCCTCGGCGCTGGCGTGACCATGTTCTCGGCGATTTACCAGTTGGTCGGCAAAGGTGGCAAGCTCGGTGAAACGCCGGCGCAGCGCATGTCGATCGCCAAGGACTTCTTGAGCTTTGCCGGTGGTTCCAGCCACTTTGTGCGCCTGGGCGACAAGATCGGTGAGACGCTGGGCAAAGGCGGCCTGGTGGATTTCCTCGGCCTGGACAAGACCTTGCCGGAGATCTGGGGCAAGACCGGCCTGCAGGAGCCGAACTTCGAGTTTCGCGTCAGCGATTTGCCTGCCGATGTCAAAACCAAGATCAGCACCGCACTCGACGCCGTGCCCGACAGCCAATACGACGGCATCTCGAAGATGTTCGGCGAGGGCGACAAAGCCGTCACCGAAGCCACCGAAGGCCTGGCGACCCACCTGGATGACGGCCTGGCCGCCGCAGGCGCGGCCAAGTTGGGCGCGTCCAAATCGGCGAAGATCGCCGGCTCAGTGATCAAGGTACTCGGCCCGGCCACCGACATCGCCGGCGGCTTTGCCGATATCGTCTTGGGTGCGCTGGCGATCAAGAGTGGCGTGCAGAGCAAGGACCCGTTGGCGCAAGCCGCCGGCGGCCTGCAAGTGGCGGGTGGCGCTTTCGGCGCCTCGGCCGGGGTGTTGGGCGCGGCCGCACTGTTTGGCGTGGGCACGGCAGCGGCCCTGACCGGGCCGTTGTTTCTGGTGGGTGCGGTGCTGGCGGTGGTGGGCGGGATTATCGGTTTCTTTGTCGACCACAACAAAAAACAGAAGGCTACCAACGCTGAAAACGATTGGTATCGCGACCTGGCAGGTGATGGGTTATTGCAAGGCGACTGGGCGGAAAAAGTCGAGTACGCCCACTACGAAATCCACCATTACCACGGCCGCGACACGCCGACGGATGACAGCCTGTTTCGCTTCCAGCAATCGGAATGGGAACACTTCGAGCAGACGCCGGGTAAAGGCGGCTCGTCGAGCAACCGCCTGGATGGTGATTTGCACAAGGACTACAAAGACCCCGACGCACCACCGCCAAACCTGCCGAGCGATGCCCCGCCGGACAAACCGCAACCGCATCAACCGGGTGGTGGTGGGCCGCGCATCAACTGACAACGATGGGAGGGAGCTTGCTCCCTCCCACATCTGGATAGGGTTTACAGCTTGGCAATCGAGACTTCGGTCGACTTCACAAAGGCAATCACTTCACTGCCCACTTTCAATTCCAGGTCGCGCACCGAGCGCGTGGTGATCACCGAAGTGACGATGCCGGACGCGGTTTGCACGTCAATTTCGGACACCACTTCGCCCAGCAGAATCTCCTTGATCACGCCCTTGAACTGGTTGCGCACGTTGATGGCTTTAATGGTCATGTCGGCTTTCCTTTTGGCTGTTGGGTCAATCCGCACGAATGCGCAGGCCCTCAAAGTGCGCCATCTGAAAGGACATTAAAAGGAATATATAACTATTTATTTATTCTATATAGATATATATGCACTGTTTGCCTGGCAACAGCTGATCAACAAACTGCTCGTCCACGTCACAGCGTCATTGGCCTAAAGCCTCGCAAATACGCCTCCGTACTAGATGGCACAGAGACTGCATATTCCTACAAAGCATGATGGAACATGTCGATTCGATTTTCTGAATATAAGAAATGCCTTCTCTCAACGCCTTGTCCGGAGCTGTTCCATGAAACCCTTTACCCAACGCTTACTGGGCGCCTGCGCCCTCGCCTTGTGCCTGCAACCGCTGGCCCACGCTGCCGAAGCCGACCCCGCGCAAGTCAATCTGGATTACGCCTACTACTCTCCGGTCAGCCTGGTGCTCAAGCATTTCGGCTGGCTGGAACAAGCGCTGCCGCAGACCAAAGTCGGCTGGGTACTCAGCCAGGGCAGCAACCGCTCGCTGGAATACCTCAACAGCGGCGGCGTGGATTTCGCCTCCTCCGCCAGCCTCTCGGCCGTATTGAGTCGCGCCAATGGCAGCCCGATCAAATCGGTGTACGTCTACAGCCGCGCCGAGTGGACCGCATTGGTGGTGCGCAAAGACTCACCGTTCAAGAACGTGACGGACCTGAAAGGCAAGAAAATCGCCGCCACCAAAGGCACCGACCCGTACCTGTTCACCCTGCGCAGCCTGCAACACGCCGGGCTGAAAAAAGACGATGTTGAACTGGTGCACCTGCAACACCCGGACGGCCGCGTCGCTCTGGAGAAAGGTGACGTGGACGCGTGGGCCGGCCTCGACCCGCACATGGCCGCCAGTGAAATCCAGGCCGGTTCGCGCCTGCTGTACCGCAATAAAGACTTCAACAGCTATGGCGTGGTCAGCGTCACCGAGAAGTACGCCGAGGAGCATCCGCAGACCATCACCAAGGTGCTCGGTGCCTATGAAAAAGCCCGCGACTGGGCGGTAAAGCACCCGGATGAATTCGCCAAACTGCTCGCCGACGAATCCGGCCTGCCGCTGGAAGTGGCCAAGCTGCAACTGTCGCGCACCGACCTCGGCAGCCCGTTGTTGACGGGTAAGGATGTGGTCTCGTCCAAGGCCGCTGCGCCGATTCTGGTGTCCGAAGAATTGGTCCGCCGTGGCGTGAATGTGGATCAGGTCATCGACCAACTGATCGACACCTCGTTCGGCCAGGCGCTGCCTAAGCAGTAAGGGGCGCGTGATGACCAGCAAAACCCAAGCAGTGCCGCGACCGGTGCCGGTGATTGCTCACCGCAGCGCCTGGCCGCGGCGGCTTAAAGGCCTGGTGTTGCCGGTGCTGATCCTGCTGGTGCTGGAGGGGGTGGTGCGTATCGGCTGGCTGCCGTCGTACCAGATGCCGGCGCCCAGCGAAATCGCCGTGACCCTCACCGACCTGGCTGAAGGCGCGTTGTGGAAACACATCAGCGCGAGCCTGTTGCGCGTGCTGGCCGGCTTCGCCATCGGCGCCAGCCTGGCCTTGGTGTTTGCCGCCTGGGTGGGGCTCAGCCGCGAAGCCGAGGCTTATCTTGAACCGACGTTTGCCGGGCTGCGCTCGATCCCGAGCCTGGCCTGGGTGCCGCTGTTGCTGCTGTGGCTGGGCATCGATGAAACCTCCAAGATCGTGCTGATTGCGATTGGCGCGTTCTTCCCGGTGTACCTCAATGGCGTCGCGGCGATTCGCGATATTGACCGCAAGCTGGTAGAGGTCGGGCAAATGTACGGTTTCAGTCGCCGTCGACTGGTACGACGCATCCTGTTGCCCGCCGCCCTGCCCGGCCTGTTTACCGGTTTGCGCAGTGGCCTGAGCCTGGCGTGGATGTTCCTGGTGGCGGCCGAGTTGATCGCGGCCACCAAGGGCTTGGGCTACTTGCTCAGCGACGGGCGCGAAACCTCGCGGCCAGACATCGTGTTGGCGGCCATTATCGTGTTGGCACTGCTTGGCAAAGTCACTGATGGCTTGCTTGCAGCCCTGGAAAAACGCTGCCTGGCCTGGCGCGACACGTTCAATGGCCAAGGGGCGGAGCAATGAGCATGCAGCCATTACTGGACATTCGCGTCGAGCGTAAAAACTTCGCCAGCACCACCGTGCTGAGCCATGTACACCTGGCCTTGCAGCCGCGCGAAGCGGTGAGCCTGCTGGGCCCCAGCGGCTGTGGCAAAAGCACCTTGCTGCGCATCGTCGCCGGCCTGGAAAAGGACTTTCAAGGCGAACTGCGCAGCCCCGAAGGTGAAGTGGCGTTTGTGTTCCAGGAGCCACGGCTGATGCCTTGGCTGACCGTGGAACAGAACATCGGCTTCACGGATGACGACCGCTATGACAAAGCCTGGGTCGCGCAATTGATCGAGGAAGTCGGCCTCAAGGGGTTCGCCCAGGCGCTGCCCAAGGCATTGTCCGGCGGCATGGCGCAACGGGTGGCAATCGCTCGAGGCCTGTATTCGCGCCCGCAGGTGTTGCTGCTCGACGAGCCGTTCAGTGCGGTGGATGCCTTCACCCGCATGAAACTGCAGGACTTGCTGCTGCAACTGGCTGAGCACCATGCCATTGCGTTATTGCTGGTGACCCACGATGTGGACGAGGCGCTGTACCTGAGTGATCGGGTGCTGGTGATGGACAACCGCCCGAGCAGCATCCGCCAGGAACTCGCGGTGGATTTGCCGCACCCACGGGACCGGCGCGACCCTTTGCTGGCGCGGCTCAAGGCGCTGGCGTTGACCGAGTTGCAGCGGGCGCATGTGATTTAGGATTTGGGCTGCAGGGCGGCGTTATTGTGGCGAGCCCGCTCGCCACAACAAGCCCCTCGCCACAGGTAGACCGCTGGCCACAACAAAATGGGTCAAGCCAACGTGCGGCTCAACGTCACCCAATACCGCGTCCGCGCCCGCACTTCAAACCCCAGGGTCTGGGATAGCAAGGCAAGGATGCGGTCAGTGTCATCCAGGCGAAAACTGCCGGTGACGCGCAGCGTTTCCAGGCTCGGGTCCCAGCGCAATACACCGGGGCGGTAACGCTCCAATTCACGCAGAAAATCCCCCAGCGCCTGGTTCTGTGCGGTCAATACGCCGTCACGCCAACCCAGCTGCAGCACATCGAACGGCACCCAGGCGCCGAGCCCTTGCGGCGTCAATGGCGCTTGCTGGCCGCTGCTCAAGGTCGCCCGTCGCCCGCTCACATCGCGTACCTGCACCGCGCCCTTGAGCACCGACACCCGGCAACCGGAAGCCAGTTGGCGCACACACACCTCGGCCTGGCTGACGAGTACCTCGCCATAGCGGGTATGCACGGTCAGCGGCGCCGAACCTGGAACAGTCAGCGCCAGCTCACCCTCCACCAGCGTGATGCGCCGTTGTGCAAGGTCGACATCCACCGCCGTGGCCGTGTTGAGTTGCAGGCTGCTGCCATCGGCCAACGGCAGGCGCCTGCGCTCTCCCGTGGCGGTGTGCACATCGGCCCGCCATGCTTCGATGGGCAACTGGCGGCTGATCAGCCAGGCGCTCGGCACCAGTGCCGCGACACCCAGGGCGCGCTTGAGAATTGCCCGCCGCGTCGCTTGCGGACGGTCGAGGCTGGCCATCGCCAAGGCTTGCGGCAAGTCACTGAAACGCTGGCGCAGGGATTGGGCTTTCTGCCAGGTCTGCTCGTGTTGGGGATGGCTGTCGCGCCACTGCTGCAAGGCCGCGTGATCGCGCTCGGTGGCGGCGCCGGACTCCAGCAACGCCAGCCACTGGGCGGCCGCCCGTGCGACATCGCGGCTCACAGGTCGACCAGCAAGCAGTGTTCGTAGGCGTGGGCCATGTAGCGCTTCACCGTGCGCTCGGACACCTCGAGCCGTCCGGCGATCTCGCGATACCCCAGGCCTTCCAGCTGGCTCCACAGAAACGCACGGCGCACCAGCACCGGCAAGCCGTCGAGCAATTCATCCAGCGCTTGCAGGGTTTCCAGCACCAGCCAGCGTTGCTCCGGCGACGGCACACAAGTTTCCGGCAGATTGGCCAGGGCACTCAGGTAAGCCTGCTCAAGGCTGCGCCGCTGATGAAAGTTGACCAGCAAGCGCTTGCCGACCGTTACCAGATATGCGCGAGGCTCCTGCAACTGCGCAATCGGCTGGGCGCTGGCCAGCACGCGCAGGAAGGTATCCTGGCTCAGGTCCGCAGCATCCCAGGCGTTGCCCAGGCGGCGGCGCAGCCAGTTTTCCAGCCAACTGCGGTGGTCGCGGTACAAACTCGACAGCGTGTGGTCGGCGGCGTGGGTCGGGACAACGGCATCATTCATGGCAAGCGACCTGCGCGGCGCGAGTGAGTCTCAAATGAGATTCATTCTATTTAATAACGTGCCGACACACCATGGTCTTTTCAACATTGCGTTTATGCAGACGCCTCTGCGTCGAATACCTGCCCTCGCCCGACAACACTCGCAGCTGCCAACAAGGCACCCGGCGCCAACACCGCATTCGCGCCGACACGGCATTGATCACCCAGCAAGGCGCCAAACTTGTCGCAACCGGTACGCTGCAACTGCCCCTCGATGCGCACTAATACTTCCTTGTCCGCCCGTTCATTGCGGTAGTTGGCGACGATGCTGCCGGCTTCCAGGTTGACCCCATGGCCGAGCACCGAATCGCCGACAAAATTGAAGTGCGCCAGCTTGCTGCCGCTGAACACGAACGAGGTCTTCAGCTCGGCGCCGGGGCCGATGATGCACCCTGCGTCCAACCAGCAGCCACCGCGCAGCAGCGAGCCGCTGGCGATAAAACACTCGGCACCGATGATCAGCGGCCCCTTGAGCAAGGCGCCGGGTTCGACAATGGCCGTACGGTGCACGGCGACGTCGCCGTGAATGGTGTAATCGTCAGCCGGTAGTTCCGCCAGCAACGTGCGCACAATCACCGGCGCTTGTGTCACCAGCGCCCAGGGCGCCAGGTCAGCCCACGGCGCCAAAGGGCTTTGGGCAATGTCGGCGATGTAGTCAGTGAGTCGAATCAATGGCGAACCCTCGAGCGGTCAGAGAAGCTCGAAACGCTAGCATGTCCGCAAGCCCGAACGGAACTTTACTAATTATCTTGATATGGATATTTTATCCAGATAAAGCCTACGAGGTCTGTCCCATGCAATTGCCTAGCTACCAAGACGTCATCGCCGCCGCCCAACGCCTGGAAGGCGTCGCGCACACCACGCCGGTGCTCACGTCACGCACCCTCGACGCCGAAACCGGCGCCCAGGTGTTCATCAAGTGTGAAAACCTGCAACGCGCCGGCTCGTTCAAGTTTCGTGGCGCGTTCAATGCCCTGTCGCAGTTTGACGCGCAGCAGCGCAAGGCCGGCGTGGTGGCGTTTTCCTCCGGCAACCATGCCCAAGGTATTGCCCTGGCCGCGCGGTTGCTGGGCATGCCGGCAACCATAGTGATGCCCACCGATGCACCGGCGGCCAAAGTCGCCGCCACCCGTGACTATAGCGCCAGCGTGGTGCTTTACGACCGTTTCACTGAAGACCGCGAGCAAATCGGCCGCGCGCTCGCCAACGAGCAAGGCATGACGCTGATCCCGCCCTACGACCACCCGCACATCCTCGCCGGCCAAGGCACGGCCGCCAAGGAATTGCTGGAATTCACCGGCCCGCTGGACGCCTTGTTCGTCGGCCTCGGCGGCGGCGGCATGCTCTCGGGCACGGCGTTGTCGACCCGCGCGCTGGCGCCGGATTGCCAACTGTTCGGCGTCGAACCCGCAGCCGGCAATGACGGCCAGCGCTCGTTCCGCACCGGCAGCATCGTGCACATCGACACCCCGAAAACCATTGCCGATGGTGCGCAAACCCAGCATTTGGGCAGCTACACCTTCCCGATCATCCGCGATCAGGTGAACGACATTCTCACCGTCACCGATGCGCAATTGGTCGACAGCATGCGGTTCTTCATGCAGCGCATGAAGCTGGTCGTCGAGCCCACCGGCTGCCTGGGCCTGGCGGCCTTGCGCCAATTGGGCGAGCGCTTCAAGGGCCAACGCGTGGGTATTATCGTCACCGGCGGCAACGTCGATATCGAGCGCTACGCCGCCCTGCTCAGCGAGGCGCCATAAACCTCATCCACACCCCGGATGGCGCGTTACTTGGCGTAGGTGTAGACCGCCGCGCGCGACACCCCCAGGTGCGAGGCGACGGTTTCCATGGCGCGGCGAATGTCCATGCAGCCTGAGTCCTTCAGCTCTTGCATCAGCGCGCGCCGATCCGCCGTCTTGAGTGCGCGCGGAGTGGTCGCCAGGCGCGCGGCGAATTGGTCGATACGCGCGCGAATCACATCGGCGCCGGACGGGTCCAGGGACTCGTGGGGCTTGTCGCCACTGACCGAACCGAACTGCTCCAGCATGCCCTGCAAGCCACGGAACAACGACAAATCGACGTTCATGCACAACGCCGCGACGTACTTGCCGCGGGTGTCCTTGATGCCGATGGACGTGCTTTTGACTTGGCGGCCATCGGCGAACTGGTTCTGGTAGTTGGCAATGACCTGCGGGTAGTCCGGGTCGGCAATCCGCGCCAGCCCCAACTCGGTAGCGGGGTCGCCGGCTTGGCGCCCGGAAAGGTTGTTATGGATCGCCAGGATCGCGTGCTGCGGGTCGCGCAAATCGTGCAGCACCACTTCGCAGAACGGGCTGAAGGTTTTGCTCAAGCCTTCGGCAATCTGCTCGAGTTGGCTGATCAGGGTGGTTTCTTCGGGAGAGGTCTTTTTCATGCAAGACAACATATCCAATACTGGACATTACATCAATTGCCTGCATTCCCACACAGAGGCAATGGCGCTTGTGTGATTGATCGTTCCCACGCTCCGCGTGGGCACGCATCCTGTGACGCTCCGCGTCACGACATCAAGAGCAGGACGCAGAGCGTCCGGGGCAGCATTCCCACGCAGAGCGTGGGAACGATCAAACGGAGCGGCCAGTCAGGCATCCTGCAAAATCAGATCCGCGCCCTTCTCCGCCACCATCAACACCGCCGCATGGGTATTACCCGACGTCACATTCGGGAAAATCGACGCATCGACGATGCGCAGCCCGTCCAGCCCGTGCACTTTCAGGCGCTTGTCCACCACCGACACCTGCGGGTCCGAGCCCATGGCGCATGAGCCGCACAAGTGGTAGATCGAGCCGCTGTTTTCGCGGAAATATTGCAGCATCTGCTCATCGGTTTGCACCGCCGCACCGGGCAGTACTTCGGCCACGGTGATGCCTTTGAGCGCCGGGGCCTGCATGATCTTGCGCATCAACCGGCTGCCCTGGATCACCTCGTCGATATCCTTTTCGGTGCTCAGGTAGTTGGGGTCGATCAGCGCCGCGTCCCGTGGGTTCTTCGAGGCAATACGGATGGTGCCGCGACTGGTGGGACGACACGGGTTGAAGCACAGCAAAAAGCCGGAATACGGTTCGGGCTTGAGGCTGGCCTTGTTGTTTTTCGGGATCTGATACGACAGCGGGTTGAAATACAGCTGCAGGTTCGGATCCTTCTGTTGATCGTTGCCGCGAAAGAAGCCACCGGCCTGGTTGACGCTCATGGCCAGCGCGCCCTTGCGGGTCAGCAGGTACTTAAGGCCAAGTTTGAGTTGGCCGAACAGCGAGCTGAGTTCGTCATTCAAGGTCGGGATATTGGCCTTGTAGTAGTAGCTGGCGCACAGGTGGTCCTGCAGGTTTTCGCCCACGGCCGGCAGGTGCTTGACCAGCGGGATAGCGTGTTCGGCAAGCAATTGCTGGTCGGCCACACCGGATAATTGCAGGATCTTCGGCGTGTCCACCGCACCGGCGCAGAGGATCACTTCCTTACGCGCGGTGAAGGTTCGCGCCACACCGTGCTGGGTGACGGCGATGCCGGTGGCGCGCTGCTGGTCGTCAAACAGCACGCGGTCGACCAGCGCATGCAGTTCCACGGTGAGGTTCGGACGGCCGAGCGCCGGGTGCAAATGCGCAAAACTGCTGGAGCAGCGTTCGCCATTACGCGTGTTGACGTCATACAGCCCAGCGCCTTCAAAGTGCGGGCCGTTGAAGTCATCACTGTGCGCGTAGCCCAGCTGTTCGCAGCCCTTGAGGAAAACGTCGCAGATCGGGTGGGTCTGGCCCTTCATTGGCGTAATGCTGATGGGGCCGCTGGCGCCGTGGTACTCGGTATCGCCCAAGGGATGGTTTTCCAGCTTGCGAAAGTACGGCAGCACGTCCGCAAAGCTCCAGCCGTCGTTGCCGTTGGCGGCCCAGTCATTGAAGTCATGGGCCTGGCCACGCACGTAGATCATCGCGTTGATCGAGCCCGAACCGCCCTGCACTTTGCCGCGCGGCGCGTAGATTTCACGGCCGGCCAGTTGTTGTTGCGGCTGGCTGTAATACATCCAGTTGAAGGTCGGGTTGTAATACATCTTGGCGAAACCGACGGGGATCTTGAACCACCAGGAACTGTCCTTGCCACCGGCTTCCAGCAGCAATACCGAATATTGCCCGGACGCGGACAGCCTGTTGGCGAGGATGCAACCCGCCGCGCCTGCGCCAGCGATGATGTAGTCGTATGTCATTCACGGTTACCGCGTAAGTCGTTTTTTTTAGCCCTTGGCGGGCGAAGTGTCTTTGACGTCAGCCGGTGTGGCAGCCATTTGCAGGTGCAGGCGCTCGCCGGTATACGGCGTGTGTCTGCGTACCACGTCCATGTTCAGCTCCACGCCCAGCCCCGGCTCGGTGGATGGGATGATGTAGCCGTCCTCCCATTGCAGCGGCTTGGTCAGGACTTCGGCATGGAAGCCGCCCCAGGTCATGATGCTTTCCTGGATCAGGAAGTTCGGCGTGCAGGTCGCCAGCTGGAAACTCGCCGCCGCGCCAATCGGCCCGTTGTACAAGTGCGGCGCGATCTGCGCGTAGTAGGCTTCGGCCATGCTCGCGATTTTCTTCGCCTCCAGCAGCCCGCCGCAGCGCGCCACGTTCATCTGCAAGATCGACGCGCCACCGGCTTGCAGCAGCTTGAAGAATTCGTACTTGGTGGTCAGTCGTTCGCCGGTGGCAATCGGGATGCTGGTCTTGGCGGCAACCTGGGCCATTGCTTCTTCCTGGCCCGGCGGTACCGGTTCTTCGAACCACAGCGGGTCATATTTCTCCAGGCGCTTGGCCAGGCGAATCGCCGACGATGGCACCATTTGCCCGTGGGTGCCGAACAGCAGGTCGCACTTGTCGCCCACCGCCTCGCGGATCTTGCGGCAGAAGGTCTCGCAGCGTTCCAGCACTTGCAGCGAAATCTGGTGGCCGGAGTACGCCGTGTAGGGGCCGGCCGGGTCGAACTTCACCGCGGTGAAGCCTTTGTTCATGTTCTCGCTGGCGCACTCGGCGGCCAGGTCCGGGTCGTCGTAGTCGTACTCGCCCTTGCTGTTGACCGGGTACAGGTAGGTGTAGGAGCGCAGGCGTTCGTTGACCTTGCCACCGAGCAATTCGTAGACCGGCTTGTTCGCGGCCTTGCCGATGATGTCCCAGCAGGCCATTTCCAGGCCGCTGACCACGCCCATCATGGTCAGGTCCGGGCGCTGGGTGAAACCGCTCGAATAAGCCTGGCGGAAGAAACGCTCGATATGGTGCGGGTCATGGTTGAGCAGGTAGCGCTCAAACACATCCTCGATAATCGGCAGCATGGCCTTGGGGCCGAAGGTGGCGGCGTAGATCTCGCCGACGCCTTCGAAGCCGCAGTCGGTCTTGAGTTTGACGAACAGCCAGTACATGCCACCGATATGCGGCGGTGGAACGGCAACGATATGGGTTTCAAGGGCGACGATTTTCATCTCAGGCACCTGTCTGGTTGATTTTTTTTCGGTTGATTCGGGCGCGCAACGTCAGGGCCGCTAGGGTCCCGAGCACGCCGACAAAGGCGATGTAGCCGAAATACAGGTTGTAGCCGGGCTTGCCTGGGTAGGTATCGGTCAGGTAGCCATTGATCAGCGGGATAAACGTGTCGGGCAAGTAACCCACCACCGAGACAATGCCAATGGCCAAGCCGGTGATGCGCAGCGGAATGTCGCAGCTGTCGAGGATCGCCCAGTACAGGCCGCGAATCGCATAGGTCATCAGGCCAATAAAAATCACCGTGCCGATCAGCAGGCCCAGGCTGTTAAAGCCGGGGAACACAATCAACCCGAGCATGCCCAGGGTCACCAGCACCAGCGCGACAATCAGCACCGAGATGTTCGAGAACTTGTCGCCCAGCCAGCCGCCACCGATGCCGCCGATGGGGCGCATCCACAGCTTGATGGTGGTGATGGTGCCCGCCATCACGGCGGTCATGCCGCTGCCTTGCAGGTAGTCGGAGAAGCTGTAAGTAGCCCAGAACATGTGATAACCACAGAACACAATGGCAGTCACCAGCCACAGCTCGGGGATTTTCACCAGGGTGGTCAGGTCGGCGATCAGGTTGAACTTGCCCTTCTCCACCGGCGACGTCTCGGCCATGGACTTGGGGTCCTTGAGCAGTACCAGCCCGCAGCCGATGGCGATACAGATAAACGAGTACAGGTAGACCACGTGTTTGAAACCTTCGGCGGCCGACTGGCTGCGGGTTTCGGTGGCATAGGCGAACAGCCCCAGGGCCACGGTCGCCAGCAAGGCTTCCACCAGCCCGCGCCCGCCATCCAGGATGCCGAAGAAACGCCCCTGCTCGCTGTGATGGGCGATCATCTTCACGCGCTTGAGCACCGAGGCCCAGAACGTCAGGCCGGTGGTCAGGCCCCAGCAGCCGAAGATGATCATCAGGCCGGTCATCGACGGCACGGTCGAATACCACAGGCCCAACGCGCCAGTGGCGACCAGCGAGAAGAAAATCAGGAAGCGCGGCGGCAGGCGATCCGCCAACCAACCACTGGGTAAGTAACTGAGCAAAAAGATCGTGCCGAGCATCGAGTACAAATAACCCAGCTGGCTGTGGTTGATCTGGAACACTTCAAGCATGGTGGTCTGGTAGACCTGGCGCAGGTAGAGGATCGGGTAGATCGCCCCGGCGGCCAACACCAGCAACAGCAATTGGAAATAGCGACTGGCAGTGTCGCTTTTTACCGCGGACACGGCATCGAAACCCTGGGCAACGGGTGCAGGCTTGGACATCTTGATGACCTCGGGCACCCACTGTGCAGGTGCCCTGATAATTGTTTTTATTGAAGGTACAACCGGTATTCGTGGATCAGTACTTCATCACCACCAGGCGAGTCTGGGTGAACTCAAGCATCCCGTGCTTACCGTCATCGCCGCCCAGCCCTGAGCGTTTCCAGCCGGCGTGGAAACCCTGATACGGGTCTGCCGGGGTGCGATTGACGTACAGCTCACCGGCTTCGATGGCGTTTGCCACTTTCATCGCCGTGCGGTAGTTCTCGGTGTAGAGCACCGACGACAGGCCGAACTGATGGTCGTTGGCCATCGCCAGTGCTTCGTCGATGTCGCGGTATTTGAGTACCGGCAGCACCGGGCCGAAGATTTCTTCCTGGATGATTTCCATGTCCTGGCGGCAGCCGCTGAGCAAGGTCGGCGGGTAGAAATGGCCCGGGCCGACCGGCAGCACACCGCCTGTTTCCAGTACAGCACCGGCAGCGACGGCGCGCTCGACCATGGCGTGGATATTCTTCTGGGAACTGGCGTTGACCAGCGGGCCCATCAGGCTTTCGTCGACGGCGCGGTCACCGTATTTCACGGCGCTGATTTTGCTTTTGAGCAACGCGAGGAACGGCTCGTACACGCTCTCGTGCACGTACACCCGCTCAACCGCCGTGCATAACTGGCCGCAGTGGGTGGTCTTGGAGGCAACAATCGCGCTGGCAGCTTTTTCCAGGTCGGCATCGGCCTCGATGATCGCCGGGGTCTTGCCGCCCAACTCCAGGGACGGCTTGGCGATATTGGCCTTGCAGTAATCGAGCACGATACGACCGGCGTTGACGCTGCCGGTGAGGGTGATCAGGCCAACGGCTTTATGGGTGCAGACGGCGGCGGCGGTGGCGTGGTCCATGGTCAGGATATTGATCACACCGGCCGGCAGCCCTGCCGTGACCACGGCCTTGGCAATTTCAAATGCCGACAGCGGCGTGTTGTTGCTCGGGCGTACCACCACGGTGTTGCCGGCAATCAACGCCGGGGCGATTTTGCGCAACAGGGTATAGACCGGGTAGTTGAACGGGATCAGGCAGGCGACCACGCCAATCGGTTCGCGTTGCAGGAACAGGTTTTCATCCGGCGTGTCGCTGGGGATGATTTCGCCTTCGATACGGCGTGCCCATTCGGCGTGGTAGCGGGTGATTTGTGCGGCGTAGCGGGCTTCGTTGCTGGCGTCACTGACACTTTTGCCGGATTCGCGGGCCAAGGCCGCGCCGATCGCTTCGGCGTGGGTGTCGAGGGCGTCGGCCAAGGCGCGAAGGTAGTCGGCGCGCTGAATACTGGTGAGCTTGCCCCAGGTTTTCTGGGCAGTGGCGGCGGCGTCGACGGCAGCGGTGGCCTCATCGGCCGTCGCGGCGCTGACATGGCCGACCAGGGTTTCATTGGCAGGGTTGTAGACGGCGATCAGGGCGTCGCTGGCGGGTTCGACGAACTGCCCATTATAGAAATTGCGCTCGAATTGCATGTGGTTTGCCCAACGTTGTTGTTTTGCGAGTGACATGCAGTTTTGTATTTGCTTGGGGGGTGTGCAAACGACTTATTGGGTGGGGTAACGTGCGAAAAATGCAGGTTACTGGGGCTCGGCGTGCCCAAACGCAGGCAAATGTGGGAGCTGGCTTGCCTGCGATAGCATCGACTGTGTGTCACTGATGCACCGAGGTGCCTGCATCGCAGGCAAGCCAGCTCCCACATTTGGATCTCACGCCCTCAAATTAACCGATATGCACGCAATCAAACCGCCGCCGTAGAAGGCTCAAGCTGGCGCTGAGCCAACCAGATCTCCTCCTGCAACCACCGCCCAAACACCTGCAACTGCGGCATATCCGTCTGCTCAGGCCGAGTCACCAGCCAATACGACTGATGCCCCTCCACGTGCACATTCAATACCTGCGTCAACTGCCCCGAGGCTAACTCGGCAGCCACCATGTGCCAGTCCGCAATGCTAATCCCCAACCCATCCGTCGCCGCCCGGATTGCCAGGTCCAGCAGGTCAAACTCATACCCGCCCTGGGTATCCACCCCATGAATCCGCGCCGCGTCCAGCCAGTGCTTCCACGTCAGGTAACGCTGATCCTCACTGGCCAACACATGCAGCAACGTCATGCGATTCAAATCCACTCCATCACTGCACTCGCGGGCATACAGCGACGGCGCGCACACCGCAATGTGCCGCTCCTGGATCAGCAACGAACTGTCCAGCCCATCCCACTCACCATTACCAAACCGAATGGCGCAATCGAGGGTGCTGGTCTGCGCCAGGCTGTCCTGCAAACACGTGGTAATGCTCAACTCCAACTCAGGATGCGCCTCACGCAAACGCCCAAGACGTGGCATCAACCAACGGCTGGTGAACGTTGGCGGCGCGTTGATGTGCAGTCGGTTGGAGTGGGTTTTCTGCTGGATGCTGCGCACCGTCAGCTCGATCTTGTCGAACGACTGGTGCAACGCCCGCAACAACACGCGCCCGGCGCTGGTGAGTTCAAGGTGGTGATGGCGCCGCTCCAGCAGGTTCTCACCCAATTGTTCTTCAAGCTGGCGCACTTGGCGACTGACCGCACTTTGGGTCACGTTCAACAGCTCCGCCGCCCGGGTAAAGCTGCCAGTGCTGCCGGCCACTTCGAAGGCTTTAAGGGCGTTGAGACCAGGCATTTTGCGTTTCATGGAGGGCACTCGACAGCAGCATTCAAGGAAGATCAAGCAAAGAAACTCTGCACACAACATACCTTTTTGTATTGGGCCAGGGGTAGCACCCTGTGCAGCGGAAAAATACGCGGATTAAAACAACGCTGTCGTTTTTCGATCAATGACGTCGTGGATGAACACAGAGCACGCGTATAACGCATGCACACTAAGACAATTAAGCATTGGTCGCGAAGTCGCGACAAAAGTTAGTCTGCCGAACAACTAACGCTTCCCACTTTGCGATCATTTAAACCGGGGCCTCGCCATGTCCGACCTACCTGTTTCATCGCGGCGAAGTATCGGGCTGCTGGCATTCGTCTTTACTGCGTGCAACGCCACGACCCATGGTTTCAGTGTGTTTCTGTATTCCGCTTTATTACCGCAGATTCGTCAGGCATTTGAACTGAGCTACAGCCAGGCCGCCCTGATTGCCGCGTTGTTGCAACTGTTCTACATGGGCGCTTCGATTGCCAGCGGCATCGCCGCCGCGTGGGTGAGCCCGCGCACGATGGTGCGCCTGACCATCGTGCTGAGCCCCGCGCTGCTGGCACTGGCCGTCGCCACCCCGTGGGTGCTGCCGTTTGCCCTGTGCCTGGCGCTGGTGTCGGCGTGTGCGGTGTCGAACTGGAATGCCATTGCAGCCCTGGCGCGCGAAGTCATCCCGGCCAGCCACCGCAGTCGCGTGCTGGGGCTGGCCTCGTCGGGCGCAGCGTTTGCGATCTGCTTGAACGGCGTGTTGATCGCGCTGTTGCAGGGGCTGACGTTGCGGCAGTTCTGGTTGATCTGTGCCGGATTAACGCTGTTGGTCACGCTGCTGACCCTCTGGGCCTTGAGCCCGCACGCCGAGCAGGCGCCCCGCGCCGCCCAGCCACCCGCCTTCACTCACGTACTGAGGCAGTGGTTGCGTGTGTGTCTGGAACAGCCCGTGGCGTTGCAGATTGTGTTGCTCAGCGGGTTTATCGGCGCGATCAGTGGGCCGTTTCTGAATTTCCTGTCGGTGTTTGTCAGCGATCGCCTGCACGCCAGCCCGGCAATCACCGGTTCGATGTGGACGTTGATCGGCATCGGCGGTGCCCTCGGCGGGCTGCTGCTGGGTGCGCTGGCGGATCGTTGGGGCGCGTTGCGGGTGCTGGCGCTGAGCATCGGTGCGTTTGGCCTGGCCATGCTGGGCCTGCTGGCGCACCCCAGCCTGCTCGTGAGCTGGTGGGCCGCCGGGTTATTTGCGCTGTTCTATTTCCCCTCATGGGGGTTGATGGCGGCCTACCTAAGCGCGCGTCTCAACCCGGTGCACAGCCTGCAAGTGGTGAGCCTGAGCATGGTCAGCTATGGCCTGGCCAGTGCCACCGCCAACGGGCTCTGTGGCTGGCTGTTGCAAGTCAGTGGTGAGTTTGCCGTGGTGCACGGCTGGATCGCCGGCTGGGTGATCGCCTGCCTGTTACTGCTCAAGCGCATGGCTCATCGACAAACCGCGCAGACGCTGCCTGTCCATGTGCCCTGAGCGCCCCAACTGGCGCTGCAGAATCTCCACCAATGCCTCCACCTCCGGCACCTGGCAGCCGCTTGAGCGCCAGAGCATCAGGCGGGCCGACGCAATCGGTGGAAAGCCTTGCTGCTCATCCAGAATCTGCCAGCCGGCCGGCACCAGGCGCCGCGCCATCACCCCGACCGACAAGCCCTGCTCAATCGCAATTGCGATCCCGCGCGGGCTCTGGCTGGTATACACCACCTGCCACGAGCGCCCGGCCTCGGCCAACGCCTGCACGGCATTGGCGCGGAAGGCGCAGCCCTCGGCGTAGACCGCAAGCGGCACCGATTGGCGCCCCACGCAACTCCAACTCGGCGCCGCCACCCACACCAACGGTTCGTCGCACAGGTATTCGCCGGGTTGCAGGCCGGCATGTTCAACGCCCAACACCAGGTCCAGCTCGCCACGATGCAAGCGGGCGACCAGCGCGGTCGACATCTCGCAACAGATGTCAGGGCGGACCTGGGCAAACTGGGCCTGGAAGTCCTTGAGCATCCCGCCCAGGCAATATTCGGCGTAATCCTCCGGCATGCCCAGGTGGATACACACCTGCTCATTGGGCAATTGTGCGGCGCTGACGGCCTCCAGGTGCAGCTTGAGGATTTGCCGCGCGTAGATCAGAAAGGTCTCGCCACTCGGGGTCAGGCCAATGGAGCGACTGGTGCGGCGTATCAGCGGCGTGCCGACAATCTCTTCGAGCCGCTGCAAACTCTGGCTGACGGTGGATTGGGTTTTATGCAGGCGCTCGGCGGCGGCCGAAAACCCCTGGCACTCAATAATTGCCACAAATACTTTAAGTAAACCGCCATCCAGTTCGCCTGACATGACTATCGCCCCTGCCGATGGATTCGATCACAACTTGTAATTTCCACTTCCAAACGCTTTACGCAACTATCGACTCAACACAACAACCGACGTCAGGAGCCGTGTATGAGTCTTAAACTTGCCGATGCCGAAACCGGCGATATCAGCGACATCATTAATACCGAGCTGTACCCCATACATGATTCGGGCCATGTTCAATTACAGGCCTTAATTGAACATGCGCGGGCCGAGTTGGCCGAAGACGGTTGCTGCCTGCTGAAAAACTTCCTGCGCCCTGAAGTGCTGGAGCAGGCGCGCCTGGAAGGTCAGGCACTCTCGGGCAAAACATTTTATTCGGTGCGCAAGGTCAACGCCTATTTCACCGAGGACGACGCCAGCCTGCCCCAGGATGATCCGCGCCGCACGTTCATGGAGCGCACCAGCGGCTTCGTGACCCGCGACATGATCGCCCCCGACGCGATCATCCATCGCCTGTACGTCTCACCGATGATGAAACGTTTTATCGGTGCCTGCCTCGACGAATCGGAGATTTTCGAATACGCCGACCCCTTCGCCGGGCTGGTGATCAACGTGATGCCCGAAGGCACCGAGCAGCCTTGGCACTTCGATACCAACGAATTCATCGTCAGCATGATGACCCAGAAACCCGAGGCCGGTGGCCTGTTCGAATACGCGCCGATGATCCGCTCGCGCAGCCAGGAAAACCTCGGCGCCGTCGGCAAAGTGGTGCGCGGCGAAGATCGCTCGCGGGTCCAGGAGCTGGCACTCAACCCGGGTGATCTGCAGATTTTCAAGGGCCGCTTCTCGGTGCACCGGGTCACCCGCGTAGAAGGTGCCACCGAACGCAACACAGCGATCTTCGCCTACTCGGAGAAGCCCGGAATCATCGGCCGCGCCCAGCGCACCAAACAGCTTTACGGACGCCTGTCCGAAGCCCATCTGCAAGCCGAACGCAACCTGGTGCGCAGCGACCAGTTGCTCGACTGATTCCCCCCTCAAAAAAAACCAAAACCGTATGTGCCCTGCGAGGAACACCCATGAGTCTGTCCGGCCCCAACCGCAACCCCGCTGACTGCGAACCCACCGAGGACGAGATCCAGCAAATCCAGCTGGACCGCCTGCAACGGGTGCGCAATGAACTGAAAAAACGTGACTACGCCGCCTGTGTGCTGTTCGACCCGACCCACATGCGCTACGCCACTGGCTCGCGCAACATGCAGGTGTACTCGGCGCGCAACCCGGCGCGCTATGCGTTTATCCCCGCCGAAGGCCCGGTGGTGATCTTCGAGTTCGGCGGCTGCCTGCACCTGGCTGAAAGCCTGAACACCGTGGACGAAGTGCGCCCGGCCAAAGCCATCTCCTACTACTTCTGTGAAAGCTTTCTGGGCAACGTCACCGCCGACTGGGCAGCCGAGATTGATGAGCTGGTGCGCCAGTGCGGTGGCGGCAAACGTATCGCCATCGAGAGCGCCACCTCGGCGGCGGCCTTCGAATTGCAAAAGCTCGGTTACCAGGTGTTTGACGCCCAGGAACCGCTGGAACGGGCGCGCTGCATCAAAGTGCCCAACGAGCTCAAGATGATCCGCGCCAGTCTGCGGGCCACCGAGGCCGGGGTGCGCTTGATGGAAAGCAAGCTGGTGCCGGGCATCACCGAGAACCAGCTGTGGTCGCACCTGCACCAGCATGTGATCGCCACCGATGGCGACTATGTTGAGACGCGCCTGCTGTCTTCCGGGCCGCGCACCAACCCGTGGTTTCAGGAGTGCAGCACGCGGCCGATCGAGGCCGGCGACCTGGTGGCACTGGACACCGACGTGGTCGGGCGTTTCGGCTATTACGCCGACTTCTCACGCACCTTTCTCTGTGGCGATCAGGCCGCCACCGCCAAGCAGCAAGAGTTGTACAAACTCGCCTACGAGCAAGTGCAAACCAACGTGGAAATGCTCAAGGCCGGGCGCAGCTTCAAGGAATACGCCGAGATGGCCTGGAAGATTCCCGAGCATTACAAAAACAACCGCTACTTCGCCCTGGTGCACGGGGTTGGCATGACCGGTGAATACCCTTACGTGGTGCACCGCGAAGACATCGACGCGCTGGGCTACGACGGTGTGTTCGAGGCCGGCATGACCATCTGCGTGGAAAGTTACATCGGCCACGACGACGGCGGCGAAGGCGTAAAGCTTGAAGAACAGATCTACATCCACGAACACGGCATCGAGTTGCTCTCCGACTACCCGTTCGACCCGCGCCTGCTGCGGTAATGATCGTTCCCACGCTCTGCGTGGGAACGTATCCCGTGACGCTCTGCGTCACCGTTGCGCAGAGGCGACGCAGAGCGTCTGGCCAGCATTCCCACGCAGAGCGTGGGAACGATCGGTCGACGCGGGGCAGCATGTAACATGCATTTATAGAAGGTTACTGCGCAGAATTTGTCGTTTGTCGATCTTTGCGCAAATGACAAAACTGCGGGCATCTCTAATAAAAACAACATGAGAGCTGCCCTATGTCCTGTCCCATTGCCCGCCTCCTCACTTCGTTGCGCCTTGTTCTTCTGCCGGCTTCACAGCGGTCCGTGCTGCGCCTTTACTGCGCCTGCCACTGACCCTTGCGGTTCAACAAAAACGCATATTCGCAAGTACCGGAGAGGCTTATGAAAGAGTTGACTACCCTGGACGGCGCCGAGGCGCATCCAGCCATCAATGACCTGTGTGCCCAAGCACAAAGCGGCGAGATCAACCGCCGCCAGTTCCTGCGCACCGCTGCCCTGCTGGGAATTACCGTGGCCAGCGCCAGCAGCTTTATCGGCTCGGCCCTGCTTGGCAACGACGCCCAGGCCGCCGACGCCACACCCGCCCGCCAGGGTGGCAGCCTGCGCTTTGCCTGTGCGATCCAGGAAATCCAGGACCCGATGCTGATCACCTGGATCGAAGCCTCGAACCTGTTGCGCAACTCGCTGGAATACCTGACCTGGGTCGACGCCGACAACATCACCCACCCCTACCTCGCTGAAAGCTGGAGCCCGTCCGACGACCTCACCACCTGGACCTTCAACCTGCGCCAGGATGTGAAGTGGAGCAATGGCGACCACTTCACTGTCGAGGACGTGCAACACAACATTGAACGATGGATCGCGGCGGACTCCAAGTCGGTTAACCGCACCGCATTCCAGGACATCAAAGCCTTCGAGAAAATCAGCGACTACCAGTTCCGCCTGCTGCTCAAGCGGCCGATGCTGGCGATCCCGGAAATGCTCAACGCGTTCACCTGCGCCATCGTCCACCGCAGCTTCAAGGCCGGTGACGACTGGGCGAAAAACCCGTTGGCCACAGGGCCGTTCAAGCTGGTTTCATTCGCCGTGAACAAACAGGCGACGTTCGCCAAGCGCGCCGATTACTGGGGCAAGCCTGCCAACCTCGACGAGCTGCGTTACATCGACATGGGCACCGACGTGTCCACCCACCTCGCCGCCCTGCAGGCCGGCCAAGTCGACGTGTTGTACCGCGTCACCGTGGCCGAACTCGACTTGGCCAAGCGCCTGCCCGGCGCGCAGTTGCTCACCTGTAAATCCGCGCAAACCGTGGTGATGCGCATGGCCTGCGATCAGAAGCCGTTCACCGACCTGCGCATCCGTAAAGCCGTGGTGCTGTGCGCCGATAACGCGCAAATGCTCAAGATCGCCTATCGCGGCATGGGCACCCTGGGCGAAGACCACCATGTGGCGCCCTCCCATCCCGAGTACTTCCCTCTGCCCAAGCGCAACCGCGATGTGGCGGCGGCGAAGAAGCTACTGGCCGAAGCCGGCTTTGCTAATGGCATCGACATCGATTTGATCGTCGGCAACACCCAGGGCCGCTATGAGCAGGACTGCGCGCAAATCCTGCAGCAAAACTGCCTGGAAGCCGGGATTCGCATCAACCTCAAAGTGGTGCCCGCCGCCCAATACTGGCCGATCTGGGACAAGGCCGCGTTCAGCCTCACTTACTGGGCCCATCGCCCGCTGGGCGTGATGTCCCTGGAGCTGGCCTACCGCGGCGGTGGCGCCTGGAACGAAAGCCACTACAGCGACCCGGCTTTTGACGCCGCGCTGGACAAGGCCATGGGCATCATCGACCCCAAACAACGCGCTATCGCGATGCAAAACGTCGAGCAGATCCTGCAAGACGCCTGCGTCATCGTGCAGCCGTTCTGGGGTGACAAGTTCACCGCCGTGAGCAAAAAGGTCCAGGGCTTTCAGGTGCACCCTTCCGACTTCTACCCCATGGGCAATGTGTGGCTGAGCGCCTGAGTTAAGGCGCGCCCTTCCTGCCCGACTGCGGGCAGGCCTCCCTTGAACAGTCGGAGCATGCACCCATGGCTCATTTTCTATTGCGCAAATTACTGGCGCTGGTGGCGACCCTGCTGTCGGTGTCACTGATCGTGTTCCTGGCCCTGGAACTCAATATCGAGGACGTGGCGATCAACGTCCTCGGCCCCTACTCCGCCGCCGACCAGCGTGCGGCGTGGCTGGTAGAGCACGGCTATAACCAACCTTTTGTTTGGCGTTACCTGCTGTGGCTCAAGGACTTTGTCAGCGGCGACTGGGGCACCTCGGTGTACTTTCGCGAGTCGGTGATCAAGCTGTTGCTGCCCAACCTGGCGCAAACCCTGACCCTGGCCGGCCTGGCCTTACTGGTGATGGTGCCGGTGGCGTTGACCCTGGGCATCCTGGCCGGCATCCGCCAAGGCTCGCTGCTCGACCGCCTGGTATCGTTCGTGTCGATTGTCACCACTTCGATTCCCGACTTTGCCAGCGCGGTATTCGTCTCGGCGATCTTTGTGTTCTGGCTCAACTGGCTGCCCGGCGTCAGCAGCATGAGCGACGGCTTCAGCGCGGTGGAGCTGGTGCTGCCGTTAATGGTGCTGTGCCTGTTCGGCATCGGCTACCTGGCGCGGATCACGCGGGCGTCGATGGTTGAAGTGATGCAGTCACCTTACATCCGCACGGCGCGGCTCAAAGGCGCTTCCACTGCGCGCATCGTCGTACGGCATGCCCTGCGCAATGTGCTGATCGCCCCGATCACAGTGATCATGCTGTACATCCCGTGGCTGCTGTCCAACGTGATCGTGGTCGAGGTGTTCTTCGCCTACAAGGGCTTCGGCTCGCTGCTGTATACCGCCTCACTGAACCATGACGTGTACCTGATCGAAGCCTGCGCGATGGTCAGTGCCGTAGTGGTGGGCATCACCAAGATCTTTTCGGACCTGGCCTACACCTGGCTCAACCCGCGCATCACCCTGCGCAGTCTCGGCGGAGGTGCCCAATGAACCGTCTGCACGCCTTCAAACATCCCCTGGCGTTGCTCGGCCTGTTGCTGGTCGGCGGCTGGGTGTTGATCGCGCTGTTTGCACCCTGGCTGGCGCCGCATGATCCGCTGGAAAGTTTCACGCCCTTGCTGACGCCGATGACTACCGGCGACAACGGCCAGAGCTTCCTGCTGGGCACCGACATGATCGGTCGCGACATTCTCTCGCGGCTGATCTGGGGCACGCGCACCGTGCTGTTCTGGTCGATCCTGGCCACACTCACCGCGTTCGCCGTGGGCATCGCCATGGGCTTGTGCGCCGGTTACTTCAACGGTTGGGTGGATGCCGTGCTGTCGTATGTGGCCGACACCGTGCTGTCGTTCCCGGTGCTGGTGTTGTACATCGTGATCATCATCGCCCTGGGTGCTTCGGCGCTGAATATCCTGATTGCGGTGACCTTCACCAGTGCCCCGGCGATCTTTCGCATCATGCGTGCGCTGACGATCGACATCCGCTCGCGCGACTACGTACTCAGTGCGATCACCCAAGGTGAAGGCTCACTTCGCATCATGCTGGTAGAAATTTTGCCCAACTGCGGCGGCCCGTTGATCGTGGATTTCTGCCTGCGCATCGGCTACACCGCGATCATGATCGGCGCCCTGGGTTTTCTCGGCCTCGGCCTGCCGCCACCGACGCCGGACTGGGGCGGCATGATCAACGATGGCCGCGCCATGGCCATTGCCTTCCCACACCTGGTGATCTTCCCCTGCATTGCCATCTCCACCCTGATGCTGGGCCTGAGCCTGCTGGCGGACGGCCTGGATGAAAACGCCCAGCACGGCGCGAGGAATTGAACATGAACGCTGAAACCGTATTGCGGGTAAAAAACCTGTCGGTTGAACTGCCCGCCGGCGCCGACCGCAGCCATGCCGTGCACGGCATCAGCCTGGAGGTGCGCAAGGGTGAAATCCTCTGCGTGATCGGCGAGTCCGGCTCGGGCAAATCCGTGCTGTCGGCGGCGATCATGGGCGACTACGCCAAAGGCCTGCGACATGCCGGTGGGGTGATTGACTTTCTCGGTGACGATATCTGCGCGCTGGATGAAGCACGCTTGCGGCAATTGCGCGGTAACCGCATCGCCATGATTTTCCAGGAGCCCATGGCGGCACTGAACCCGGCGATTCGGATCGGCAAACAAGTCGAAGAAATCTTCGACATCCACGCCGCGCACATGCCCCAACGCGAGCGCCGCGAACGCATGCTCGCGCTGCTCGAATCCACCCAGCTGCCAGACCCACCGCGCATCGCCAACAGCTTTCCCCATCAACTTTCCGGCGGCCAGTGCCAGCGCGTGGTGATCGCCATGGCCCTGGCGATGAACCCGGACTTGTTGATCGCCGACGAACCCACCACGGCGCTGGACGTGACCACCCAGGCCCAAGTGCTGAAGCTGGTGCGCGACCTGCGCGGGCGTGGCCAGCACGGCATTGTGTTTATCACCCATGACTTCGGTGTGGTGGCACAGATTGCCGACCGCATTGCGGTGATGGAAGGTGGCCGCCTGGTGGAGATTGGCGACCGCGACCAAGTGCTGAACGCCCCGGCCCACGCCTACACGCGCAAACTCATCGCCGCAGTGCCGGCCCTGCACCCGGAACTGCACACGCCGAGTGCCGACGGTGAGTTGGCGTTGCGCATCGAACACCTGACCAAAACCTACAACGTCGGCGGCAGCTCCGTCGCGGCGCTGCGCAACGTGTCACTGAACCTGCCACGCGGCAAGACGCTGGCGATTGTCGGCGAGTCCGGCTCGGGCAAAAGTACCTTGGTCAAGGCTGCAATCCGTCTGGTGGAGAGTGACAGCGGGCATGTGTGGGTCGGCGATACTGACTTCCTCGCCTTGCGCGGCTCAGCCCTGGCGGCCAATCGGCGGCGCATCCAGATGATTTTCCAGGACCCGTACGGTTCGCTCAACCCACGCCATCGCGTCGGCGACATCATCGCCCGCGCCGCGCAATTGCGCGGGCTGTCGGCAAAGGACGCCTGGGCCGAGGCCGGTGACTTGCTCGAACAGGTCGGCCTCAAGCGCGACGCCCTCAAGCGCAAGCCCCGGCAGTTTTCCGGTGGCCAGCGCCAACGCATCGGCATCGCCCGCGCCCTGGCCATGCGCCCGGAAGTGTTGATCGCCGATGAGAGCGTCTCGGCGTTGGATGTGTCGGTGCAAAAACAGGTACTCGAACTGCTCGCCGAGCTGCAACAGCAACTGAACCTGAGCATCCTGTTTATCACCCACGACCTGCGCGTGGCGGCGCAGATCAGCGACCACATCGCGGTGATGCGCCAGGGCGAAGTCGTCGAGTACGGCACCGCTGAACAGGTGCTGCTGCGCCCACAAAACAGCTACACCCAGGCGCTGCTCGCGGCGGCGCCGGGCGCCACGCAATTACCGGCTGCCGGGCCGCCACTGAGGCTGATCCGCCCCGCCGCGCACTGAGTTGCAAAATTTTCCCCACGTCGCAGCGTTCGCTGCGGCAACGGGCTGCTGTTGCCAAAAAATAACCAATAATGAGAGCGAAACCATGCGACCAACCCTACGTTACATCGCCCTGGTCCCAGTGCTCGGCGCCCTGGCGGCGCCAGCCATGGCCTACCAGGTCACCGACAACCTCGACCTCGGCGGCGCCGTGCGGGCGCGCTGGGACTATGACCCGGATCGCGGCATCCAGAAGTTCGGCCTCGACACCGCGTTCCTCAGCGCCAAGTACAACTCCGACACCTGGACCGGTGAGGCCCAGTACCGCTTTTACGGGCGTTCGTACCCGTACCAGTACACCAAGAACTACGGCGATATCCAGTTCGCCAAGTTTGCGTGGGTGGGCTACAAGTTCAACCCCGACCAGCAAGTGCAGGTGGGCCTGAACACCGTGCCGTTCGGCTTGCAGCCGTATTTTGGCAGCACCTTCTATGAAACTCTGGGCAACGTGATCGGCCTGGAAGACGTGCAGCAGGTCGGCGCCAAGTACATCCAGCAAAGCGGCGACTGGAACATCCAGGCCGGCTACTACCTGCGCCCGGCGTGGCAAGGCAAAGGCACCAGCAAGGGCGTGACCTACTCCAGCGTGATTTCCGAAGCCGACAGTTACGTGGGCGACGGCAGCAACAACCAGGAACGCAACACCGTGGTGGTGCGGGTGGCCAAAGCCATGGACCTGGGCAACTGGAAGTCGGAAGTCGGGCTGTCCGGCTTGACCTCAACGCTTGAGAACAAAGACACCAACAACGACGGTCGGCGCAACGCCGTGGCGATCCATTACCTGGGCAAAAACGGCCCGTGGGGCGTGCAATTGCAGGCGGCGCGCCAACAAATGTCGCCACGTAACCCCGGCACCGACAGCGTGGTGACGCTGGGTGGCTATGACGGTACGTTCAACGTGGCCAGCCGGGGCAATTTGTATGTGGCGGACTTGAGTTACGACGTGGGCGGAAAATACCTGTTTGACCAAGTCAGCGGCGTGAAGCTGTATGCCAACTACAGTGCGTTTGATAAATCCGAGGATCAATTCAAGACCTCGCAACGGGTGATTCTGGGCACGTCATTTTCCGTCAGCAAATTGTGGGTAGCGACAGAGTGGTTGATCGGCAAGAACGATCCGTATATTGGCGGGAGCAGCTATACCGAGAGCCTGGGGGCTGGGGGGAGTAACCAGTGGGAGAATCAGCTGTATATGAACATTGGGTATTACTTCTAAAATAGGCGGCGTCATCACTGACGCCTTCGCGAGCAAGCCCGCTCCCACATTTTGACCGCAGCGCCGATCAAATGTGGGAGCGGGCTTGCTCGCGAAGAGGCCACCAAAAACACTATAAAAACAACCGGTGTGGAATCCTTTTCATGCGCCAACTGCCCGCCCTCAACATGCTGCGTATCTTCGAAGAAGTCGCTCGCCACCGCAGCTTCAGCCAGGCCGCCGTGGGCCTTAACGTCACCCAGGGCGCCGTCAGCCGCCAGATCAAACAACTCGAAGACTACCTCGGCATCGCTCTGTTCATCCGCACGCCCCAGGGCCTGTCCCTGACCGAGGCCGGCTTTGCGCTTTCCCCACACCTGAGCGACGCCTTCGACCATATCGAGCGCGCCCTGCAAGCCGTGCGTGTGCCCAACCTGCGCCAGCGCCTGCGCATCGTCGCGCCGCCGACGTGGGCCACACGCTGGCTGTCCGCGCACCTGCGACGCTTCTGCGAGCGTTACCCGGATATCAACCTCAGCGTCACCCACCAGAACAGCCACGACAGCCTGACGGAAATCGACTGCAGGATTCGTTTCGGCCTGGAACCGGCGGCGCATTGCAGCAGCCAATTGCTGGTGATGGAACGGCACATCGCCGTCGCCAGCCCGGAGCTGTTCAGCGCCGGCCAACCGCCTGACCTGCGGCGTTTTCCATTGCTGCATATCCTGCATGACGGCAAGCGCTTGAAGGTCTGGGAAAACTGGCTGGCGGCCATGGGCCGGAACGACATCGATGCGGGCCAGGGTCTGGAATTCAGCACCCTGGACCAGGTGATCCACACCGCCCTGGCAGGCGGTGGCTTAGCCGTGATCGACCGGCAGATGATCGAGCGCGAGTTGGCCAATGGCAGCCTGCTGCCGATCACGCCCGTGGAAGTGATCGGCCCTTATGGCTATTGGCTGGATGTGGCGAGTGACAAACAGGGTTTATCCAAGGTTCGTTTGTTTACGCAGTGGCTGGGCCAGGTCAGCAATCCCTGACACCGGTGGCGCCTGGGCCTTGCACGCCTGGCTCAAGGTCAGCGCCTTGGTTTCCGGGGCCCAGGCCCAGGAGATAATCGCGCCCACTACCAGTATCGCCGCCAGAATGCCCATGGTCGGGCTCAAACCAATCCCGGCCACACTCACTGGCAAAAGAAACGTACTGATCGCCGAGCCCAGGCGACTCACCGCCGTTGCCAGGCCAATGCCGCTGGCACGCACTTCGGTGGGGAAGCTTTCTGCCGGGAATACCCCGACCAGGTTGCTGACCGCCGACAACACCAAAGTAAACACACCGAAGGTCAACACCATCAGCCACGCCATGCTCCCCGGCAGCACCGCCAACAGGAACAGCGCCGCAGCAAGGATGATGAACGAATTGATCAGAAACCCACGGCGCGAGAACTTCACCGTGCACCAGATGCCGATCAAGGCGCCGATGATCAGCAGCACGTTGAGCATCAATTCTGTGCCAAAACCTTCGGCCAGGCCCATTTTCTTCAGGATCGAGGGCAGGAAGGTGTAGATCGCGAAATACGGCATCACGATGCATACGAAGAACAGGCAGTTGAACGCCGTGCGCTTGCGGTATTCGCGGCTGAACAACACGCCATAGCCGGAACGGGTTTGCGTCGACGGTTCCTCATCCAGCACCACATGCACGCCCAGGTGCTTTTTGACGATGGCACGGGCTTCGGCGATGCGCCCCCGGTTGACCAGCCAGCGCGGTGATTCCGGAGTGCCGATGCGCGCGAGCAGAATCAGCCCGGCCGGGATCGCCGACGATGCGAGCATCCAGCGCCAGGCATCGTCACCGAGGCTGAGCATCGCGGTGCCGACAAAGGTTGCGGCCACGTAGCCGACGGTCCAGACCACGCTGAAGGAGCCGAGCAGCACACCCCGATGTTTCTTCGGCGAAAACTCGGCCAGCATGGCATGGCCGACGCTGAAGTCGCCGCCCAAGCCAATGCCGATCAGCACTCGGCATAGCAACAGCCCCATGGCAGTTTCAGCATAGAACTGCATGACCGACGCCACCGTAATCAGCACAAAGCTGACGAGAAAGATCTTCTGCCGACCGAGGGTGTCGCAGATCCAGCCGAAAAACAGGCTACCCAGGAACAAACCGATCAGCGCCGAAGCACCAATCAAGCCTTGCCAGAAGGCGTCGAGTTGCATCTGCGGGCTGAGCAGAGTGAAGGCGATACCGATCAAGCCGAGGATATAGCCGTCGGTGAAGTGCGCACCAAAGGTCAGACCGGCGATCTTCAGATGAAAGCGGCCGATCGGCAGGTCGTCGATTTTGACGGATTGAGCAGTCATGGTGTTCTCCATATTGTTGTTCTTGACGGAGTAACAGCGGGCAAAACCCAATCCGAATGTGGGAGCGGGCTTGTGTGGGAGCGGGCTTGCTCGCGAAAGCGGTGTGTCAGTTTATGGATGTGGTAACAGACCCACCGTATTCGCGAGCAAGCCCGCTCCCACATTGGATCTGTAGTGATTGGAAGACCGCGCTTACAAGCCGCCCATCAACAAGTATTTGATCTCCAGATAATCATCCAGCCCGTACTTGGAGCCTTCACGGCCCAGGCCCGATTCCTTGATGCCGCCAAACGGCGCGACTTCGGTGGAGATAATCCCTTCGTTGATGCCGACCATGCCCGCTTCCAGGCCTTCGGCCATGCGCCACACGCGGCCGATATCGCGGCTGTAGAAGTACGCGGACAAACCGAACGGCGTGTCATTGGCGCGCTGCAGTACTTCGGCTTCATCTTGGAAACGAAAGCATGCCGCCACCGGGCCGAATGTTTCTTCCTGGGCAATCAGCATGTCGCCATGGGCTTCGGTGAGGATGGTCGGTTCGAAGAACGTCCCGCCCAACGCATGACGACGCCCGCCGCACAGCAGTTTGGCGCCCTTCTCCAAGGCGTCGCCGACATGGGCTTCGACCTTGGCCAGCGCGGCCGCATTGATCAGTGGGCCTTGTTCGGTGTCGCCGTCCAAAGCGCTGCCGACGCGCATCGCGCTGACCGCCTCAGCCAGTTTGCGGGTGAACGCGTCATACACGCCATCCTGGATAAAGAAGCGGTTGACGCACACGCAGGTTTGCCCGGTATTGCGGAACTTGGACGCCATTGCGCCTTTGACGGCGGCGTCCAGGTCGGCGTCGTCGAACACGATAAAGGGTGCATTGCCGCCGAGTTCCAGGGAGACTTTTTTCAGCGTGTCGGCCGCCTGGCGCATCAACAGTTTGCCGGTGCGGGTGGAGCCGGTGAACGACAGCTTGCGCACTACGCTGGAGGCTTGCAGCGCGCCACCGATGGCCACCGCATCGCCAGAAACGATGTTGAACACACCGGCTGGAATACCCGCCTGCTCGGCCAGCACCGCCAGGGCGAAGGCAGACAGCGGGGTTTCTTCCGAAGGTTTGAGGATCATCGTGCAACCCGCCGCCAGTGCCGGGCCGACCTTACGGGTGACCATCGCCAGGGGGAAGTTCCACGGCGTGATCGCCGCCACCACGCCGATGGCTTCCTTGACGACGATGATGCGTGCGTCGGCCTTGTGGCTGGGAATTACGTCGCCGTACGCACGTTTAGCCTCTTCGCCGAACCACTCCAGGAAGCTCGCGGCGTAAACCACTTCGCCCATGGCTTCGGCCAGGGGTTTGCCTTGCTCCAGGCTGAGCAGTTGCGCCAGGTCTTTCTGGTGGCTGAGCATCAGCTCGCTCCAACGCTTGAGGCGCTGGCTGCGTTCCTTCGCCGTGAGCTTGCGCCAGGCCGGCAAGGCGCGGTTGGCGGCGTCGATGGCCAGGTGGGTGGCTTCGCCCGCGGCGCGCTGCACGTCAACGATCAACGCGCCGTTGGCCGGGTTGAGCACCGGGTAAGTCGGGCCGCCGCTGGACCAGCAGCCATCAATGTAATTGCCAGTACGAATCAGCGGGTTCATGCCACGGCCTCAATCAGGTTGAAACGGTCCAGGCCCGGGCGGGCCTCGCGCAGGATGCGCCGGCCGGCGGTGTAGTCGTTGATCACATCGCACGGCGTGTAATTACGCTCCAGCTCGTACAGTTCTTCGGCATCCAGTTGGGTGTCGAGGGCCGCCAGTGCACTGTCAAATTGGGCGGTGGTGTCGGCCCCCACCAGCATCACGTCGACGCCAGGGTGGTTGGCGACCCAGGCCTGGGCGATCTGCGCATTCGACACGCCACGGGCACGCGCCACGCGCTGCACCGAATGGGCGATATCGAACGAGGCCTGGTCGCTGTACATCTGCTGGGTGAAAAAGTCGGTCTGGTTGCGAGTCGACTGCACTTCGCCGGTGAGTAACCCGCGCGCCAGCGGGCTGAACACCGAGACACCCAGGCCTTGGTCGCGGCAGAACGGGATCATCTCGCGCTCTTCTTCACGGTACGCGCAGTTCAGTTGCAGCTGCATATTGATGGGCTTGACCCAGCCATTGCGCTCGCACGCCATGAGGATCTTGGCCAACTGGCCGGTGAGCATGGTCGACACGCCGATGTAGCGCGCCTTGCCGGAGCGCACGATGTCGTTCATCGCCGCCATGGTCTCTTCGACCGGGGTGTTCAGGTCGAAATAATGCAGCATGAACACATCAACGTAATCCATGCCCAGACGGCTCAGCGAGGCGTCGATGCTGTCCATGATGTGCTTGCGCGAATGGCCGCTGGCATTGATGCCGCTGCGGGTGCCGTAGCCGACTTTGGTGGTGACCACAATGTCTTCGCGCCGTGCGACGCGCTTGAGGATGCGCCCCACCACTTCTTCACCGACGCCTGCGGAGTAGAAGTCGGCCAGGTCGATGAAATTGACGCCGTTGTCCAGCGCGTGGGCGACGATGGGCTCACTTTGCTTTTCGTCGAAAATCCACGGTTTCCAGTCCGGGGTGCCCATGTTCATGGTGCCCAGGCACAGGCGGGAGACTTGCAGGCCGGAGTTGCCCAAACGGATGTATTGCATGGGGATGTCCTCAGGCCTTTGGCGTGTAGAAAGGGTTGCTGATGTGGTTGACCACATCGGCCAGTTGCGCGGTGTAGGGCGTGCCATTGAGGGCGGCGCGGATCGCGGTGCGGCAGGCGTTGTAGTTGTTCAGGTAGACGGCGTCCAAGTCATCGCAGGCCGGGTTGACCCAGTTGGCGGTGACGATGGCCCATTCGTCTTCGGCTTCCGGCGGCAAGGTGCCGTCGAGCAAGGCTTCCAGCACCGCCTTGGCGATCCCGGCCTGGGACGCACCCCAGGTGGCATTGCCGTGCAAGTCGCTGCCAATCGCGGCCTTGTTGACGTAGAGGGTCATGGGCTTGACCGGGATGTTTGGCTGGGCAATCACCATGAACGGGCAATGGCCCTGGCTTGGCGACGCAAGGCTGTTGGCAAACGCCTGGCCGGCCGGCCCGTTGCGTGGGCCGATGAGGATGTTGATGTGGGCAGCATTGACGCCTGGGCCTTCGAAGCCCTCGCCGATGTACAGATCAAGTGGGTTCATTTCGCAAACGCTCGTTGTTGTTATGAGGGGAGCTTGTTGGCGATTTTTTAGCACTGGAGCTGGCAGCGGCCGTAACCATTAAAAGTCATAGGGGTGTGAGTTTTGCTCATGGCCCCTGCGACGATCGATGCCGTTTTGTGTCGTTGACCTACTTTGTTACACACCATATAGTGTGCCCACAAACAGAACAGACCACTACATAGTGTGCAGTATCGGTATTTACCGACCACACTACGCGCAATATTTCAATGCCTAGTAGCCTGCAAACCGCATATTTTTGGACGGGTTCACACACCGTCAGAACAGACCAGGAAGGAGTATTTCAATGCTGAGTTGGGATGAAGTCGACAACGAAGACACCGGTGCAGCGGTGATCAAGGGCGCCAACGCCGGGCATGCCAGCGAAGCCAACATGGACCGCCTCGACGGTGCCGGCGCCGCTGCCGCGCTGGAAGCGCGCAACGTGACGGCCAACGACTCCGCCGCGATCATCCGCGCCAAGGCCGCCCTCGACAAACTCGACGTCGCCGAAGGCCTCGCCGAGCTGGAAGGCTCCGCCGCCCGCGTCGCCGTTGACGAAAAACGCATGATCAACTGCCGCGCCGACCTCAACCAACTCGTGCCTTTCAAGTACGACTGGGCCTGGCAAAAGTACCTCGACGGCTGCGCCAACCACTGGATGCCGCAAGAGGTCAACATGACCGCCGACATCGCGCTGTGGAAAAACCCCGAAGGCCTGACCGACGACGAACGCCGCATCGTCATGCGCAACCTCGGCTTCTTCTCCACCGCCGACTCCCTGGTTGCCAACAACCTGGTGCTGGCCGTGTACCGCCTGATCACCAACCCGGAATGCCGCCAGTACATCCTGCGCCAGGCCTTCGAAGAAGCGATCCACACCCACGCCTACCAGTACTGCATCGAATCGCTGGCCATGGATGAAGGCGAGATCTTCAACATGTACCACGAGATTCCATCGGTCGCCAAAAAGGCTGCCTGGGGCTTGAAGTACACCCGTTCGATCTCCGATCCGAAGTTCGAAACCGGCACCGTCGAGACTGATAAAGAGTTGCTGCGCAACCTGGTCGCCTACTACTGCGTGCTGGAAGGCATCTTCTTCTATTGCGGCTTCACCCAGATCCTGTCCATGGGCCGTCGCAACAAAATGACCGGCGTGGCGGAGCAGTTCCAGTACATCCTGCGCGACGAGTCGATGCACCTGAACTTCGGTATCGATGTGATCAACCAGATCAAAATCGAAAACCCGCATTTGTGGGATGCCGAGATGAAGGAAGAAGCGACCCAGATGATCCTGCAAGGGACTCAGCTGGAGATCGAGTACGCACGTGACACCATGCCGCGTGGGGTGTTGGGCATGAATGCGGCGATGATGGAGGATTATCTGAAGTTCATCGCGAATCGTCGTTTGTCGCAGATTGGGTTGAAGGAAGAGTATCCGGGGACGACCAACCCGTTCCCTTGGATGAGCGAGATTATGGACTTGAAGAAAGAGAAGAATTTCTTTGAGACTCGCGTGATCGAGTATCAAACAGGCGGCGCACTGAGCTGGGACTGATCAACAACACAAACCAAATGTGGGAGCGGGCTTGCTCGCGAATGAGCAGTGTCAGTCACAGATGCATTGACTGATTCACCGCATTCGCGAGCAAGCCCGCTCCCACATTGGTTATCGGTGTTCCACGCATTTTGCAAACATACCTTTATGCCCAATCAAACCATCAAAACGCCCTGCGTCGGCCTGTGCTCCACCGTTTACGGCGACCTGGTCTGTCGGGGCTGCAAGCGTTATCACCATGAAGTGATTCAGTGGAATGGCTACAACGCTGACGAGAAACAGGCCGTGTGGCTGCGCCTGGAGCAGTTGCTGGTGCAGGTGATGGCCAGCAAGCTGGAAGTGTTCGACCCACAACGCCTGCGCCAGCAGTTGGAAGACCGCAAGATTCGCTTTATGCCGCACCAATCGCCGTATTGCTGGGCGTACCAGCTGATTGCGCGGGGCGCGCGGGTGATTTCCAGGCTGGATGCGTATGGCTTGGCGTTGTTGCCGGAGTTTCGTGAGCGCAGCCTTGCGGATTTGCGTGATGCGATTGATCGGGAGTTTTTCCTGCTTTCCGAGGCGCACTACGAGCGCTACATCGCGCCGGGGTTTCTGAAGGAGGCGTTCGGGCCTGCCCTGATTGCCACGTTTTAACAGACACTACAAAACTGAAATGTGGGAGCGGGCTTGCTCGCGAAAGCGGCGTGTCAGTCAATACATCTGTAACTGATCCACCGCTTTCGCGAGCAAGCCCGCTCCCACATTTGGATTTGCGTCAGTCAGGAGGCCCAGGAAGCTTCGCGCTCGGTCTGCAAGCCATACCGCTCAATCGCCTGCTCACACACCTGCGGCGCCAAACTCCCCTGCTCCACCAACGCCGTCAGCGCCGCCAGCACCAGGTGGTGGCGGTCCACCTCGAAGAAATCACGCAACGCCGCCCGTGTATCACTGCGACCAAACCCGTCAGTACCGAGCACCGTGTAGCGCGAGTCCAGATACGACGCGATCATCTGCGGCACTGCGCGCACATAGTCGGACACGGCAATCACCGGCGCGCCTTTGGGCAAACAGTCATTCACATGGCTGACGCGCTTGGCGCCCTGCGGGTGCAGGCGATTCCAGCGTTCCACCTCCCGCGCATCCCGCGCCAGCTCGCTGAAACTGGTGACGCTGAACACCTCGCTCGCCACGTGCCAATCCTCAGCCAGTAACTGTGCCGCCGCCTGGGCTTCGCGCAATAGCGTGCCGGAACCCAACAGGCGCACCTTGGCGTCAGCCGCGCCCTGCAGGCGGTACATGCCTTTGATGATCGCTGCTTCCACGCCTTGCGGCAGGCTTGGCTGCGGGTAGTTTTCGTTCATGAGGGTCACGTAGTAGAACTCGTCCACGTCGTGTTCGAGCATCTGGCGCATGCCGTGGTCGAGGATCACCGCAAACTCGCCGGCAAACGCCGGGTCGTAGGCGCGGCAATTGGGCACGGTGGCGGCGCTGAGGTGGCTGCTGCCGTCCTGGTGCTGCAAGCCTTCGCCGCCCAGGGTGGTGCGCCCGGCCGTGGCACCGAGCAGGAAGCCACGGGCGCGTTGGTCGGCGGCGGCCCAGATCAGGTCGCCGACGCGCTGGAAACCGAACATCGAGTAATAGATGTAGAACGGCAACATGCGCAGGCCATGCACCGAGTAGCTGGTCGCCGCCGCCACCCACGAGCTGATGGCGCTGGCTTCGCTGATGCCCTCTTCGAGAATCTGCCCGTCGGTGGCTTCGCGGTAGCTGAGGATCGAGCCGATGTCTTCCGGCTCGTAACGCTGGCCGACGCTGGAATAAATGCCGATCTGCTTGAACAGGTTGGCCATGCCGAAGGTACGCGCCTCATCCGCCACGATCGGCACAATGCGCGGGCCGAGGGCTTTGTCCTTGAGCAGGTTGGTGAGCATGCGCACGAAGGCCATGGTGGTCGACATTTCCTTGCCGTCGGCCGCCGTGGCGAAACCGGCGTAGCCCGTCACCGGCGGCACAGCGACTGGCGCCGCGGCCTGGCTGCGGCTCGGCACATAGCCGCCGAGCGCGTTGCGGCGTTGGTGCAAATAGCGCAGTTCAAGGCTGTCATCGGCGGGTTTGAAGAAGCTGAGCGCTTCGGTCTGCGCGTCCGACAGCGGCAGCTGGAAGCGATTGCGAAAGGCGATCAGCGCGTCGCGATCCAGCTTCTTTTGCTGATGGGTGGTCATCTTGCCCTGCCCGGCTTCGCCCATGCCGAAACCCTTTTTGGTCTGGGCCAGGATCACCGTCGGCTGGCCTTTGACGCGGCGTGCGGCGTGGTAGGCGGCGTGGATCTTGACCATGTCATGGCCGCCGCGCTTGAGGCGGTCGATCTGTTCGTCACTCATGCCCTCGACCAGTTTGGCGAGTGACGCGCTTTGACCGAAGAAATGTTCGCGGTTATAGGCGCCGTCCTTGGCGGCAAAGGTCTGGAATTGCCCGTCGACGGTCTGCGACAGGGTGTTCACCAGCGCGCCGTCAGTGTCTTTGGCGAGCAACCCATCCCAATCCGAGCCCCACACCAGTTTGATCACGTTCCAGCCGGCGCCGGCGAACAACGCCTCGAGTTCGTCGATGATCCGCCCATTGCCGCGCACCGGGCCGTCGAGGCGTTGCAGGTTGCAGTTGACCACCCAGGTCAGGTTGTCCAGGCCTTCGCGGGCGGCCAGGGTCAGGGCCGACATGCTTTCCGGTTCGTCCATTTCGCCGTCGCCGAAGACGCCCCAGACGTGGCGGTCGGTGGTATCGAGCAAGCCGCGATGTTGCAGGTAGCGCATGAAGCGTGCCTGGAATATCGAACTGATCGGGCCGATGCCCATGGAGCCGGTGGGGAACTGCCAGAAGTCCGGCATCAGCCACGGGTGCGGGTAGCTGGAGAGCCCACGGGCGCCGTTTTTTGGCCCGCCGATTTCCTGGCGGTAGTGCGCCAGGTCGTTTTCAGTCAGGCGGCCTTCCAGATAGGCGCGCGCATAAATACCCGGCGCGGAATGCGGCTGATAGAACACCAGGTCACCGCCAAAGTTGTCATTGCGGGCGCGAAAAAAGTGGTTGAAGCCCACTTCGAACAAATCCGCCGCACTGGCGTAGCTGGCGATATGGCCACCCAACTCGCCATACGCCTGATTGGCGCGCACCACCATGGCCAAGGCATTCCAGCGCACCAGCGAGGCCAGGCGTTCTTCGGTGGCGAGGTCGCCGGGAAAGGCCGGCTGCTGCTCGACGCTGATGCTGTTGATGTAAGGCGTGCCGTGCCGCGGTTTCCAGTCGATGTGCGCGGCGCTGCCTTCGCGGGCCAGCAGGTCGAGGATCTGCCGTGCGCGTTCGGGGCCGGCGTTGGCCACCAGCGAGGCCAGGGCGTCGCGCCACTCGTCCTGCTCTACCTGATCCAACGCGGTGTGATTGACTGCACTCGCGAAACCGTTCATGGGCACCTCCGGGCTTTTTTTCCAGTTTATGTCGGGGCTTGAGGATTTTTTGCCTGTTATCCGGCGCAGGCGCGTCGATTTTGAGCATGAATCACTGCCAATTGGCTTTTTCCCAGCACGTTGTGCTCAAGCCACACGAAACGTTGCAACTGTGTTTAAAATGCCGCCCGCTTAATGACCGACGCTGACCGATGACCCCAGACGTACTCGCCACCCTGCACGCCCACCTGCTCACCGCCCTGGCCCCCCCGCCCACCGAAACCCGGCGCCTGTTCCACGGCCGTGGCCGCTGCTGGCCGGGCCTGGAGCAACTGACGGTGGACTGGTTGCAAGGTGTGATGCTGGTGTCGCTGTTCAAAGAGCCCGACGCCGAGCAGTTGGAGGCGTTGAAACATATGCTCAAGCAGCAGTTCGGCGTTTATACCGTCGCCCTGCAACACCGCTACCTGCCGCAAAGCACCACCGAATGGCTGGTCGGTGAAGCCGTGGACGAGCTGACCATCACCGAGGGTGGCCTGCGTTACCTGATCGACCTGGGCAAAAAACAGAACAGCGGGCTGTTCCTCGACATGCGCTACGGCCGCAACTGGGTGCGCGAGCAGGCCCAGGGCCAGCGCGTGCTGAACTTGTTTGCCTATACCTGCGGCTTCTCGGTCGCCGCCATCGAAGGCGGCGCCGACCACGTCGTGAACCTCGACATGGCCCGTGGCGCCCTCAGCCGTGGCCGCGACAACCACCGCTTGAATGGCCATGACCTCGGCAAGGTCACCTTCCTCGGCCACGACCTGTTCAAGTCGTGGGCAAAGGTCACTCACAGCGGCCCTTATGACTTGGTCATCATCGACCCGCCATCCTTCCAGAAAGGCAGTTTCCTGCTGACCAAAGACTACCAACGCGTACTGCGCCGCCTGCCGGATTTGCTGACGCCACAGGGCACCGTGCTGGCGTGCATGAACGACCCGGCGTTCGGTGAAGACTTCCTGATCGACGGCGTCACCCGCGAAGCACCGGGCCTGCGCTTTGTGGAACGGCTGCAAAACCCGCCTGAATTCCCGGATATCGACCCGCAAAGTGGCCTGAAGGCGCTGGTGTTCCGTCAGGGTTGATGCTGAAACGTCCTACGCTTGCTACGCTAAGTCATACACCGGGGCGGTGAACCTTATCCTCCCCTTCCCGGTCGATACCTGCATTCCCTGGCCAGACTCGACGGCGTTACGTCGTCGGCTGCCCTGTTTCACCTTTTGGAGAACCGCCCGTGATATCGACCCTGCATGTAGCCAGACTCAAAGCCTGGGGCGCCCACGGCTTTACCGCCACCGGTGTGGTATTGGCCTTCCTGGCCACCCTGGCCCTGCTGGAAAACTCACCCAAGGCCTGTCTGCTATGGCTGGGCCTGGCGCTGGTGGTCGATGGCGTTGACGGTTCGCTGGCGCGACGGGTGAATGTCAGCACGGTATTGCCGAGCTTCGACGGCTCGGTGCTGGACCTGGTGATTGATTACCTGACCTATGTGTTTATTCCGGCGCTGTTTATCTACCGCTATATCGACCTGCCGGACTTTACCCACCTGTTCACCGTCTCGGTGATTCTGGTGTCGTCGCTGTTCTGCTTCTGCAATGTGAACATGAAGAGCAAGGACAACTACTTTGTCGGCTTCCCCGCCGCCTGGAACGTGGTTGCCCTGTGCGTGTACATCATCCAGCCGGAAGCCTGGGTCACCTTGCTGACCGTGATTGGCCTGGCGCTGCTGACCGTGACGCCGATGAAGTTTTTGCACCCGTTTCGGGTCAAGCGGTTTATGCCGATCAACATCGCCGTGACCACGATCTGGTTGCTGTGCAGCTTTTTGATGGTGGTGGATTATCCGAATACTAACCCGTGGACGTTCGGGTTGTGGTCGCTGATGTCGGCTTACTTCCTGGGGATTTGTGTGTGGCGTACGGCGTTGGAGTGGTTGGGCACCCATAAATAGGTGGGAGCTGGCTGCCTGCGATGGCGCCGGGTCAGTGACAGCCGTTGGGCCTGCCCTACCGCTATCGCAGCCTAATATTTTTTACGGGTTGAGTACTGCGGTTGGCGCGGGGCCGCTGGGTACATATCCGTTATTTGGGTTAGGGCTGATATGGGTTCCGCCCTTACGGCGGCTCACTTTTGAACAGCGCAAAAGTAAGCAAAACGCTCTTGCCGGTATGACTCACCCACAT